>NZ_NQLA01000013.1 GCF_002252705.1 Vulcanococcus limneticus LL
GGGTAGCCCCCTGCGAAAATAGCTCGATGCCAGGTAAAAACTTGTTCCAGCCAAAGCCTGACTCCTCCCTTGCAGCGGAGAGTTCAGGTTTCATCAGCCAGTCCTGGCAGCAGCTTCTGACAAGACACCCCTCGTGAGAGCTGTCTTGTCAGTGTTGTATTGATGACAGGACTGAGGCTAAGACTGATGACGAGAGAGCCACCCTACGGGGTGGCTTTTTTGTTGGGCTGATGGATGGCTCCGGCGGGTTGGATGGCCGCTGTGGCGTGGGGACTGTCCTGCCCGCACAGCCAGGACAGGATTGCGGCACCGCGGTGGCGGAGCGCCATGGCGCCCTGGCCATCCTCGCCACAGCACAGGCACAGGCACAGGCCAGCCGCAGGGATTGCCGCAGGCTTGGCCGGCAGGGCCGTATTCCTGGAAGGGTCCCTCCCTACCCTGGAGATCCCACCGCCGCCGCCTGTGTGAGCAGCCAGTTCATGGGCCGTCGTGTGGGCTTCCGCCACACCGTGAAGATCGGCTGGTGGGCCTATCGCCTCTGGGACCGGGAGGACTGCATCGATCTCAGTGCTGCGTTTGCCTACCACAGCCTCCAGTCCTTCTTTCCGATTCTGTTGATTGCCCTGGGCTCTCACCATGACAAAAGGGGCCCGGTAAGGGCCCCTGCTACAACGTTAGTTGCAATCACGAATTCACCGTTAGTCTGCTGGTTCAGACACCGCTTCCGGCAAGCTCGGGGATGGCCACGGCGCCTTGCTTGCGGATGACCACCTGCTTGTCGTCGTTGACATCAACCACGGCAGAGTCACCCTCGCCAATGCGGCCGCTGAGGAACTCTTCGGCCAGGGAATCTTCCAGTAGCCGCATTACAGCCCGACGCAGGGGACGGGCCCCATAGCTGGGGTTGTAGCCCTCTTCCACGAGACGCTCCTTGAAGGCCTCGGTGACGGAGAGGTGGATCCCCTTCTCGGCCATCCGGCCAAAGACCTCCTTGAGCATGATCTCGGCGATCTCCTTGACCTCGTCGCGGCTGAGCTGACGGAAGACGATGATCTCGTCGAGGCGGTTGAGGAACTCGGGGCGGAAGTACTGCTTCAGCTCCTCATTCACCAGCGAACGGATGCGGTTGTAGTTGGTCTCCTCGGCATCGCCACCGCCGAATTCAAAGCCAAGACCGCCACCCCCTTTCTCGATGACTTTCGAACCGATGTTCGAGGTCATAATGATCAGGGTGTTCTTGAAATCCACCGTGCGGCCCTTGGAGTCGGTCAGGCGACCGTCTTCAAGTAGCTGCAGCAGCAGGTTGAACACATCGGGGTGAGCCTTCTCGATCTCGTCGAACAGCACCACGGTGTAGGGACGCCGGCGTACGGCTTCGGTGAGTTGACCGCCCTCGTTGAAGCCCACGTAGCCCGGAGGCGAGCCGATCAGCTTGCTGACCGTGTGGCGCTCCATGAATTCCGACATGTCGAGGCGGATCATCGCCTCTTCGCTGCCGAAGAAGTAGGCCGCCAGCGACTTGGTCAGTTCGGTCTTGCCGACGCCGGTGGGGCCGGAGAAGATGAAGCTGGCAATGGGACGGTTGGGGTTCTTGAGCCCCACGCGGGCACGGCGGATAGCGCGGGACACGGCCTTGACGGCTTCGTCCTGACCAATCAAGCGCTGGTGGAGGGTTTCCTCCATGTTCAGAAGCTTGACGGACTCGCTCTCGGTGAGCTTCTGCACGGGCACGCCCGTCCACGAGGCCACGATGTGGGCGATGTCCTCCTCGGTGACCACCGGGCTGCGATCAACCGCAGACCCTTCGGCCACGGCCACAGCTCCCTCGGCCTCCTTGCTGAGCTCGCTCGTGGGTTCTTCGTCTTTGCGGGTCTGCAGGATGGAGCGGATCTGATCGCGCAGCTCTACTTCCTTGTCGCGCAGTTCGCCGGCCTTGCCGAAGTCCTGCTCGCGGACGGCGTCCTCTTTCAGCTTCTGGATCTCCCGCAGCTGCTTGTCCACCTCCTTGGCGGCAGGGGGCAGCTTGGAGTTCATCAGCCGCACGCGGCTGCCGGCCTCGTCGATCAGGTCGATCGCCTTATCGGGCAGGAAGCGATCGGAGATGTAGCGATCGCCCAGGGTGGCGGCGGCGATCAGTGCTTCGTCGGCGATCTTGAGGCGATGGTGGGCCTCATAGCGCTCCTTGAGACCCCGCAGGATCTCGATCGTGTCGTCGACCGAAGGCTCACCCACCATCACCGGCTGGAAGCGGCGCTCCAGGGCCGCATCGCGCTCGATGTGCTTGCGGTATTCATCGAGGGTGGTGGCGCCGATGCACTGCAGCTCGCCGCGGGCCAGGGCGGGCTTGAGGATGTTGGCGGCGTCGATGGCGCCCTCCGCCGCACCGGCCCCGATCAGGGTGTGCACCTCGTCGATCACGAGGATCACGTTGCCGGCGCTGCGGATCTCCTCCATGATCTTCTTGAGGCGCTCCTCGAACTCACCCCGATATTTGGTGCCTGCCACCAGCAGGCCGATGTCGAGGGTGAGGACGCGCTTCTCCTCAAGGATGTCGGGCACATCGCCCGAGTTGATGCGCTGGGCCAGGCCCTCGGCGATGGCGGTCTTGCCGACGCCCGGTTCGCCGATCAGCACCGGATTGTTCTTGGTGCGGCGCCCGAGGATCTGGATGACGCGCTCGATTTCTTTCTGGCGGCCCACCACCGGGTCCAGCTTGCCGTCGGCGGCCTGCTGGGTGAGGTTGCTGCCGAATTCGTCGAGGGTGGGGGTCTTGGTGGAGCCCTTGCTGCCGCCACCGGAGCTGACCTCTGCGGTCTCGCCCAGCATGCGGATCACCTGGGTGCGGACCTTGGCCAGGTCCACGCCGAGGTTTTCCAGTACCCGGGCGGCGACGCCTTCGCCCTCGCGGATCAGGCCCAGCAGCAGGTGCTCGGTGCCGATGTAGTTGTGACCGAGCTGGCGGGCCTCCTCCAGGGAGAGCTCCAGCACGCGCTTGGCCCGGGGGGTGAAGGGGATCTCCACGGCCACGAAGCCGGAGCCGCGGCCGATGATCTTCTCGACCTCGACCCGGGCGTCCTTGAGGTTGACCCCCATGGACTTGAGGACTTTGGCGGCCACACCGGTGCCCTCGCCGATCAGGCCCAGCAGGATCTGCTCGGTGCCGACGAAGTTGTGGCCGAGGCGGCGGGCCTCCTCCTGGGCCAGCATGATCACCTTGATGGCCTTCTCGGTAAACCGCTCGAACATGGGGCGGTGCCTTTTGCGGGTGTCACCAACCTATCAGGGTTGGACGGTGGTGTGTGGTTGCGGCGGCCACGGGGGCAAAGCCGTTGCAGCGCAGCTGGACTGCCCAGGTGTTTCCAACAATTCAACCGACTGAACTTTCGGTTCTTCGCATCAAAAAATGGCGGCAATCCGCACAGCCGCTCAGCGGTCGCAGGACGGAGCCTCCCGCCCGATTCGACGCCATTGGATCAGGGCGTCCTGGCCGTTGCGGTAGTAGCGGCGACGGACCCCTGCAGTCTCGAAGCCCAGGGCCCGATAGAGGGCCTGGGCCGGGCCGTTGTCGGCCGCGACCTCCAAGGTGGCGTGGCGGGCTCCGCGCCCCACGGCCTCGGCCAGCAGGGCCTCCAGCAGCTGGCGGCCCAGGCCGCCGCGTCGATGGGCCGGATCCACCGCCACCACGGTGATGTGCAGCTCATCCACCACCAGCCAGCCGCAGGCCAGCCCCACCAGCGCCCGCCCCTGCCAGAGGCCGAGCCCGGGGCGCTCCGCCGCCGCCAGTTCCGTGTGCCACTGCTGGTCCGACCACAGGCCGCCCAGGGCAGCGGCGTCCAGGCCCAGACAGGCCTCCAGGTCCGCCGGGGTCAGGGGGGCCAGCTGCGGGGTCGATGGGGCCGCCCCATCCCGGGTCGTGCCCTCCACCGTCGTGGCCGCCGGCTGGGCTGGCGCGTCGGATTCGCTGGGCACGGAAGACAGGCCGGGTGCTGCCTACGATTGTCAACTCGTTCTGTCATACGGCCCCGAGATGAGCAGCAGCACGGCCAGCGCCCCCTCCGGTGCCGCGATCAGCGCCGATGCCGCTGGCGCCGGGGCAGGAAGCCCCGCGGCCACCTCTGCTCCGCGCCCCTTCGAGGTCGAGCGGGATGCGGCCAGTCCCAACCGCAACCTGACCCCGCTCACCACCCGCATCGACGGCCAAGGTCAGCTCGAGGTGGGTGGCATTGCCCTGGGCGAGCTGGCCCGCCGCTACGGCACTCCCCTCTACGTGCTGGATGAGGCCACCCTGCGGGGCACCTGCGCCGCCTATCGGGACGCTCTGGCCGCCCACTACCCCGGCGAGGCTCTGGCCCTCTACGCCTCCAAGGCCAACAGCAGCCTGGCGATCACCGCCCTGGTGGCCTCCGAGGGGCTGGGCCTCGATGCAGTGTCGGCCGGCGAGCTGCTCACGGCCCTGGACGGCGGTATGGCGCCCGATCGGATCGTCTTCCACGGCAACAACAAGTCGCTTGAGGAGCTGGACCTGGCGGTGCAGCGCGGCGTGACTGTGGTGGTGGACAACTGGTTCGACCTGGAGAACCTGGCGGCCCTGGCGCCGACGGCCCCGGTGAACCTGATGCTGCGCTTCACGCCCGGCATCGAGTGCCATACCCACGAGTACATCCGCACCGGCCACCTCGACAGCAAGTTCGGCTTTGACCCCGACCAGCTGGAGCCGGTGCTTAAGCACCTGGCCGGCTGCCCCTGGGCTCGCCTCAGCGGCCTGCATGCCCATATCGGCTCCCAGATCTTCGAGCTGCAGCCCCACCACGATCTTGCGGCGGTACTGGCCGATGCCCTGGCCCTGGCCCGCTCCCTCGGCCATCCCGTGACCGATCTGAACGTAGGCGGCGGTCTCGGCATCCGCTATGTGGCCAGCGACGATCCCCCGTCGATCCAGCAGTGGGTGCGCACCGTGGCTGAGGCGGTGGTCGCCGCTTGCCAGGCACGTGGCCTGGAGCTGCCCCGGCTGCTGTGTGAACCAGGGCGTTCCCTGGTGGCCACCGCCGGCGTGACCCTCTACACGGTGGGCAGCCGCAAGGAGATTCCCGGAATCCGCACCTACCTGTCGGTGGACGGGGGCATGAGCGATAACCCCCGGCCGATCACCTATCAGTCGCGCTACACGGCGTTGCTGGCGGAGCGGCCCGAGGCCGAGGCCAGCGAGACGGTGACCGTGGCCGGCAAGCACTGCGAATCCGGCGACGTGCTGCTCAAGGACCTGGCCCTGCCTCCCGCCACCAGCGGCGAGGTGCTGGCCGTGTTCGCCACCGGCGCCTACAACGCCTCCATGGCCTCCAACTACAACCGCATCCCCCGGCCCGCCACGGTGCTGGTGGGCGATGGTCAGGCTGATCTGGTGCAGCGCCGTGAGCGGCCAGAGGAGCTGCTGCGCTACGACGTCCTGCCCGAGCGCCTGCGGCCGGTAGCCTGACCCGGAGCACGGGGGCAGTGGGCGGTGTTTGGGCTCGGGCCGTTGGATCTGAGGCTGCTGCTGGATCTGCTCTTCGCCACGGCCCTTGGCATGGTGCTGTTGTCGCGGGTGAACGAGCCGCGCACCCTCTGGCTGCTGCGGGGCTATCTCACCCTGGTGGCGCTGGCCTGGGTGGTGCAGCGCTACGCCGATCTGCCGCTCACCAGCAAGTTGGTGGATGCCCTGGTGCTGGCCTGCAGCCTGGCCCTGGCCATCCTCTGGCAAGGGGAGCTGCGCCGGCTGATGGAACTGCTCGGCACTGGCCGGCTTGATGTGCTGTTCGGCAGTCGTCGGGCCGACCAGCTCGCCTCGGGCTCGGTGGCGGTGCTGAGCGAGGCGGCGGGGCGCCTGTCCCAGCTGCGGCGCGGTGGCCTCATCGTGCTGGATCTGGGCAGTGATCTGCGCCCCGAGGACTTCCTCAATCCCGGCATCGCCCTCGATGCCCAGCTCTCGGTGGATCTGGTGCTCAATCTCTTCGCCCAGGACACGCCCCTCCACGACGGAGCTGTGCTGGTCAAGGACAACCGCATCCTCTCGGCCGGGGTGATCCTGCCCCTCTCGCGCCACCAGGGCCTGAACCGCTACGGCACCCGCCACCTGGCGGCCCTGGGGATCACCGAGCGCTTCGATCGCTGTCTCTGCATCGTGGTCTCCGAGGAGACCGGCACCCTGTCGCTGGCGCGTCAGGGCCGGCTGGAGCGCCCGATCACCAGCAGTCGCCTCCAGGAGTTGCTCAGCGCCGCTGTGGTCAAGAGCTCCACCAAGGCTGGCGGCAAGGGCTCCGTCAAACCCGCCGCAAAGGCGGCTGCCAATCCTGCCCCGCTGTTGCCATCGGCCAGTGGGCGTAGCGTGTCAGCGGATTCGCCCGATCGTCATCCATGAGTCGCGCCCTGGCGACCTCCGATCCATCCCAGGGGAGTCGACCCGTGCTGCAGGCCCTGCCGGCGGACCTCGATCCGACCCGGCTGCCGGCCCACGTGGCCGTGATCATGGACGGCAACGGCCGCTGGGCCCGACGCCGCAACCTGCCGCGGGTGATGGGGCATCGGGAGGGGGTGGAGGCCCTCAAGCGCACCCTGCGCCTCTGCAGCGACTGGGGCATCGGCGCCCTCACGGCCTACGCCTTCTCCACCGAGAACTGGAGCCGGCCCGGTGAGGAGGTGAGCTTCCTGATGGCCCTGTTCGAGCGGGTGCTGGCCCGCGAACTGGAGGGTCTGGAGCGCGAGCAGGTGCGCATCCGCTTCTTCGGTGATCTGCAGCAGCTGCCCACAGGCCTGCAGGAGCTGATCGCCAGCGCCGAGGCCCGCACCGCCAACAACGTCGGCATCCATTTCAACGTCTGCACCAACTACGGCGGCCGCCGCGAGCTGGTGCGCGCCGCCCGCCGCCTGGCGGACCAGGTCGCCCGTGGGGAGCTGGATCCGGCGGCGATCGATGAGGCTGCCTTCGCCGCCGAGCTGCACACCGCCGGCGAGTCCGACCCTGACCTGCTGATCCGCACCAGCGGTGAACAGCGCATCAGTAACTTTCTGCTCTGGCAGCTCGCCTATGCCGAGTTGCACGTCACCGATGTGCTCTGGCCCGACTTCGACGCCCAGTCCCTGACCCTGGCCCTGCAGGACTATCAGGGCCGCCAGCGCCGTTTCGGCGGCGTCGATCCCGTCTCCCCCTGATCACCCCGCCTTGATCGCCACCCCCGCTTACCACGCCAGCACCGCCGCCAACGCCGTCCCCGGGGCTCCGCCGGCACCGTCGATCCGTCACGACTGGACGGTCCCAGAGATCCAGGCGCTGCTGGAGCTGCCCCTGATGGACCTGCTCTGGTGGGCCCAGGCTGTGCACCGCGCCGCCAATCCCGGCTACCGGGTGCAACTGGCTTCGCTGCTGAGCGTCAAGACCGGCGGCTGCGAGGAGGACTGCGCCTACTGCCCCCAGTCGCTGCACAACAGCAGCGATGTAACGGGCCGGCCCGAGCTTGAGGTGGAGCCGGTGCTGGAGCGGGCCCGGGCCGCCAAGCAGGCCGGAGCCCACCGCTTCTGCATGGGCTGGGCCTGGCGCGACATCCGCGATGGCGCCCCATTTGAGGCGATGCTGCAGATGGTGCGTGGGGTGCGGGAGCTGGGATTGGAGGCCTGCGTGACCGCCGGCATGCTCACCGACAGCCAGGCGGCGCGGCTGGCGGAGGCCGGCCTCACCTCCTACAACCACAACCTCGACACCAGCCCCGAGCACTACGACCGGATCATCAGCACCCGCACGTATCAGGAGCGGCTGGAAACCCTGGCGCGGGTGCGCCGGGCCGGTATCTCCATGTGCTGCGGCGGCATCATCGGCATGGGCGAGACCACCACGGACCGGGCCTCCCTGTTGCAGGTGCTGGCCAGCCTCAACCCCCATCCCGAGAGCGTGCCGATCAATGCCCTGGTGGCGGTGGAGGGCACGCCGCTGCAGGAGCAGCCGCCGGTGGATCCGCTGGAGCTGGTGCGGATGGTGGCCGTGGCCCGGATCCTGATGCCCACCAGTCGGGTGCGGCTCAGCGCGGGCCGCGAAACCATGAGCCGCGAGGGCCAGGTGCTCTGCCTGCTGGCGGGCGCCGATTCGATCTTCTACGGCGACACCCTGCTCACCACCGGCAACTCCGCAGTGGACGCTGACCGCGAGCTGCTGGCGGCCGCGGGCGTGAACCCCTGGCTCGATCCCTCCCGCTGAGGTCGGCCATGACAGTGCAGGTGGCGGCCTTCTACGGCTTTGCGGCAATGGAAGGCCTGCTGGAGCTGCAGCAGGAGCTGAAGGCTCTGGCGGCGGCTGGGACTGTGCGGGGCACGATCCTGCTGGCGGGTGAGGGCGTCAACGGCACCATCAGCGGGCCGCCGGCCGGGGTGGGGCGGGTGCTGGCGCGGCTGCGGGCCCTGCCGGGCCTGACGAACCTGGAGGCCAAGCTCAGCTGGGCGCCGCAGCCGGTGTTCCACCGGCTCAAGGTGCGGCTCAAGCGCGAGATCGTGACCATGGGCTGCCCCACGGTGAAGCCGGCTGAACAGGTGGGCACCTACGTGCCCCCCGAGCACTGGGACGAGCTGATCCGCGACCCCGACACCCTGGTGATCGACACCCGCAATGCCTACGAGGTGGCGATCGGCAGCTTCGAGGGCGCCCTCGATCCCGGCACCGCCAGCTTCCGGGAGTTCCCCACCTGGGTGGAGCAGGAGCTGCGGCCCCTGGTGGCTCAGCGCCGGCCCAAGGCGATCGCCATGTTCTGCACGGGCGGTATCCGCTGCGAGAAGGCCACGGCCTACCTGCAGCAGCAGGGCTTCGCCGGGGTGCATCACCTCCAGGGCGGGATCCTGAAGTATCTGGAGGAGGTGCCCGAGCAGGGCAGCAGCTGGCGGGGGGAGTGCTACGTGTTCGACCGGCGCGTGAGTGTGAATCACCGGCTGGAGCCAGGGATCTACAGCCTCTGCCATGCCTGCGGCCTGCCCCTCTCACCTGCCGATCGGGCCCTCCCCAGCTACCGGGAGGGGGTGAGCTGTCGTCACTGCATCGAGCGGTTCAGCGAGGCCGATCGCGAGCGCTTCGCCGAGCGTCAGCGGCAGATGGAGCGGGCCCGCACCCGCCGGGATGTCCCCATGGGGGTGTCGCCGGGGGCTGTGGCGCGGGGAGGCCAGGGGGCGTGACCAACCGCATCGGGGCGCTGCCGATCCTCTACAGCTTCCGGCGCTGCCCCTATGCCATCCGGGCCCGGCTGGCGATCGCGGTCTCCGGTCTGGTGGTGGAGTTGCGGGAGGTGGACCTCAGGGCCAAGCCCAGCCCACTGCTGACGGCCTCTCCCAAGGGCACGGTGCCCGTGCTGGTGCTCGGGGATGGCTCCGTTCTGGAGCAGAGCCTGGAGCTGATGGGCTGGGCCCTGGACCAGCACGATCCGGGCGACTGGCTCCGCCGGGGACCTGGAACCAAGGCGATCGTGGAGCGGCAGCGCATCGCCGATCTGATCGCCTGCAACGACGAGCAGTTCAAGCCCCATCTCGACCGCTACAAGTACGCCAGTCGCTACCCGGGCGCTGACCCGCTGGAGAACAGGCAGGCGGCTCTGGAGATTCTCCGGGACTGGAACGGTTGGCTCCAGGCCGGTGGCTGGCTGCTGGGGGAGCGGCCCTCGCTCGCTGATGCCGCGTTGCTGCCGTTCGTGCGTCAGTTCCGCCTGGCCGATCCGGCCTGGTTTGATGCCCTGGAGGATCTCGCTCCGCTGCAGGCCTGGCTGAGGCGGTTCCTGGCCAGCCCCGAGCTGGCGGCGGCCCTGGAGTCCGTCTCCCCGTGGCGGCCGGAGGATCCCCAACGCCTGTTCCCCTCCCATCGCCGTCTGCATCACCTGGCTCTGGCCAGCGAGTGGGAGCAAGCCCGCCGCGACGGCAGCTACCGGCGCTCCACCCGGGGGCAGAGCCTTGAGCAGGTGGGCTTCATCCACGCCAGCTTCGAGCACCAGCTGGCGGCCACCCACGCTCGCTTCTTCGCCGAGGCGCCGCCGTTGCTGCGGCTGGAGATCGATCCGGCCAGGCTCTCCGCGCCCCTGGCCCTGGAGCCCGCTCCGGGCGGCCATGAGCTGTTCCCCCACATCCACGGGCCCCTGAATCTGGACGCCGTGGTGGCGGTGGAGCCCTACCCATGACCACACCCGCCGTGGTCGATCCTCCGATCGGCCTGGAAACGATCGAAGCCAGGGCAGCCCGGCGCGGCCTGCTGCTGCGGCTGCGGGCCCCGCGCCGCCTGGGGGTCTGGAGTCTGCAGGTGGTGGTGGCACGGCCCCGGCCTGGCCAGTCGCCCCTGCTGCTGGGGGAACTGAAGGGGTGGGCCGTCCCGACGGCGACGGGTCTGCATCTGGACACACTGCGGGTGTGGGGGGAGACCAGCTACAGGGTGGGCCCCCTGATCTGGGCCGCCACCTTCGCCTGGGCCCTGGAGACCACCCCTTGCCGCCGGGCCCGGCTGCTCGCCATCCGCGATGGGCCTGAACAGCACAGACGGCTGGTGCGTTATTTCCAACGGCTGGGCTTTTGGCCGCAGCGGGAGCTGGGGGCCGGGCCCCTGGATCTGGGGCCCCGGCTGCTGTGGGGCGGCTCGGGGCTGCTGATGGAGGGTGACTGTGCCGGCGGGCTGCGGCGCTGCCAGCACTTGCTGGGGGAGTGAACAGCGCGACCGGCCTGAGCATCGAGCCGTCTCGGGTCGCACCGTCACCCGGGCGCGAAGGCCCTGGAACTACAGCGACCCGTCGCACCTGTCCCCTACATTGCGGCCCCCGTTGACCGGAACCCACCATGGCGGTCCATGACCCGGACTTTCTGCGCAGGGCCGCTGAGGCTCGATCCAGGATCACCGAGCTGAGCCCCGCCGAGGTGGAGGCCCTGCGGGACCAGGGAGCCCCGCTGCTGGATCTGCGCAGCGCCGCCGATTTTGCCGCTGGCCACATCGAGGGTGCGGCGCAGGTGGCGTTCGATCGACTCGCTGAAGAGATCTCCGCGCGGGTTCCCGATCGAAACACCCCGGTGATCTGCTACTGCAACGCTGGCAACCGCGGCGCCCTCGCCGCCGATGCGCTCCAGCAGCTCGGCTACCGGCGGGCCACCTCGATTGCCGGTGGGCTGACGGCCTATCGCGAGGCGCAGGCCAGCCGTTCCCCGGAGCCATGAGGCTGGGACCCGTCCTCTGCCGTGGGGTCACCGCCGCCGATGCGCCGGCTCTGGCGCAGCTGGCGGACCAACTGGGCTACCCCGTGAGCGCTCTCGAGGTGCTCGGGCGTCTGGAGCGCCTCCTGGAGCGTCAACGGCATGGGGACCGGGAGCGGGTGATCGTGGCCGAGGGGCCGCAGGCGCTGGTGCTGGGCTGGACCAGCTGCCGCCTCTGCGAGCCGCCCCATGAGCCTGCCCACGTGGAGATCGCGGGCTTCGTGGTGGACAGGTCGGCCCGACGGCAGGGGGTGGGCCGGGCCCTGATGGAGGCCGTGGCCGTCTGGGGACGGGAGCAGGGGGTGAGGTCCATTCACCTGGGCGCCAACGTGCTCCGTGAGGATGCCCATGGTTTCTATGCCGCCCTGGGGTTCCGGGAGGTGAAGCGTCAGGTGCGTTTCACCAGGGCCATCGATCCCGCGCCCTAGGGCCGCTCCGCCGCACGGTCGCCATTCCGTGGGGCCTGGCGCCGCTGGGGCCATTCCTGGGGGGCGAAGCTGCGGATCCAGCCGGCCCCAGGCTTCGGGGAGTGCCAGCCGCAGAGCACGACGCGAGGGAGCGGCGATCCGTGCAGGCCCACGAGGTAGCGGTCGCGCACCTGGGACCAGCAGGGAGTCGCCACCCGTCTGGCCCCGGCCAGATCTTTCAGTCGCTCCCCCAGGCAGGTCGCCAGGTCATCGGGTTCGCCGGCGGCGCAGCGGAGCTGATCGAAGAGCCTGGCCGGGCTGTCCAGCCCCTGTGGCAGCCACCAGTGGTGCTGCTCTCCTGACGCGACGGACAACACGGAGACGATGGCGCCCTGGCCCATGGGGGATCGATGTGGCTATCCGATCAGTGCCACCCCCGTTCCAGCAGGATCCGTGTGCTGGGTCGGCAGGCCCACCGCCCCTGAGCTCACCAGCTCAGGCCAGCTCCCCGGCGTGGTAGCTGCTGCGCACGAGCGGGCCGCTGCGGACCTGGGTGAAACCCTGCTCTCGGGCGATGGCGCCCAGCGCGGCGAACTCCTCAGGGTGCCAGTAGCGGGCCACGGGGATGTGGGCCAGAGAGGGGCGCAGATACTGCCCCAGGGTGAGCCGCTGGCAGTCGACGGCGCGCAGATCCGCCATGGTGGCCACCACCTCCTCGAAGCTCTCTCCCAACCCCAGCATCAGGCCGCTCTTGGTGGGGATTCCGGGGGCCAGCTCCCGGGCGGCGGCCAGCAGCTCCAGGGAGCGCCGATAGGTGGCGCCGCGGCGCACCTCGCCCTGGAGCCGCTCCACGGTTTCGAGGTTGTGGTTGAAGCACACCGGGCCCGCCGCCAGCACGGTGCCCAACCGCTGCCGCTGGGCCGCCAGACCTTCCGCCTCGTCGCGATGGCCGCCCCAGAAGTCCGGGGTGAGCACCTCGATCCTCACAAGCGGATTGCGGTGGCGAATGGCCGCCATGGCTGCGGTGAACAGGCCGGCGCCGTGGTCGGGCAGGTCGTCGCGGGCAACGGCGGTGAGCACCACGTAGCGCAGGCCCAGGACCTGCACCGCCTCCGCCACCCGTTCGGCCTCGGCGGGATCGAACGGGGTGGGGGCGCTGCCCTTCTCCACCTGGCAGAAGGCGCAACTGCGGGTGCAGATCGGACCGCCCAGCAGGAAGGTGGCGGTGCCGGCGGCGTAGCACTCGCCGCGGTTGGGACAGCGACCCTCCTCGCAGATGGTGTGCAGCCGCTGCTGCCTCACCACGCCCTGCACGGTCTCCAGCTGGGAGGCGTTGCCGATGGGTGCGTGAATCCAGTCGGGCAGCCGCTGGGCCGGGGGGATGGCGCTGTAGCGGGTTGATCGGGTGGCCATGGCCGGCGTGCGGGGTGGCTCGTGGGGGTCAGCCCATGGGCCGGCGCCCCTCCAGGGCCCGCGCCAGGGTGACCTCATCGGCGTACTCGAGTTCGCTGCCCACCGGCAGGCCGTAAGCGATGCGGCTCACGGCGGTGAAGGGCTTGAGCAGCCGCGCCAGATACAGGCTGGTGGTGTCACCCTCCACGCTGGGGGTGAGGGCCAGGATCACCTCCTCGATGCCATCGCGATCCACCCGCTCCACCAGCGGCGGGATCTGCAGCAGCTCCGGTCCCACCCCATCCATCGGCGAGATCAGCCCCCCCAGCACGTGGTAGCTGCCCTTGAATTCACGGGTGCGCTCCAGGGCCAGCAGGTCGCGCGAGTCGGCCACCACGCACAGCACGCCCGTCTGGCGGTTCTCGTTGCGGCAGATCTCACACAGCGGCTCAGCCGAGAGGTGGAAGCAGCGCTGGCACTGGCCCACCTGGCTGCGGGCCGTGAGCAGCGCATCCGCGAAGGCCTGGATCTGCTCGCTGGGCTGGCGCAGCACATGCAGGGCCAGCCTCTGGGCCGTGCGCGGACCGATGCCCGGCAGCCGCTCGAACTGGTCGATCAGGCGGGCCAGGGGGCGGGTGAAGCCGCTCAGGGCGCTGCTGCAGATGGCTGGAATCTAGGGGCGCTGCCACGGCGGCGGCCGCCGGACCGCCAGCCCCGGCAGCGCCCGTGCCCTGCGGACGGGAGAATGGCCATCACTCGCTCCCCCGATCCGTGCTCCTGGCCCCCCTCCGCTCGATCTGGACGCGCCTGCACGGGCGCCTCGGGGCCGGGGCCCGGGGCCTGGCCCTCGCAGTGGTGCTGAGCCTGGCGCTGGTGGGCTGCAGCGCCGCGGCAGCCGGTCTCAACTCCTTCCAGAGCCCCGATGGCCGCTACGCCTTCCTCTACCCCACCGGCTGGACACGGGTGCAGGTGAGCGATGGGCCCCAGGTGGTGTTCCACGACCTGATCAACAGCGATGAGACCCTCAGCCTGGTGATCTCCGATGTGAATGCCACCAACGACCTGGAGTCCCTCGGCAGTGCCGTGGCGGTGGGCGAGAAGCTGCGCCGCGTGGTGATCGCGCCCGAGGGCAGCGGCCGGCAGGCCGAACTGGTGGAGGCCCAGGAGCGACTGGACGGCGGCCGCACCTTCTACGACCTTGAGTACTCCGTGCACCTGAGCGACCGGGACCGCCACGAGCTGGCCACCGTTGTGGTGGACCGCGGCCGTCTGTACACCCTGGCCGCCAGCACCAACGAGGCGCGCTGGCCGCGGGTGAAGGTCCTGTTCCACCAGGTGATCCAGTCGTTCACGCTGCAGATCTGATGGCGGTGCCTGCCGGGGAGTTCTCCTCGGAGCGACTGGTGATCGGCGGGGGGCTGGCCGGATCTCTGCTGGCCCTGGCTCTGCGCGAGCGCGGGCTGGCCGTGACGCTGCTGGATCCCGGATCCGGTGAGACCGCCACCGAGCTCAGCTACGGCGTGATCCCTGGCTGGCCGCTGGCCGCCACGGGTCTGGCCCGGCTTGCCGCCCAGGCGGGTGCGCGCTGGCGGGTCTTGGAGGATCGCCATGGAGCCCTGGGCTGGCATCCCGCCCACTGGCGCCTGCCCCTGCCCGTGTCGCAGGTGGATGGGGAGGTCTTCGGCCAGCGGCTCCCGGCCGTGCTGGCCGCGGCGGGGGTGGAGCGGCGGCGGGGCCAGGCCCAGGGTCTGGAGCGCTCGGGTGCCGGCTGGCGCGTGGACCTGGTGGAGGGGCCGCCGCTGCAGGCCGCCCAGGTGGTGCTGGCGGCGGGCAGTGGCTGCCGGGCGCTCTGGCCGAAGCTGCCGGTGCGGCTGCGCAGCAGTTGGGCAGGGGTGCTGCAGCTGCAGGCCCGTCCCCGTGAGCTGCAGCCCGATCAGCTGCAGCTGCCGCTGCAGTTCCAGCGGGCGGATCTGGAGCGGCGGGCGCCGCAGCTGCAGGCCGAGGCCTGGATCGTGGATCCTGGCGTGGTGCCGCGGGGCCGTGGCGCCCTGGTGGGCCAGCTCACCCTGGTGCGGCCGGCCGACACCAGCTCCGGCGCCCCGGCAGATCCGGAGCCCGACCCCCAGCGGATGGAGCAGCGCCTGCGCCGGGGCCTGGAGCCCCTGGCCCTGGGCTGGCAGGCCGTGCCGGCCCGCTACCGCCAGGCCCGCGTGAGCTTCTGCAGCGAAGGGCAACCCCTGGTCGGACCCGTGGCCGGGGCCCCAGGCCTGTGGGTGTTCAGCGGCTTCAGCGGCGGCTTTGCCCAGGTCCCGGTGCTGGCGCCCCTGCTGGCGGAGTGCCTGGCTGATCCTGGCGGCCAGGCCCTGGACTCCCTGCAGCGGCTTGGGCTGCTGCCCCAGGCGGCAGGTTGAGCTGGGGTGTGAGTGGTGCCTGCGGATCCAGGGGCATCGGCAGCAGCTCCCGCAGCAGCCGCGCGTAGCTGATGTTCACGCCCACGGTGGCGTTGAGCCGTTGCACCAGGCTGGCGATGAGCCGTTCCTGGGTATTGGAGAGATCCAGTTCACTGGAGAGGCCGGTGCGGTAGCGCAGGGTCACGTCGCGGAAGGCCTCAAGGGCGGCGGCGACACCCCAGCGGGCCGCCGAGAGTTTTGCCAGGCTGGCCTCGTGGCTGAAGAAGGCCTGCTCCAGCCTCAGCCGGATGGCATCCCGCTGGGCGGCGTATTGCTGACTGGTGGCGGCCTCGCGGCGGGCCAGGGCGCGTGCCTGGCCGGCGCTGCTGCCGGCGTCGAACAGCAGCCACTGCAGGCTCAGCCCCACCGACCACTCGCCGCCGCTGCTGTTCTGCACCGGGATCACCGTGCTGCCGCAGCAGCCGCCGTTGCTGGCGCTGACGTTCGAGCTGTTGGCGTTGCTGCCGTAGACGCCGCCATTGGCGAACAGCGACAGCCTGGGCAGCAGCGCAGCCGCCGTGGCATCCCGCTGCCGGGCCAGGGCCTCACGGGTGGCGAGGATCGCCTCCAGTTCGGGGTTGCCGCGGTAGGCGCCCAGCAGGCTCTCCTCCAGGTTGAGGGGCCACCGGGGCATCGGCGTGATCGGATCGCCGGCGCTGGGCGTCAGGCCCGGTGGAAGGTTCAGCAACACCGCCAGCTGGCGACGGGCGACGGCCCGATCCGCCAGGGCCTGGATCAGGGTCTCCTGGTTGGCCGCTTCGATGGCGCGTCGCCGCAGCACATCGAGGCGCGGCACCAGGCCGGCCTGCTTGAGATCCAGGGCATCCCGCAGGATCAGCAGGTCGTTGCGCACGGCGGCGTCCTGGATGCGCACGGTCTGATCCGCCTGCTGCAGCTGGTAGTAGGCCTCACTCACCTGCAGCTGCAGCAGGCGAAGCTGGTTGGCGTAGCTGTGCCGCTCCCGCTGCAACCGTGCCCGGGCCGCCTGCACCGTGGGGGTGCGGGCGAAGTCGATCAGGGCATAGTCGAGCTGCAGACCCGCTGTGCCACCGCTGGTGGTGGTGGTGAGGGAGGCGGAACCGCCGCTGGGAACGTAGAAGGCGCCGGCCGTCGCCTGGCCGTTGGCGCCCAGCAGCCCCGTGGCCGAAAACTGGGGTCCCAGGCCCAGCCGGCCATTGCCCACCGGCGCGTTGGCGTAGAGGCTGCTCTGGCCGCTGCTGCCATTGGCGAAGGCACTGATGCGCGGCCAGTAGCTGCCCAGCTGGGCCTGCAGCTCCGCCAGGGCCGCTGCCACCAGCTCCCGCTGGGCCTGCAGGGTGGCGCTGTTGGCGAAGGCGATCGCCAGGGCCTGCTCCAGGCTCAGGCTCTGGACGCCCCCTGTCTGCAGGCTGGAGGCGGTCGGCAGGCTCAGGGGCGGGACCGGTGTGGCGGCAGGCCGCATCAGCGCACCCGTGGCGGGGCGGTTGGGTTGGAGCAGGGCCTCCGGCAGGGGCTGGCTCGGGGTGAGCCCACCGGCGCTGCGGTTGGCGCCCGGCTCGGGGTCGGGTGGGATCAGGGCATCGAGGGCCCGCAGCTGCTGATCCAGCTCCCGCCAGCTGCGCTCCAACAGCGCGGTGCCCGGGCTCTGGGCCTGGCTGGGGGCGGGCAGGGCCATCAGCGCGGTGAGAACGCCTGCGAGGGCGCCCCGCCAGCTCCCATGCGGTGCAGCCGTGCCCATCTGCCCAGGTTCCGCCAGCGGCGCCCAGTTTGCTCGATCGATCTGAGCCGTTTGAACTCCTGGCGCTGCCCTCTGCCGGCCTTGCTTCAATCGGGTCAGCCTGCCCCAAGCTGGGCGCCATGGTGCCGTCTCCACCTCCCCCCGAATCCGCGTGGCCCCAGCGCTTGCATGGCCGCTGGCGGGGGCTCGGCGAGCACGGCCAGGTGGGGGTCTGCCTGGCCGGCATGGGCGGGGCCCTGCTGCTCTGGGGGCTGTTCTGGCCAGTCCCCACCGAGGTGATGGGCCATGGGGTGCTCCTCTACCCCAACGACGCCGGCATCCTCGATGCCCGCGCCGGTGGCCAGGTGCGGCGCCTCCACGTCCAGGTGGGCGAAGCGGTGCGCCGGGGGCAGGTGCTGATGGAGCTCTATCTCCCCGTGCTGGAGCGGCAGCTGCAGCAGCAGAAGGGCAACCTGGCCCAGCTGGAGCGCATCAACCGCGATCTCGATCGTCGTGATCGGCTGCGGCTCACCAGCGAGCAGCTGAGCGTGGACACCGCCCTGGCCAAGCTGCAGGGCGACCGCCGTCGCTATCAGCGCCTGAAGACCACCTATGCCGACAAGCTCAGCAGCCTGGAGTGGCTGGCCAAGCGCGAGGTGGTGGCTCCGCTCTCCAACGCCGTGGTGGCGGCGGAGCAGGGCTTCACGAGCACGGGCGTCGATCTCGACCAGGTCGCAATCGACGAGAAGACGGTGCTCACCAACTACCAGAAGGTGAAGCTCCAGATCGAGAGCGAGGCCCAGCAGCGGCGCTATGAGATCGACGATCTCAAGCGCCAGATCCGGGTCACCGAAGCCAGGATCGCCTACGACGGCCAGGTCGAGGCCGAACGGGACGGCACCGTGCTCGACCTGCAGGTGATTCCCGGTCAGACCGTGGGCACCGGGCAACGGCTGGGCACCATCGGCCGCCCCATCGCGCCCGGTGCCAAGCAGCCTCCGCTGATGGCGGTGGCCTACTTCGATCCCGCCGATGCCCGGCGCCTGCCCCTGGGGCTGCCGGTGGAGGTGGTCCCGATGTGGAACCAGCGGGGGCGCTTCGGGGGCATCGTGGGCACGGTGAGCCGGGTCCTGACCCTGCCTGCCACCGAGGACGACATCTCGACGACGATCGGCAACCCGCAGCTGGCCCGGGAACTCAGCAAGGGTGGGCCGGTGATGCGCGCCGATATACGCCTCCTTCGCGACCCCCGCAGCACCGATGGCTACCGCTGGACACTCTCCGGTGGCAGTGGGGTCTTCCCGGTGCGCGAAGGACTCACCGTGAGTAGCCATGCCTATGTGGAATGGCGGAGTCCGATCAGCTATGTGATTCCGGGCCTGCGCTCCCTCACTGGCGGGTACCGCAGCCTGAGAATCGACAGCCTCTGGAACAGGCCGTTCCTGCGCCAGCCCGGCGCCCTGCCCTGATTGCCATGGCCTTTCCCCGCCCGAGGTTCCGAAACCCGCTGTTGCGTCAGGAGTTGCCTTGGCTGGTCAGTGAGCTGGTGTTGCTGATCGTGCTCTGCAATGCCAACCCACCGGAGCTCTGGTTCTGGCTGGTGGTGCTGCTTGTGCTGCTGGGCTACCGGATTGAGCGCTGGCTGGCCTCCCGGCCCGACTGAAGCTCTGGCCAGCCCTGCTCCAGGCGGGCCACGCTGGCGAGGGCCTGGCGGCACAGCATCAGACGGGTGGCGATGCGCTCCAGCTGCGGTAGCTCGAGTTCACCCGGATCCCCAGCGGTGGCGAGGGCCGGGGCCAGCAGCCAGCTCTCCACGGCCAACCAGCTGGCTGGGGGATCCAGAGGCTGGCGCTGTGCGCTGCGTCCTGCTGAGGCCGAACGGCCCGCACCGCTCCTGGTCAGAGCCCCAGCCCAGTGGCGCAACCGCAAGGCGAGCCAGGCCAGCAGCTCGGCTTCACCCCGGTGCAGGTGCTCCAGAGTGGCTTGCCCCTGCCGTGACGGTTCGGTGGCTGCTGGCGCCTGGCGCCCCAGGCCATCGACCACGCCGATCAGGCGGGAGCAGGCCACGTCGAGCCGTTGCAGGTGCCTGTAGCTGGGGTGGTGCTGGGGATTGCTGCCAAGTTCCGCGGCCACCGTCTGCATCTGCCGCCGCAGCCCTACCAGCTGGCTGCGCAGGCCGGCACTGGAGGGTGGCGGTGCCGCCCTCCGATCCGACCCTGTCGGCCCCACCGATTCGGCCCGCTGCTCCAGCTGGTTCGCCAGGGCCAGCACCAGTGTGGCGAAGTCGCGGTGGGCGGCATCCAGGGCCCGGGCCGGCCAGAACAGGCGCAGGCTCAGCAGGGCCCAGAGGATGCCGAGGGCGGTCCAGAACAGGCGCAGGGGAACCCAGGTGCCGAGCTGGCTGTCGTGCACCACCCAGCCCATCACCAGCACGATGCCGCCCACCTTGTAGCCCACCTGCAGCCCCAGGGCTCCGCCCAGCAGCCGCAGCCCACCCAGGGCGATGGCGATCCCCAGCGGCAGCGGCAGGCTGCCCAGTCCAGCCGAGGCCACCAGCAGCACGGCCGCCCCCAGCACCGATCCCAGCAGCCGCTGGCGCCCCAGGGCCAGGGAGCCGCCGTAGGAGCCGGTGCAGACCGCCAGCACCGCCAGGGGCATGTAGTAGCCGTAGGGAAGGCCCCCCAGCTGGCTGAAGGCGTTGGCCAGGCCAGCGGTGAGGGCCAGCCGCAGCTCGGAGCGCGTGATCAGCACAGCGCCTCCCGGGGGCCGCCAGCTGCTCCGGTTGTCCGAATCCCAGATCCCGCCCGTGGGGCGACGTTGGTGGCGCGGCGCAGCAGGGCCAGGCTGCTCAGGCTCGCCTGCAGGGGGTATTGCTCCTCCGCCAGGGCCAGCAGCGGCAGCAGCGGCAGACCCGCGGCGGCGGCCAGCGCCTGCCAGGTGCCTGGGCGGCGCTCCGGCCCGATGGGGGGGCCCCCTTCCAGCAGGTCGGCCATGGCCGCGATGCTGGCCTGCAGGGGGCCGGCGACGCGACCGGCGATCGGTTGATCGGCGATGCGGCCGGGGATCGTTGGATCGGCGATTGGGCTGCCGGGAAGCTCCAGCCCGCCCAGCTGCCGTTCCCATTGGATCCAGTGGTGATGGACTGCCTGCCAGAGCAGCAGGCGCTGGGGCCAGCGGCCACCTGCCAGGCCCCGGCGGTGGGGGCCGCGCCGCTCCTGCTGCACCAGCTGCTCCATCCGCAGCAGGGCTTCGCTGAGGGGGGACACGGCCAGGGGCTGGGGGCGCCCCGCCTCACCCCGCAGCCAGCGGTCGTAATGGCCCAGCTGCCCGGCCAGGGACGCGCGCAGCTGCTCCTCCAGCTGCTGCAGCTGGTGCAGGCCGTTGCGGGGCCAGAACAGAAGCCCCACACCGATGGCGATCAGGCAGCCCACGGCCGTGTCCAGGCTGCGGTCCAGCACGTAGGTCCAGTCGAGGGCGGCGTAGTGGGCGACGCTCAGGAACATCACGCTCACCAGGGTGGCGGTGCCGGCGGAGGCCTGCCAGCCGCAGCAGCGCAGCAGCGGCAGCAGGATCAGCAGCGACACCAGCACCCCGATCCAGCCGTCGAGGACCGTGTGCACCACAAAGGTGACCAGGCCCCCCGTCAGGGTGCCCAGGATGCGGCCGCTGGCGGATCGCAGGGTCTGGTCGTCGTTGTCGTCGACCACCACCACCACCGCCAGCAGCGGATACCAGAGGAAGGCGATGCGCTCCCACCACATCGCCACCGCGGCCGTGAGCAGGGCGGCAACCGCCAGCTTGAGGCTGTGGCGCAGCAGCTGGGGATCCACCGATGGCCACGGCCCGAAGGTGCCCGGAGCCTATGGCGCCCGCCGGCTTGCCGCCCTAACCATGGGAGCATGCCGGTCATGCAGCTCACCCCGGACCTTGAAGCCCTGCTGCGCATGGGCTTGGCCGTGCTTTGCGGTCTGGCCGTGGGCTTCAACCGCGCCCGCCACACCCAGGCGCCCCATCCCAACCGGGTGCGGGTGCACGTGCTGGTGGGGCTGAGCGCCTGCCTGATGGTGCTGGCGGCGGCGGGCCTGGATGGTGATCCCCAGGCCCGCAGCCGCGCGATCCAGGGGGTGGCCACTGGCGTGGGCTTCCTCGGCGCCGGCGAGATTCTGGTGGACCGGGGTACGCGCAAGCGCGGCACGCCCCAGGTCCATGGGCTCACCAGTGCCGCCTCGATCTGGTTCACCGCCTCCCTGGGCGTCACCGTGGCGGCCTCCACGCCTGTGCTGGCGCTGGCGGCCCTGGGCCTGGCCCTGATCACCCTCTCCAGCAGCGAAAACGGCCACGGCGAGGGCCCCATCGCCGCGCCCAAGGTCGCAGCTCACGCCGATGCCGCCCCCAGTGATCACCGCGCCCATCACCACGGCGTCCATGGGGCTGGGGCAGATGGGGGGGCTGGCCGGGAGCGCCGCGCCGCTGGCGATCGGCGCGCGGGCGAGCGCCGCCGCGGCGCGGACAGACCCGATGGCTGAGTGACGCAATGGCTGACGAGGCAACGGCCCCCGACTCCCTCTGGCAGCACAAGCCCTGGTGGTGTCAGCCCTGGTCGATCCTGCTGAGCGGAGTGGCGGTGGTCACCGGCAGCTGGTTCCTGCTGGGGCGCTGGTGGATCACCGTGCCCCTGGCGGCGGGGGTGCTGCTGTGGTGGTGGCTGTTCCTGGTGCTGGTGCCCGCGGCCTACAGGGCCGAAGTGGCTGACCTGGCGGTACGGCCAGGCACGGGCGAGCAGCCGGCGATTGCCGAGAAGCCCTGAGATTGCCGAACACCCGGGGCTGCTGAGTCGCTACCCCCCAGGATCAGAACAGGAAGCGGTAGCGGTCGCTGGTGGCCCCGGCGGCGGCCCCGGCCGCGCCTGCTGCGGCCTGGGCGGGCCACTCGGCCTCCCAGTAGCTGATGCCGTCACGCTCGAAGGGGCGGCCGCCGAGGCGCTCCGCATCGAGCTTGGTGCCACCCATGGCGGTGATCAGACCGCCCAGTTCCATGGGGCCCAGGTCGGTCTTGAGGTCCTTGCCGGCGGCCGACAGCAGGGCAGGCAGCCTCACCAGGTTCTCGGGGGTGGTGATCTTCTGGAACAGGGCCTTGAGCAGCAGCTTCTGGCGGTCGAGCCGGCCGATGTCGCCCATCTCGTCGTGCCGGAAGCGCAGGAAGCCCTCCAGATCGCGGCCCTTGAGGGTCTGGAGACCGGGCTGGAGATCGATGTAGAGCCCCTGGGTGTTATCGGTGTAGTACATCCGCTTGGGCACGGTCACCTCCAGGCCGCCGAGGGCATCGCCCAGGCGCCGGATCACCGACAGGTTCACCAGGATGTGGTGGTCGATCGGTCGGCCCAGGTGGCGGGAGAGCTCGCCCTTCACGGCCTCCGGTCCGCCCATGGCGTAGAGGGCATTGGCCTTGAGCGGCCCGAAGCTGCTGGAGTCGATGTAGGTGTCCCGCGGCACCTGGGTCAGGTGAGTGACCCCGTCCTTGACCCGCAGGGTGTACATCACGTCGGTGTTGCCGCCGCCCACATCGGTGCCCAGGATCACCACCTCCTGATCCCCCAGGCCGGCCCAGGCGCTGAAGGGGTTGATCAGGGCCTTGGTCTGCTCCTGCAGCTGGCCCTGGAGCAGCTCGGTGAGGGGGGCCGCCAGCAGCAGTCCGCCCCCCAGGCCAATCGCAGCCGCGAGCAGCACCGGAGTGCGGCCATCGCGGCGGGGAGCCTGGGACATCTTCAGGGCGGGACTCTTCATTCTCAAAACTTATTTCATGCCTCTTGACCCGCTGCATTCTGCGACCTAGCAGGCGGTCAGTTTCTGGGCTGGCCGGTGCTGGGCGAACCTGGTCCGCAGCGGACCCTCGGATCGCCGAGCCCGGTTCACGACCGACTGGCGGCCAGGGCATGGAGGCCCATGCGGATGTGGGCGCCGAGGGCACCCAGGGCCATCAGCTGCTGGGTGGTGCGGTTGGCCTGGAGCTCGCCGCTGTCCTGGTCCAGCTGGTCGAGCACGGTGCGGCCGATGCGCGCATAGGCCTCCAGGAGCCGCTCCAGCTGGGCCAGCTGCCCTTCGCTGGCTTCACCCGCTGTGGACCCATCGGCCGCGGCGTTCTCCAGCAGGCTGCTGAGCTGGCGGAAGCTGATGGCCTCGGGGACGGCCTGGGGGCCGGGAAAGGACCCTTCCATCACGGCTGGGGAACAACACGATGGATTGAGCCTATGGAGGGCTGATGGTGGGCAGAAGCCCTGCGCTGGTAGGGATCTCCCGACCCGGGGGTACGGTCTGGCCCGGTGGCGCCGCAGGCCTCAGAGGCTGAGGGCCTCGCCGTCGCGCAGACCAGCCTGCACCCTCCAGAGGTTGGCGTAGGCCCCGCCGGCCCCGATCAGTTGTTCGTGTCGCCCGCTCTCGACGATGCGGCCGTGGTCCATCACCACGATCCGATCGGCGTGGCGCACGGTGGAGAGGCGGTGGGCGATCACCAGGGTGGTGCGGTGCCGGGTGATGGTGTCGAGGGAGCGCTGGATCGCCGCCTCGGTCTCGTTGTCCACGGCGGCGGTGGCCTCATCGAGGATCAGTACCGGCGGGTCCTTGAGGATGGCCCGGGCCAGGGCGATGCGCTGGCGCTGACCGCCCGAGAGCCGCTGGCCCCGCTCCCCCACCACCGTGTCGTAGCCGTGGGGCAGGGCCTCGATGAAGCGTGACGCCTCCGCCAGCTGGGCCGCCCGGGCGATCGCCTCGCGGGAGGCGTCAAAGCTGCCGTAGGCGATGTTCTCGGCCACCGTGCCATGGAACAGGAACACCTCCTGGCTCACCAGGCCGATGGCGCGGCGCAGGTCGCCCAGTTCCAGCTCCTGGATCGGCAGGCCGTCGAGGCGGATCTCGCCGCGCTGCACGTCGTACAGCCGCAGCAGCAGCTTCACGATGGTGCTCTTGCCCGAGCCGGTGGCGCCCACGATCCCCACGGTGCTGCCGGCCGGCACCCGCAGGTTGAAGTCCTCCAGCAGCGGTTCCCGGCCGGCGTAGCCGAAGCCCACCCCGGCAAACTCCAGCTCCCCCCGCACAGCGGTCAGGGGCAGGGGACGATGGCCATCGGGGATGGCGATCGGCGTCTCCAGCAGATCCAGGACCCGCTGGGTGGAGGCCATGCCCCGCTGGTAGTCGTCGAGGGTGCGGCCCAGGGTGGTCAGGGGCCAGAGCAGCCGTTGGGTGATGAACACCAGAAACGAATAGGTGCCCACGGCGATGGCCCCCTGCCAGGCCTGCAGCCCACCGATCACCAGGATCGCCAGGAAGGCGAACAGCACCGCGAAGCGGATCAGGGGAATGAAGGCCGCCGAGAGGCGGATGGCGCGGCGGTTGCTGCTGCGGTAGGCGTCGCTCTCGATTCGGAGCCGTTCCCACTCCCACGCCTCGGCGGCGTAGCTCTTGATCGTGAGCATGCCGCCGAGGTTGTTGCTGAGGCGGCTGGCCAGGTCTCCGGCCTTTTCGCGCACCTCGCGGTAGCGGGGCTGCAGGCGTTTCTGGAAGCTGAGCGACCCCCACAGGATCACCGGGATCGGCAGGAACGACACCCCCGCCACCATGGGCGACAGCCACAGCATCGCCCCCCCGATCGCCAGCACGGTGGTGATCAGCTGCAGCAGCTCGTTGGCGCCGTGGTCGAGGAAGCGCTCGAGCTGGTTGATGTCGTCATTGAGGATCGCCATCAACCGGCCGCTGCTGCTGGCCTCGAAGAAGCCCATCTCCAGTTTCTGGAGGTGGTCGTAGGCCTCCAGCCGCAGCTCGTGCTGCACGGTCTGGGCCAGGTTGCGCCAGAGCAGGGCGTAGAGGTATTCGAACAGCGACTCGGCGCTCCAGATCAGGAAGGAGAGCACCGCCAGCACCCCCAGCTGGCTCGGCACCGACACGAAGCCGAAGGCGGCCAGCCAGGAGGTGTTCTGCTTCACCACCACGTCCACCGCCAGGCCGATCAGCACCGGCGGCGCCAGATCGAACAGCTTGTTGAGCACCGAGCAGCTGCAGGCCAGCCACACCAGGCGGCGGTGGGGCCGCAGGTTGGTCAGCAGCCGCCGCAGGGCCGGGGGCTGGGGGCGGGGCGGGCCGGCGAGGGCTGGGGCCATGGGAACGGCGGCCTGGGGCCGGCGGATTAGGCGCCATTTAAAGGGCTGGGCTGGGAGGAACCGCGTAGCCGGAGGCCATTCAGATTGCACCCCCCAAAAGAAACCCCCGGACTCGCCTTGGCGCGTCCGGGGGGAGGGATGTCAACGGGGGATGCTCACCAGCGGTTGCCGCCGCCGCCGTAGCCGCCAGCATCGCCACCGCCGTAGCCGCCACCGCCGCCGCCGCCATAGCCGCCGCGACCGCCGCCACCACCGCCATAGCCACCGCCGCGGTTGCCACCGCCGCCGCCGCCGTAACCACCGCGGCCGCCGCCGCCGCCACCACCGCCACCTTCACGGGGGGTGGCCTTGTTGACGCGGATCATGCGGCCCATCCACTCCACGTTTTGGAGGTCGTCGATGGCCTTCTGCTCATCGGCGTCGTTGGCCATCTCCACGAAGGCGAAACCGCGCTTGCGCCCGGTCTCGCGGTCGAGGGGAAGGCTGCACTTGGAGACTTCGCCGTACTGGCTGAAGAGATCGAGCAGATCCTCCTGTTCGGCCTGGAACGAGAGGTTGCCTACGTAAATGGTCATTCCTTTAGCGGAACCTGGAACTGATTCGTGGATGCTGCGGTTCCGAGTGGAGCCTGAAAGCCTTGGAATCAGGGCCAAGCCTACAGGGTCAGCGCGGCGTCCAGCCAGTGGCCGCAGGCCGTTCGGGGCCTGGTGCGCCCGCAGGGGAAGCTCCATGTAACGAGGCTTGAAGCAGAAGCGAAGCGAAGCGGAAGGAAGCCCCGCTCGCCCGACTACTGTCCCATTGTCAGAGAATCCTCACCCGTTACCGAGTCCTGCGATGACGGCACCCGTTCCCTGGAGTCTGGCCTGGCGCGACGATGGTGAGCTCAATCACCAGGATCGCTTTGACCTCCTGCAGAGCCTGGTCGCCTGCGAAAGCGAGGCTGTTCAGGCCACGTTGATTGCGGCCGTTGAGCAGCTGAGCCTGGAGCAGGTCAGCGTGCTCTCCATCGGTGAAGTCACCGGCCTCTGCTCCTGAGCCTCGCTCTGGGGCCTGGAGGGGGTGGATCTCCAGGCCCGTCGCGGCCAGCCAGGCGGACAGCCGGGGCTCGCTCGGTTATGGCTTCCGGACAGGGACTGATCCCGCCGACGCCAGACCCCTGAGCCCCAGGGGACTGGGGCTCAGATCCGCACGCGGCTGATCTGCAGCTCCTTGTTCATCACCCGCAGGCGCTTGAGCGAGGTGAACACGTCCTCGGGCATGCCCTTGGGCAGATCCACCATGCTGTGGCTGTCGAAGATCTGGATGCGGCCGATGCTGCGACCATTCAGGCCGGCCTCATTGGCGATGGCGCCGACGATGTTGCCCGGCTTGACCCGGTCCTGCCAGCCCACCTCGATGCGGAAGCGCTCCATGTGACCTTCCGGCGGGCCGGCCTGCTCACGGGGGCCGCGGCGGGCGGCGCCAGCGTCGGCGGGGCCGGGGCGATCGCCGCGTTCCCGCTCACCCCGGCGGCTATCGCGGGCGCCGGGGAGCTGGCGCAGCCAGTTCTCATCGCCGTGGACCAGCAGGGGCTGCTCACCCACCGCCAGCTGCAGGGCGGCCAGGGCCAGCTGGTCGCCGCTGACACCCTGCTCCCGGGCGACGCGCTGCAGGATTTCGGAGAGCAGGGCCCGTTCTTCCGCCTTGGGGTCGCGGTTGGACTGCTGGCCAGGATCGGCCTCGACCAAGCTGGTGGCCAGGGTCTTGGTGAGCCGGTCCCGCAGGCGATCGAGGCGGTTCTGGTTGATGGTGGCGTTGCTGGGCACCTCCATCGGCTCGATCGGCCGGCCCACGGCCCGCTCCAGGCCGCCGAGGAAACGGCGCTCCCGCGGGGTGATGAACAGGATCGCGTCGCCGGTGCGGCCGGCCCTGCCGGTGCGGCCGATGCGATGCACGTAGGCCTCTGAATCGAAGGGGATGTCGTAGTTCACCACCAGGGTGATGCGATCCACATCCAGGCCGCGGGCGGCCACATCGGTGGCTACGAGGACATCGACACTGCCGCTCTTGAGCCGCTCGATCGTGCGTTCGCGCTGGTTCTGGGCTACGTCGCCGTTGAGCACGGCCACGTCGTAGCCCTTGGCCTCAAGGGATTCGGCCACAGTGACGGTGATCGCCTTGGTGCGGGCAAAGATGATCACCCCCTCCTTGGTTTCCGCCTCGAGCACGCGGCTGAGGGCCTCCAGCTTCTGGGGGCCGTTCACCGTGATGTAGCGCTGGCGGATGCGGCTCGAATCCGACCCCTTGGTCTTGATCGTGATCTCGGCCGGATCGTTCAGGTATTGATGGGAGATGCGGCGGATCTCGGCGGGCATGGTGGCCGAGAACAGCACCACCTGGCGCTTCTCGGGCAGCTGACCCAGCACCCATTCCACGTCGTCGATGAAGCCCATGCGCAGCATCTCGTCGGCTTCGTCGAGCACCAGGCTGCGCAGCCCGGACAGGTCGAGGGTGCCCTGGCGCATATGGTCCATCACCCGGCCGGGGGTGCCCACCACCACCTGCACGCCGCGCTTGAGTCGGGCGATCTGGTCGCGGAAATCGGCGCCGCCGTAGATGGGAAGCACCCGCAGGTGCGGCAGCTTGGCGGCGTAGCTGTTGAAGGACTCGGCCACCTGGATGGCCAGCTCACGGGTGGGGGTCAGCACCAGCACCTGGGGGGTGCGCTGGGCCGGATCGAGGGCGGCGAGCAGCGGCAGGGCGAAGGCCGCGGTCTTGCCGGTGCCGGTCTGGGCCTGGCCCACCAGGTCACGGCCCAGCATCAGCTCGGGGATGGCGGCCTTCTGGATCGGCGAGGGCTCCTGGTAGCCAATGGCCGCCAGGGCTTCGAGCAGTTCGGGGCCGAAGCCGAAGCCGGAGAAGCCACTGGCTGGGGCTGGGGTGGCGCTGGCGTCGATGTCCTCGCTGAGGACGGCGCTGGCTGTGGTCTCCAGCACATCGCTGTCGCTGCTGGTCACGACGGACTGGCTCACCGTGGCGCTGGTCACCACGGTGGTTTCGATCTGGTCGCGGAGGATGACGCCCTGGTCCGAGAGCGTTTCGGAGAGCTGTTCGGATACGTGTTCCGACACGCTGAGATCCACAGAGCAGCTGAAGCTCTCGACGGAGGTATGGGTCACTGGTTAGGTCTGGGCCTGTTGATTCCTTCGTCGCAGGCCGGCAGACACCCGTGGATCACTGCGAGCACCGAGGTGAGCCGTTGCGTGGATCCATGGCCTGGGTGCCGATGAATCTGCGGACGGCTGGTGCGGTCGCGGATCAGAAAACTGCCTTGCCCTTCACAAAGGGTGAAAGACAACCTTAACACCTGGCCCGAAGCACCCCATCAGGCCCGGTTGTAGTCGTCGGCGAAGCGCTCGATGTCGTCCTCGCGCAGATCGGCTCCCCGCTGCACCTCCACGATCACCAGGTCGCTGGCGCCGGCCGTGGCGCGGTGGATGGCGCCGCAGGGCACCATCAACACGGTGCCGGGGCTCGCCTCATGCTGCTGGCCATCGCACTCGAGCAGGCCCGAACCGGCCACCACCACCCAGTGCTCGCTGCGGTGGTGGTGACGCTGCAGGCTGATGCGGGCGCCGGCCTGGATCCAGAGCCGTTTGACCCGATAGCCCTCACCGCCGCCCAGGCCCTCAAACCAACCCCAGGGCCGCAAGACCCGCTCGCCGCTCTCCTGAGGAGCTGAAGGATCGGCCGAAGGATTGCTGGGCTCACACATGGAGCGGTGTCGGACAGGCCCGGCAGTGCCTGGACCTTAGGCAGGCTGCACCATCTTCAGACCGGCCCAACCCGGCGGACGCCGCCCCACTGCTGCGCGATGGGGTGCCCTGCTCAGGGCAGCAGCCACTCCGGATCCGGCGGTGTGAAAAGGCTGGCCTGCAGGCGGGCGCGGGTGAGTCCGGTGTAGAGCAGCCGCGGATCCCAGTGGCGACTGGGGGGCAGCAACAGCAGCACCTCGCCGTACTGGCTGCCCTGGGACTTGTGGACTGTCAGGGCCAGGGCCGGTTCCGCGCCGACCAGCCGGGCTGGGTGCAGCAGCCTCGGGCCCGGAAACAGCACGAGCCGCTCGCCCCGGCGCTCCACCAGCACGCCGATGTCGCCGTTGGCCAGGCCCTGCTCCGGCAGGTTGCGCTGGTTCAGCACCGGCGTGGCCAGGGGCCAGTGCTGCAGCGGGCGGCTCAAGCTATCCCCCAGCAGCTGGCGGTGGATCTCCTCCACCCCCCAGCGCCCCTGGCGGACGGGGCTGAGCAGGATGCAGGCCTCCAGCTCCGCCAACAGCGCTTCCACTCCACCGGCAAGCGGCGGTTGGGTGGGCGCCCCCGTGGCGGGGGAATCCGGGCTGAGATCGGCGTTGGCTTCGGCGGAGGCTTCGGGCCAGGTCAGCGCCAGCGCCAGGGCCCGCAGCCGCTGCTGGTGGGCGCGCAATCGCTCAAGGGCCGGCTGGGGCGCACGGTTCAGCGGCAGCCGGTGCCAGCGCAGGTTGTCCGCGGGGGAGAGATCCTGCAGCTGCACGAGCAGTGGCGGCGCCTCGCCCGGTGGCAATCCAGGCCGCAGGCTCTGCGCCACCCGTGCCAGGGCGCCGTTGTTGCGGTAGGTCGTTGTCAGTTCCAGCATCGTCTCCCCCAGGGCGACCTGGCGGGCGGGCCGGTGCAGCTCCAGCAGTACGGCCCCGGGGCCCACTGGCGCCAGCTGGGCCGGATCCCCCACCAGCACCAGCTGGCAGCGGGCCGGCAGGGCATCCAGCAGGGCCTGCATCAGGGGCAGATCCACCATCGACACCTCATCCACCACGAGCAGATCGAGACCCAGAGGATTGCGGCGGTGACGGCCAAAGCGCTCGCCGTTGCTCTCCAGCAGTCGGTGCAGGGTGGTGCATGGGGCGCGCTCCAGCCGGGCCGCGATGGCGGGATCGAGCCGGCCGGAGCCCGCCGCCAGGGCCTGCTGCAGGCGGGTGGCGGCCTTGCCGGTGGGGGCCGCCAGGTGCAGCCGCAGCATCGGATCGACGGCCAGGGCGGCCCCCAGCATCTGCACGACGGTGCTGGTTTTGCCGGTGCCGGGGCCGCCGCCGAGCAGCACGAGGCGATGGCGCAGCAGAGCCGCCACGGCCCGCTGCTGCTGGCGGTCGAGGCCATGGCCGGCGGCTGTGGCCATGGCGCGCTCGATGGTCTCGGGCGGCAGCGGCGGCTCCAGCGGCGCGGCGGCGCGCTCGGCCAGGGTCGCCAGCACCGCCTCGAGCTGGCTGTGCCAGCGGCGCCAGCGCAGCCGGTCCCCATCCAGCACCAGCGGTGCCTCGATCGGGGTCGTTGGGTCTGCGGGGTGCCCGTTGAGGGCCTCGCCGGGTTGGGCCAGGGCCTCCGCGCGCACCACCAGCGGCGAATCCTCCAGGGTCCGGCGGTGGCCCTCCGGCCAGTGCGGGGCCGCCACCTCCGCGGGCGCCGGCCCCGCCAGCGCCAGCTCCAGCTCGCCCCGCTCCAGGGCTGCCGCCAGGGCGGCGATCAGCTCCAGCAGCAGGGGATCACCGGCTCCTCCATAGAGCCGCGGCAGGGTTTCGAGCAGGGCAGCGGCCAGAGGCCCCAGGGCCTGGGCCTCAGCCCGGGCCGGCTGGGCGGCCGGCGGTTGGAACCCTGGAGGGTCTGCTTGTGGATCCGGTGCTGCCGGCAGGTCCGGCGCTGTCTGTGGTTTCCGCGTCATCGGGCGCCCTCCTGCAGGAGCTGGTCGAGGGCCAGCAGGCGCTGCAGCGGCGGCTGCTCCACCAGCATCCCCGGCACGGGGTCCGCCGTGGTGGGGCCGGGCGCGCCGCGCAGAAACACGTAGGCATAGCCGCCCAGGTGACGCTCCGGCGCGTAGCCGGGCATGCGCCAGCGCAGGTAGCGGTGCAGGGCCACCAGATAGAGGTGGGCCTGAAGCGGGTAGTGGTTGGCGGCCATCAGTTCGGCCATCGCCAGCTGGTCGTAGTGGGCCGGGCCGCAAGCCAGGGGCTGGCCGCTGGCGTCGCGCTCCCCCAGCCAGTTGCTCTTCCAGTCGGCCACCCACCAGCGCTCGCCGCAGCGGAACACCAGGTCGATCGAGCCGGTGAGGAAGCCGCGGCTGGCCACCTCCAGCCGGGAGAGGGCTCTGGCATAGCCGGTGCCGAACAGGCCGCTGGGATGGGCGGCGAACACCTCCGCCAGGGCCCGGGCCGTGACGCACTGGCGCAGGGCGGACTCCCCGCTGGCCGCACCCATCCCCGCGCCCGCGGGCACCGCCAGGGGCAGATCGAAGTTCATCTCGTTGAGCCGCTGCCGCTGCTCCAGATCCGCCAGGCGGAATTGGCCGAGGGGGCCGCCGAGGGGCGTGAGTCGCAGTCGCTCGAGGCCCTCCAGCAGGGGACCAGCAAGGGCCAGGTCCAGGCCGGCCCGCCCCAGCTCCCGGTTCACCACGGCCACCGTGCCCGGGTGGCCGGACTCCTGGCGGTAATCGATCTGCTCGAGGATGGCGTGCAGGGCCTCGCCGGGGCCTGCACCGCGGGGAAAGTCCGCCAGGGGACCCCGGCGCTCCAGGGATGCATCCGGGGCGGGGGGGATCGGCGCCTGGTCGCTCGCCAGGGCGAGGACCTCGCTGTCGCGGCTGAGGGCATCGGTGTCGCGCCCCTCCTCGGCGGCCTGGGGCGGCAAGGGGCTGGCGCTGTGGGCCCAGCTGGAATAGCTGGCCCGGCCCCAACTGGTGTCGAGCCGGTGCTGGGGGATGGGCCCGCAGCTGAGGGCGCCCTCGGGAGCCTGCGGGCTCCAGTGCCGCTCAGGGGCGGGGAGTGGGGTGGGATCGAGGCGATGCAGCGGCAGGTCCGTCCGCAGGACGCCGGCGGTGTCGAGCAGCCAGGGGGCCAGGGGATTGGCAGCGTGCTTCTTCTCCTGCCGCCAGCCGAGCACCAGCAGGTGCTGGGCCCGGGTGGCGGCCACGTAGGCCAGGCGCTCGCTCTCCTGCTCCTGGGCGAGCTGGTGCTCCAGGGCCGCCTGGCGGCCCACCCCCCAATGGGGACTGAGGTGCAGATCCAGGCGCGCCGCCCGGCTATCCCGCGGCCGCCAGCGGCGCCCGAGCTCGCGGCTGGCGCTGGTGGGGGGCTGGGGCGCCATCCACAGATAGGGGCAGATCACCACCGGGTACTCCAGACCCTTGCTGCGGTGCACGGTCACCACCGCGATCGAGGAATCGGCGGCGGCGCTGTGCAGCTGGTGGGCTTCAGGCACCTCCCGGTCGGGATCGAGCCGAAGGCGCCGCAGCCAGTCGGCCGCGGCGGCAGCCGTGAGGCCGTGGCGGTGCATGTGCTCCTGGGCCAGCTCCGCCGCCTGTTGCAGGTCGGCCAGGGCCCGCCCCCCCAGCGACAGCCGGGCCAGGCCCTCGGTGCGCAGCAGCTGGCCAAGGGCCGCCATCAGCCCCTGGCGCGGCAGGGCGACGGCCAGGCGGCTGAGGGCATCGGCCAGCGCATCCCAGGCCTCCGGTGGTGCCGTGGCGATCCGCTCGGCCGACCAGCCCAGCAGCGCTGAGGCCGCCAGCAGCCGCAGCCGGCCGGCGTGGCCTGGATCCGCCAGGGCATCGAGCAGCCGCTGCAGGCCCGTGGCCCCCTCGCTGGCGAACACATCACCGCGGCTCACCAGCCGGCTGGGCAGGTGGCGGCGCTCCAGGGCCCGCCGCAGCTCCTCCGCCTGGCTGTGGCGGGCCACCAGCAGGCAGAGATCGCCAGGCTCCAGTGGCCGTTCGCGGCCCGCCGTGCCCTCCGGGCCGGGCTGCCGCAGCAGCAGGCGGCGCTGCAGCAGATCCAGGCAGAGGCCTGCCACCTGTTCCGGCAGGGTCTCGCTGTCCAGCTCCAGCAGCTGCAGCGGCGCTTCGCCCGCCGGCAGCAGCAGCTCCCCCTTGCGGGCGCAGGCCTCCACCGCCGGCACAGCCAGTTCGGAGCGCCGCAGGCCAGCGGGCACCATCAAGGCGTTGAACCCCGCCACCAGCCCCTGGGAGGAGCGGCGGTTCTGGGTGAGGCCGTAGCAGGCGTCGGCCCGCTCGCGGGCCTGGCGGTAGGTGGCCAGCTCGCCGCCGCGGAAGCGGTAGATGGCCTGCTTCGGGTCACCCACCATCACCAGCAGGTGGCGCGCCGGTTCACCGGCCGCGGCGGTGAAGGCCCGCTCGAGGATGCGCCACTGGATCGGATCGGTGTCCTGGAACTCGTCGATCAGGGCCACGCGGTAGCGCTCAGCCACCGCCGCGATCAGGGTGCCCTGGCCGCCGTCCGCCCCGGGATCCAGGCCCTCGAGCAGCTGGCCGAATCCCATACGGCCGCTGCGGCCGCGGCGCCGGGCCAGCTCGCGGCGGCCCCAGTGGCCGAAGTGCAGCAGCAGCCGCTCGGCGGGCCCATCCACCAGCTCGGCGACCGCCCGCAGCAGCGGCGCCTGCGGCAGGGGCCTGCCCTCCCCTTCGATCGGCGCCGTGGCCTTGACGTAGGGACCGGGGTGGAACACGTCGAGCAGCAGGCTTTCGCGGCTCTTCTTGGCGCTGTTGCTGAAGTCCAGCACCTCCGCGTAGCCCGGCACCGTCCCGTTCTGGGCCGCGATCCAGGTGCTCACCTGCGCGTCCCGCCCGCTGGGCTTGAGCACGTAGGGGTCGTATTTGGCCCCGGCTTGCTTCAGGTCGGCGGCGGCGGCGCAGAGGGCCTGCTCCAGGGCCGCCCCCCGCTGCTGCCACTCGGCCTGGAACCGCTCCCAGAGCCCGGGCCAGAGCCCGTCGAGCTGGGGGGCCAGGGGCTGCTCCAGATCCAGCTCCGCCGGCAGGGGATCCAGCTCCAGGGCGGGATCGCCGTCGAGCCGCTGCAGCAGCTTCTCCAGCACCTGGGGGTCGAGCCCCCGCTGCCGCAGGCCCGCCAGCAGCGCCGGGGGAACGGGTAGCACCTGCTGCTGCCAGTAGTCGTGGCAGACCTGGGCCCGCCGCTCCCCGTCGTCGCTCTCCAGCTCCACGGCCGGCCCCAGGCCCGCTTCGAGGGAGCGGCGCTGCAGGGTGCGGCGGCAGAAGCCGTGGATCGTGGTGATATCGGCCCGATCGAGCTGCTCGAGGGCCAGCAGCAGCTGGCCGCGCAGCCGCTGGCCGTCGTGCTGTTGCTCCAGCCAGGCCAGCAGCACCGGATCGGGCTGCTGGCCGCCAGGGTCAGGGACCTCCGGATCGGGGGCGCCGGATCCAGGCAGCCTGGCGCTGCCCTCCACCAGGGCCAGGGCCTGCTGCAGGCGCAGGGCGATCCGGTCCCGCAGCTCGGCGGCGGCGGCCTCGGTGAAGGTCACCACCAGCAGCTCCTGAAGGGTGAGGGGAGCCTCGGGGCGGGTCACCAGCCGCAGCACCAGGTGGGCCAGGGCAAAGGTCTTGCCGGTGCCGGCGCTGGCCTCCAGCAGCCGCACGCCCGGATCCAGCGGGAAACAGTTGGCCTCGAACGGCTGCAGGGCGGGGCTGGCGGGGCTCACGGCTTCACCTCCTCGTACAGGGCCAGCACGGGTTGCCAGAGCTCCAGGGCCCACTGCGCGAAGGCTTCCCCCAGCAGCTCCCGGGCCGGCAGCGAAGCCCCGAAGCAGAGGGCCTGGGCCTCCTGGTCGCGCTCGCCCGGCCCCTGGAAGCCCCCCTCCCAGGCCGCCGCCGCCTTGATGAAGCCCGATCCGGGCTTCCTGGCTTCGGCGGCCGCGAAGGCCCAACCCGTGTCCGGGGGCACGGGCCAGCAGCGGTGTCGGAACTGCTCCCGCCAGGCCCGCAGCCGCTCCAGCTGCTCCCGGGCCGCGGCGGCCGGTGGGGTCCCGAAGCGCCCCACCACGCGGAAGCGCGGCCCGTCGCGGCCGATCAACACAGCGCGCGCCGGCGCCTGGCCGGCGGCCGCGGCCAGCACCAGCTCCAGCCACAGCTGCAGCACCTGGCGACTGCGCACCTTGGCGGTATGGGCCAGTACTAGGGCGTCGCCACGCCAGCGCAGCTCCGCCGCCTGCTCACCATGGCGGGCGGTCTCCAGCCGCTCCTCCCCCAGCTCCGCCAGGCAGTCCCGCAGGGAGCTCCAGCGGCTGGTGAGCTGCTGGGCCTCCAGCTGGCCGGCCGCGTGGGGCGGCAACACCCCCTGCCCCCGCTGCAGCCGCACCCAGTCGGGGGCTCCTTCGCCGGGGGCGGCGCTCCGCTCGAGCTCCTGGCGCAGCAGGGCGGAGCGGCTGCGCTCCTCCAGGGCCAGGGGTTCAAGGTTCTGCACCTGCAGGCCCCATTCCTTTGGCTTCAGGCCCAGGGATGCCAGCCAGCTCTCCTGGGGGGCCAGTAGCCAGTGCTGCAGGTCGCTGAAGGCCTCGGTTTCGGGATCCGCCAGGCTGCCGGGCCCAGGGGCTGGACCGGCGGCCAGGGGCTGGGGCGGGCTGGCGCCGCGCCCATCCAGCAGCTGGCGGGCCTTCAGCAGGCGCCGGTCGCAGCTGGCGGGCGGCCAGGGTCCCTCCGCCAGGAAGTTGCGCCGCTCCAGGGGATTGGGACTGTGGTCCCGCCGCAGCCGCGCCATGGTTCCGGAACCCAGCTCCTGCTCCAGCAGCGCCAGCCATTGGCGCACGGGAGTGGAGGGCATCAGGGCCTCGCCGGTGCGCTCGTCGCGGCTGCTCCAGCTGATCAGCAGGTGGTCCCGGGCCGAGAGCAGGCTCTCCAGCAGCACGTAGCGGTCCTGGTCGCCGGGGCTGGGGTCCCCCAGCTGGCGCTGCTGTTCCATCAGGTGGAAGCCGGGGCGCTCCCGCTGGCGGGGGAAGCTGCCGGCATCCAGGCCCATCAGCACGATCACCCGGTGGGGGATGGCCCGCATCGGCTCCAGGGCGCTGATGGTGAGGGCGCCGCTGCGGTGGCCGAAGCGGCCGCTGTCGGCGCTGAGGCGCTCCCCCAGCACCTCCGCCACCACCGGCGCCTCCAGCTGCAGCGGACTGGCGGCGGCCAGCTCCACCCAGTCGGCGAGGGCCGCGTGGATCGCCTGCAGCTCCCAGGCCCGCTCGCCGCCCTGGCCGAACAGATCCGCCAGCAGCTGCCGCAGCAGCGCAGCCCAGGCCGCCGGGGTGCGGGGCCGGGCCAGCTGATCGAGGGCCCGCCTCAGGCCCTGCAGTAGGTGCAACCAGCGGCCCTGCTGCTCCAGGCTGCCGGCCATGGCCAGCGGCGCGGTCCCGGCCGGTGCCAGGCCGGGCTGCTCCGGCAGCACCAGGCCGAGCACCAGCCGGTCCAGGGCCCAGGCCAGGCTGTGGGTCGGATCGCCGCCGCGGGCGGCACCATCGAGGCCCCAGCGGAAGCCGGCGCGCTGCAGCAGCTCCGTGATCGCGCCGGCCTCACCGGGCGGCACCTGGCGGTGCTCCAGCAGGGGCCGGCAGGCCATCAACCCCTCCAAGGCCGAGGCCGTGAGCCGTTCGCCCCCCAGCTCCAGCAGGGCCAGCAGGCCGCTGCTGATGCCGGCCTCGCTCTGCTGGCTGCGGTCGGTGAGCCGCCAGGGGAGTTCCACCCCGGTGGCCTCGCCGTCGCCGAAGACGGCTCCCACCAGTGGGGCGAAGGCATCCACCTGGGGCGTCATCACCAGGATGTCGCGGGGGGCCAGGCTGGCATCGGCGGCCAGCAGCTGCAGGATGCGGTCGCGCACGATCTGCACCTGGCGCAGCCGGCCCGGGCAGGCGTGGAACTCCACGGAGGGGTCGCCCGCGGCCAGCTGCAGCGGCTCGGCCTCGTCCGGATCCACCAGCCGCTGCTGCAGCTGCTCCAGCAGGGTGGGTTCCCGATGCTGCTGCTCCCGGGCCAGGGAGGCGGCACCCAGGAACAGGTCGCGCTCCTCCCAGGCGCCGAGCTGGGTGTCGCCCGAGCCCTCCAGCAACTGCTGGAACTCGGCCCCCAGCCGCCCGAAGCGAGCCTCCAGGCCGGGGACCTGCAGCAGCCAGTCCTCCCCGAGGGGATCGAGGCCCGCTCCGCTGAGTCCGCCACCGTCCGTACCTAGCCGCTGCCAGAGCGCGCGGCAGGGGGTGAGCAGGTAGAGCTCCACCTCAAGACGACCGGAGAGGGCCTGCAGCAACTCCACCTGCACCGGCGCCATGCTGCTCAGGCCAAACAGGCGCAGGGGGCTGCCGCTCTCCAGGCCTGGGATCGGCCGCTCCCGGGGCCAGTGGCGCAGCCGCTCGATGGCGTCGGCCACCCGCAGCCCGAAAGGCGCCCGTCCCAGCCGCTCCGTCAGCCGGGTGAACAGCAGCGGCTGCCACTGCTGCAGGGCCGGCAGGGGCTGGCCGCGCCCATCCAGCCGCTGGCCGGCACTCCAGGCGGCGAGCATCGCCGGGCGGTAGAGGGTGTAGTCGTCAAAGGCATCGGCGATGGCCCGGCCCAGCTGCCATAGGGGACGGTCCAGGTGGCCCAGGGCCATGCCCCCTGAGGCGTGGCCTTCTGGTCCTTCGCCATGGCCCCGCTGCTGCAGCCACTGGCGCAGCAGCGTCGCCTCGCCCTGCTGCACCAGGTCTGGCAGCAGCTCCAGCAGCGGCCACACCAGCTGGCTGGCGCGCCAGGGATCGGCGGCAGCTGCACTTCCCCCTTCCCCGTCCTGCAGCACGGCCTCCACCAGCTGGCGCAGGTGGCTTCCGGGGAAGGGAAAGCGCAGGTTGGCGGCGATGCCGTCGGCGAAACCAGCGGCGCCGCTGCCGAGCCCGAGCGCCAGCTGTTCCCCCAGCCAGCGGCTGGTGGGCCAGGTGTTGACCACCACCTGCACCTGCTCGAAGGGCCCGGGCGGACTGATCCGTAGACGGGCTGCCAGGAGCTGGGCCAGCAGTTCAGCCCGATTGCTGCGGTAGACCGTGAGCAAGGGTCAGCCGCGGCTCAGGCTGGGGGCTTGCAGGGAGTAGCGACCCATGCCCGGCCAGGGCTCCAGACCCAGGGGCTGGTCGCCGGCCCGCAGACCTGGCACGGACACCACGTCTCCGGTTTCCGGGCAGTAGGCACTGAGGGCGCCGCCGTAGCAGGCTCCGGTGTCCACCATCACGATGTGGCGCAGATGCCGCACATGGGGCCCGGGGGTGTGGCCGATCACCACCTGGCCGAAGCGGCCGTCGTAGTGCTCCCAGAAGGCCATGCGGATCGTCAGATCCGGCTGCCAGGTGATCGGGTCGAAGCCGGCGTGGGTGGCGACCCAGCCGTCGCCCCAGTAGGCCAGGGGCAGGTGGTCGAGCCGCTCCTGCCAGGCGCGACAGAGGCGATCGCCGAGGTGGCGATAGGTGTCGCAGCCGGCCAGACCCTGCTGGGCGCGCCAGCTGCCGCGCTGCAGCGCCTGCACCAGTTCCTGTTCGTGGTTGCCCTTGAGCCACACGGCCCGGCCGCGCTGCACCAGCCCCCAGGCGCGCTCCATGGTGGCCCCGATCCCGGGGCCCCGATTGATCACATCGCCGCAGAACACCAGCCGGTCCTGGGCCGGCAGCACGTCGAGCAGCCGCTCAAGGGCGGCATCACAGCCATGGACATCGCCGATCACCCAATGGCGTGAGCTGCTGCTTGGGGACGCCATGAATCGGACGCGTTAGGACCAGTGTTGCCTCCGACACCCCCATCTGTCAGCCCCCAGCTAGGCGGATTGCCGGCTCGGCAGTGGCTCGGCATCGCTGGTAACTTGCGCCCACAGGCAGCAGCGGCCGGAGGCGCGGTAGCCATGGATCCCGAAGCCCCGCTTCCCGACGTCCAGGATCCGCAGGCCGCGGCTGCATCGGCTCCAGCCCCAACCCCTCCGGTGCAGGATCTCAAGTCCCTGCCCGTGGGCCGCCGGGTGGACGCCCTGGTGAAGGCCCTCGATGGGGCCAAGCGCACCAACGAGGCGTTGGCCCGCTGCGCCGACGGCGACGCGATGGTTGAGGTGCTGCTCGATGCCTCCCGCAAGCTGGGTCTGGGCCTCAGCCGCGGCGACCTGCTGAGCACCCCGCCGATCCGCGACTGGATCTGGTGGAAGAACAAGGAGGCGGTGTTCACCGTGGGCGACTCCAAGCCCCGCTATCAGCAGGACGGCCAGCAGGGCCGCCCCGCGCCTGGCAAGCCCGGCGAGTCCTCCGCTCCAGAGGGCGAAGCACCGCGCAAGAAGTTCCTCGGGCTGTTCTGAGCTTCGCAGCTCTGAGCTTCTCCGCCCTGAGCGGCTCAGCCGACGCTGGCCAGGGCGTCCGCGATGGCGGGGCTGGGTGCCTCGAAGCTGCCCCTGGCCACGAATTCGAGGCGCAGCTTCAGGAATTCGATGAATTTGGCATCGGTGGACACCACCGCAGCCGCCGGCCGGGGTACGCCGGCAGCTGCGCTCGCCAGTTCGGGGGCCTCGAGGAAGGCCGGGCGCTTCACCAGCCAGAAGTCGATCGCCTTGCCGGTTTCGCCGTAGTGGCGCACGCGCTCCCTGAGCACCTCATCGAGGGGCTCCTCCACAGTGAGGAAGGCCTCGCTGGCGGCCACGAAGTGGTACTGGGTCATGGGGCGGTGTTGCCGAACAGGGGGTCCCGGCGGGGATTCTGAACCAAGGCCCGCATCTCGCTCACGGCCTGCTGCAGGCCCACCGCCAGGGCCCGGGCCACGATCGTGTGGCCGATGTTCAGCTCCTCCATCCCCTCAATGGCTGCCACTGGCTCCACGTTCTGATAGGTGAGGCCGTGGCCGGCATTGACCCGCAGGCCGAGGCTGCGGGCGATGAAGCTGCCCTCGGTGAGTCGGGCCAGCTCCAGGGGCTGCCGGCTCCAGCTGGCCTCCGCGTAGGTGCCGGTGTGCAGCTCCACCCAGCGGGCGCCGGTGGCTTGGCAGGCCTCCAGCTGGCGCGCCTCGGCATCCACGAACAGGCTCACGCCGATGCCGGCGTCCTGCAGGCGGCCCACCAGAGCCTGGAGGGGCGCCTGCTGGCCTCCCACATCCAGCCCCCCCTCCGTGGTGACTTCCTCCCGTTTCTCGGGCACCAGGGTCACCATGTCGGGCCGGAGCCGCAGGGCGATGGCCTCCATCTCGGGGGTGGCGGCCATCTCCAGGTTGAGGCGGCTGCGCACCACCTGGCGCAGCAGCTCCACATCCCGGTCCTGGATGTGGCGCCGGTCTTCGCGCAGGTGCACGGTGATGCCATCGGCCCCGCCCAGTTCCGCCAACAGGGCGTAGGTCACCGGGTCTGGTTCAACGGTGCGGCGGGCCTGGCGCACGTTGGCGATGTGATCGATGTTCACGCCGAGGCTGGCCATGGCACCGGGGATGGGGCGAGTCCGGATCCTATGGATCGCCTGGTCGGAGCGCGGAGCTCGCCGTGCGGACTGTTGGCCAGGGGGGCCGCGCCGGCAACTGCCCGCACCCTCTCCCTCGGCCGCCTGGTGGCCCCTAGGTTGCGAACCACGCCGAGGGCGGCGTCCAGGCCCAGTTCTTGGCCGAGGCCCAGTTCTTGGCTGAGGCCCACAGTTCAGTTCAGGCCCACAGTTCAGTTCAGGCCCACAGTTCAGTTCAGGCGCGGATGACGGCCCACCAGGCGCAGATGACAGCCCCGACGATGGCCAACCAGACCAGGGTCGAGCCACTGCCGCCTCCCGTACCGCCAACCCCCAAGGCCGAGGCGGCCACCTCCCTGGCCCTGAGCGAGCGGGAGCGCAGCCTCTGCAACGGCATCAACCCCTGGCTGGCGCCCCTGGCGATGGTGCTCACCCAGGACGTGGCGCTGCGGGGCTTTTTTCGCGCTGGCGTGAGCGTGCAGGGGGCCGAGCACCTGCCGCGCTCCGGGCCGGTGCTGCTGGCCCCCACCCACCGCTCCCGCTGGGACGCGCTGATGCTGCCCCACGCCGCCGGCCGCCGCGTCAGCGGCCGCGATTGCCGCTTCATGGTCAGCAGCGACGAGATGGTGGGGCTGCAGGGCTGGTTCCTGCATCGGCTGGGCTGCTTCCCGGTCAACCCCCGCAAGCCCGCGGCGGCCTCGCTGCGCTTTGCGGTGGAGCTGCTTCAGGCCGGCCAGCAGCTGGTGGTGTTCCCCGAGGGCCGGATCATTCAGGACGGTGAGGGTGCCCTGCGGCTGATGCCAGGCCTGGCGCGGCTGGCGGCCCTGGCGGTGGGCCAGGGGGTGTCGGTGCCCGTGGTGCCGGTGGGCCTGGCCTACGGCCATGGCAAGCCCCGCTTCGGGGACCGCGCCGCCCTCTGCTTCGCGCCCCCGCTGACGCTGGCGGGAGTGGGCCGTCAGGCGGCGGCCGATCTGAACCGGGAGCTGGCGGCCGCAATGCGATCAGCTGAGGAAGCGGCCCGCCGGCTGGTGGGGCGTCCCCTTGAGGGCCCGTAGAGTTTTTTCACCTCATCGGAGTTGCCGTGCGCCGGCCCCTCGCAGCCCTTAGCCTTGCCGCCCTGGCCGCCGCTTCGGCTGCTGCACTGGCCCTTAGCCCCGCCCTCAGCAGTCCCGCGGCCGCCCAGGAGGAGCCCCAGAAGGTGCTGGAGTCCGGCACGACAGGCCTCAACCTGGCGGCGATCAACGCCAAGGTGGCCCAGGGCGATGCCGCCGCCGCCGCCGGCCGCCTGGCCGAGGCCCGCGCCGCCTACGACCAGGCCCGCTCCGGCTCCCAGAGCCTGACCCGCTTCTACCGCAACCTCAGCGGTGCCTTCCGCGGTCTCGATGCCCGCATTCCCCGTGAGATGGACCAGAAGGGCCGCGAAGCCCTGGAACTGCAGGCCAGCATCAACCTGCGCCTGGCCGCCCTGCTGCGCCGCCAGAACCAGCCCGAGGTGGCCGTGCCCCTGCTGGTGGAGGTGGTGCAGATCATGACCCCCGCCAGCGCCATGGGCCAGAAGGCCTACCAGAACCTGCTGGAGCTGGGCTTCGTCTCCACCCCCTACGCCGCCGCCGGCGCCCCCGCGCCGTCTCCCGGTCGCTGATCCGGTTTCGACCGTTCGCAGCACCTGCCGCACCCAGCGCCAGCCAGATCGCGAGCGCGGGTGCCTAGATTCTGCGGCCGTTGCCGCGTCCCCGGTCTGCATGGTCCATCCCGACCAGGTCCGCTCCGCCATCACCCAGGCCCTGCCCGATGCCGTCGTCGCGGTGGAGGACCTCACCGGTGGTGGCGATCACCTTTCGGTGAGCGTCGTCTCGGCGGCCTTCGCCGGTCTCAGCCGGGTGAAGCAGCACCAGCTCGTCTACGGAGCCCTGCGCAGTGAGCTGGCCAGCGAGGCCATCCACGCCCTGGCCCTCAACACCTCGATTCCGGCCTGAACCCTGTTCTTGCCTGAGTCTTTCCCGCCACTTTCTGACCCATGGATCCCAGCACCCAGCAGCGCATCGAAGCCCTGGTCTCCGCCAGCCCCGTGTTCGTGTTCATGAAGGGCAGCAAGCTGATGCCCCAGTGCGGCTTCAGCAACAACGTGGTCCAGATCCTCAACTCCCTGGCGGTGCCGTTCGAGACCTTCGACGTGCTCTCCGATCCGGAGATCCGTCAGGGCATCAAGGAGTTTTCCGACTGGCCGACGATTCCGCAGGTGTATGTGAACGGTGAGTTCATCGGTGGCTCGGACATCCTGATCGAGCTCTACAACTCCGGCGAACTGCGCGAGACCCTGGCCGTCGCCCTCGCCTGAGGGGCGGAGGCCAAGGCAGCTGCGCAGCCCGGCCAGTCGCCCTCAGCGCCTCAGTTGCGGCCCGTTTCGTAGAGGGTGCTGAGGTCGCCACCCGGGCCCACGAAGCTGGAGGGATCGAGGATCCAACGGTCCACCATCTCCTCCAGTCGGCGCTGGGCGATCGGATCGAGGATGGCGGTGCGGCGCAGGGCGTGCAGATAGCCATCGGCGTAGAGCCGCAGCTCCGAGGGCCCGTGGTAGCGGCTCGCCAGCGACTGGCAGGCGTCACAGAGCGACTGGAAGTGACGGATGGCGTCGGGGTTCTGCAGGGAGGTCATGACCGGGGTTCAGGCTGTGTGGCCTGGAACGACGACGCGGGTGGGGGTCTGGGGAGAGGGCCAGGGCTTGGGCCAGCTGGGAAGGCAGCGCCCGATACCGCTGTGCCGCTGGAATTCCCGATAGCCTAAGCAGAGACCGGGAGAGGCGGGTGGAACTCGCGCCAAAACAGATCCCAGTCGCGGCGGCTTCTGGTCCGACGCCAGGGGCCGGCTTGGGCGCCGGTGGTTCCGCCTCGGAGGTGGGCCTCAAGCGGGTGTTGGTGGTGGATCCCCATCCCACCCTGCGCACGGTGCTGGCCCAGCGTTTGCGCCAGGACGGCCACCTCTCGGCGGCCGTCGCCACGGCCGCCGAGGCCGTGCTCCTCTGCGAGGACCAGACCCCGGATCTGCTGGTGTCCGCCGAGCTGCTGGAGGAGACCAGCGCCCTGCGGCTGGCGGCCCAGCTGCGCTGCCCGGTGATGGTGCTCACGGCCCGCACGGGCGCTGAACCGGTGGTGGCCCTGCTCGATGCCGGCGCCGACGACGTGCTGCGCAAGCCCTTCGGCCTGGAGGAACTGGCGGCCCGCTGCCGCAGCCTGCTGCGCCGCAGTGGTAGTGGTCTGCAGGAGCGGGTGTGCGTGGGGCCTTTGGAGGTGCATCTTCTGTTGCGCCAGGTGACCCTGCGGGACCAGCCCGTGGAGCTCAGCCCCCGTGAATTCGCCCTGCTCTGTGCCCTTCTGATGCCTCCGGGCACCGTGCGCAGCCGGTCTGAGCTTCTGCGCATGGCCTGGCCCCCTTTCAGTGGTGGCCCCCGCTCGGTGGATACCCAGGTGCTCACCCTGCGCCGCAAGCTCGAACAGGCCGGCCTGGGCGAGGGCGGCGGCATCGAGACGGTGCGCCAGCAGGGCTATCGCTTCAGCCTCGACACCTTGCCCGAGCCGGCCAGCGTCCAGCCTTAGCCGGCGGCCATGGCCGCCGGAATGGCCCACAGGCCCCGGGCCAGGGCCGCGCCGGCCAGCAGTTCCGCCGCCAGCATCAGGGCCGTGAGCCCTGCCAGCAGCTGGTAGGTCCAGGGCGGGCTGATGCGTCCGATGGCGCTGGTGTCCAGGCCGGTGTGCATCTGGAACTGCGCCAACAGCGCCTCCAGGTGCTGTACCCGCTGCGGCAGCAGGTAGGCCTGCGCAGGGGTCGTGCCACCAGCTGCCGTGGCCCGGCGCACGTACCAGACGCGGCCCCCCTGGCTGGTGGCCACGGGAGTGAGGCCCCCGATCTCGTGCCACTCCAGCCGCCAGCCGCGCCGCAGCAGCCAGGCGCACCAGCGGGGATGCCCCACGGCCAGGGCGGTGTCGTCCACGCTCACCTGTTCGCTGGTGGCGGCCACCACCAGCAGCAATCCCAGCGGTAGGGCCAGGCCAAGGCCGGCGCGCAGCTCCGGCGGCGCCAGGGCGGGCAGGGGCAGCACCAGGGCCAGGTAGAGGCCGATCAGGGTGAAGCGGATCAGCGGCGCCATCGGGTAGCGATGAACTGCTCCCAGGCGGTCGGTGACGGCTGCCGGGGCTGAGGTCATCGGTCTTCGGGGGAGCCGGGCAGGGGTTCGATCAGGGTCGGCGGTACGTAGCGGCCGGTGAACACCTCCTGTTCGCGCCCCTTCCAGAACTCGCCCAGACGCAACAGATCGGCGGTGGCCTCCTGCAGGCTGACCACGAACTCGTCGGGGTCCATGGAGTCCTTGGCCTCCTTCAGTTTGGTGAGTCGCAGCAGGTGCAGCATCCAGGGCTTGCCCAGCTCGCCCCGCTGCTCCAGGTAGCGGGCCAGGTCCTCGGAACTGGGGGTGGGAGAACTTGGCGAGGAGAAGCTCATGGCCAGGCGCATCGGTTCTCAATCCTATGGACTCCGGCTCGGCACCGTTGTGCTGCTGCCGTGAAAACGATCTAGTTTGAGAGGGAACTTTCCAGGAATCTGATCGGTGGTGCAACGCAACCGGGCTTCATTGTTGGATCTTGAGTCTCGGCTGGGGCACCGTCTGCACCTGCGCAATCTGCCCGCCCAGATTCCACGGGATCGCCTGGGTGAGGATGGTCTTCCGGCTGATCTGGCCTACCAGTTGGTGCACGATCACCTGATGCTGGATGGGAATGCGCGCTTGAATCTTGCAACGTTTGTGGGCACCTGGATGGAGCCCGAGGCGCTACAGCTGATGCAGGAATGTGCCGAGAAGAATATGATTGATAAGGATGAATATCCGCAGACTGCCGAAATAGAGGAGCGTTGTTTGCGGATTCTCGCTGACCTCTGGCATGCGGATGCTGCCGATGATCCCATTGGTACGTCCACCACCGGCTCCAGTGAGGGCTGCATGCTCGGTGGGATGGTACTGAAGTGGCATTGGCGCCAGCGCCGTCAGGCGGCGGGGCTGGATGATCGCCGCCCAAATTTAGTGATGGGAGCCAATACCCAGATCTGCTGGGACAAGTTCTGTGCCTACTTCGATGTGGAGCCAAGACTGGTGCCGATCACGCCGGAGCGGTTGCATCTCACCGGAGAGGAGGCTGTGGCCCGTTGCGACGAGAACACCATCGGTGTGGTTGGCATCCTTGGCAGCACCTTTGATGGCAGCTATGAACCCATCGCCGCGATGCAGCGCTGTCTTGACGACTTGGAACAGCGTACGGGGCTCGATATCCCGATCCATGTGGATGCGGCTTCGGGTGGCTTCGTCGCCCCGTTCAACTCCCCTGACCTGGCTTGGGATTTCCGTTTGCCTCGGGTGAAGTCGATTAACGCCAGCGGCCACAAGTATGGAGGTGTTCTGCCTGGGGTTGGCTGGGTGCTCTGGCGTTCCCAGGATGCCTTGCCAGATGCATTGCGGTTCAACGTTAATTATCTTGGTGGCCAGATGCCAACCATTGGCATGAACTTCTCCAGGCCAGGAGCCCAGGTGGTGGCTCAATATTTTAACTTCCTGCATCTTGGGCGCTCCGGTTATGCCCAGCGCATGGCGATGCTTGAGGCGATTGCCTGCTACCTGGCGGATGGCATGGCTGGGCTGGCCTGCTTCCGTTTGGTGAGCCATCCGCGGGGACAGTTGCCGGTATTTGCTGTGCAGTTGGATCCTGCTGTCCGCAATTGGACGGTGTTTCAACTCTCCGACAGGCTGCGGGTCCGAGGCTGGTTGATCCCCGCCTACACCATGCCTGGCGATTGTGAGTCGATGGCGGTTCTTCGTTTTGTGGTGCGGGCTGGCTTCAGTCGGGACATGGCCGATCAGTTGCTGGAGGACATCCAGCGGGCTGTTGATTGGTTTGAGCGCCTTCCTGGCCCCATGCCTGAGCCTGGTGTTGTTGCCGATCAGGCCTTTCACCATTGATGGATCACACCTCGTTCCAGCACTATTTGTTCGGCCTGCTGGCAATCGGGAACAATGTTTCGGCCCTGGGTGTTTTCCTGTCGCACACCAAAGGCTTACCGCAAGCGAAGGTGCGGCGCATCATTCTGATCACCAGTGGCGCCTGCCTCGGGATGTTGTTGATGTTCATGCTCGTTGGCCCGGCGATTCTTGATTTCTTCGGGATTTCGATCAGCTCCTTCCAGATCGCTGGCGGTCTGTTGCTGGGTGGCGTTGGCCTCGACATGATGAACACCAGGCAGACCGATGATGTCGATCTAAAGGCTGTGGACCCCAGCCGCGCGCTGCAGCGCTCTGGAGATGATGCCCATCTCTATGCTTCCGCCGTGGTGCCGATCGCGATTCCGCTCACGGTGGGGGCTGGCACGTTTTCAGCTGTGATCCTGTTTGCCGATCTGGCTGAGCGCTCTGGTGCATCCATCAATCTGTTTGCGGCGATTGTGGCCCTGGTGCTGGTTAATCATCTGGTGTTCAACTTCAGTGTCCGCATCGTTCGCTATGCCGGAGAGGTGGGGCTCAGCGTGTTCACCAAGATCATGGGACTGTTCACCCTGGCGATCGGCGTTGAATTCATCGTGCGCGGCCTGAGCACGATCTATCGCCAGCTCCATTCCGGCTGAACCCTGCAGGCCGGCAACCTCGGCCGGCTCAGTCCGGCAACGACCAGGGGTTGAGGCCCAGGTCGGCGCCGATGCGGTGGGCGCAGGCGAAGCCGCTGAAGGCCACGGCGTTGAGGCCCTGGCCGGGGAAGCAGGAATCGCCCACGCAGTAGAGCCCGCCCAGGCCGGTGCGGTTGAAGGGCATCGGCAGCAGGCCGGGCAGGCGCAGGGCTGGGATCGGGCCGTAGCTGCCCCCCATGCGGCCCAGGAAACGGCGATGGCTGCGGGGGGTGCCCACCTCCCGGTGGCGGATGGCCCCGGCCAGGCCCGGCAGGATCGCCTCCAGGCGTTGGATGAGCCGGTCGGCGTCGGCCTGTTTCTTGGCGGCGTAGGCACTGGGGCCGAGTCCCTGCCAGTGCTCCATGGAGCTGGGGGTGAAGCTGTGCACGATGTGGCGGCCGGGCGGGGCCAGGGCGGGATCCAGCAGGGTCGGGATCGACACGAAGATCACCCCCTGTTCGTCCTCCATGGCGCTCCACTCCTCGAGGATCAGGTGGTGGCAGTGGAAGCCCTCCGGGATCAGTGAGGCCTCCACCCCCAGGTGCAGGGAGAGGAAGGAGGGCGAGGGCCGGTAGCGGCGACGCCAGCGGCTTTCGGCGGCTGGGGTGTGCGCGGCATCCACCAGGGCCGAGGCTGCCGGACGGTGGATGGCGTCGTCCTCCGGCTCCGTGGCGAAGGTGTCCCAGCGGGTGGCGTTGCTCACCACACGACGGGCCTGGATCTGCTCGCCACTGGCCAGCTGCACCCCCACGGCCCGGGCGGTGGCGCCCTCTCCGTCGAAGAGCACCCGGGTGACGCGTGCCTTGTAGCGGATCTGGCCGCCATGGCTCTCGAGCCCCGCCACCAGTTTCTCGGCGATCACGCCGACTCCCCCCCTGGGGTAGTTGATGCCGCCGGCATGGCGATCAGAGAACACCATCCCCGCGTTGATCATCGGCGTGAGGTCCGCTGGCATCACGCTCCAGCAGAAGCACTCCATGTCGATGAACTTGAGCAGGGCTTGATCACTGATGTGTTTGCGGGCCACATCGCCCACGTTCACCGGTAGCCAGCGGGCCAGGCCAAGGCAGGCCAGTGGTGCCCTGAAGAACACCTTGGCCAGGTAGGCCGGATCCTCCAGCGACAGCAGCGGCATCGCATCGAGGCAGCGGAACACCTGCCAGCAGGTGTCATAGAAGGCGCGGATGCCCTTGGCCTCGTGGGGGAACAGGGCCGTGAGCCGGGCGACGAAGCTGTTGTAGTCGCGGTCAACGGCCACGTTGAGGCCGCCGGGCAGGTGGTACTCGAGCTGGGCCGGATCGGGAACGGTGTCGCAGTGCTGGCCCACATCCGCGAGGGCCCGGGTGAGCAGGTTGGTGTGCCCGTTGTCTCCGAAGCCGAAGATCATCGAGGCGCCCACATCAAAGGTGTAGCCGTCTCGCTGGAAGCTGCCGCCCGAGCCGCCCGGGATCAGGTAGCGCTCGAGCACCAGCACCTTGGCGCCCTTGGCGGCCAGTTGGCTGGCGGTCACGAGGCCGCCGATGCCGGCGCCGATCACCACGACATCCCAGGTGGAGGCGGGGCTGCTGGCGGGCACGGGGAGCATGGCTTAGAAGGCTCCGACCCTAGGTGCCGGCCTCAGGCGCAGACGAGCGGGGGCTCCGCGGCCTGGGCCATGAAGGGAGCCAGATCCGCCAGGGCCCGGTCGCGGTAGGCGCCGTAGCGCTCGCGCTTGCCCTGGATGCGGCTGGGAAGTTCCGGCAGGAGGCCGAAGTTGGGCGGCATCGGCTGGAAGCCACCCCGTTTGCCCTTGCCGCCGCAGGGGGCCTCGGCGACGAAGTGGGTCAGGGCGCCGATCATGGTGGTGGGGGGCAGGGCGATGGGCTCCAGGCCCCGGGCCAGGCGGGCGGCGTTGGTGCCCGCCAGCCAGCCACCGGCCACTGCCGCCGCGTAGCCCTCGGTGCCGGTGATCTGCCCCGCCGCCAGCAGGCTGGGCCGGCTGCGGAACTGCAGGGTGGGATCGAGCAGCTGGGGCGATTCCAGGAAGGTGTTGCGGTGCATCACCCCGAAGCGCACGAACTCGGCGTTTTCCAGCCCCGGGATCAGCCGCAGCACCCGCTTCTGCTCGCCCCACTTGAGATTGGTCTGGAAGCCCACCAGGTTCCAGAGGCGGCCGTCCCGGTCTTCCTGGCGCAGCTGCACCACCGCATAGGCGCGCCTGGCGCGGCGCACCTCCCGGTCATTCACGTCGCCCCAGCGGGGATCCCAGAGGCCGATCGGCTTGAGCGGTCCGTAGCGCATCGTGTCCTCGCCGCGGCGGGCAAGCTCCTCGATCGGCAGACAGCCCTCGAAGAACGTGGCGCTCTCCTGTTCGAAGTCCTTGAGGTCGGCCTGTTCGGCGCTCAGCAGCGCCTCGCGGAAGGCGAGGTACTGCTCCTTGGTCATCGGGCAATTGATGTAGTCGGCGTCGCCCTTGTCGTAGCGGGAGGCGCGGAAGGCCACCGAGAGGTCGATGCTCTCCCCCTCCACGATCGGGCTGGCGGCATCGAAGAAGTGGCAGTCGTCGCGGCCGGTGAAGGCCCGCAGCTGCTCCGCCAGGACTTCGCTGGTGAGCGGGCCGGTGGCCAGCACGGCGATCTCGCCGGGCTCGGGCAGGGTGGTGTGCTCGCGGCGCTCGACCGTCACCAGGGGGTGCTGCTCCAGGGCAGCGGTGAGGGCAGCGCTGTAGCGGCCCCGATCGACCGCAAGGGCGCCGCCGGCGGGCACGGCATGGGCATCGGCGGTGCCGATCACCAGGGATCCCAGGCGCCGCAGCTCCTCCTGGAGCAGCCCGGCGGCCCGATCACTGCTGAGGGCTCCGAAGCTGTTGCTGCAGACCAGTTCAGCGAACTCGGCGCTGTGGTGGGCCGGAGAGCGGATCACCGGCCGCATCTCCACCAGCCGCACCGGCATCCCGGCCTGGGCGATCTGCCAGGCAGCTTCAGTACCAGCCAGGCCAGCCCCGATCACCAGCAGGGGGTCTGGGCTGGTGATGCTGCTGGCGCTGGGCAAGGACACGCGAAAACCGGCTCGGCCTGAAGAGGCAGGCTAGGAGCCGGTCTGCGCTGACGAGGCGATCAGGCGCGTGCGCGCTTGAGCATGAGCTGCAGCTGGCCCACGGCGGCCCGGCCGATGTTGAATGCGGCCCAGCCCACGGCCAGCAGAACGGGGGTGGCAACGAGTAGGAGCCGTGCGTCCATGGCGAGGGAAAAACTGCGTGGCGTGATCTTACGAACTTGTCCAGGCTCCGGAGGGCAGCGGCGCCGCGGCTGATCGAATTCGCAGCAAATGGAGGCGCCGCTGGGCGCCAAACGGCCTCAGGGGCTGAAGCCCAGCTCCGGGCTGCGGCCGGCGTGGGCCATGGCCAGTTGCCGGTAGCGGCGGGCATGCTGCCGCTGCTCGGCGGCCGCTTCCTGGCTCAGCTCGCGCTTGACCTGGGCAGGCGCCCCCATCACCAGGGCCCTGGGCGGCACGTCCCGGGTCACCACCGAACCCGCCGCCACCAGCGCTCCGGATCCCACCGTGACGCCGTTGAGCACCACGGCGCCGATGCCGATCAGGCAGCCGTCCTCCAGGGTGGCGCCGTGCACCACGGCCCGGTGGCCGATGGTCACGTCCGCCCCGATCAACACCGGCTGGCCGGGATCGCCGTGCAGCACCGCCCCGTCCTGCACGTTGCTGCCCTCCCCGATCACAATCGGGCAGACATCGCCGCGGGCCACGGCCGTGGGCCAGAGGCTGGCGCCCGCCGCCAGCTGCACATCACCGATCAGCACTGCCGAGTCGGCCACCCAGGCGTCGGGATGCACGCTCGGTTCAGGCCAGGGAAAGGCGTCCATGGGAAGGGCTTTGGGGCGCAGACTCCCATCCTGCGGCGGCTTGGAGCTCGGACCCGCTGGGTGATACGTTCTTTTGGTGCCCGAAAGGGCCACCCCGCGGGTTCATCCCATGGGCGGGTCGCTAGCTCAGCGGTAGAGCACTCGGCTTTTAACCGATTGGTCCTGAGTTCGAATCTCAGGCGACCCATGTTCTGAGACTTCTGCCCTGCTGGCGGCTTTGGTTGCTGCGCAGTAGATCTCAGCGATTTCAGCCGCTGGTGCGATTCTCGGCTTAAGACCGCAGATGACCGCCAAAAACCGCAGTTGTGTCATTTCCTTGGGACTCTGTCCCAAGGAATCCGGCCTGTCTCGTACTGCGAGACTGGCTAGAGCGGGTCCAGAGCTTGGCGAGGTGGGAACCCTCACCAGAACGAGCGATTCCCATGGCCACGATTCAGAGCCCTTTGCAGCGCTGCAACGCCGTGCTGCGTGCTCTGGGAGCCCGTTACCGCCTGCGGGAGCACCGTCGCAGCCCTTGGCTCACCATCTATCAGCTGTGCCCGGGTGGCAAGACCCGCGAGGTCGCGGTTCACGGGTATGCGGCGTCAGATCCCGCAGCTGTTGCGTCTCTGCAGGAGCTGCTGATCGACGCGACCACAACCGGCAACTCCCTCGTATTGCCGGATCGCGGGGCCGTCGCCTCCGCTCCTCAGAACCAGCCCTGCTGGCCGGAGATCTGTGACGCGGTGGTGCGGTTCCAGCGGGGCCAGGGCGTGAACATGAACCTGGCGGGGCCGTTCAAGGGCAAGGGTTACTTCTGCCTGCTGCCGGCCGACCAGCCGGCAACTGAAGAAGACGTGCGCCGCTTTGCGCTGCACACCAGCGAGAGCCTCAAGGCCCGGCTGGAGGATCCCGCGGAACCGCTGATCCCGATGGCGACCCATCGCCAGGGCTTCCGGCAGAAGCGGGAGGTGGTGTCGCTGCTTCGCCGTGCCGGCTTTGGGGCGATTGCCCCGCAGGCGCTGAGCGAGGAGCTCAAGGGGCTGGTGAACCGCAAGAAGCAGGCGCTGGTGGCGGCGGGTGAGTCGCGGCGGCGGATCCCGAGCACGGAGGCGATCGAGCAGTGGCTGGATGCGGTGATGGAGGAGGACCCGCTGTGGGGCTGGGTGTTCGCGATGGTGGCCACCTACGGCCTGCGGCCCCATGAGGTGTGGCACATTGCCGAGCTGCCCGATGCGCAGGGCATGGTGAGCGTGGGTGTCGCCGCCCGCCATATCAAGGTGACCAAGACCGGCTTCCGGGTGGCGCTGCCCCTGCCGGCGGCCTGGGTGGAGCGGTACGCGCTCGGCGGTGTCAATGGTGAGCGGCGGCTGGAGGAGCTGCGGCGCCGCTACCGGCCTCGCTACGTGAATGAGGAGGGGGTGCCCTATGACCCCGAGCGGGACCTGGTGATGCGCTGCGACAACAACGAGCGGCTGGGCGCGGTGTGCTGCCACAAGCTGCGCAGCAGTGATGCCCGGGCGGAGTTCGAGCTGCAGACCAAGCTGTACGCCTGGGTGGAGACGGCGCCGGCCCAGGGGAAGCGCAAGGCCCAGCGCCGCCGGGAGCGCTGCGTGCCTTACGACCTGCGGCACGCCTACGCGATCCGGGCGCGGGAGACGACGAGCTGGAACTACGCGGATGTGGCGGCGGTGATGGGCCACAGCCCGGAGGTGCACCGCCGCACGTACCTGAGGGAGATCAGCGGGGAGCAGACGAAGGCGTCGGTGGCGCGGCGGATGCTCACGCAGGCCGAGGCCGCCTGAGGGAGCTGGCCGGGAACCACCGCCTGGCAGCGATCACGTCCTTGCAGTGATCGAGGTGCCAGAGGTGGTCGGAGCGCGGCGCGGCGGGGTTCTTGCGCACCCAGTGGAAGCCGTGGCGCAGGACCCGCCGTTGCCGCCAGCGACAGAGGGTGGAGCGGCTGATGCTCAGGTGCTGGCAGAGCGCAGCGGTCTCCAACCAGGGGCTCTCCGCTGGTTGAGGCGGCTCTGCCGTGCTGGTGGGGACGTCAGCCAAGGCGCCCCAGGGCGAGCTGACAGCGCTGCAGGTGCCAGAGCAGGTGCGAGCGGCTGGCGGTGGGGTTCTTGGGCACCAGATGGCGGCCGTCCTTGAGCAGGCCCTGGCGGCGGATGAGGAAGAGGGTGGAGCGGCTGATGGCCAGCTGGGCGCAGAGCTGGTCGGTGGTCAGCCAGAGGTCAGCGGCCATGGGGTGTGGCGTGGAATCCGCTGCGGCTGGTGCCGGCAGCAGGGGAGGCTACCGGCGGCGTCAGGTAGGCCCGGTGCCTGTCCTGCATGACCCCTCACTCCTCCCAGTCCCAGACCCCCAGCCGCTCGAGCCAGGCATCGCACTGCTCGGGGTTCCAGCCGTGGTGCTGCTCGAGCCGATCGGCGATGGAGAGCATCAGGTCAAAGACCTCCCCCTCGTAACCGCCCTGCCACTGGGCCTGCTGCTGCAGGGCCTGGGCGAGCTGGAGCAGGTCCAGCTCAGCCAGCAGGTTGGCCTGGTCCGCGGTTGCCTGGGCGTGGGTGGCAACGGCCCTGGCGCGGGGCGGCCATCGCCAAAGCCGGCACCAGGCGAGGAGCTGTTGGAGAACCGGCACGGGCGCAGAGGCGGGGCCCTTGAGGGTTCCGGGGAGCTCCAGGTGGACATTTAATCGACGTGCCGCTCATCAATCTTTCTCCTCAATCGCATTGAGCGTGTCTGGTGTGATGTGGCTGATGATGCGAGGTAATCCATCGGGCTCCACAATGGCTCCGCAGAAGTCGATGCCCTTGGCGATGGCCTGTTCCCTCATCGCGATGAGCAGTTCGATTGTTTCCTGATCGTCACTGTCATCGGGTGATGGGCTTGGCTGTCGTTCCTGGGTCATTTCCTGATTGCTGTTAAGCAGAGCTATAGCAAAGCAAAGCGGCGATAAAAAGCGCCAGCGCATCCAGTAAGGTGGTGGCTGGGAGGAGGAGGTGGCTGTCTAGGAATTAGAAGCAGTTGCATTCTAGCCGCACTCCCACTGACATGCCCCCCCTTTTTTTTGTTGATCTAGGCAGATTGCGATTGGGTGGTCAAATGGCCGCTGCTTGCCATGTCCCTGGACTCACAGTTCCCTATGAGTCGAATAGGAAATTCTGCAGCGGCTGATCTGTGACTGCACCGCAGATAGCCTTGCACATGAATAATCCTCCACTTCGTCTCCCAGTCCGCCGAGGCAGTCACTGAGCCAGTCTGAACCCCTGCTTCTGCGCTCATGACGTGGTATTCGGCATTCGTCTGGAATACTGAAGACCTTGTCACTCGAATCTGCTATGTGGTTCATAACCACGTGTCGTACCAGGTAATATGAGTGATCCCAGTGGCACATGTCTAGGCATTTTCGAGCGCTGCTTGCTATTCGCCCCAAGCCGCTGGTGGCGCGCCACCACCCTGTCTCCATGGCGGATCGCCGCTTGCTGTTCCTTTGCCAGAACGCTCACCTGTTATTTGAGCAGCTTTCAGCAGGCGCTGTTCCACTTGCCCTCCACCTCGATGCAGGCCTTGTCATTGACTCACGCGCTCCAGCTCCCGTTCCGTCAGAAACGATGGCCGGTGTTGTAGGACCTGCGGGTTTCACTGCCATATCCCGGCAAACCGCAGCAGTTGCTTGTCGGGGGTGCCACGGATGCGCAGATCGGCCACCTCCCCGCCTTGGACCCTCGCGGGTCGGCATATTCGATGGGGAGATCCAAATCCAGGGCATGGCCCTCACCGTCCAAGCCATGGCTATACTGCTGTTAGGGCTGAGGTTTGAGATACCATCGACAGCGGCTCTGAAGCCAGTCACTGATGGCAGCAAGCGTTTTCAATCACGCCCGTGCTCTTCATCTGCTGCGGGCAGGATCGGGTAATCCCAAGGCCGATTTCCGCGATGGCCAACTGGAGGCGATCCAGGCCGTCTGCGAACAGTCCAGCCGCGTAATGGTGGTGCAGAAGACGGGGTGGGGCAAGAGCTTCGTCTACTTCATTTCTACCCTCCTTTACCGCGATGCCGGGCGAGGCCCGTCGCTGTTGATCTCACCTTTGCTCTCTCTGATGCGCAACCAGGTGGCCGCCGCAGAGCGCATGGGTCTTCGTGCTGCCACAGTCAACACTGAGAATCAGTACCAGTGGCAGCGTATTGAGCGTCAGGTCGCCAATGGAGAGCTTGATCTCCTGTTGATCTCGCCAGAGCGCCTGCAAAACGAACGGTTCATCCTTGGGCCTATGGCAGCTCTGAACCCGAGCCTGGTTGTGATTGATGAAGCTCACTGCATTTCCGACTGGGGACACGACTTCCGCCCCGACTATCGGCGCCTGGGCCGGCTGGTGAAAACCATTCCTAATATCTCGCTGCTCGCCACCACCGCTACAGCTAGCCAGCGCGTGATGGACGACCTCGCTGCCGAACTGGGTCCGAGCCTCTATCAACTCCGCGGAGACCTTAACCGCTCCTCGCTCACCTTGCAGACGCTGCAGCTCCCAAGCCAGACCGCACGGTTGGCCTGGCTGGCGAGCACCATTCGCACCATGGAAGGCAGCGGCATCGTCTACACCCTCACTAAACGCGATGCCCGCGTGGTGGCGGGCTGGCTCAAAGAGTGCGGCATTGAGGCTGAGGCCTACTTTGGTGGTAGCAGCATGGTGAGCTCAGAGCGCGAGCGCCTGGAGGAAGCGTTGATCCGCGACCAGCTGCAAGTTCTCGTGGCCACAACAGCGCTGGGTATGGGCTACGACAAACCCAATCTCGCCTTCGTGTTCCATTACCAGATGCCGGGCTCGGTCGTGGCTTACTACCAACAGGTGGGGCGTGCCGGTCGGGCCTTAGAAGCTGCGCGGGGTGTGCTGCTCTCAGGCCGGGAAGACCTCCGCATCAATCAGTTCTTCATCCGCAATGCCTTCCCAACACGGGCTGCCGTGGAGGAGGTGCTCACCGTGCTGGATCAGGCACCTGAGGATGGACTCCACCTCAATCGCTTGATGGAGACCATTAATCTCAGTGAGCAACGCATTCAGCAAACACTCAAAATCCTATCGCTTGAGGTGCCAGCTCCAGTGGGCTGCACCAACAACATGTGGCAGCGCCTACCCGCGCCGGTCTCTCCATCCTTCTGGCAGCGAGTGGAGCGTCTTGAGCAGCGGCGCGAAGAAGAGCTCAATCAGATGCAGGCCTTCCTTGAGCTCCCCTACGGTAGTCACATGCCGTTTGTGGTCCAGGCCCTTGACGGCGACCCCTTTAACGTGGATGCGCCTCGGTTAGCACCCCTGAGCGAGCTCGTGGACAGGGAGCTCGCCATGCACGCTGCCGCCTACCTCAAACGCCTGGATATCCCCATCTACCCCCGCAAGGAGTGGCCGATTTGGGGCATCCCTAGTTTCGCGCCACCCAAGAACAAGTACATTTATACCAGTCGCAAGGCTGAGGTGGGGCGGGCTCTCTGCTACTGGAGTGATGCCGGTTGGGGGGGGCTGGTAGAGCAAGGCAAGTACAAGGACGGCCGCTTCTCTCAGGAGCTTGTGGATGCCTGCGTTGCTCTCCTGGAGCGCTGGAGCCCCTCTCCCGCTCCGGAATGGGTCTGCTGCATCCCCTCCAGCCGCCATCGCGAGCTCGTCCCAGATTTCGCCTACCGGCTGGCTGGCGCGCTGGGTCTGCCCTTTGTTGAGGCTCTGGTGAAGGTGCGGGAGAACGAGCAGCAGAAAGCCATGCAGAACAACACCCAGCAGGTCCGCAACCTGGATGGAGCGTTTGCGGTATGCCCTGAACTGCCTCCCGGACCCTGCCTCCTTGTCGACGACATGGTCGACAGCCGCTGGACATTTGCCGTAGCAGCCTGGCAGCTGCGAGCGGCCGGCAGTGGGCCAGTGTTACCGCTTGCATTGGCCCAGACTGGACAAGGCCGATGACCCTTGCTCCTGAGCCACCGATGGGTCCTGTAACCCTCTCGGACAACACCCAGGCAGTGCTGCTGCTCACCTCGCCTCTGTTAGTTGGAGGATCTGAGGGGTCAGCGGGTGCCAAGGTGCTTAGCGCAGGTGAATACAGCCAGCTGGCTATGAGCTTGCGGCAGTCGCGACACCAGCCAGCCGATCTTCTCAATGGTGGACGCGACGCGCTGCTGGCCTCTTTGCCAGCCCATTTCGACCCCGAGCGCCTGAGTCAGCTGCTATCGCGCGGCTTCCAACTAGGTCAAGCGATTGAGCACTGGGCCAACCGCTCGATCACCGTCATCAGCCGCGCCGACGAGGTCTACCCCAGGCGCTACAAGCAGCGCCTGAAGCACCTGGCTCCACCGTTGCTCTACGTCTGCGGCCATCTTGCGCTGCTCGACAGCCCTGCGCTGGCAGTGGTCGGCTCACGTTCGACACCGGAGGTTGTCTTACAGCAAACCACCGAGATCGCTTCCTTAGCGGCATCCGCAGGCGTTGTTATTGCCTCCGGTGCCGCCCGAGGTGTTGATGAAGCGGCCATGCTCGGCGCCCTCAATGCAGGTGGGTATGCCATCGGTGTAGTGGCGGACAGTCTTGAAAAAATGAGCGCAAAGCCCATTTGGCGCCAAGGGCTGATTGATGGACGCTTACTGCTGCTATCCGCAGACGCGCCGAGTGCACGCTTCCAGCCGTGGCGGGCGATGGCACGCAACAAATTGGTCTATGCCTTATCTGATGCCGCTTTAGTGATGAGCTCTGACAAGGATCGTGGCGGGACATGGGAGGGAGCCAAGGAGCAACTAACCAAGATCAGATCTTGTCCTATCTATGTGATGGATGACCCGCGGGGAGGGGAGGGCCTTCCAGCAATTCATGCGATGGGAGCAGGCCTCTGGCCCTATCCATCGTCTCCAGAACAGCTGAAATTAGTCGTGGTCGATAAGCCTCCGCTACGCCATACTCCCACTGCTTATCATAATAAGATGCACGCTGATCTTCATGCAGAGTCTCTGCAGCAGTCACTATGGGATCTAGGTGACTTCAGTCCTAGACTGGTTTTATCAGAAGTCAATGAGGATATTGGTGCGGCTACCGATTGCAAGTCCGGCGAAACAAAGCAGCCATCTCTAAAGCCAGATCATAGCCTTCTGGGTCGAACACTCTCCCCCGCAGATGAATTGCATGCTTTTGCCAAGAAGGTAATCCTCGAAGCGCTGGAGCACCCCAAAACAGAATCTGATCTTGTGGAACTGCTCAAGATTGCAAGACCCCAGATCAAAGACTGGTGTAGTGCGCTAGTTGCCCAAGGGCACGCTAAGAGATTGAATAAGCCCATCCGATATGTCAGATCCTGAATTTGGTGTTCGTATCTGATTCAGTGGCGGCCAGGGCGAATTTGAGGCTTTATCGCGGGAAAGATCGTGCCCATTGCCTTCAAATAAACGGCGAACGTAATTGCCATAGTAGCGCTCTTAATTGTTCTGCAGGCTACGGGCTGGTGCAACTTTGACGTGGACCCCGGAAACCGGTCCAGGGTGAATGAGAGTCCTCATCCGGCCAGACTGGGCCGGGGACTCGACCATGAAACGCACCAGGCACACGGCGGAGCAGATCATCCGCAAGCTCAAAACCGCCGAGCAGCTGATCGCCCAGGGCAAGACCGTGGCCGACGTCTGCCGTGTCATCGAGGTGACGCAGCCGACTTACCACCGCTGGAAGCAGCAGTACGGGGGCATGCAGGCCGAGGAGGCCAGGCGGCTGACTCAGCTGGAGAAGGAGAACGCTCGGCTCAAGAAGCTGCTGGCAGAGGCCGAGTTGGAGAAAGCGATGCTCAAGGATCTCGCCGAGGGAAACTTCTGAGCCCGGAGCGTCGCCGCAGAGCCGTTGCGGTTCTGCAGGAGCGTTACCGGGCCTCTGAACGCCTGGCCTGCCGGGTGGTGGGCCAGCACCGCAGCACCCAGCGTCACAACGGCAACGTTGTTTCGATCGAGGAGGCCAAGCTCCGCCACCGTCTCCGCGAAATCGCGGCTGAGCACATCCGCTGGGGCCGCCGGATGGCCTACCGCCTGCTCAGGCGAGAGGGCTGGACGGTGAACCACAAGCGGGTGCAGCGGCTCTGGCGGGAGGAAGGCCTGCAGCGGCCCACTCCCCGGAAGCGAAAGCGGGCTCGGCCCGCAGATGGCTCTGTGCGGCGTCACCAGGCTGAGCATCCCCACCAGGTGTGGGCCATGGACTTCCAGTTCGATGCCACAGCTGATGGCCGCAGGCTCAAGTTCCTGAACGTGATCGATGAGCACAGCCGCCTCTGCCTGGCCATCCGGGTGGGAAGGCGCTGCAAGGCAAAGGATGTGGTGACTGTGCTGGAGGAGCTCACCAGCCTCTACCCGGCCCCGGCGTTCATCCGATCAGACAACGGTCCGGAGTTCATCGCCCAGGCACTACGGGGCTGGTGCGAGGCCAGCACCACCACCAGCACGGCCTACATCGCGCCCGGATCTCCGTGGGAGAACGGTTTCGCGGAATCGTTCAACGGACGGTTCAGGGATGAGTTCCTCAATACGGAGCTGTTCACCACAGCTCCAGAGGCGCAGATCCTGGCCGATCGTTGGCGCTGGGCGTACAACACCCTCAGGCCGCATTCGGCCCTCCAGGGGCGTACGCCCGTGGAGGCAGCTCAACAGGGAGCTGCAGCATGACCACACCCACCAACTCTCATAAGGCCTGGACCAACGAAGGGGGTCACGTCACTTCGATAACCGGGAGCAGGTGTTGATCCCCTCCACGCCGGTGCGCGACCCCCACCCCTTCCTCGCGGCGATCAACACCATCCACAGTGGCAGTTGCACGGCCCTGTTCGACGGATGGTTGGCCGGCGCACTGCAGGCAGCCGAACATCAAAATCCAGCAGCCCTCAATCGGGTGCTGCTCCTCTCCGATGGTCAGGCCAACCGTGGCCTGACTGACATGGGAGAGATCGCCGACCGGGTGGCCGGACTGACCCAGCGAGGAGTCAGCACCAGCGCCTTCGGGCTAGGCATGGACTTCGATGAGGACTTGATGGGGGCGATCGCCATGGCCGGTGACGGCACCCTGGCCCACATCCAATCCCCCCGGCAGCTCGATGAGCTCTACGACGCCGAATTACAGGGCCTGGCTACGACCTTTGGCCATAGGGTGAGCCTTGGCCTCCGGGCCACGAACGGCGCCGAACTGGAGGATGTCCTCAACGATCTGCCCCTCACCCCATTGGGCAATCGCCAGCTCCCTGGGCTGCGCTACGGGCGGGAGCTGAATGTCGCGGTTCGGTTGCAGCTGCCCGCCTGGCAGGCGAACCAGGAGATCGCCAGCGTGCGGCTGGCCTGGAATCCACCCGGCGATGAGCAGCGCCAGGAGCTGGTTCAACTCCTGGCCCTGCCGGTCCTTCCTGCAGAAGAGATCGCAGCCCTGCCCACTGACAGCGCCGTGGCCGAGGAGTTTGCCGTGCAGGCCGCCAATCGTGCCCGCAGACAGGCGATGGCGGAGCTAGATCGTGGCGACATGGTCGCCGCCACAGGCACTCTCGCACGGATGACCTCCTGGATGTCGAGCCTTTCCCCCTCGCCACGCACAACCCGGGAACTGCAGCTGTTGCAGGAGAAGCTGGGACTGCTGATGAGCGACCGGAATCTGGCCCGCAAAAACCTCAGCAGGGAATCCCTTCGCTCCAGCCTTGAGGTATGGGAGAGCGAGAACAGACCCTCGGACTGATTGCCGATCCAGGGAACCCCAGACGAACACCCACCATCCGGAGCACAACCATGACCAGCACCCCACAGAATCTGATCGATCGCCTCAAGGCCAGGATCCAGCGTGAAGTCACCGAGATCGAGGCCAGGGCCGACCTCACCACAGAGGAGAAGGTCTCTCGCATCATCCATATCTTTTCGGCCACCTGTGCAGCCGCCGCCGCACAACCACTTCCATTTGCCGACATCTTTATTCTCACTCCGATTCAGGCTTACATGGGAGCGCGCCTGTCAGCCATCCGGGGGATGCCGATAAGTGATGCAAAGGCCAACGAACTTCTTAAGGAAGTCCTAGGCACCGTCGGGATGGGGATGTTGGCCCAGCAGGCCGCCTTGGGTCTCTACAAAGTGGGGCTACCTTTCCTCGCAGGCGTCACCACCATCCCGCTGGTGTATGGCCTGACCTTCGCCATTGGGAGAACCATGGACTATTACCTCAAGGAGAAGGCTAGAGGGAAAGTTGTTAGTGCCGTCGATCTCAAGCGCATGTGGCATGACTACCAGAAGGAGGGCCGTAGCAAGGGCAAGGAGTTCAAGCCATGACGCGCATCCCGTCGCCAATGGTCCGGTTCCTCAGCTGCCGGTTCGATGAAGTTGCCATCCTTACGGCGCTGGCCAAGATCACATGGGCCGACGAGCCCCCCGGAGAGACGGACTATGCGGTGCTGGCTGCCCTCAAGCGAAGTTCACCGGAATGGGATCTTCCCCTGGAGCAGATCAGCGAGAAGCTCTCTACCTTCAACGATGACCAGATTGTGGGACTTGTCAATAATGTCAAAGGGATTCTTCATGAGATGGAATTCCAGGCTTTGGAGAACAGCGATGGGGATACTGTCTACGCGGCACTGTTCCCGGATACAAATCACCAGGGGGTTGACGTCCAGTTGACGGATGCCAGCTCAGGTGAGATCTGGGAGGTACAGCTCAAGTCCACAGACAACCCAGGCTTGATCAATGAATGGTTGGAATCAAATCCGGATTCTCAAATCCTGGTCACTGAGGAGCTAGCAGAGAAGATGAACCTGGAGTCTTCTGGCCTTAGTAATCAGGAGATGACCATCAGGGTGGAAGACTTTGTGGACCGAATGCAGGAGTTGAATCAGACGACCGATGACACGATATGGACATACTTCCCCTTTCTGCCGCTTCTCTCGACTGGCATCATTGTCTTTGAGCTCTGGCGGCGGCATCGTGCGGGAATTCTTACAATTGATCAATTCCGTGATCTCACCCTGAAGACTCTTGGGATCAAGGCCGCAAAATACGCCACGCTTTTTGCTGCTCTGTCAGTACCTGGCTTGAATGTTGTGGTTGCGGTGTATCTCCTGGCTTCACTTGTGATGTCTAGCGCATCCATTGCTCATGAGGCAATGAGTTTTCGGCCGCTTAAGTGGATAAAACGCTGAATTGCAATGCCATACAGCAGCACGTGACGTGGATCATCTCATGCGGAATTCTGGAGCCGAACCTTAGAGAAGTGGATTGTTGGTCTATTCACGTCTTCCTCCTTCTCTGGCCTAGTGATCGTGTAGGAATTGACCCACACGGCTGCTATCACTAAGATAAGCGCAGGGAATCGCTGCTAATTCAACTCCATGAGCCTTGTTAACACGCCGATTGTTGGGGCCCAGATTTCCGAAGTATACAAATGGCTTTGCTTTGTCGGATACTTAAGTCATTCGATGATTCCAAGAAGTGCCGGTCGAATGGATGATATTCAGTCCGTCTTGGAATATGTTTCTAAGCACCGCGCTCGTGATCTAAGCGAGTCTGGCGCTTGGTGGGACTCTTTCTTGATTAACCGTGATAATAGGCTGTATACTGCATTTCTCATTAATGGTATTCGCTCAATTCCAAGAGAAGAGACTCTTGGGCACCTCGAAAAATCAACAATACACTTGATTCCGGCATGATCTCGTTTATGATTGGTTGAACAATTTTCATGCCAACAGTGGGTCAGAGAGGCTT
>NZ_NQLA01000084.1 GCF_002252705.1 Vulcanococcus limneticus LL
CACCCTGCTGCTGCTGCCGGAAGCGGACCTGGCGGGGCCGCCGGCGGCCTACCGGGCCCTGCTGGCGGCGGCCGGCGTGCCGCTGCTGGGACTGGTGCAGCTGGGCGGCCCCTGGGATGGCGCGGCCCGCCAGGGCGACGGGCTGCCCTGGCTGGGCTGGCTGCCCCTCGAGGGGCTGGCGGGGCCGGAGGGGCTGGCGGACGAGCCGGCACTGGAGCTGGCCCACAACCTGCGGCTGCGTTGGCGGGAGCTGGTGGAGGCCTGAGGCTGACCGGAGCGGCTGGGCTGCCCCGATGAGCCCCGGTTCATCAGTTCTCGGGCCAGGGCCGATCGGCCGACTCCGGGGCCAGCTCCCGCAAGGGCTGCTCGGCGTCCACGGGGGCACTCAGCGGCAGGCTGCGGAAGCGGGGCCGCTGGCCCGGCTGCAGGCTCGCCGCCAGCAGGCTGAGGGCTTCGCTCTGGGTCAGGTTGGTGTCCACCTGGTTCTGCAGGCGGCCCACCAGTTCCGGCAGCCGCAGCAGCTGCTGGCTCTGGCCCATCTGTTGCAGCACGCTCTCGATCGCCGTCTGCTGACGATCGCGCCGGCCGGGCTCGCCGCGATCGCCGTCGCGGAAGCGCAGTACCTGCTCCAGCTGCGGGCCATCCAGCAGCTGCAGGCCCCCCTGGATGTCGATGGTCAGGTTCTGGGCCTTGTCGCGGTAGCGCATGGTGCGATCCGGGGCCAGTTCCACCCGGCCCAGGCCGTCCACCAGTTCCCGCAGGGCGGCGCGGGGCAGCACCAGGTAGCGGTCCGGCTGGCCCTTGGGCAAGCCCACCAGCTCGGCGGCCGCATCCGCCACCAGGGCCGGGCCGCCGCGGCGGTAGAGGCTGCCGAGCGCTACCGGCCGCTTATCGCCCGGCAGGGACACCGCCAGCTCAATCGGCAGGTTCAGCACCTGCAGGCCGGTCCTGGGGTCGATCCGCACCAGCAGCAGGGCATCGCTGTTGGCCGGGCCGGGGGGGGCGGCTCCGTTGCGCACGGCGCCACGGCGGTCGGCATCGGAGCCGATCAGCAGCACCGTGATCGGCCGGCTGGGGGGATCGGCCAGGGCGGCTGCGGTCGTGGGGGCGTCGTCCTGAAGGCCCCGATCGGCCGGGGGCCAGACCAGTCCCAGCAGGCTGACGCCTGCCGCCACGCCCAGGCCGGCCGCAAGCAGCCGCACGGCAGAGCGTCGCTTCGTGGCGCGGGATCGGGCGGGGCGGGGCTGAGGACCCCGGGGGGGCCTGGCCTCGGGGCGCCTGGGGGCGGACTCCCGTCTGGGGGCCATGGGGCCGGCACGGACTACACGGGCCCCACTCTGACGCAGCCAGCCGGCATCGCTGTCCGGGCCGATAGCGTGGGGCCTCCGGATGCCCCCGCCGGCCCGACCCCGTTGACTTCAGCCCCCAGCAACCGCGCGTCCGGCGCCAGCACTCCGGCCCCCGCCAGCACCCCGGCGCCCGCCAGCAGTCCGGTGGCCCTGCCCCACGAGCGGGCCAAGCCCCTGGCCAAGGGCAGCGTCTATCCGGCCAAGGATCTCTGCAGCCAGTGCGGTCTCTGCGACAGCCGCTGGGTGGCCTATGTGAAGGACAGCTGCGCCTTTTTGAACCAGCGCTTTGAGGGGATGGAGAGCGAGGCCCACGGCCGAAGCCGTGACCTCGACAACGAGGACGAGCTCTACTTCGGTGTGCACCAGCGCATGTTCACCGCCCGGCTGCGCCAGCCGATCGGGGGGGCCCAGTGGACGGGGATCGTCAGTCGCCTGGGGGTGCGGGCCCTTGAGACGGGGCTGGTGGATGCGGTCCTGTGCGTGGGCCAGAGCCCCGGCGATCGCTTCACCCCCGTGCCCGTGCTGGCCCGCACCCCGGACGAGGTGCTGGCGGCGCGGGTGAACAAGCCCACCCTCTCTCCAAATCTGGAGGTGCTGGAGCAGTTGCCAGGCAGCGGCATCAAGAGGCTGTTGGCGATCGGTGTGGGCTGCCAGATCCAGGCCCTGCGCGCCGTGCAGCCCACCCTCCCGCTCGATGAGCTCTACGTGCTGGGGCTCCCCTGCGTCGACAACGTGAGCCGCCAGGGGCTGCAGACCTTCCTGGAGAGCACCGTGAGCTCACCCGACACGGTGGTGCACTACGAGTTCATGCAGGACTTCCGCATTCACTTCCGCCACAGCGACGGCCGCGAGGAAACCGTGCCGTTCTTCGGCCTGGACACGCCCAGGCTCAAGGACGTGTTCGCCCCCAGCTGCCTGAGCTGCTTCGACTACACCAATGCCGGCGCCGATCTGGTGGTGGGCTACATGGGGGCGACGTTCGGGCGCCAATGGCTCACCGTGCGCAATCCGAAGGGCCAGGTGCTGCTGGATCTGGTGGAGGCCGAGCTCGATGTGGCGCCTGTGACCAGCCAGGGCAACCGCCAGGCGGCGGTCCAGCAGGGTATCGAGGCCTACGACAAGGCCCTGAAGCTGCCCCTGTGGCTGGCCAATGTGATCGGTTTCTTCGTGGAGCGCTTCGGCCCCAAGGGGCTGGAGTACGGCCGGTTCTCGATCGATTCCCACTTCACCCGCAACGCCCTCTGGCTGCGGCGCCATCACCCCGAGAAGGTGGCGGCCCATATCCCGTCGTTTGCCCAGAAAATCATCGGCCGCTACAAGCTGCCGGCCCGATGAGCGGCGATCGTCCGCGTCCGGATCCCGCCCCTGGGCCGGGAGCTGAGTCCACTCCAGGGGTGCGCCGCTGTGGGGTGCTGCTGCATCCCACAGCCCTGCCCGGCACCCCCGCCTGCGGCAGCTTTGGCCTGGAGGCCGAGCGCTGGATCGAGGCCCTGGCCGCCCAGGGCATTCAGGTGTGGCAGCTGCTGCCCCTCGCCCCCACCGACTCCACCGGCTCCCCCTACAGCTCTCCCAGCGCCTTCGCCCTCAACCCCTGGCTGCTGGATGCCGAGCAGCTGGTGCGCGACGGGCTGCTGCGGGCTGGAGATCTGCAGGGCTTGCCCGAGGGCCGCTGGGACCGGCTCGATCTGGAGACGGCGCCCCAGCGGGCCGAGGCCCTCGCCGCCCGGCTGGCCAGCCGCCAGCCCAGCTGGAGTGCGGCCCAGCAGGCCAGCTTTGAAGCCTGGCGTCGGGCCGAGAGCCACTGGCTGCAGGACCACTGCCGCTTTGTGGTGCTGAAGCGGCTGCACGGCCAGCAGCCCTGGTGGCAGTGGCCTGCCCCCCTGGCACACCGCTCGCGCCGGGCCCTGCGGGCCCTCGATGGCGAGCAGGCCGCTGGCCTGTTGCAGGAGGCCCTGCTGCAGTGGCAGCTGCAGTGGCAGTGGCAGCGGCTGCAGGGCCTGGCCCGCCGCCTGGATGTGCAGCTCGTGGGGGATGTGCCCTTCTACGTCGCCCACGACAGTGCCGATGTCTGGAGCCACCGCCGCCTGTTCTCGGTGCGCCGAGACGGCTCCCTGGTGACCCAGAGCGGTGTCCCACCCGATTACTTCGCCGCCACCGGCCAGCTCTGGGGCACGCCGGTGTACAGCTGGCTGTTGCATCGGCTCACCGGCTTTCGCTGGTGGTTGCGGCGCCTGGAGCGCCAGCTGCAGCTGGTGGATCTCCTGCGCATCGACCACTTCCGCGCCCTGGAGGCCGCCTGGTGGGTGGACGGCCAGGCCAGCACGGCCATCGAGGGCCGCTGGCATCCATCCCCGGGCGAGGCCCTGCTGCGGCGGCTGCGACGCCACCTGCACCGCCGCGCCGTGGGGGGCGCCGATGTGCCCCTGATCGCCGAGGACCTGGGCGTGATCACCCCGGAGGTGGAGGCGCTGCGGGATCGCCACGGTCTGCCGGGCATGAAGATCCTGCAGTTCGCCTTCGACGGCAACCCCGACAACGCCTACCTGCCGGCCAACTATCAAGGCAGCCACTGGGTCGTCTACACCGGCACCCACGACAACGCCACCTGCATCGGCTGGTGGAACGGCCTGGGTGAGGAGGAGCGCCGCCGCGTCGAGGTCTGTGTGGGTGGGCCCGTGCATGCCCCCGGCTGGCAGCTGCTAGAGCTGGCCCTCGCCTCCCGGGCCGGCCTGGCCGTGGTGCCTCTCCAGGATCTGCTCCACCTGGGCGATGCGGCCCGCTTCAACACCCCCGGCACCAGCAGCGGCAACTGGGAGTGGCGGCTGCTGGGCTCCGTGGCGGATCTGGAGGGCCCGCTGCGGGGCCTGGGCGAGCTGGCGCGGCGCTACGGCCGCTGAGCCGGATCCTCGGGCTGGCCGCTCCCTGGCGGCGTTCCGGCGCTACCAGCGGCCCTGGGGGCTTGCGGCAGCTGGAAGCGACCCGGCTGCTGGGGGAGGGGCGCCAGGGGCTCACCGTTCCAGCTGACCGCGCCGCCGGCCGGTGCGGGCTCGATCTCCAGCTGCAGCGGCGCCTGGAGCTGCAGCACCAGCTCGCCGCTGGCCCCCTGCAGGTCGCTGCGCTGGCCGCTGTCGCTGCGCAGTCGCACCCGGCTCGGCTGGCTGAGCTGCAGGGCCAGGGCCCCCTGGCTGCGGGCCGCGGCGCTGGCCTCGACCCGCTGCAGCGTGCTCAGGGCGACGCCGCCGCCGGCCCGCTGCAGGGGCCGCAGGTCTGGATAGGCCTTGAGCAGGGTGCTGCCGGCATCCGGCGTGCGCAGCTGCTCACTGGGGGAGAGGGGGGCGATCGGACGCACGCTCAGCAGGTTGGCGGCCGCCAGCCGCTGCTGCTGCAGGTTCACCCCGTAGATCAGCCCCAGGGTGATGGCGCCATAGAGGAGGGTGCCCTGCCAGGTGGTGAAGACGTCGATCGAGCCGGGGGTGAAGCGCAGCAGCCGACGCCCCCGCTGCTGCCCGTTGCCGCCGCCACCGGGGGGATCGGGCGGCAGCGCTGCCCCGAGGCTGCCGGCGGGCAGCTCCAGGTGCTGCTCGATCAGGGGCAGCATCGTGCGCAGGTAGGTACCCTCCGGTAGGCGGTCGCGCCAGCCCCGCTCCAGGGCCTCCAGCACAGGCGTGCTGATGCGGGTCTCCAGGGCCAGCTCGCGCAGGTTGAGGCCACGGGCCTCCCGCTGTTGACGGATCAGCCGGCCCGCCTGTAGCAGGGGATCTTCGCTGCAGGAGCCCGCTGGCGATCCCGCTCCCCCACCGGGGCCGGTATCGCGCCGCAGCCAGCGCCAGAGGCGCGCGCTCAGGCGGGAGCTCGGGGCGGGCCGCGGCATCAAGGCAGGGGGTCCTGGTCGCCCCATTCTTGGGGTTCGACCCGCCGCCAGCGGCCCTCGGGCAGCTCCCCCAGGGCGATCGGCCCGACGGCGATGCGCTGCAGGTCCCGCACCCGGTGGCCGAGCAGCTCGGCGGTGCGGCGGATCTGGCGGTTGCGCCCCTCCCGCATCACCAGCTCCAGCAGGGTGTGGCCCCGCTCGCTGCACAGGCGGCGCAGCTGCACCGGCTGGCTGGGCTGGCCGTCCAGCGGCACACCGCGGCGCCACTCGGCCAGGGTCTCGGCGCTGGGCTCGCCGCCCACCCACACCCGGTAGGTCTTCTGGTGCAGGAAGCGGGGGTGGGTGAGCCGCAGGGTGAGGGCGCCGTCGTTGCTGAGCACCAGGGCGCCGCGGCTCTCGACATCCAGGCGTCCCACCGGATGCAGGCCCTGGCCGCGGGCCAGCTCCGGCGGCAGCAGGTCCAGCACCGTGGGGCGTCCCTCGGGGTCGTGGCAGCTGCTCACCACGCCGGCTGGCTTGTTGAGCAGCAGCACAGCTGGCGTGGCCGCCGCGATCGGCTGGCCGTCCACGCAGACGCGGTCGCGCTCCAGCACGGCGCGATCGCCCAGGCCGGCGCGCTGGCCGTTCACGCTCACCCGGCCGGCCCGCAGCAGCTCTTCCGCCCGTCGCCTGGAGCAGATGCCTGCGGAGGCCAGCAGTTTCTGGAGGCGCTCCCCTACGCGGGGCTCGCCCGCTGGGGGCTCGGTGGCCATGGTGTGGAGGGGGCCTGGGGCGTCGGCGGTTCCATCACAGCACCCACCCCGGCACCAGGGTGCGGATCGGATGTCCCCACCTCGGCGCCAGGGCGAGCCCACTGGAGAACGGTGATAGGTTTGCGAAACAAGTTGGTTTCGTAACTCCGCGGCACCATGCCCTCCCTCCCCGTCATCCGCATCGATGCCGCCACCCCCGTGGGCGCGGGCAGCGACCTGGTGCGCTCCTACCTGCGCGACATCGGCCGTGTGCCGCTGCTGAGCCACGAGCAGGAGATCACGCTGGGCCGTCAGGTGCAGGAGCTGAT
>NZ_NQLA01000014.1 GCF_002252705.1 Vulcanococcus limneticus LL
TGGCGGCGATGACCGAACGGATCGCCAATGCAGTCTGTTGCTGTATGCCTTGCACCGAAAGGGATCTCAGGGTCGCGGAGCCTTATGGGTAATCAAGTGGCGGCAAAGGGATGCACCCCCAGGCCATGGCTGATCGAGAGCCCCAGGGGCAGCATCAGGCTCACCGCCGCCTGGTTGGACACCAGCTCCGTCACCAGGGCCGTGGTGAGGTAAAGGGCGGTGAGCAGGGCGTAGGGCGGCCAGGTGGCCACCTGCTCCGCCAGCAGGCTCACCAGCCAGCGGTCGGCCCCCGAGCCACTGAACAGCTGGGCCAGGGGCAGCAGCGCGGCCAGCAGCACCACCACATCCCAGCGCACCGACGCATAGACCTCCTGGGGGGTCAGCACCCGGCCCATCACCAGCACCGTCACCGCCAGCAGGGCCCACACCGCCAGTAGGTCGCTGCGCAGCAGGGTGAGCACCAGCATGGCGGCGGTCACCCCCAGGGCCCAGGGCAGGCGGTCGCGGCGGTCGTCCTGCTCCACCGCCCCATCGAGCAACAGCAGGTCGCGGCTCACCTGCAGGGCCGGCAGGGTGGCGCGGGGGGTCTGCAGCAGCAGGGCATCGCCGAGCCGCAGCTTCACCTGGCCGAGCCGGTCACGCAGCAGATCCTCGCCGCGGCGGATCGCCAGCACGGTGCTGGTGAAGCGCTGGGAGAAGCGGATCTCCCGCAGGCTGAGGCCGATCAGCCGCGAGCCCGCCGGCACCAGCACCTCGGCGATGGCGTCGAGCTCCAGATCCAGCGGGGCCGGAGCCCCCAGCTCGGGCACCAGCTCCAGCCCCTCCTGGTCCCGCAGGGCCAGCAGCCGATCGCCCCGCCCCTTCACCACCAGCAGGTCGCCTCCCCGCAGCACCTGGCCGCCAAGGGGCAGTGAGAAGCGCTCGCCATCGCGGATCAGGGCCAGCAGGCGCACATCGAAGGTGTGCTGCAGCAGGGTGTCGTCGAGGCGCTGGCCCACCAGCGGCGAGGAGTCCGCGACCAGCAGCTCACTGAGGTAGTCGTGGATGGCGTAGCCGGCTTCGAGCTGCTGCGCCCGCTCGGCCGCCTCGCCCCGGGGCAGCAGCCAGGGGGCGAGCAGGGCCAGAAGCAACACCCCGCAGCCGTAGGTGAGCAGGGCCATCGGGGTGAACTGCAGCAGGGCGAAGCTGCCGTAGCCCAGCTGCTCGGAGAGGCTGCTGGCCACCAGATTGGTGGAGGTGCCCAGCAACGTGGCCACCCCCGCCATCACGGTCATGAACGAGAGGGGCATCAGCATCCGGGCCGGGGCCACACCGAGGCGGCGGCACCAGCGCTCCACCACGGGGATGAACATCGCCACCACGGCGGTGTTGTTGATCACGGCGCTCAACGGGCCCACCACGGCCGCCAGCAGCAGCAGCTGGCGGGACAGGGAGTTGCCGCCGTGGCGCTCCAGGAAACTCTGCACGGGGGCCAGGGCGCCGGTGCGCACCACGGCGGCGCTGAGCACAAACATGGCCACCACCGTGAGGGTGGCGGGATTGCCGAAGCCGGCCAGGGCCTGGGCGGGGGTGAGCCAGCCCACCAGGGCGGCCACCAGCACGGCCAGCAGGGCCAGCAGCTCAATCGGCAACGGCATCAGCACGGAGGGAAGCCCCGAGAGGGAAACATGGGAGCAGCGGTTAAGGCAAATCCCGATCGGTCTTACGTGGTTTCAGGGGAGCTAAGGTTGACGATCTCGCCCTGGACGCGGCCCGCCCATGCAGCTCCCCCCTCCCCCGGCACCGGGTCAGCCCCAGGCCGGCAGCCGCCTCACCCTGCTCTGGCAGCGGGTGCGGGCGTTCCTGGCGGCTGGCCATCCCCTGGTGCAGCTGCGGGTGCTGGTGCTGCTGGCCGTGGGCTGGCTGCTCTCGCCGCTGTGCTGGTGGAACGATCTGGTGATCAACCTGCCCATCGCCTACGGCGTGGGTGTGTTGGTGGGGCACTGGCGGCCCGAGTGGTTCGCCGGAGGCCTGGTGGCGGGCTACTGGCTGAGCAACGTGGTGGGCATCGTGCTGATGCAGACCAGTGCCATGGAGGTGTTCCAGGACCCCGAAAATCCTGGCAACCTGCGACGCGAGCTGCTGATGGGCCTGCTCACCTCCAGCGTCTATACCGTGGCGGTGTTCGCCCTGGTGCACTTCGGGGTGCTTCACACCCCACTGCCGGAACTGGAGCTCACCTGAACGGCCGCCACCGGCGGCACCAGTGGCGGAACCAGTGGCGGCACCAGCGGAACCACCTCCTCGAGCTGGTCTTCCCGCCGGCGGCTGAAGCCCCAGGCGAAGAACACCAGCATCATCACCAGAACCGCCGCCTCCGACGGCGCCAGGGCCGGCGCCAGCACCTTGGCCGTGAGCCTCAGACCCACCGCCAGCACGGTCAGATAGGCCGCGTTCTGCAGGTTCACAAAGCGCTCCATCCAGCCCATCACCAGGCCGGCCAGCAGCCGCAGCATGGCCACCCCCATGGCGCCGCCAGCGATCACCAGCCAGATCTCATCGGTCACGGCCACCGCGGCGGTCACGCTGTCGAGGGAGAAGGCCAGATCGGTGAGGGCCACCAGGCCGATCACGCTGGCGAATGGCAGGCGCGGCCGGTCGGGATCCAGGGCGTCATCGTCGGCTTCGCCGTTGAGCTGGGCCTGGAAATGGCGGGCCGCCAGCCAGATCAGGTAGAGGCCCCCCAACACCTGCACCTGCGGGTAGCGCACCACCCAGACAGCCAGGCAGATCAGCAGGGCCCGCAGCAGGAAGGCGGCCACCAGGCCCCAGTTGAGGGCCTTGGTGCGCAGGTGTGAGGGCTCCAGGTCCCGCACCAGGGCGGCGATGGCCACGGCGTTATCGGCGGAGAGCACCGCCTCGAGCAGGGCCAAGGCGCCGAGGGTGCCGGCGGTGTGGAGCAGAACTGCGGGAACCATCACGACTCACTCCACCAGAACAACATTGAAGACATCGAAGGGAACGTTGAAGACGTAGACCACCACGCAGGCCCCGAGAACCACCAGCACCAGGCTCGAGAGCAGCACCCAGCGATCGGACGGCTCGTAGGTGTCGCGCTCGATGTCGTCCCGAACGGCGAAGTAGTGCCAGGCGGAAAGAGCGACGCTGATCAGACCCACCACCGAGAAGGCCAGGCCGAGCTTCCAGCCGTTGCCAGGCCCCTGGGGGGCCAGGGGCGGGCGCAACCAGCGGATCCGCACGATCAGCACGCCGAAGCCGAGCAGGGAGATACCGCTGCGCATCCACGAGAGGTAGGTGCGCTCATTCGCCAGGTGGTCGCGGATCCGGTTGGGATTGAGATGGGTGCGGCGCCCCGCCACGGACTCCGCCAGCTTGACGGCGGAGTCAGGAGCTGAGGGGGTGGGCTGGGAGTCTCCGGGCAGGGCGGTGGTCATGCCGTTCCTCAGGTCAGGTGATCAGTCGACGGGAGCGGTTTCAGGCTCCAGATCCAGCTGACTCTGGGTCAGGACAGGCAGCTCGGGAATGCCATTGGCCTTGGCCGTGACGGCGAACACCGGCAGGCTCAGCTCGTAGCTGACGGCTTCCGCAGCCTTCGCCTCGGGGGCCTTGGTGGCAGCGGCCGTGGGAGCGGGGGCCGGGGTGATGGTGGGGGCCTTGGCGGCAGGAGCGCCGAAGCTCAGACCGGGCTTGGCGGGGGCAGCGGCAGGGGCGGCAGGGGTTGCGGCGGCGGTTGCGGCGGGGGCGGTGACCTCAGGCTGGCTGACTTCCAGCACCGGATCGCTGATCTTCAGCTGCTGGCCCTCGAGGATGCGGGCCACCCGGGGGCTGCTGCCGGCTTTGACACCACCACTGCCCCAGCCCAGGCTCACGTCGGCCGGCACATAGACACCCACCAGCTCAAAGTCGTCGTCCGTCTTGTGGCCGGGGCCGAGCACGTAGAAGCTGGCGGGCTGGGTGGCTGGCAGCTTCTTGTAGCGGGCGAAGACGCCCACGCTGTGGCTCGACTTGTTGCTCACCTGGGCGCGGTCGCTGGAGCTGGCCACGGCCTGTTCGAGGGCCTGCAGATCCGCCAGGCGCTCCTTGTCGGTGGTGGTCTTGATGGCGGAGGCGAGTTCCTGGTAGGAGTCGCTGCTGAGGTAGCGACCGGCGCTGCTGGCCTGGGCCGGGGCCGCGGCGGCGAGCCCGGCCACCGCCAGGCCGAGCACCGCCACCAGGGCGGCGGCGCGGCGCAGACCGACCTGCAGGGCTGCGCGCAGACCGCTCCGCAGGCGATGGAGCAGAGAGGTCATGGGGGCTGATGTCATGGGGTTGGGGGCAAGGGGTCGGGGAGCAGGGCCCGCCGGGGGGAGATCGCCGATGGGGAGGGAGGGGTCGGAAGGGGGCTCAGCGGCTGCGGGAGAGCAGGGGCAGCAGGGTCGGGCTCACGGTCTGGCTGAGCTGCTGGAGCAGGGAGAGGGCCATGACACCGATGCAGGCCAGGGCCAGGGTGGCGAGGCCGCGGTGCTGGAGCGTGTGGCTGTCCATCAGGATCAGCACCCCCAGGCCGATCAGCACAAAGGGCACCCCCTGGGCGCCGTACTGGCGCAGGACATCAGCCAGCCGGGGCACCTGGACAAGGCGCCAGGCCAGGCCACACCACAGCCCCACCATCACGAAGAACACCCCGAGGGTGAGCAGCAGCTGGGGGGTGCTGCAGCGGGCGAACAGGGGGAGGTAAAGCCCCACGTTGTCGCCGCCGTTGGCCACCGTGATGGCGGCGATGGCGCCCACCTCGGCCGCGGGCACGGCCCAGCGGCCCAGCCAGGAGGGCAGGGAGGACGGCATCACGGGGGGCCCCTCCAAGGCATCGCCATCGGCAGGGTCGGCAACCGAATTCAGGCTGTCGATCAACTGGGATACACCCAGGCTGATCGGCAGCAGGCCCAACAGGCCGATCCAGGGGGTGGGCAGGATCTGGCCACCGAGATAGCCCACCAGGCTGGCGAGCACCAATAACGAAAAGCCCAGGTATTGGCCGGCCACCACATGAACTCCGCGGCGCTGATCCCCGAGGGGGGAAAAGAACAGCATCAGCAGAACGATGTCGTCGAGGTTGCTGGCGCAGAACGCCGACACCGAGGTGGCAATCGTCTGTCCGACTTCCGGGAGGAGCATCAGGCCCATCAAGTTGGACGCCCGCTGGGCGCACCGCTGGTTCACAACCCAACAGTCGCAGCGGCGCTGGATCAAAGCAAACGCGATGTCTTGTCGTATGGATCAGCCAGGGTTATCAACATGGGCCTGGGAATACCGGGCGGGCCCAGGCCACGCCCCTATGGTTCGCCCTGGAGCCTCCCGCCAGGCACCACAGGGACTGTCGCGATGCAAGGTTTTCTGACCCCCGAAGCCGGCAGCGGGCCCGAGGCTCCAGCCGACAGCAGCAGCAGCCCCTCAAGCGCCAGGGGCAGCGCTCCGGCCCGCGCCCAGAACACCCTCTCGGCCTTGCGCCTGTTCGTGCTGATGCTGGCCCTGGTGCTGGTGAGCCGCTTCTTCGTGGTGGTGCCGGCGGGCGAGCGGGGCGTGCTGCTGCGCTTCGGGGCCGTGCAGGAGCAGATCCTGCCGGAGGGTCTGCATCCCCTGCTGCCCCTGGTGTTCTCGGTGCGGCCTCTGACTGTGCGGGTGCAGACCCTCAGCATGCGCGCCGATGCCGCCGCCCGGGACCTGCAGGACGTGAGCGTGGATATCGCCCTGAACTGGCACCTGGACCCCGAGAAGGTGAACCGGATCTTTCAGCGGTTGGGGGATGAACAGCAGGTGGCCGCCTCGGTGATCCGCCCGGCCATCGAAGACAGCCTCAAGGAGGTGGTGGCGGGCTTCACGGCGGCGGAGATCGTCACCGAGCGCCCCCGACTGAAACAGGCCCTGGAGCAGTTGCTGGCCAGCCGCCTGGCCCCGTACGACCTGGGCCTCGACGACGTGGACCTGCTGCAGGTGACCTTCTCCCAACAGTTCCGCGAGGCCGTGGAAGCCAAACAGGTGGCCGAACAGGAGGCCCGCCGGGCCCAGTTCGAGGCCGTGAAGGCCCAACACATGGCAGAAGCACGGGTGTTTACGGCCCGGGGCGAGGCCCAGGCCCAGCAGCTCCTGCAGGCAGGGCTGACGCCCGAGGTGCTGGAGCACGAGGCGATCGAGAAGTGGAACGGCCATCTGCCACTGGTGATCGGCGGCGATGCGATAGGCCGCTTCGATTTCAAATCCCTGCTGAAGGCCGATCGGAAGCTGGAACGCGGCGGCCGCTGACCATGGCCCCCACCCCTGCGAACCAGACCCTGTGCCCGGAGTTACAACCCAGCTGGCGCTCCGCCCTGTAGCAAGGGCTACAGAGCTTTCAAGGAAGTTCTCACACCACCTCTGGCGGCCGAGAGGCCGCTTTTTTTATTGGCCGGTCGAACGCCGAGCCAAAACCAAGGAGATCAAAGCGAAAAAGAATGCGCGGGTATCGTCAGATACATCGACCTGTACTCCAGCAACGGCTTAGGGGCCAGACGGGCCCCTACTTTCATGGCACTCCCCTTGGGGGAGCCCCTATTCGTGTGAGGGTCATGAAACTTTTCCAGCTGCTGCTGCTGGCGCCTGCCGCCCTGGGCCTTCTGGCTCCGGTGGCTGCGTCCGCCGCTGATCTCAACATTGCCGGCGTCAACCAATACGCCACCACCGACGAGCAGGTGACTTCGATCACCCAGTTCTCGGACGTGCAGCCGACTGACTGGGCCTTCCAGGCGCTCAGCAACCTGATCGAGCGCTACGGCTGCGTGGCCGGCTACCCCAACGGCACCTTCAAGGGCCGGCAGGCACTCACCCGCTATGAAGCGGCCGCCCTGCTGAACGCCTGCCTTGATCGGATCACCGAGGTGACCGACGAGCTGAAGCGCCTGCTCAAGGAATTCGAGAAGGAACTCGCCGTTCTCAAGGGCCGCGTGGACGGCCTGGAGGCCAAGGTGGGCGAGCTGGAAGCCACCCAGTTCTCCACCACCACCAAGCTGCAGGGTGAGGCCTACTTCACCCTCGGCGGCGTGAAGGCCAACGGCAACCGCTCGGCCACCAGCCCCTCCGCCTGGAATGTGCCCGTTCCCTCTGCGGTGCGCAACAGCGCTGGCAACGTCACCAACCAGCGCGCGATTGATCGCGCCAACTTCCTGAACAGCCGCGGCGCTGCGAAGAAATACAACGCCCTCTACGGCGCCACCACCTTCAGCTACGACGTCCGGCTGAACTTCCTGACCAGCTTCACGGGTAAGGACCTTCTCTACACCCGTCTGCGCTCGGGCAACTTCAACAATGCCTTCGACGGCAACGGCCTCAACCTGACGAAGCTGTCGTACTCCAGTAACAGCAACGACAGCGTCATCATTGACCGTCTGTACTACAGCTTCCCCGTCGGCAAGGAGTTCAACTTCACGGTTGGTCCCCGGGCTCGTAACACCGAGTTCCTGGGCGTCATCCCCACCGCCTACGGCCGCGGCAAGGGCTCTGAAGTGCTGGAATTCTTCCACACCTACGGCGCCCCCGGCACCTACAACCGTGCCACCGGCTCCACCCTGGCTGGTGTGTGGAAGCAGAACGTGAAGAAGGGCCAGGGCCGCTTCAGCTTCTCGGCTAGCTACGTTGCCCCCCAAGGCAACATCGGCCAGGCCTACGACGGCAACCCCTATGCCAACTCGGCTGATGAGGGTGGCATCGGCACCGACGCTGCCCGCGCCAGCTTCCTGGCTCAGCTGGCCTACTCTGCTCCCCAGTGGGGTGTGGCTGCCGCCTACCGCTTCGGTCAGGCCGGCTCCAACTTCCGTCGCGGCACTGAGTTTGTGGCCTCCAACAGCTGGTTCCTGGCTAACGGGAACTCCAACAGCGTGGCCCTCAACGGCTGGTGGCAGCCCAAGAGCAATGGCTGGTTCCCCTCGATCAGCGCTGGCTGGGGTCTGAACAGCCTCACCAACAACGAAGTCCGCAGCACGGGCGCCGAGTTCGCCACTCCCTACGTGACCCAGAGCCAGAGCTGGTTCGTGGGCCTGCAGTGGGATGATGCCTTCCAGAAGGGCAATTCCCTGGGTGCCGCCGTGGGTCAACCCACCTTCGCCACCAACCTGAACCGTGGCACCAACAAGAACGCGAGCACCTTCTCCAACGACGGCAACTACGTTTGGGAATGGTGGTACAAGTTCCAGGTGACCGACAACATCTCGATCACCCCGGCGATCTTCTACCTCAGCAATCCCCTGGGCCAGCTGAGCAACAGCATCAACTCCGATGGTTCCGTCAAGCGCAACAACACGTTTGACAACCTGGGCTGGGTGCTGACCACCCGCTTCAAGTTCTGATCCCTCCAGGATCCAGAACCTGGTCGCACACCTCACACACCAGCGACCTCGACCTCACTCCCACGCTCTCCAGCCCCCCGGCAACGGGGGGCTTTTTCATGGGCGGGCCGATACGGGCAGCCGAAATGGGCGGCCGACATGGGCAGCCGTGCCAGCCCTGGGCCTGCGGAAGAGGCCGCACAGGTAACAGCGGACAGACAGCCACTCACAAAAAAGGCGGACCCCCTAGGCCCGCCCACGTGTGACGAACGACCCGTGCTGAGAGTCGCGGTGGGATCATCCTCCAACGAGCGCAATGGCCATGTGGCCCAGACCACATCGAGGCGAGATGCAGACCAGCCCAGCGTCAACGGCCCACAGCAGCCAAGGAAGTCCGCCCAGAAGGTGAGCCAATAGGGGCCAGTCTCGCTCTGGTGAGCAAACCACGCCCGATGAAGCGACAAAGCACCGCATCGATCCCCTGGCCCGGGGACAGTGCGGCTAGGCCAACCGACTAAGTCTCCGCTACTGGACCACTGGAAGCATCCCCACCAGCGCTCCCATGCGCCTGTCAGCACAAGAAAAAAGGGGAGCAGCTACAGCTACTCCCCAGGAGGACATCCGTTTGTAATGATGAAGAGAAGATATGCCTGAGAGCCACCAAGGAAGCCAGTGAGAGCCTGATCTCCGTAAATCAGTCACAGACTGAATCGCAGCCAGAGAGTCCTCAGGAATCAGCCCTGAGGGCCCGCTTCTCCTTCTCAAGGATCTGCTCCACCAAGATCTTGAGCAGCAGCGAAACGATCGCCACACCAGCCAGCACCAGGGCAGCCCCAAAGGCCAATTCCGTGTGGTACTGCTTGTAGGCATCTTCCACGAACAGGGGCAAGGTCTGGGTCTGGCCAGCAACGTTGCCACTCACGACCGACACCGCACCGAATTCACCAAGGGCGCGGGCCGTGGTGAGGATCAGGCCGTAGAGGGCAGCCCAGCGCACCGAGGGCAGGGTTACCTTCCAGAACACCTGCCAATCGCTGGCACCCAGGGTCTTGGCGGCCTCCTCCTGGTCCCAGCCCTCCTCCTCCAGCAGGGGGATCACTTCGCGGGCCATGAAGGGGAAGGTCACCAGAATGGTGGCCAGCACGATGCCCGGCCAGGAGAAGATGATCTTCCATCCCAGGCTGTTGATCACCCCGGCAAACAGGCCGTGGTTGGGGCTGTAGAGCAGCACCAGCATCAGGCCCACCACCACCGGTGAGATCGAGAACGGCAGGTCAATGATGCTGAGCAGCAGGGCCTTGCCGCGGAACTTGCGGCGGGCAATGGCGGTGGCTGCCGCCAGGCCGAAGATCGTATTGGCCGGAACGGCAATCGCCGTGGCGAACAGGGTGAGCCGCAGGGCGTGGAGCAAATCCTCGTTGGTGAGGTTGTCGAGAAAGGGCTGCAGACCCTTGGCAAAGGCCTGCACCACCACCGAGAGGGCCGGCAGCAGAATCACCGTGCCCACGTAGAGGCAGGCCACAACCACGATGAGGGCAGGAACTGCAGACTTGGCCCGATCGCTGAACGTGGGCTTCACCCACTGGGGGGGCTGAATGTCCTCAAGAGGTGGAACAACAATGGTCATGACAAGGACGGGCAGGACAAGGAACGGACTGGAAACGGACGATTGCTGGGTCTGATGATCAATAGGGGATGGAGGGCAGTACGGAACCCCGCACTCAATTGGCGCTCTCGGAGCCTTGATAGCGCTGGCCCCAGACCTGGATGAAGTTGATCACGGCCAGGCTCACCAGCGAGAAGAGCAGCATCACGCTGCCAATCACCGTGGCGGAATTGAAGTCGTATTCCTCAAGCTTCTGGATGATCAAGGTGGGGGTGATCAGATCCTTGAATGGCACGTTGCTGGCGATCATCACCACCGATCCGTATTCCCCCACCGCCCGGCTGAACCCCTGGGCAATGCCCGCCAGGATGGCGGGGAACAGCTGGGGCAGGATCACCAGGAAGAACGTCTGCAGCTGGTTGGCCCCCAGGCAGGCGGAGGCCTCCTCCTGCTCTTTCTCCAGGGAGCGCAGCACCGGCTCCACCGTGCGCACCACGAAGGGCAGGGAGATGAACACCATGGCCACGGCTACGCCGTAGATGGTGAACGACACCTTGAGTCCGAACAGGTCGTAGAGCGGCTTGCCCATCCAGCCCTCCTCGCTGTACACGTAGGAGAGGGCCAGACCCGCCACGGCGGTGGGCAGGGCGAAGGGCAGGTCGATCAGGGCGTCGAGCAGGCGCTGGCCGGGAAAACGGCAGCGGATCAACGCCCAGGCCACCACCAGGCCAAAAAATCCATTGATCAGGCTGGCCACGAAGGCAACCCCGAAACTCACCTTGTAACTGGCCACCGCTTCAGAGCTGGTCGCGGCGGCCCAGAACTCGGGTGGGCTCACCTGGCCGGCCTTGAGGAACATGCCGATCAGGGGCAGGAACAGGATCAGGCCGAGGTAGGTCCAGGTGATGCGCCAGGACCAGCTCGGCAGCTTCAACCTCGGCAGACGCCTGGGACGGGACGGGACGGAGACCATGGCGCCGGGAAGGACCTTGCAAGGCCAGATGACTGGGCCTCAGCTTAAACAACGGTTCTCCAACGCGCTTTTTGAGAATCTCCCGCAGCTGTGCCCGCGACAACCGACGCTCCAGCCGAACCCGCGACGGCCCACTCGGGCAAGCACTTAGAACACATTCTCGATCGGCTTATCGTCATAGATTCGCCGGGTTGTGTCGCGCCATTCGGTGTTCTCGGTCACCTTCCGCTACGCCCTGATCAGCCTGCTGGAGATCGCGGCAGCGAGCGAAGGGCTGCAGGCCGGCGTGATCGCCTCGCGTCACAACCTCTCGGGCCGCTACCTCTCCAACGTGCTCAGCGACCTCAAGCGCCTCGGGCTGGTCACCAGCCAGAAGGGCCGCAAGGGCGGCTACCAGCTGGCCCGGCCCGCCCATGACATCAACCTGCTGCTGCTGTATCAGGGCCTGGCGGGCGCAGGAGCCGAGGGGAGCGGCGAGCAGGGTCCCGATGGGACCGAATCCTGCCGGGCGGACCAGTGGCTGCGGGCGGTGGAGCGGCGCTGGCGCGAGGAGCTGGGCAATACCAACCTGGCTGACGTGGACCGCAGCCTGAACCTGGAGCCCAGCCCCAGCTCGGACGATGGACTCAGGCAGGCTCAGTAGGACCAGTTCTGGCGGGTCATGAGGCTGTAGGTGCCATCGAACAAGTTGATGCGCCGGGGAATCAGGTGCAGGTCCCGCAGGATGTTGGCCTGGTGCTGGAGGGCATGCAGGGAGTCCGGGTCGAGGGGGATCACCGCCCGCTGGGCCGCCAGCGAGCGCAGGTGATCGAGGGCCGCCGGGTCGATCGACACCCGGGCCGTGAGCCGCTCCAGGGCGTCCAGCTCCTCCCGGGCCGCCAGGGCGCCGGCCTCGTTCACCTCCTCCAGAAGCAGCTTGAGCACCGCGGGGTAGTCGCGCACCAGTTCGGGAACGGCGTAATAGAGGGTGGGCAACTGCTCGGTGGCATCGCCACCGAACACCGAGCGCACCGTGGCAATCGGGCGGCCCGGGTAGGCCTTGCGCGTTTCGGTCACGGCATAGGGCATCCAGATGGCCCAGGCATCCAGTTCACCGCGACGAAAGCGGGGCAAGGCATCCGGCTGGGGCAGGTAGACGATCTCCACGTCGTCGAGGCCCAGCTGCGCCTGGCGCAGGGCCTCGATCAGCACGAAGTGGGCGCTGGAGCCCTGGTCCACGGCGATGGTGCGGCCGCGCAGCTCGGCCACGCCCTGGATCGCCGAGAGGTTGGGCACCAGGATCGCGTCCTGGTTGGGGTTGGTGTATTTGTCGCGGGCCACCCTCATGAACAGGTGATCGGCGGCCTGGGAGAACAGGCTGGCGGTGCCGCCGCCGCCGCAGAAGTCGATCTCGCCGTTGCTGAGGGCCTCCAGCATTGAGGAGGCCGCCGCGAAGCTGCGCCATTGCAGGGCGACACCGAGGGGAGCGAGCCGTTGCTCCAGCAGATGGCGATCCCTCAGCACCTCCAGGTGCACCATGCCCTCGGGCACACCGATGCTGAGCTGCTTGAGGCGACGGGCCTGGGCCGCCAGGCCCTGGCGCTGGTTGCGGCCGGAACCTCGCGCCAGCAGCCGATCGACGACCACGCAGCCCGCCAGGAACACGGCGAACAGCAGCACCGTCTCGGCCAAACGGCTGGGCGGAGGGGCGCTCTGGGCCGGGGGCAGGGCGGGGACCGCCAGCGGCAGGGCTCCCAGGCCGGCGCCCAGGGACAGGCTCACCGCCAGGGCCAGGCTGGCGACCAGCAGAACTCGCAGCCAACGCCGCAGGGGAAGGCGCGTCAGCCAGGGCCTCAGCATGGGTGGTCTGCCGCCGGTACCAGACCCATTCAACCCAACCACAGGCTGGAACGATCCTGAGCCAGGGCAGGCGCAAGGGGTGTGGTGGGCATTACAGGGAGTAGGCCCATCAGCCCATAGATTCGCGGCATGGCGAGTCTCCTCGGCACCCTGCAGACAGGCGTGGCCGTAGCCATCGCCACCACATTCGACGACAACATCTACCTCACAGGCTTCTTCAGTGAGGTGAACCGTCGTTTTCGGCCCCTGCACGTGGTGGTGGGGGAGCTGGTGGGGTTCAGCGTGCTGATGGCCATCAGCCTGCTCTGCTTCGCCCTGGCCACCCAGGTCCCCGGTGAGGTGACCGGCTGGCTGGGGGCGGTGCCGATCTTGATGGGTGTGCGCAATCTGGTGAGCCTGTGGCAGGCCCGGGACAGCAGCGACAGCGAGGAACGCGACTACCGCCAGCGCTTCGCCGCCTACCACGGCTTCCGCTCAAGGCGCGTGGGCTTGCTGGAGGTGCTGCGTGACCGCAAGACCTACTCGGTGTCGGCGGTGACGATCTCCAACGGCGGCAACAATCTGGCCATCTACATCCCCCTGTTCACCAGCAGCACCCTGGGGCAACTGGCGCTGATCGTGCCGATCTGCTATCTGGCGGTATTGACCTGGCTGTTCCTCTCCTACCGGCTCACCCGGCTGCCAGGCATCGCCGTGGTGCTGAGCCGCTACGCCAACCACGTATTCCCCTTCGTGCTGATGTGGCTGGGATTCCGCATCCTCAACGACAGCGGCGCCCTTGCTCTGCTGGGGAAAGCGGCCTGATAAAGGCCTAAATCAGCTCGCATGAATCCGCATGAAAAAGGCGTGGACCTTGCAGCCCACGCCTCCGGATGTTTGGTTGCGCTACTCGGGTGCGTGTATGTGATGCGCTTGCCCTTGGTGGTTCAAGCCAGGCCAGCGGGTTTCGCTGGCCTGACCGACTCATTCACTTGGGCGCCGTGGGATCGGGGCCGGTGCTCAGTGGGTTGGAGGTGGCGCTGTATTCCGTCCAGGAGCCCTCGTAGACACGCACGTTGGGATAGCCCAGCAGGTGCTTGAGCACGATGTACTGCAGGCTGGCCTCACGGCCGGTGCTGCAGGAGATGATCACGGTCTTGTCGGGCGTCACGCCGCGCGACACAAACAGCTTGCGCAGGGCCTCGACCGACTTGAACTTATGGGGGTTCTTGAGGGCCTCTTCGGCGTTGTTGGCCTCGGTGGCTGCCTGCCAGGGGATGTTGATGGCCCCGGGGATGTGACCATTGCGGATGAAGGTCTGGTCGGTGCCCTCAAACTGGGCCTTGGGGCGCGGATCCACGATCACCACATTGGGCTTGCCCACCAGGGGAAGCAGGTCCTTGAGGGTGATGTTCAGGCCCTTCACATCGGTGGTCTTGAAGGTGCCGGGGCGGTAGGTGGGGAACGCCTTGGTGGTGGGGGAGCCGGCGGCCTTGTAGCCACTCAGGCCACCGTCGAGCACGGCGACACGGGGCACACCGCTCTTCTCGAGGATGTAGGCCACCAGGGTGGCGCCGAGCACGTTGGTGCCGTCGGAGTAGACGAGCACCGAATCCCTGTTGGAGATCCCAGATTTGCTCAGCAGATTGGCCAGATCAGCGGCGGGCCAGATCTGATAGGGCAGCCGACCATTGGAGCCCCGGAAGGCCTGCTCGGAGATATGCACCGCATTGGGAACGTGGCCAGCGACGTAGTCGAGCGGCGGCACGGGGCGCACATCAAGGATCTTCCACTGACCCGAGCGGGAGGCCTGGGCGGCCTCCGCGGGGGTGGCCAGCTGAATCGTGGTATTGGCGGAGGCGGCCCCGGCCTGCAGGGGCAGAACCGACACGGCCGCGGCGGCAGCGAAGCCTGCCAGCAGGCGGCGGCGGGAGGTGAGTTGGCGAAGCACCAGCGTTACCCGGTTATCCCGAGCGAAATTACGCCCTTTATCTTAGGAATGGACTTGGCCGCGTTGTGTAAACGCTGCCACACGCTGACAGGGCACAAAAGCAGCGCCCCTCAGCCCATCGGGCTCCGTCCAATCCTTGCTTGCCCCATAGCAACAGAAAAGGTGGTCGCGATGGACCACCCCTGTTGACTTGGCCAAACGGCAACGGATTCAGCCGTACACCAGCGGATGCACCGTGGGATCGAAAACCGGTCGCTGGCGCGGGGTTGGCGTCTCACTGGTTTCAGGCCAGAAGGCGGCCAGGCGTCCGTCGGAGCGGAACTGGGCGAGGGTCAGCCCATCCTGATGGCGCAGGAGCTGACCGTTCTTGAAGCGCAGGGTGAAGCGTTGGGGCTCAGCACCGGAGCGACCGGTGGGCCTGGGAGCACGGAGTGCCATGGCAGGCAGAGGAAAGGGGTGAAGGGACGCGTGGAATCAATAGAAAGTCAGGCTGAGGTCAGATGACGCTGGGCACGAGGGCCACCGAGGGGATGAACAGGTCGTCCTTGCTGATCTGCTGCAACACACCCTCGCCCTTGTAGCGATTGAGCATCTTGGTGACGGTCACCCGGGTCAGGCCGCACAGATCGGCAAGTGACTTGTGGGTGAGGTTCATATCCTTCAACGACAGGCGGTAACCGCGGCTGCTCACTTGGCCGAAGCGACGGCCGATCCAGGCCAGAAGGGCCAGCAGGCGCTGGTCGGCGGAGCGGATGCGGTTGACCTGGAAGATCTCCTCGAGGTTCTTGATCTGCTGCAGGAGCAGCGCCTCGATGTCAGCCGGCTCGGGCTGGAACTGCTCCACCACCACGGTGGTGAGGCACTGGATTTCAACGGGCTTGAGGGCGGAGTAGGCGGCGGTGACCCAGTCACCGGGGCCCCAGACTCCGAGGGTGATGGTTTCGCCTTCTTCGTCCCAGGTGGCGGTGCGGATGTAACCCTCCTGGATCTTCCAGTTCAGGTTCTCCGGCAGCACGTCATTGGGCTGCAGGGTGAGGCGGAGGGCTTGAGCGGTGGTGGTGGTGGCCATGGCGGTGTCGAGGCGAGAGGTGCATGGGGAATTCGGGGGCCGACAGCGGGTCGGCGGGACACATTCGGAAACAACAACAGCGCATGGGGCGCTCCGCGTGATGGTCAAACCATAGCACGCATACCCAATCGGCCAAGCGGGTTTTGAAATCAGAACCAAGCACCGCCTGCCCGGTCCACGGGTCCTGGACCCGCAGACACCTGACCTGCCAGCTGCGAGCGCTGGGCTCAGATGAAGTACATGGCCTGGGCCTGGAGCAGGGCGTCGCGCCGCTCCAGCAGCTGCTGCAGGGTGGTGCCCTCCAGCAGGTCCAGCCGGGCCCGCTCCAATTGGCCGGCAAGACCATGGAGAACTTGGAATTCCGGCGTGCTGCGCTCGGCCGCATCGCGGGAAGCGGCATCGCCCTCCAGGCAGCTCACCACTTCCGACACCAACACGTCCGCCGGGGGCCTGACCAGCTGATACCCGCCCTTGGGACCGCGGATGCTGCGCAGGATGCCGCCGCGGCGCAGGCTGGTGAGCATCTGCTCCAGGTAGCGGTCGGGGATCGACTGGCGGGAAGCGATCTCGGCCACCTGCAGCACCGCGCCACTGGAATAGATGGCGGCCAGCTCAATCAGGGCCACCAGGCCGTACTCGGTCTTGGAGCTGAAGGCCACGGGCTGGCGCGGGCGCAGGGTCTGGGCCGATTGTGACAGCAGCCACGCGGGATTCGGCGGTTCCGCGGAGTTCCCGATGGATGTAGTCGGGAATACTGGCGCCGACCCCACCAGCACCTATGTTGGGGTTGTGTCCCATCGGATTTGCGTGGTTTACCTCCCATCCTCCCTGTCCCGCCGTCTCGGTGCGGGCCTCGCCGTCGCCGCCCTGACCGTCACTGGCGCCTCCGGCCTCATCAGCAGCCCTGTGCAGGCCCAAGCCAAGAAGCCGGCTGCCGCCCCCGCGCCCCAGGAGATCCTGCTGGTGAGCTACGCGGTCACCAAGGCCGCCTACGACAAGATCATCCCCCTGTTCGCGGCCGACTGGAAGAAGAAAACCGGCCAGACGGTGACCATCAAGGGCAGCTACGGCGGCTCCGGCTCCCAGACGCGCGCCGTGATCGACGGACTGGAAGCTGACCTCGTGGGCCTGGCCATGGCGGCCGACGTGTCCAAGATCCAGCAGGCCGGCCTGATCAACCCCGGCTGGGAGAGCCGGCTGCCCAACAACGCGGTGGCGACCAACTCCACCGTGGTGGCCTTCATCCGCCCGGGCAACCCCAAGAAGATCAACGGCTGGAAAGACCTGGACAACAAGGACGTGGACAACGTTCTGGCCAACCCCAAAACCTCCGGTGGCGCCCGCTGGAACTACGTGGCCCTCTGGGGTTCAGTGACCGAGCAGGGGGGCAATGAGGCCGCAGCCAAGAAGCTGATCACCGGCGTCTACAAGAACGCCGAAGTGCTGCCCAAGGACGCCCGCGAGGCCACCGACACCTTCGTGAAGCGCAAGAAGGGCGACGTGCTGCTGAACTGGGAGACCGAGGCCATCCTGGCCAAGCGCAACGGCGAGTGGAAAACTCCCTACAAGATCTTCAGCCCCAACGTGCTGACGGAGATGCCGATCGCCGTCGTGGACAAGAACGTGGACAAGAAGGGCACCCGCAAGGTGGCCGAGGCCTTTGCCCGCTTCCTGTTCACGGCCCCAGCCCAGAAGGCCTTCGCCGACAACGGCTTCCGCCCGGTGACCGCCGAGGGCAAGGCCTACGCCAAGGGCCGCTTCCAGGATGTGAAGTTCTTCCGCATCGGCGATCTGGGCGGCTGGCCCACCGTCGATAAAAAGCACTTCTCCAAGGGCGGTGTTTGGGACCAGATCTTCAGCCAGACCCGCTGATCCTGGTTCGGGATCCCGTGGGGTCCGTGGCAACCCCGGCCCTGCGGCCGGGGTTTTTTCATGGGCCAAAGGCCCGGCGGAAGCCAGCCCGTAGGCTCATCCCCAGTTGTCTATCCATGTTGCGTCCTTCAGCCGTGGCCTAGGCCCGCGCCGCCGCTTCCCGAGCCCGGGGGTACCCACGCCCCCCCTGATCCGCCATGTGCGAACTCCTGGCCCTCAGCGCCAACACCCCCACCGACATGCAGTTCTCCTTCCGGGGCCTGGCCCGGCGGGGGGGTGACACCAGCGTGCACGGTGATGGCTGGGGCCTGGCCAGCTTCGATCCGGCCGGCGGTGCCCTCACCATCTACCGGGAGGAGGCCCCCGCCGCCTTCTCGCCCGTGGCGGCCCAGCTGGCGGAGCTGGATCTCAAGGCGCTCTACTCGCTGGCCCACATCCGCAAGGCCACCCAGGGGCTGGTGGCGCTGGAGAACTGCCACCCCTTCCACAGCCGCTGGCGCGGCCAGGACTGGGTGTTTGCCCACAACGGCGACATCCAGGGCGTGATCCCGGCCGCCGGTGACTACACCCCGGTGGGCAACACCGACAGCGAAGCCGCCTTCTGCTGGTTCCTCAACAGCCTCAACGAGGCCGGAGTCGATCCGGGCAACGAGGCCGCGATCTTCCGCACCCTGGTGCGCTGCTCGGATCAGCTGGCCCACCAGGGCATCTTCAACTGCCTGATCAGCAATGGCCGCTGGCTCTACGCCTATGGCGGCACGCGCCTGCACACGATCACCCGCCGCTATCCCTTCACCACCGCCACCCTCGCGGACGACGACGTGAGCGTGGACTTCTCCCAGGTGACCACCGAGAAGGACGTGGTGACGATCGTGAGCACCGAGCCCCTGACCTGCAATGAGTCGTGGCGGGCGCTGGAGCGAGGGGAGGCGCTGTTGCTGCGCTCAGGCGAGGTGGTGCGGCGCCACCTCCAGGGAGACCAGCACTAGCGCCGGCCTAGGCGTCCTGCGGGGCCAGGAATCGGTTCAGGCCGCCCGCGAGGGCATAGACGTGGAGATAGTCGAGCTGCTGCAGACGCAGCACGAGCTGGTGAGAACGGCCCTCTGCGTTGCTGTAGCAGATGAGCGGGGCGCGCCGATCGGGGAAGCGGGCTCGCAGCAGCGACGCCTCCCAGGGCAACGGCTCCAGGGAAGCGGTCAGTGCTTTGGCTTGGGCTGGCGCAGGTGTGGCCAGATGGATCGCGTGATGCAGGTGGCAGCGCTGATACTCGCGGCTTGAGCGGGCATCCAGCAGGGGCACACCCTCCCACACCAGCCGGCGCACCTCCAGGGGGGTGAGACAGCGCACCTCCAGGCTGGGAGCCACGGTTCCGAGGCGCAGATCGTCGCCAACGGCATCACCCCTGGAGGGAAGTTCGTAGACCACGGCGACGCGCGATGATGGCTTGTTGAGACCAACTTTATGGGCGGCAAAATCTGCCCATGTAGCCACTGCCACACGCGGCGGATCGAGGCGACACGCTGTGCATGGACTGCCCTGGCCAGGTGGTGACGACTACATCGGATTGGACCTGCGGCCCGCAGAGTGACGGAGTTCCGGGAACGAGCCAGGCACCCCCTGCTCCGACCGGGAGGGAGATCCCCGAGGGTCGCAGCGCTCCTGCTGCGGCCCTTTTTTGTGCGTGGCTTTGTTGTGCGTGGACTGAGGCCAGATCCAGGCGCCGCTCCTGCTCGGCAGCAGTCCCGGGCCCCGACCCAAGTCACCCCGCAAAGAACGGTATGTGGCTCGGGATACCGCTGTTTAAGCGTCGGGGCCAGCAGGATGCGTTCACCGTGACAGCCCACTCCATGGCCTGGTTCACTCCCGACGCGGCTCACGCACAGGGCCCCTGGCCGGCCGGCCAACGCTGGGAGTGGAGCGGCAGTCTTGCCTTCGGGCTCGATCTGGCCGTGCTGCAGGCCCTGCTGCCGCTGGAGCACCTGGAGCCAGCGCCCTGGGGCGACGCGCGATGTCGTCAGCCGGATGCGGCCCGTCCGCAGGCCACCAAGTCTCTGATCCCGTCCCACGCCCCCACCGCGCCATGACCAGCCCCAACCCCGAACTGCTGAGCAGCCAGGACCTGCAGGCCCTCCAACAGCGTCCCGCCGGCAGCCACGCCCCCCTGCTGGTGGACATCCGCCGTCCCGGCCGCTTCCGGCGCGCCCACATCCCCGGCAGCCACAACATCCCCGCCGGCCTCCTGGTGAGCAGTGACCCGCCCGAAGCCGACCTGATCCTGATCGGCCAGGACGATCGCGACAGCCAGACAGTGGCCGAGGCCCTGCACGGCTCCGGCTATCACCGCCGCATCCAGCGGCTGGAGGGGGGCTTCAGCCGCTGGCAGTCCGAAGGCTTGCCCCTGGCGAACAGCCCGAGCGCAAGCCCCAGCCCGGAGCAGCTGCCCTGGATTCCGGTGCTGCTGCTCGGCGCCGTGCTGCTGGGCATTCAGCACCTGCCCCTGCCCCTGTTCGCCACGGCCCTGGCCGTGGTGCTCAGCCCGCTGACGGTGCTGGCCCTCAGCCAGCGGCTGGGGCGTCGCCTGCTGCGCCGCTCGGCCTGAACCGGGACCAGCCCCTCCGCGTCACCACCCACGACTTCCCCAATGACGGCGACCAGCCTCCGCCCCTCGATCCTCGAAGCGAACCGCGCCTATGCCGAGGGCTTCGGCGACAGGGGCAAGCTGCCCCTGCCCCCCGCCAAGCGGATCGCCATCCTCACCTGCATGGACGCCCGCCTCGATCCGGCCCGCTATGCCGGCCTGGTGGAGGGGGATGCCCACGTGATCCGCAATGCCGGCGGCCGCGCCAGCGACGACGCGATCCGCTCGCTGGTGATCTCTTACAAGCTGCTGGGCACCCAGGAGTGGTTCGTGATCCACCACACCAACTGCGGCATGGAGTTCTTCACCAACGACACGATCCGCGGCCTGCTCCACCGGAGTCTCGATACCGCGGTACTCGGCCCCAGCGGCTTTGAGGACGTGGGCGCAGGCCCGGGCTCCAGCGCCGGTGAGGCCATCGACTGGCTGACGATCGAGAACCTGGAGCAGAGCGTGGTGGACGACGTGCGACGCATTCGCGAGCACCCGCTGGTGCCGGGCCGCATTCCCATCCACGGCTTCATCTACCAGGTGGAAACCGGCGAGCTGCGCGAGGTCCTCGAAGCCAGTGAGATCGGCGCCGCCCGCTGATCCAGCCAACCACCAGGGCGGCGCCAGCGTCACCTGCCGCCCCTGTTACCCCCACGATCCTCCCCGCCCTAAACCTCGCCCCCCCATGGCCCACGGCTTCGAAACGCGGCAGATCCACGCAGGCACCCAACCCGATCCGGCCACCGGAGCGCGGGCGGTGCCGATCTACCAGACCAGCAGCTACGTGTTCCGCGACACGGAGCACGCCGCCAACCTGTTCGGGCTGCGGGAGCTGGGCAACATCTACACGCGGATCATGAATCCCACCCAGGCGGCCTTCGAGCAGCGGGTGGCGGATCTGGAGGGGGGCGTGGCGGCCCTGGCCACCTCCAGCGGCCAGTCGGCCGAGACGCTGGCCCTGCTCAACCTGGCGGAGAGCGGTGGCCACATCGTGGCCAGCTCCTCCCTGTACGGCGGCACCTTCAACCTGTTCCACTACACCTTCCCGAAGCTCGGGATCCAGGTGAGCTTCGTGGACAACCCCGATGACCCCGAGGCCTGGCGCCGCGAGATCCGGCCCAACACCAAAGCCTTCTTCGGCGAGAGCATCGGCAACCCCAAGGGCGACGTGTTCGATTTCGAGGGGGTGAGCGCCGTGGCCCACGCCGCCGGCATCCCCCTGGTGATCGACAACACCCTGGCGACGCCCTACCTGCTGCGGCCCCTGGAGCACGGCGCCGACATCGTGATCCACTCGGCCACCAAGTTCATCGGCGGCCACGGCACCTCGATCGGTGGCGTCATCGTCGATGGCGGGCACTTCAACTACGAGGCCAGCGGCCGCTTCCCCCAGTTCAGCGAGCCGGATCCCAGCTACCACGGTCTGGTGTTCAGCCAGCTGCCGGAGGCCCTGTTCCCGGCCCGCTTCGCCCTGCGGGCGCGGGTGACGCTGCTGCGGGATCTGGGCAACGCGGTGGCCCCCTTCAACGCCTTCCTGTTCCTGCAGGGGTTGGAAACGCTATCGCTGCGGCTGGAGCGCCACTCCAGCAACGCCCTGGCCGTGGCCCAATGGCTGGAGGGGCGCGGCGATGTGGCGCGGGTGGTCTACCCGGGCCTGGCCAGCAGCCCCTGGCATGGGCGGGCCCAGCGCTACCTGCCCAAAGGCCAGGGCGCCATCGTGAGCTTCGAGTTGCCCGGCGGCCTCGAAGCGGGCAAGCGCTTCGTGGAGGCCACCCAGCTGTTCAGCCACCTGGCCAACGTGGGCGACGTGCGCAGCCTGATCATCCATCCGGCCAGCACCACCCACAGCCAGCTCAACGACGCAGAACTGGGCCAGTCCGGCGTGACCCAGGGCCTGGTGCGCCTGTCGGTGGGGCTGGAGAGCCTGGAGGACATCCTGGCGGACCTGGAGCTGGGCTTCGCCGCCGCCAACGGATGAGTGGTGGAGGCCGGCGCGCCACTGGGGCCTGGCTGCCGGGGGATCCGCCGGGCCGGCGCCAGTTTGCCCAGCTGTTCACCGACCGGCCCCTGCAGCTGGACCTGGGCGGCCAGCTCGGGCCGATCACCCTGGCCTACGAGAGCTGGGGCCAGCTCAATAGCCAGCGCAGCAATGGCGTACTGCTGCTGCACGGCTTCAGCGGCGACAGCCACGCCGCCGGGCCCGCCGAAGCCGGCCACCCCAGCCCCGGCTGGTGGGACGCGATGGTGGGCCCCGGCCGGCCGGTGGACACACAGCGCTTCTTCGTGGTCTGCCCCAACGCCCTCGGCGGCTGCCAGGGCTCCACGGGCCCCAGTGCGGCGGCGCCGGACGGACGGCCCTATGGCAGCCGTCTCCCCGCACTCACGATCAGAGATCTTGTGGCGGCCGAACTCGCCCTGGCAGACCAGCTCGGCATCGCCCGCTGGCATGGGGTGATCGGTGGCTCGATGGGGGGCATGCGGGCCCTGGAGTGGGCGGTGACGGCCCCGCAGCGGGTCGCGAACCTGCTGCTGATGGCTACAGCCGCTGCCACCGGCGCCGACCAGATCGCCCAGCACCAGGCCCAGATCGAGGCGATCCGGCTGGATCCGCTGTTCAACGGCGGCGATTACGACACCAACGCCACACCACCCCTACGCGGTCTGCTGCTGGCCCGCGGACTGGCGACCCTTGGCTACAGCAGCCGCGAGGCCCTGGAGCAGCAGTTCGGGCGGCAGCAGGAGCCGGCGGGGTGCTTCGCGATCAACACCTACCTGCGCCAGGAGGGCGAAGCCCTGGCGCGGCGGTTCGATGCCAACAGCTACATCGCCCTGAGCCAGGCGATGAACCACCACGACATCGGCCGGGAACGAGGCGGCATGGCGGCGGCCCTGGAGCGGATCACGGCCCGCACCAGCGTGGTGTCGATCCGCTCAGACCGGCTGTTTCCGCCGGAGCAGCAGCGACAGATCAGCCGGGGCCTCCGCAGCCTGATCGGCCACCACAACCTGGACTCGATCGGCGGCCACGATGGCTTTCTGACGGAAGTGGAGCAGCTGGAGCCGATCGTGAGGGAGCTGCTGGGCTGAGAACTGTTGGCCTGAGCGCTGCTGGGCTGAGCGGTTGGCCTGAGCAAGTCGCCTGAACCCCTGGGCAGATCAGAAGAGGGGCGGCAGCAGGAAGCCGTAGGTGCGGGTGCCGTCCGGCCTGCGCAGCTGGGAGAGGCCGAGCAGGATCAGCGGCAACCCCAGCAGGAACGGCGCCAGGAAGCAGCCGGCAATGATCAGGAAGGTGGGGCGCAGGTTGTTGGGGACGGCCCCGGGCTTCAACCGAACCGGGAGCGAAGCGGCATCCATCACAGCGCAGCCGACGGCCAGGCACGACATCTCAGCCTGAAGCCCGCGGAGTGCGCCCGATGTGCCTGCGGCCACGTGGGCTGCCGTCTGGCGCTACCGATCTGGCGCGGCCCGTCCCCAGTGAACGCCATCCGGATCGCGGCGAGTCCGTGTAGCCACGGCCACATTGGAAGCCCCGAGATCGCCCGGGGTGCAGGGGATTATGGGCGCCACCCCGCTTGAGTCGTCGATGACAGCGCCCGTGAGCTTCAGGGCCGCAGCCCGCTACTGGCTGCAGCTGGGCTTCACCAGCTTTGGCGGCCCGGCAGGCCAGGTCGCGACGATCTACAGCGAGCTGGTGGAGCGGCGCCGCTGGCTCTCGGAGCGCCGCTACCTGCATGCCCTCAACTACTGCATGCTGCTGCCCGGGCCGGAGGCCACCCAGCTGGCGGCTTACATCGGCTGGCTGATGCACGGCACCTGGGGCGGCCTGGTGGCCGGGGCACTGTTCGTGCTGCCGGGGGTGGCCGTCCTGATCGGCCTCTCGACGATCTACGTGCTCTGGGGCCAGTTGCCGCTGCTGGCGGCGGTGTTCTGGGCCCTCAAGCCGGCCGTGGTGGCGATCGTGCTGCAGGCCGCCTGGCGGGTGGGCAGCCGCACCCTGCACACGCCGGCCCTGCGCCTGATCGCCCTGGCGGCCTTTCTCGGCCTCAGCCTGCTGAAGCTCCCCTACCCGTTGATCGTGGCAACGGCAGCCCTGAGCGGCGCCCTGCTGGGCCACTGGCGACCGGCCCTGATCACCAAACCCGGTGGCTCCGGCCATGGCGGCCATGGGGGCGGGGGTGCCGCGGTCCAGGCAGCGGAAGCCGCGCCAGCCGCCGCACCCTCCAGCGCCCCGGCCCCGGCCCTGCACGACGACCACACCCCCACCCCGGCCCACGGGCGCTTCAGTCGTCGCAGCCTGGCGGTGACGCTGCTGGTCAGCGGCCTGGCCCTGGGCCTGCCCCTGGCCCTGCTCAGCTGGGCCGATGGCTGGGATGGGGTGCTCGCCACCATGGCCCGCTTCTTCACCAAGGTGGCCCTGCTCAGCTTCGGCGGCGCCTACGCCGTGCTGCCCTACGTGGCCCAGGGGGCTGTGGAGAACTACGGCTGGCTCAGTGCCGCCCAGATGGTGGATGGCCTGGCCCTGGGGGAGACCACCCCGGGTCCGTTGATCCTCGTGGTGGCGTTCGTGGGCTTCCTGGGGGGCTGGCAGGGCAGCGTGCTGGGTCTGGAGCCGGGCAGCTGGTGGGCGGCGGCGGCGGCGGCGCTCACGGTGGTGTGGTTCACCTTCCTGCCCTCCTTCAGCTTCATCCTGGCCGGGGCGCCCCTGGTGGAGGCCAGCCGCAACGACCTGCGCCTGGGGGCCCCACTCACGGCGATCACGGCCGCGGTGGTCGGGGTGATCGCCACGCTGGCCCTGCTGTTCACGGGCCCGGTGCTCTGGCCCCAGGCCGGCGCCGGCCTCGACTGGGGCGCCCTGGCGATCCTGGTGCTGTCGGCCCTGGCGCTGCTGCGCTGGCGCTGGCGGGTGATGCCGCTGATCGGCGCCGCCGCCGCCGTGGGGGCCGCCCGCTGGCTCCTGGGTCTCGGCCTGGCCCTGCTGGGCTGAGGCAACGGGTTCAGGGCTGTGGAGCGGCATGAAAAAGGGGGGCCAAGGCCCCCCGAGCTGCTCGATCGAAACGCCGAAGCGTCTCAGACCAGGGCGTTGATGGCGTAGTCGATGTAGTTGTTGGCGATCACACCGGGATCGCCAGCGATGCCGTGGTTGTTCTTGATGTAGGTCAGCGCTTCGACGTACCAGGAGGGGGACAGTTCGAAGGCGCGGTTGATCTCATCGAGACCGGCGATCAGGTAGTCGTCCAGGGGGCCGGTGCCACCAGCCACCAGGGAGTAGGTGATGTGGCGCAGGTAGTAGCCGATGTCACGGCTGCACTTGGCCTTGCCGCGGGCATCGGAGGCGTAGTTGGGGCCCTGCAGCTGGGTGGTGTAGGGGAACTTGTTGTAGACAGCCTGGGCGGCGCCGTTGACGAGTTCGTCGGCCTTGGCGGTGAGCTGACGGGCGGCATCGAGGGCGTTCTTGGCGCGCTCGTAGCGACCGAAGGCGGCCACGAGTTCGCTGTTGCTCAGGTAGCGGCCCTGGGAGTCAGCGGCGGCAACGGCTTCGGTGAGGGGAGTCTTCGACATGACGTGAAGGATGGGGTGAAGGGACGGAACAGAGTCAGCGCTCAGCCGACTGCGGCGGCGGCGCGGTCGAAGTAGGTGCCGATCTCAGCCACCAGAGCCGAGCAGTCACCGGGGGTGATGCCGTTGCGGTCGTTCACCAGGTCGATGGCGGCGGCCTTGATGTTGCGGATGCCTTCCGCCACGGAAGCACCAGGCACGCCCAGGGCCAGATAGGTCTCGCGCAGGCCGTTCAGGGCACGATCTTCCAGCACGGAGGAATCACCCAGGTAGATCGCGTAGGTGATGTAGCGCAGGATGATGTCCAGGTCGCGCAGGCAGGCGGCGATGCGGCGGTGGGTGTAGGCGTTGCCACCGGGAGCGATCAGGGCGGGCTGCTGCTCGAACAGGGCGCGGGCGCCATTGGTCACCAGGGCGGAGGCGTTGGAGGTGATGCGGTTCACGGCATCCAGACGCTTGAAGCTGTCGGCAACCACGCCCTGCAGGGCGTCGAGCTGACCGGCGTTCAGGAATTCGCCCCGGGTATCGGCCTGGGCGATGACCTTGGTGAAGACGTCAAAAGTCATAGAAACAGACTCCTGTTCTCGACAAGGAGAATCGGTGGGTAGGGGTGAAAGGAGAAACAGAGCACCGACTCGCTGCCCAACCAGATCGCATTGACGCTCTGGGAAGGGAATCAGCTGCTGGCGCTTGCGTGCCTCGCACCGCGTCATTCTTCAAAAGAACCCGACGCAACAATCACCGACTTCACAAAGAGTCATTGCCAGCGCGAGGCAATGTAGCGGCGGCAACATTGCCTGGGTTTAACTCACTCAAAACGGGAAGATCAAGCCCTCTGGAGACTTTCAAGTCGCCAGGACGATGTGCCCCGGGGCACATCGCGAAATAGTTCCAGGCACACCAACAGGGCCGCAGGCTCTGGCGCGGCTGCTGCTGAGCCCGTGGGTGCAGGGGGCGACAGGCGGGCAGACGGCCTGCGCCTCAGAGGATCTGGTCCAGGAAGGCGCGGGTCCGCCGGTGCGAGGGGTTGGTGAAGAACAGCTCGGGCGGCGCCTCCTCCACCACCTCGCCGTGGTCCATCAGCACCACCCGGTGCGCCACCTCGCGGGCGAAGCGGACCTCGTGGGTCACCACCACCATCGTCATGCCCTCGTCGCGGGCCAGGTCCTGCATCACCTCCAGCACCTCGCGCACCATCTCCGGGTCCAGGGCGCTGGTGGGTTCATCGAACAACAGGATCTTCGGCTCCATGCAGAGGGAGCGGGCGATCGCCACCCGCTGCTGCTGGCCGCCGGAGAGCTGGCCGGGGAACTTGTCGGCCTGCTCGGCGATGTTCACCCGCTGCAGAAGGGCCCTGGCCTGGGCCTCCACCTCGGCGCGGTCGCGGCGTCGCACCAGCACCGGCGCCAGGGTGAGGTTCTCCAGCACCGTGAGGTGGGGAAACAGGTTGAACTGCTGGAACACCATGCCCACCTCGCGGCGGATCGCGTCGATCTGGCGCAGGTCGTTGGAGAGCGCGATGCCATCCACCGTGATCGTGCCCTGCTGGAAATCCTCCAGGGCGTTGAAGGTGCGGATGAAGGTGCTCTTGCCCGAACCCGAGGGACCCATGATCACGACCACCTCACCGCGGTGCACGCTGAGGCTGGCGCCGCGCAGGGCGTGGAAGCCGTTGGGGTACCACTTGTGCACGCCACTCGCCTCAATCATCCGGTGGGCCGTGGGGGGCTGCAGGGCGGAACTCATGTCTCGGTGTTCAGGACGCGGGGTTGGGATCGAGGCGGCGCTCCAGGGCCCGGCTGCCCAGGCCCAGGGCCGCACAGCAGCACCAGAACAGCACCGCCAGGGTGAGGTACACCTCGGCATTGCGGCCCAGGAAGGCCGGATTGGCCATCACCGTGCGGGCGGTGCCCATCAGCTCCATCAGTCCCACCAGCGAGAGCATGGTGGTGTCCTGGAGCAGGGAGATGAACTGGCCCACCATCGTGGGCAGGGCCACCCGCAGGGCCTGGGGCAGCACCACGGTGCGCAGGGCCTGGGGAATGGTGAGGCCCAGGGAGCGGGCCGCCTCCAGCTGGCCGGGGGGGATCGCCACCAGGCCGGCCCGCACAGCTTCAGCCAGATAGGCCGCCGCGAAGAAGGTGAGCACCCAGGCGGCCCGCCAGACCCGATCGGGCGCCAGTCCTCCCGGCAGCAGAAAGCCGATCATGTTCTGGCCCAGGAAGAGCAGGGTGATCAGCGGGGCACCTCGGATGAACTCGATGTAGAGCACCGAGCCCCAGCGCAGCAGTGGCAGGTCACTGCGGCGCCCTAGGGCCAGCAGCACCCCCAGGGGGAAGCAGAGCAGGATCGCGAAGCTGGCGGCGATCAAGGTGAGCAGCAGCCCGCCCCAGTCGCCGGGGGGTACCGGCAGCAGACCCAGGCCGCCGTTGATCAGCAGCATGCCCACCAGGTAGAGCAGGGGCCATAGCAGCGGCAGCAGGGCCAGGACCCGCGCCGGCAGCCGCCGACCCCAGTGGCCAGCAGCCCAGCGCACCAGCAGCAGCAGGGCCGTGATGCCCCACCAGCGCCCCTGGATCAGCGGGTCCAGCCGCAGCCACCAGGGCACCGCCAGGGCAATGGCCGCCAGCAGACCGACGGCGATCCAGTCGTTTTGGGGCCAGAGATCACCACCCCGATCCCGGCGCGGATGGGAGCGCAGCAGGCCCCAGGCCAGGCCGGCGGCCGCCGCCAGGAGCGCGGTGAGCAGCCAGAGGCGCCACTGCTGCTCCTGGGGATAGCGGCCCACGGCGAAGAGGGTGCTGTTGGCCCGCACCACCGCCCAGCGGGCCTGGACCAGGCCCCAGTGCAGCAGCCCGAAGGCGGCGGACCCAAGGGCGGCCAGCAGCGCCAGGGTGAGGGCGGAATTGCCGGGGCTGCCGAACAGCTCCGCCCGCAACCGGGAGCCCCGGGGCGGCCGCAGGGCTGGGGGCGAGGTGCCAGGGCCGGATCCAGCGGCGGGCGCAGGGTCCGGGGCTGGGGATGAAGACGACAAGGAAGACGGCATGGGTTCAGCGCTCCCGGATCCGCACCAGGCGGTTGAGCCAGCCCATCAGCGCCGAGATCACCAGATCGATCACCAGATAGGCCCCCAGCAGGATCAGGATCACCTCCACGGCACGGCCCGTCTGGTTGAGGGTGGTTTCGGCCACGGAATAGAGGTCGGTGTAGCCCACGGCCACCGCCAGGGCGGAGTTCTTGGCCAGGGAGATGTACTGAGTGTTCAGCCCCGGCACGATCACCCGCAGGGCCTGGGGCAGCACGACCCGGCGCAGGGTGACCAGTGGCCCGAGGCCCAGGGAGGCCGCCGCCTCCCACTGGCCCTTGGGCACCGCCGTGATGCCGCCGCGCACCACCTCGGAGATGAAGGCGCCGGTGTACACGACCAGCCCTGTCACCAGGGCGGAGAACTCCACCGTGAGCCGCAGCGGCGCCCGCCACACCCCATCCACCAGGGTGGGCCCGCTCCAGCGCAGCCCCTCGCCGAACCAGGCCAGGAACAACCCAGACTTGGCCAGTACCACTCCCGGGAGCTGCAGGGCCGCCTCGCCGTTCGGCAAAGCCAGGAACACCACGAAGTACCAGAACACCAGCTGCAGCAGCAGCGGAATGTTGCGGATCAGTTCCACGTAGGAGCGGGCCAGGCCTCGCAGCAGGGCGTTGGGGCTGAAGGAGGCCAGGCCCACCACTGTGCCCAGGGCCGTGGCGCCCACCAGGCCCACCAGCACCGCCCGCAGGGTGTTCACCAGCCCCGCCACCAGGGCACGCCAGTAGGGCAGCCCCGCATCGAAGGGAAGCAGGGTCTCGGAGATGTCGAAGCCAGCGGGCTGCTGCAGCCAGCGGTAGCTCAGCAACATGCCGGCGGCGCTGAGGTTGCGCACCAGGTTGCCCAGCAGGAAGGCGATCAGCAGCAGCACCACCAGGGCAACGGCGCCCTGGACCAGCCAGGGCAGCACGCGCCGATCACGCCACCAGGGCAGGGGCCCGGACAAGGGCTCGCCCATCAGCGGAACGGGGGCGAGTAGATCAGGCCACCCTGCTGCCACTGGCGGTTGAGGCCGCGCTCCAGCTTGAGCTTGGAGCCGGTGCCCACGTTGCGCTCAAAGATCTCGCCGTAGTTGCCCACGGCCTTCACCGCCTTGGCCACGAAATCGGGAGCCAGGCCCAGCTGCTTGCCGAATTCGCCCTCGACCCCCAGGAAGCGACGCAGGTCAGCCAGGTTGGTCTTGGCCTTGGCCTCGGCCAGCTTGGCGTCGATGTTGGCCTGGGTGATGCCCAGCTCCTCGGCCTGCATCAGGGCATAGACGATCCAGCGGACCGCATCGCTCCAGGCCGGATCGGCGTTCACCGTGGCCGGCGCCAGGGGCTCCTTGCTCAGCACCTCCGGCAGCAGGGTGTGGGCGGCGGGGTCGGGGAAGTTGGTGCGCTTGCCGGCCAGCTGGGAACGGTCGCTGGTGACGGCCACGCAGCGGCCCTGAAGGTAGGCGGCATAGGTCTGGTCGCCGGTCTGGAACTTCAGGGGCGTGTAGGCCGCCTTGAGCTCGCGCATGCGGTCGGCCAGGTTGAGCTCGGTGGTGGTGCCGGTCTCGACGCAGATCGGCTTGCCGGCCAGATCCTTGAGCGCCTTGATGCCACTGGCCACGGGCACCATCACGCCCTGGCCGTCATAGAAGACGGGCGGCGCGAAGTTCAGGCCGTTGCCGCCGGCCGCGTCGCGGCTGAGGGTCACGGTGGTGTTGCGCGAGAGCAGGTCCACCTCGCCGCTGGCCAGGGCCGCAAAACGCTCGCTGGAGTTGAGGTCCCGGTAGTCCACCTTGCTGGGATCGCCGAGGGTGGCCGCGGCCACGGCCTTGCAGACATCCACGTCCAGGCCGGTGTACTGGCCGTCGGGCGCCACGAAGCTGAAGCCGGGCAGCTTGCCGTCCACCCCGCAGATCAACTTGCCGCGGCCCTTGAGGGTGGCCAGCTTCTGGCTCTGGAGGCCGCCCTCCTCGGAGGCACAGCCCACCAGAGCCAGGGCCGCCAGCAGGGAGGCGGCGGAAAGGAGCTTGCGCATTGGGGCCATGGGCGGCGGCAGACGGCGGCGGGATGTCGGCGCAGTTTGCCAGGAATGGCCAGCCCCTTGGGTATGGAATCAGGCACCGACGAGCAGGGTCATCTGGTGCAGGCCATCGAGCCCCTGCCAGCCCAGGTAGAGGCCCAGTAGCAGCGCAAACACCCCCACCAGCCACTCAGCCCGGTGCACCAGCCAGTCGTTGAGACGGGTAAGCGGCTCCCGCAGGCGTCCGCCGCTCAGCAGCCAGAGCAGGGGTGGCAGCAGCAGCAGCGAGGTGGCCATGGCCACGAACACCACCCCCACCTCCAGATCGCCGCGCCAGCTGGTGTGGTTGGCCAGCAGCATGCCGCCCTCCTTCACATAGAACACCAGGTTTTCGGGGCTGATCAGGGCGCAGCCGGCCCCCAGGCCCAGCAGCGGAACCCACTCCAGCTCGGGCAGCTGGCCCATCAGCTGCATGGCCCAGCCCTCCTCCCCCAGGGTCACCGCCGGGGTGAGCTGGAACAGGCCCAGGCCCACCAGGGCGCCGGCCCCGATCAGGTCGATCAGCACCTGGCCGCGGGAGCCCAGGTGCATGGCCCAGCTGAAGCGCTGACCCACCAGCACCACCGCGCAGAGGGCACCACCGTTGGCCATGGCCCAGCCGGCCAGGTAGGTGGCGCAGCGGCGCAGCGGTTGGCGTCCCAGCAGCAGCAGGGCCACCAGGGCGATGTTGATCGGGCTGAAGGCGATCCCCAGGCCGAGGGCAACGGTCTGGGTAAGCCAGTGGAACGGCAGCATGCGGGGTGGCGGGAGACGCGCGGCGCACGGCTGGGCCGGCTCGGCACTGGCCTGGATTCTGGAGCTCAGCCCAGCAGCGCCGCGCGCACTTCCGCCGCGGAGCGGCCCTGCACCGCGATCCACTTGCTGCGGGAGGTGGCGCCCCTTACCAGCGTCACGTCGCGGGGGGGAACCCCCAGGCGCTGGGCCACGAAGCGCAGCAGGGCGGCGTTGGCCTCGCCGTCCACCGGCGGCGCCTGCAGCTTGATGGCGATAGCCCCATCCCGCTCGCCGAGCACCTGGTCGCGGCTGGAGCGGGGCTGCAGGCGGATGGCGACGGCGTCCTGGGCCATGGTGGAAGGCTAGGGGCCGGCTCCTAGGGTCAAGGAGCGAACCGCTCCGGGGTTCTTGGCCTCCCACTCCTCCAGCCGCCAGGGCGAGCCCCACTCCGAGGGCCCCCAGCACGGCGACCGTGTTCCAGCCAGGCGGTCGCGCCTGGAGATGGCCTTCGAGCGCTGGCTGTGGCGCATCCGGCTGATCGCCATCCTGCCGGTGGTGATGAGCCTGCTGAGCAGCGCCACCGCCTTCATCTGCGGCACCCGCATCATTCTCTCGGCCCTTAAGCTGCTGATGGCCGGAGGCAAGGAGAGCGCCATCATGGCCAAGCTGCTGGGTGAGCTCGTGGGAGGAATCGACCTCTACCTGATCGGCATCGCCCTGCTCATCTTTGGCTATGGCGTGTATGAACTGCTGATCTCCGACATCGAGGCGGCACGAATTCCCGGCCAGGATGGCGGCAGCGGCCTACTCGACATCCGCACCCTGGATGCCCTCAAAGAAAAGCTGGTGAAGGTGATCGTGGTGGCGCTGATCGTGGCGGCATTCAAGTCGATGCTCGACTTTCCGATCGCCGGCCCCACCAGTCTGCTGATGTTCAGCGGCAGCGTGCTGCTGCTGGCGCTGAGCGCCTGGCTGGTGGCCGGTGGTCCCCACGCCCGGAGGTCGGGCGAATGAGCGCCACCCCCACGGCCGCCGACAGCTCTGGCGCCGTCGCGCCCGGCACCCGACTCACGATCCGGCGCCCGGACGACTGGCACGTGCACCTGCGCGATGGAGCGATGCTGCGGGCGGTGGTGGGACACACGGCCCGCCAGTTCGCCCGGGCGATCGTGATGCCCAACCTGCGGCCACCGATCACCACCGCGGCGGCGGCGGCGGCCTACCGGCAGCGGATCCTGGCGGCGCTGCGGGAGAGCGGGGCGGCGGGCGCCAGGGCTGGGGACACAGACAGCCACTCCGGGCAGGATTTCACGCCGCTGATGACGGCCTACCTCACCGAGAGCCTGGATCCGGCCGAGCTCGAACGGGGCCAGGCCGAGGGGATCCTCACGGCCGCCAAGCTCTATCCCGCCGGGGCCACCACCAATTCCGATGCCGGGGTACGCGATCTGGCCCATATCGCGCCGGTGCTGGAAACGATGGAGCGGATCGGCCTGCCGCTGCTGATCCACGGCGAGGTGACCGATCCGTCGGTGGACATCTTCGATCGCGAGGCCGTGTTCATCGAGCGGCAGCTGATCCCACTGCTGGCAAGCCATCCGGGCCTGAAGGTGGTGCTGGAGCACATCACCACCGCCGACGCCGCGACCTTCGTGGCCGAGGCCGGGCCCAACCTGGCGGCCACGATCACGCCCCACCACCTGCACATCAACCGCAACGCCCTGTTCGCCGGCGGCCTGCGGCCGGACTTCTACTGCCTGCCGGTGGCCAAGCGTGAACGGCACCGGCTGGCCCTGCGGGCGGCGGCCACCTCCGGCAATCCCAAGTTCTTCCTCGGCACCGACTCGGCCCCCCACAGCCGCGAGGCCAAGGAATCGGCCTGCGGCTGCGCGGGGATCTACAACGCCCCCTACGCGATCGAGAGCTACGCGGCGGTGTTCGAGCAGGAGGGCGCCCTGGACAGGCTTGAGGCCTTCGCCAGCACATACGGCCCGCGCTTCTACGGCCTGCCCCTCAACGGCGACACCCTCACCCTCGAGCGCCAGGACCCCGACGACGATGGGGCGGAAGCGGTGCCCATTGGCCTTGAACTCGCTAACGGCAGCACCAGCCCCACCCACCTGGTGCCCTTCCATGCTGGCGAGGCGCTGCCCTGGCGGCTGGCCTGAGGCTCAGGCCTGCAGCTCGACCGGTGGCTCCGGCTGCAGCCCCAGGGCTCGCGCCAGCCGCGGCAGGGTGAGGCCCTGCAGCAGCAGGTTGAGCACCACCACAACAAACACGATGCTCTGGGCGTTGCGGGCCAGGGCCTCCACGCTGGAGGGGTCAACACCGCGGATGCGGGGGATGGCCGTGACCACGTTGTAGGAGAGGGCCAGGGGCACGGCGCCGCGCAGGCCGCACCAGGAGATCAGCAGCCCCTCCCTGAAGCTGAAGGGCGAAACGGGCTGGCAGAGCAGCACGCTCAGGGGCCGGGCCACCAGCATCAGGGCCGCCGCGCTCACCAGGCCCATCGGCAGCGATGGGATCAGGTCGCTGGGGCTGACCAGCAGGCCGAAGAGCAGGAAGATCGTGATCTCGGTCATGGTGTTGAAGGGCAGCAGCACCTCCTGGATCGACTCGTGATTCACGTCGGTGCGGCGATAGCGCAGGTTGGTCATGAACAAGCCCGTCACGTAGACGGCCACAAAGCCCGAGCCGCCCAGGAAGTGGGTGCAGCCGTAGTCGACGAAGGCGATCGACATCGCGACGACCAGCAGCTGGGCCTTCTCGTGCACCAGCAGGTCGATCACGAGCTTGGCCACGTAGCCGAAGGCCACCCCCACGATCATCCCGGCGCCGATCTGCTGCACAAAGCCGCGCAGCCCCTCGAGCACGGTGCGCTCCAGGCCCGGGCCGGCGGCGCTGAGCGGATCGGTGCCACTCACCACGAAGATCCCCACGATCAGGCCGTACACCAGCAGGGCGGCCGGATCGTTCACCGCCGACTCGAACTCCAGCAGGTGGCGCAGCCGCACCGGGATCCGATGGCGCACCTGGGCCAGCACGCTCAAGGTGGCGCCGGCATCGGTGGAGCCCAGGCAGGCGGCGATCAGCAGCGCCGCCGCCAGGGGCATCGCGTCGGCCAGGCCCGGGGCCAGGGCCGCGCCGGTGTCGGAGGCGAACCACCAGATCAGCAGCCCCAGCACGGTGGAGGAGGCGATCACGCCGCCGACGGCCAGCACCAGGCCGTATTCCAGGAAGCCGCGGATCGCGGCCAGGTCGGTCTTCAGGCCCGCATAGAACAGCAGCAGCGCCAGGCCGAACACGTGCAGGTTCTCAGCCTGATGGTGGTTGAGGTTCAGGTAGTTGACATTGATGAACAGGCCCAGCAGCAGCACCCCAAGGATCGCCGGGATGCCGATGCGGATCGAGAAGCGGCTGATGGCCAGGGTGCCCAGGAACAGCACACCCACGAACAGCAGCTGGCCCTGGATCGGCACTGCGTCGAGCCCCACCCCGACCACGCTGCCTCCAGGTCCTGTCCCCAGGTCTGGAACCGCCCCGCCAGTGACCGGAACGCCACTGAGCAGGGACGGAACGGCAAGCATCGCTCGGCAGACGAGGGGAGTGAGGCGACCGTAGACCCGTCGTGCCCGGAGGCCGCTGCCACCTAACCCGTCTGAGGAAGAGCTTGATGAGCTGAAGCGCTGCAGGGCTGAGGGAGGGGCTCCCGCCAGGGACCGCGGTGATCGGCTGCACGACCTCCGGAGAGATCGCCAACACGGGCTCGCGGCGCCAGGCCCTGGTGCTCTGGGCCCTGGGGGGTGAGGGCATCCGCGTGACGACCGCCTTGGTCCAGGGCGACGACCAGGGGCTTCGTGATCACCCAGACCGCCACGGAGGAGGCCGCCACCGATCTGGCCGAGCGCATCATCGCGGCGAGCCGCGATCCGATCGCCGCACCGCCCTCAGGCATGGGCACCCAGCTCGGCCGCCTGCTCGGTGGTCAATCGCCGGGCCGCCAGCAGCACCGCCGTGATGCGATCGATGTCCAGCACCGCGTGGGTGCGGTAGCCGGCCGCGGCCAGGCGCGCTCTGGCCTGGCCACCGTGGTCGATGAACACCACCACATCCCGCACTACCAGACCCGAGCTGGCGAGCTTGGCGATGCCATCGAGCACGCTGCCACCCGTGATCAGGATGTCGTCCACCACCACCACGGTCTCGCCCTCGCGGAAATCGCCCTCGATCTGGCGGCGGGCGCCGTGGGCCTTCACCTCCTTGCGCGGATAGATCAGGGGCTTGTGCAGCTGCAGCGACAGGCCGGTGGCGGTGGGCAGCGAGCCGTAGGGAATGCCGGCGATGCGATCGAAGTTCAACCCCTGCAGCAGCACGCTGTAGGTGTGCAGCACCCGGTGAAACAGGTTGGGATCGGAGATGATGCGGCGCAGGTCGATGTAATAGCTGAACACGGCACCTGAGGCCTGCACGTAGTCGCCGAACAGCAGGCAGCCGATATCGAACAGATCCACGATCAGCGGGGCCAGGGGATCGGCCGCTGGGTCGGCCGCTGGATCGGCCGGTGGATCGGAACAGGGGCCAGCGGCGGGCTCCTTGGGGCGTCCCTCTGCAGCCGCCGGCTGGGGCAGCCACAGGTCGCAGCGATCGGCGTCGGGGCTGCGGGCGGCGATCACCCGCTCGCGCACGGCGCTGATCTGACGCTTGAGGGCCGCCGCCCCCTCCGCCAGCCCCTCCTCCACCAGCAGGTTCTGGGGCAGGGGCAACAGCAGACCATCGGCGGCGCTGGTGAGGCCGGCCTGCAGCAGCGCCTCCAGCCGCTCCTCCCGGCCCCAGAGGCTGCGCAGGATGAGCACGTGCTCCGGGGCGGCGGCCCGCACCCGCGCCAGGATGCGGGGATCGCTGGTGCCCACCTCCAGCAGCAGCTGCTCCGGGGTGGCCCACAGCTGGCTCTCGCGCACCACCCGCAGATAGAAGGGGTCGCTCTCATCGGGGTGGTGCTGCAGCACCCGCGCCGCCGGACTGGAGCTGTGGCAGGTCACCACCACGGCCCGGTCGGTGTGCAGCAGAAAGGGGGCGGCAATGTCCTGGCCGGCCAGGGGCGAGAGCGACACCGCATCGACGCCCAGGTCGTGGAACAGGTAGTGGGCCAGGGCCGAGGCGGAGTTGAGATCGGCGTGCTTGGCGTCGAGGATCAGGGGCAGATCGGGCGGCACCAGCTCCCGCACCTCCCGCAGCAGGTCGATGCCCACGGCACCCAAGGCCTGGTAGAAGCCCAGGCTGGGCTTGACGGCGCAGACGTGGTCGGCGGTGGCCTCGATCACCGCCTTGATCCAGCGCCGCGCCTGGGAGAGGAACGAGCCCGTGCCGCCGCCGCGGCTGCGGTTCCAGGTGTGCAGCATCTCCGGGTTGGGATCCAGCCCGGTGATCAGCAGCGACTGGCGGCTGGCGATCGCCTCTGTGAGCTTGAGAAAGAAGGTCACGGCCGGGCGCCGCCGCTGCTGCTGATGCCGTTGCTAACTCCCCAGCGGGGATGGGCGTGGCTCAGCACACAGCTCTTAAGAAAGTCCCCCGTCTGCCGGCGGGCTTCGCCCTCTGGGCGGTGCAGAGCAGCCAGGGGCAGCTGAACCGCCACAGCGCACAACAGCCTCAGGGCCGCGCCTCGCGGTGCATCCAACTGATCCAGTCGGCGGAGATCTGCTGCGGGCAGACGGCCTCGCACTCCAACTGGCTGCTGCAGCTGCCGAAGCCCTCGGCCGCCATCTGCTCCTGCATCGCGGCGGCCCGGCGGGCCCGCTCGGGCTGGCCCTGGGGCAGCTGGCCCAGGTGGGCCAGCTTCGCGGCCACGAACAGGCTGGCGGAGGCGTTGCGGCAACTGGCGATGCAGGCGCCGCAGCCGATGCAGGCGGCGGTCTCGAAGGCGGAGCGGGCTTGCTCACGGCCCACCAGCAGGCCATTGGCCTCCGGCGCGCTGCCGATGGGCACCGAGCAGTAGCCCCCCGCCGCGATCAGGCGATCGAGGGCCGCGCGCTCCACCGCCAGGTCCTGGATCAGGGGGAAGGCGGCGGCGCGCCAGGGCTCCAGCACGAGGCAGTCACCATCGGCGAACTGGCGCAGATACAGCTGGCAGACGGTGGTGGCCAGCCGTGGGCCGTGGGCCTGGCCATTCACCAGGAAGCCGCAGCTGCCGCAGATGCCCTCGCGGCAGTCGTGCTCGAAGTGCACCGGCCGCTCGCCGGCGGCGACCAGGCGCTCATTGAGCAGGTCGAGGGCCTCCAGCAGGGAGAGATCGGCGGACACCCGCTCCAGCCGGTGGTTCTCGAAGGCGCCCGGCGACTGCGGGCCCAGCTGGCGCCAGATACGCAGGTGCAGACTGAGGACGCGGCTGGTCATGGAACCGTGCGGAGGGGAACCGTGCGAAGGGGGACCGCCCAGTTGGAGGAGCGCGCCGAAGAAGACCCTATGAGTGAACCCGCGAGGGGCGAGCCTCGGAACCGCATGGCGGCTTGGGTAACGCTACTTTTGGCGAGGTATAGGCCTTGGATACACCATCATGGAGGCCACCTCCTCAGCCGACTCCACACCCAGCATCGAGGAGCTGCAGCGCAGTGACCGCCCTTTCGTGCTTGTTGACCACGCCGGCCTTGTACTGGCGATCAACCAGGCCTTCCAGGAGGCCTATGGCTGGGAGGAGAAGGACCTGTTGGATCAGCCTCTGAGCATGATTCTTCCGGAGGCCTTTCAGATGTCTCATCATCTGGGTTTCTCCCGCTTTCAGGCCACGGAATTCTCCACAATCCTGGCCCATCCCCTGCGCCTGAAGACCGCCTGCCGGGACGGGAGCGTATGCGTCTCGGAGCATTATATCGTAGCCGAGAAATATGGTGATAACTGGCTGTTCGGTGCCACCCTCACCCCCCTGCCGGAGGGCACGCAACCCGATGCCTGATGCAGAGCGAGCCCAGTCGCGGGAGCGCACCCTGATCCATGAAATGCGCCAGGTGCTGGGGCGCATGGAGGCGGCCCTGGCCATGATCCGGGACAGCCTGGTGATCACCACGGCCGATGGCCACATCCTCTGGTGCAACCAGAGCTTCGAACGCCTCGCCGCCAGCAGCAAACTGCAGCTGCTGGGCCGACCGATGGCCGCCACCCTTCCCCTGGACGCGCAGGGACAGCCCCTGTTGCCGAGCGACCTCCGCGAGCTGGGGACATCGGCCGTCAGTTCCAGGACCGTGCTGCTGAGCCAGGAGCCCCTGAGGGCTCTGGAGCTGGAGTGGCACGCCTTCGAGGCCGACCGGTCCAACCCGCTGATCTTCTGGATCCGCGACATCACCGATCAGGTGAGCAACGAAAATCTCAAACGTAGGATCGACCTTGCCGAGCGCCTGCGCACGGAGAGCGAGATCCGCAATACCAGATTGCAGGAAGAGCAGCTCACGCTGGCGGCGAAAGTTGTGGAGTGCCCTGTCACCGGCCTGCCCAACCGTCGTGGCCTGCAGAGGCGCATGACGGAAGCCCTGGCCATCCTCAAGGATCAGCCTGGGGTGATTTCCATTCTGTTCTGCGACCTCAATGGCTTCAAGGAGATCAATGACCTCTACGGCCACCACGTGGGTGATGACTTGCTGGTGGAGATCGGCCAACGGCTGCAGAGCGCTCTTCGCCCTGGCGACATGCTCTCGCGGCTGGGTGGTGACGAATTCGTGGTGCTGACCCGCAGCACCACTGTCAGCAGCGACCCGTTCCGTCTCGCCAGACGTCTTCAGCGCCGCCTGCAGATGCCCTGGATCGTCGAAGACCAGGCAATTCGGCCGTCGATGAGCGTGGGAATCGCCAGCACCGATGACCCCGCCATGACCCCCGAGGAACTGCTGCGCCGCGCCGACCTGGCGATGTACGACGCCAAAGCCAGCGATGCGCTGAGCATCTCCAGCTATGACACGTCCATCGACACGAAGGTCAAGCACACGATCGTGCTGCGGCGTCGGGTGCGCCAGGCGATCGACAATGGGGAGCTGGCACTGGTCTTCCAGCCGATCGTGAATCTCCACAACGGCGAGACCGTTGGACAGGAAAGCCTGGTGCGCATCCACACACCGCAGGCCCCGGTGCTCTCGCCCGATGAGTTCATTCCCCTGGCCGAACGCACCGGGATGATCCTGCCGGTGGGGCGCTGGGTGATCAGTGAGGCCCTGGCCCACCAGCGCTGGCTCCAGGACCGGGACCAACCGCTGCTGACCTCCATCAACGTGAGTCCCCTTCAGCTGAAACAGGAGGGGTTTGCCGACTGGTTCCTGCTCCAGGCCAGCCACCACGGAGTGGATCTGTGCCGGACGGCGGTGGAGGTGACCGAAGGCATGTTCATCGAACAGCTGGAGCACACCAGCCACGAGCTAGGGCGACTGCGCAGCGCGGGGGTTCAGGTCTACCTCGACGACTTCGGCACGGGATTTTCCAGCATGTCGTCCCTGGCGGAGCTGCCGATCGATGCCGTCAAGATCGACCGCAGCTTCATCGCCGACTTCCTGATCGATCCCCGCAAGGCCAAGGTGCTGCAGTCGATGATCGCCCTCGCCCAGGATCTCAGCCTCACGGTGATCGCCGAGGGCATCGAGACGGAGAGCCAGCACCAGGGCCTGCTGGCCATGGGCTGCGGCCTTGGACAGGGGTACTGGTTCGGCAGGCCGGAACCGGCCGCCCTGGGCCCGAGCAGCAGTCCCGACGGCCCCAGAGCCCGAGCTGCGAACGCTTCTGACCTGGCGGTTCAGGCATAGCTGCGCTGGCTGGGCTGCACCAGCGAGAACCTGAGCGGCTCGGTGTGGCGCAGCGGGACGCCGCCCTCGCGGAACTCCCAGGCGGCGATGTGGGCGAAGTGGTTGTCGTCGCGGAGGGCCTCCCCCTCGGGGGTCTGGTGCTCCTCGCGGAAGTGGGCCCCGCACGACTCCTCGCGGGCCAGGGCATCGCGCAGCATCAGCTGGGCCAGGGAAAAGAAATCCGCCAGGCGCAGGGCCTTCTCCAGTTCGGCGTTCGGACCACTCACCTGCTGGGGCAGCCGCAGATCGGCGTGGAAGGAGGCCTCCAGCGCCGCCACCTGCTCCAGGCCGCGGCGCAGGCCCTCGGCGTTGCGGCTGATGCCACAGCTGTCGATGAGCAGCAGGCCCAGCTCGCGGTGGAAGCCATCCACCGGCCGCCGCCCCCCCACCGCCAGCAGCGCCGCGATGCGGACCTCGGCGGCGGCCAGGGCGGCGCGGCAGGCAGGGTGATCGGGGCCCACCTCCGGCAGGGGCTGGCCCGTCAGCCAGGCGGTGACCGTGGCCGGCGCGATGAACAGCCCATCGGCCAGGCCCTGCATCAGGGCACTGGCGCCGAGGCGGTTGGCGCCGTGCTCGGAGAAGTTGGCCTCCCCGAGCACGAACAGCCCCGCGATCGTGCTCATCAGGTGGTAGTCGACCCAGAGCCCCCCCATCGTGTAGTGGGGGGCGGGGTAGATCCGCATCGGCACGGCCAGCGGGTCGTCGCCCGTGATCCGCTCGTACATGGCCAGCAGATTGCCGTAGCGGGCCTCAATGGCGCTGCGGCCCTCCCGGCCGATCGCCTCGGCCAGGTCGAGGTAGACGGAGCGTCCGCCGGGCCCCACCCCCTGGCCGGCGGCGCAGAGCTCCCGGGCCCGACGCGAGGCCACATCCCGCGGCACCATATTGCCGTAGGCGGGGTACTGGCGCTCCAGGAAGTAGTCGCGTTCCGCCTCGGGGATCGCGTCGGGAGGGCGGGCGTCGCCGGGGTGGGACGGCAGCCACAGGCGGCCGTCGTTGCGCAGGCTCTCGCTCATCAGCGTGAGCTTGCTCTGGTGGGGATCGCCGCTGGGGATGCAGGTGGGATGGATCTGGGTGAAGCAGGGGTTGGCGAACAGGGCCCCCTGGCGGTGGGCGCGCCAGATGGCGCTGGCGTTGGACTGGAGCGCGTTGGTGGAGAGGTAGTAGACGTTGGAATAGCCGCCCGTGGCCAGCAGCACGGCGTGGCCTGTGATCGTCTCCAGGGCACCGCTCACCAGGTGGCGGCACACCACGCCGCGCGCAACCCCATCCACCGTGACCAGTTCCACCATGTCGCGGCGGCAGAGCAGCTGCACCCGCCCGGCGGCAACCTGGCGCATCAGGGCCTGGTAGGCCCCATAGAGCAGCTGCTGGCCGGTCTGGCCGCGGGCGTAGAAGGTGCGGCTCACCAGGGAGCCCCCGAAGCTGCGGGTGGCCAGGGTGCCGCCGTACTCCCGGGCGAAGGGAACTCCCTGCGCCACCGCCTGATTGATGATCGCGGAGCTGATCTCGGCCAGCCGGTGACAGCCGGCCTCACGGGCGCGGAAGTCACCGCCGCGCACGGTGTCGGCGAACAGACGGGCAATGCTGTCGCCGTCGTTGGCGGAGTTCTTGGCGGCATTGATGCCGCCCTGGGCCGCCACCGAGTGGGCCCGGCGCGGGCTGTCGTGATAGGTCACCAGCCGCACCCGGTAGCCCTGCTCCGCCAGGGCGGCGGCCGCCGAAGCCCCGGCCAGACCGCTGCCCACCACCACCAGGGTGAACTGCCGCTTGCGCAGTGGACTGATCAGCGGCAGCCCCTCGCGGCAGTGCGTCCAGGCCTGGGCCACCGGCCCCGCGGGAATGCGGGGATCAAGTGTCATGGCCCAGCACCAGCAGCAGGGGCACCAGGGCGAAGCCGGCGCCGAGGGCAACGGCCAGCACCCGGCCCCAGCGGCGGATCCGGGCGCCGTTGGCGGGATCCAGCAGCCCCAGGCTGCGGTGGGCGGCCTCCGCCCCATGGAACAGGTGCAGCCCGAGCGCCAACGCCGCCGCCAGGTAAAGCGCCAGGGCGGCGGGGGAGGCCAGGGCCGCCTGCAGGGCCGTCAGCTCCTGGCCGGCGGCCGGACGCAGCCAGCGCAGCTGGGCCAGATGCACGGCCAGAAAGGCCAGCAGCAATGCGCCGGTAAGGGGGGCGCTGCGGGCCGCCAGCGCCGCCACGGGGTCGCCGCGGCGACTCACCAAGCCGGGCGAGCCGGGGGGAAGGGGCTCGCCACCGATCTTGGCGCGACGGTTGGCGAGGACCTTGGCCAGCGCCAGCGCCAGGTGGGTGAGGGCCGCCGCCACCAGGGCGAGCTCCACCAGCGGCAGCCAGGGGCTGGCGTGCAGGGCAGCGGCGTAGGCCTCAAAGCGCACCGGATCCATGGGTGCCAGGGCCACCCCCAGCAGGTGCGCCACCAGAAACAGCACCAGGCTCAAGCCCGTTGCAGCGACCCAGCCAGAGGCGTGGCGCGCGGCGATGGGACGCGCGATCGGGCCGCTGGCGTCCCTGTCGGGGGCACGTTGGGCAGGGTCGACTTGGGAAGTGGCGACTTGGGCAGTGGCGACTTGGGCAGTGGCCAAGGGGCGAGTGACCTGCACGCCGCAACCATCCACTGTCAGGCCCTAATCCTACGGAGTCCAACCCGCTGGATCCCGGCCCCCACAGCCAGCAGGATGGGGCCAGTTGGTGGCCACCGGCCATGGCCCTCAGTTTCCGCGACCTCCAGGCCCAGCTGCTGCCGGACTGGGGCGACGAGCAGGGCCGCAACGGCACCGACTTCGACCTGCTGGTGGTGCCCTCGCTGACGATGGACCGGGCCCAGATGGAGCTGGTGACCGGCGCCCACCACTACGAGGAGCGCCAGCTGTTTTCGCTGGTGCGGCTACGGGATCCCGGCGTGCGGGCCGTCTACGTGACCAGCAAGCTGCTGCCCGAGCTGGTGGTGGATGCGGTTCTGGAGCTGCTGCCCGGCGTGCCCACCTCCCACGCCCGCCGTCGCCTGCACCTCTTCGATGCCGACGACGCCTCCAACCGGCCCCTCACCGCCAAGCTGCTGGAACGTCCCCGGCTGCTGGCGCGGATCCAGGAGTTGCTGCGGCCCGGGCGCAGCTTCATCGCCTGCTACGTGGTGACCGAGCTGGAGAAGCAGCTCTCCGAGCGGCTGCAGGTACCCCTACTGGGCACCGATCCGGCCCTGAACTACTGGGGCAGCAAGGCCGGCAGCCGGGAGCTGTTCACCCGCTGCGGCGTGCCCCATCCACCGGGCAGCGGCCTGGTGCACAACCTCGACGACCTGGCCGAGGTGACGGCGGAGCTGTGGGAGGCGCACCCCCACCTGCGGCGCTGCGTGGTCAAGCTCAACGAGGGCTTCAGCGGCGAGGGCAACGCCCCCCTGGATCTGGAGGCGCTGCTGCTGGATGGGCTCAGCGCCGCCCAGCGTCGCGGCCGCATCCGCCAGGCCCTGGAGGATCTGGCGATGCCCCCGCCCCAGTGGCGCGAGCTGGTGACCCACCAGGGCGCCCTGGTGGAGGCCTGGCTGGAAGGCGGCGATGCCCTCAGCTCGCCGAGCGTGCAGGGCACGATCCACCCGGGTGGTGGCGGGCGCCCGGGCACGGTGGAGGTGCTCTCCACCCACGAGCAGATCCTCGGGGGGCCCAGCGGCCAGACCTACCTGGGCTGCCGCTTCCCAGCCGAGGAGCCCTACCGCCTGGAACTGATGCGCCACGGCCGGGCCGTGGGCGAGGCCCTGGCAGCCGAGGGGGCCCTGGAGCGCTACGCGGTGGACTTCATCGCCCGCCACATCGACGGCCACTGGGACCTGCAGGCGATCGAGGTGAATCTGCGCCAGGGCGGCACCACCCATCCCACGATGGCCCTGAGGGCCATCACCACCGGCGAACTGGATCCCGCCACCGGCCTGTTCCTCTCGCCCACGGGGCAGCCGCTGCACTACGTGGCCACCGACAACCTCTGCGATGAGCGCCTGCGGGGCCTGCTGCCATTGGATCTGATCGACATCGTGGCCGACGCCGGCCTCCACTACGACCCGGCACGCCTGCGCGGCAGCGTCTTCCACCTGCTGGGCTGCCTGTCGGAATACGGCAAGCTCGGCATGACCTGCGTGGGAGGCAGCGACGGCCAGGCCAGAGCTGTGTACGAGGCCACCGCAGAACAGCTGATCGCCCGGGCCGCAGGCCTGCAGGGCCAGGGCTGACGCCAGGCGCGGGCAGAGGCAGGGAGACTGTCAACACCACGGCAATCACGGCGATGGCGGTGCGCGAGGTGCTGCGTCTGGGGGATCCCCGCCTGCGGGAGGTGGCCAGCCCTGTGGGTGATCCCACGGCACCGGCCATCGCCGCGCTGATCAGCGACCTGCGCGACACCATGGCCGCGCGCCATGGTGCCGGACTGGCGGCGCCCCAGATCGGGGTGCCCCTGCGGGTGGTGATCTTCGGCATCACCCGCAATCCGCGCTACCCCGAGGCGCCACCGATCCCGGAAACGGTGCTGATCAACCCTCTGATCACCCCCCTGGGCAAGGGCAGGGGACTGGGCTGGGAAGGCTGCCTGAGCGTGCCGGGACTGCGCGGCGCAGTGCCCCGCTGGGAGCACATCCGTTACACGGCCCTCGATCCCCGGGGCTGCCGGGTGGAGGTGGAGGCGGAAGGCTTCCACGCCCGGGTGGTGCAGCACGAGTGCGACCACCTCGACGGCCTGCTGTTTCCCGACCGACTGGAGGATCCCCGGCAACTCGGCTACACCGAGGAACTGCAGGCAGCGGGCCTGATCCCCTAGCCCTGCTGCGGCCTGCCCGGCACCACGAGCACCGGGATCGGCGCATGGGTGAGCACCCGCTGGGTCTCACTGCCCAGCAGCAGGCCAGCCAGGCCGCGGCGGCCATGGGAGGCCATCACGATCAGGTCGCAGGCGCGCTCGCTGGCCACCCGCAGGATCGCCTCGTACACCACCGGATCCACACTGGTCGCCGCGTCGGACTCCAGCCCCACCGCTGTGGCCACGGCCCTGGCCTTGGTCAGCAGCTCCTCGGTCCAGACGGCGCTGGCCTTGGCGAACTGCTCGCCCACCTTGGGGTCCACGGCCAGCCCCTCTCCGAAGATCGCCATGTCCGGACGCCCGTAAAAGCTCTCCTGGGCGTGGAAGAAGGTGATCCGCGCCGCGAGGGCCTCAGCGAGGGCCACAGCCTGCTGCACGGCGGCATCCGAGAGCTCGGAACCGTCGATGGGAACGAGCAGGTGGCGAAAGGGCAGGGGGCTGGCCATGGCCTGGGGGGCTGCTGGCCCGAGGCTAGGAACGGTCGCCCCATGCGCCCAGCACCTCGAGCAGGTGGGCGATAGGGCGAACGCCGGGAGGCGTGATCGGCCTACTGATCAGCCCAGTTCATGCGCATGTAATCGTCGAGGAAGGTGCCCTCCGGCAGGGCCCCCCCCAGGAAGCGGAAGCCGGCGAAGGTGTTCACGCCGGTGAGCTTCTGCCAGAGCAGCTCGGCCTGCAGACAGATCGGTTCGATCACCACATCGTGGCGGAAGCGCAGCTCCAGGGACTGACCCAGCTCCAGTCCCGGATCGCCGTGGATCAGCACACAGGTTCCCTCACGGGCCACATCCCAGAGGGTGCCGTGGTGATGGGCCTCGGGCAGCAACAGCTCCACCCGCACGGCCCCCACCATGCTCGGCACCTCATGGCGCGGATGGACCCGGCGGCTGATGATCGGCTTCATGCGGGCGGCGGGGCAAGCGGTTGTGTCCTGATAGTCCTAACTGAATTGGAGTGAGACGGCAGGATTCACGGGCGCCGCATCCCCTGCCAGCCCGCCAGGTGGGAGGCGGCGGCGGAGCGGGCCAGGGCCCGAGCGGCCGGCAAGGCGGCCTCCAGCCGATCGGAGCCGAAGTGGGGCAACTGGCGGCTGCGCAGCCAGGCACCCCATCGGAACTCATGGAAGGGGATCAGGGGGGCGGCCGCCACAACCCCCTCCCGCTTCAGCTTCCAGATCAGGCTGCGGTAGGGGTCGTCCTGGGTGCCGGTGAGATAGTCCGGCAGGGCGGTGGGGGGCAAGGGCCCCAGCCCACGACCGTCGTACAGGTAGAGCCAGCCGCGGCGGTGGAGCTGCTCCAGCACCTGCTCCCGCTCGCTCACCTCCAGCTGCAGGGCCACGTAACCGAAGCAGGTGGCCTGCGGGTCCAGCTCCATCAGCCCCCGCAGCCGGTGGTGCCGATCCACGATCCAGAACTCGCCGCTGGCGCTGCGCACCAGGGGAGTGGGCTTCTTGCGCAGGTACTGGCGGCGCTGCTCGGGGGTGTCCTTGGCGAAGTCGATCTGGCGGCTGCGGATCTCCGCCATCCCCACACACAGCTGGGTGGGCCGCAGCCGGGCCAGGGGAACCTCCAGCAGCCCGGTCTCGCCCGATGGCGGCGGCGGCAGGGGCTCGTAGGGGGGAAGTCGCAGGGCCATGGTTGGAAGGTAGGGCGGCAGCCGCAGCCGGCAACGGGCAGGGCGATGGGGCACGGCGTTGGGCCGCAGCAAGGGGCCGCCTGGAGGGGCCGTGGCAACACTGGCCGGGCCTGGCTAAGCGTGTTTCCAGTGAGGACAACGCGGCGCCCATGGCAGCCCCCATTCCCCCCCGCTCAGCCACCGTCGGTCGGCAGCCCGGGCCAGCGCAAGCGGGGCCGCAACAACGCCTGGGGCAGCGGGCGTGGCGGCAGCGGCTCCAGGGCGTGCTGCTCGGCCTGGTTCTGGGCCTGGGGCTGCTGCTGGCGCCCGCTGGATCGGCGGCCTTGGCCGCCCAGGCCAGCCAGGAGCCGACCGAGCCAGCCAGCGCCATCTGTGCCCCGATCGATGCGGCCGAGGTGGCCGGCCTGTTCGATCGCTGGAACGCAGCCCTGGCCAGCGGCGATCCAGAGCAGGTGGCGGCCCTCTACGGCGACGATGCCCTGCTGCTGCCCACCCTCTCGCCCATCCCCCGGGCCGACCACGCCGCCATCGCCGACTACTTCGTGCAGTTCCTGGCCCAGGTCCCCGAAGGCCGGATCGACAGCCGCACGGTGCGGCTGGGCTGCAACGAGGCCCTCGATGCCGGCACCTACAGCTTCCTGCTCCACCCGGCGGGCCAGGAGCCCCGGCGGGTGGCGGCGCGCTACTCCTTCGTCTACACCTTCGACGGGACGGGCTGGCACATCCAGCACCACCACTCGTCGCTGATGCCGCCTGCAGCGGCCTGAGCCGGGTGGGGAGTCACCCAGCCGGTGGGGCGGTCAGTGGACGCAGATCCGTAAGTCCTGACCTTGCCAGCAGGCGGGCTCCCGGCTGGAGTGGCGTGCCAGCCCCCAGCGCGAGTTGATGCCATCGGCTATGAGCCCGCGCACATGCGCCTGGCCCTGGGCCAGGGCAGCTCTCGCACCAGGCTCAGGACGGCCGCACCGCATCGAGCAGGGATTCCGAGAGGGTGGTGGGACGCAGCTCCGCAGCCGGGCGCTCGCCAAGCTGATGGTCCGGGGCGGCCTCGGCCGCAAAGCCGCGCTCCAGGATCTGGAGCCGCCGCTCCCGCAGACAGAATTTGCAGCCGCCCGTGGTCTGCAGATGCTTCTCCGGGGTGATCTTGATATCGCGCACCGGATGGATGGTGCAGCGGATCGTCACCGGGGTCTTGAAGCTCTTGTAAACGATGGCGCCGTAGTCGTAGCGGTTCCCGAAGCGGGCGATGGCCCGGGCCAGGAAGGTTTCGAGGCTGATCGGACTGCCCATGGACTGGTCGCAGGTTCCTGGGGAAGGCGGCAGCTTCCGGGGGTGATGCGGGCCCGCCTGGCCGGCCTTGCGCGTTGGGGAATGGTAAGGAGATCTCCAGGGTTGGGCAGGGCCTGGCCGTGCAAATCGTTTCAATGGGCCTGCCCCTGGATCGCGGCGGCCTCCCCTGGTGACCTTTCCAGGCGGGCAGGATGGACGCGCGGACCGTGGCAGGCGGCATGACAACTCCGAACGACCAGGCAGCCGCAAGCCAGGCAACCACCCGCCAACCGAGCCAGCGCAGCGCCGCAGACCCTGACCAGGACCCTGAGCTCACCGCCCCCGCCGCCAGCAACGTCTCCCGGGGCAGCCTGGAGCTGTTCACCCGCAGCTGGCAGGCCTATCGCCACGTGGTGGATCTGGATCTGATGGAACACCGGGCCCTGACCCGGGCCCTGGAAGCCCTGCTGCTGGAACGCGGCGGCGGAGCGCCCCTGGGCTGGATGGCGGATCTGGGCTGCGGCGACCTCGGTCTGCTGGCCCCGATCCTGCGGCGACTGCCGCTGGCGGGCCTGATCGGCGTCGATGCCACCGCGGCGGTGCTGCCCCTGGCCGCAGCCCGGATGGAGGGCAGCCCCTTCCCCTGCCAGTGGATCGACTCCGACCTGCTGGATTGGAGCGAGGCGAGGCGGGCCCAACGGGAATCGGATCCGCCCGGCCCTGGCCCCGAACCCCTCAGCCTGGTGAGCTGCCTGTTCGCCCTGCACCACCTGGACGACTCCAACAAGCAGCGCGTTCTGGAGGCCTTGCGCCCCTGCCTGGCCCCCGATGGCTGCCTGCTGGTGGCCGACGTGTTCCGGGGCGACGGTGAGGATCGGCAGGCCTACATCCAGCGCTACCTGCAACGCATCGCCAGCCAGTGGCAGGAGCTGCCCGCCGCCGAGCGGCAGCTGGTCGGCGACCACCTCAGCGCCAGCGACTTTCCAGCCGAGCGGGAGCAGTTCCGCCAGCTGGCGGCGGCGGCGGGCTGGCAGAGCCACTGGCTCTGGAACGGTCGCCATGGGGCCGAGGCCCTGCTACTGCTCGAGCCCAGCCCGTAAGCCAGCCGGCCCGGCCCAGGGGAACACCGCCCGATCAGGGCTTGGCCGTCCAGTCGGTGGCCACGCCGATCCGCTAGAGGCCATGGGCATGGACCTGCAGCTGGTAGCGGCAGGCGGACAGCACAGCAGGACGGCTTCAGGACCGCGGCTGCCCCATCGTCCCAGCGAAGTGGCAGACCGGACCCCACGCCAGCAAGCTGACCCCATGCCTCCCCATTCCCCCAGCCTGGTCCCCGGCCCGGGGCCCGGCCCAGGCGCCCGGCCCCGCTGGTTCGTCCCAGGCGACATCGATGGCCTGCTGGGCCTCGGCCTCGACAACCTGATCCAGATCCTGCTGATCCTGAGCCTCTGCCGCGGCGTGCTCGGCTACCCCGACGAACTGATCTTCGGCAGCATCCTGCCGGCCACCGGCATCAGCCTGGCGGTGGGCAACCTGGCCTACGCCGTGCAGGCCCATCGCCTCGCGCGGCGCGAGCAGCGCGACGACCGCACCGCCCTGCCCTACGGCATCAACACGGTGAGCCTGTTCGCCTACGTGTTCCTGGTGATGCTGCCGGTGAAGCTCACCGCCCTGGACCAGGGCCTCGGAGAGGCCGCTGCCGTGCGCCTCTCCTGGGAGGCGGGCCTGATGGCCTGCCTGGGCTCGGGGTTGATCGAGGCGGGCGGCGCCTGGTGGGCCCACTGGCTGCGGCGCTGGCTGCCACGGGCCGCCCTGCTCTCCACCCTGGCCGGCATCGCCCTCGGCTACATCGCCCTGGGCTTCCTGCTGCGCACCTACGCCCAGCCGGTGGTGGGCCTGGCGGTGCTTGCGGTGATCCTGGTGACCTACTACGGCCGCCTGCGCCTGCCGATCCCCGGCGGCCTGCTGGCTGTGCTGGTGGGCATCCCCCTGGCCTGGGGCAGCGGCCTGATCCGGATCGACGCGGCAAGCTGGAGCGCCAACGCCAGCCAGGTGGGCCTGCACCTGCCGGCGCTGCAGTTGGCCAGCCTGTGGGAGGCCCGCTCCCAGCTCGTGCCCTGGCTGGGGGTGATCGTGCCGATGGGACTGTTCAACGTGCTCGGGTCGCTGCAGAACATCGAGAGCGCCGAGGCCGCCGGCGACGCCTACCCGGTGAAGAGTTCGCTGCTGATCAACGGCCTGGGCACGATCGCCGCCGCCGCCCTGGGCTCCTGTTTCCCCACCACCCTCTACATCGGCCATCCCGCCTGGAAGGCGATGGGGGCCCGTATCGGCTACTCCTGGCTCAACGGACTGCTGATGGGCGGCCTCTGCCTGCTGGGGCTGTTCGGCCTGGTGGGGCAGCTGGTGCCGATCGAGGCCGGCATGGCAATCGTGCTCTACATCGGCCTGGTGATCGCCGCCCAGGCCTTCCAGGCCACACCCCGCTCCCATGCTCCGGCCGTTGTGCTGGGGCTGCTGCCGGGCCTGGCAGGCTGGGGCGCCCTGCTGCTCAAGGCGGGCCTGCGGACTGGCGGCGCAGGCAGTGCCAGCCAGCCCTTCGGTCCGGCGCTGCTGGCGCCCCTGCAGCGGGCCGACGTGTGGGCCAGCGGGGCCTTTGCCCTGGAGCAGGGCCAGATCATCACCGCCATGCTGCTGGCCGGCATGCTCGTGTATGTGATCGAGCGTCGCTTTCTGGCCGCGGCCCTCTGCGCGGGCCTGGCGGCGGCGGCGGCCTGGCTGGGGGTGATCCACGCCTGGCGGTTCACCCAGGCCGACACGGTGCTGCAGCTGGGCTGGGGCAGTGGCGGCAGCTGGGCCCTCGGCTATCTGCTGATGGCGCTGGTGTTCCTGGCGGCGGCCCTTCAGCGCGAGAAGACCTCGTAGATCGGCATCGTGGCGAAGCCCAGGGCCGAGGGCACCGGATTGACACCGGCAGGGATCGCCTGCACCGCAAACATGTAGGTGTCGCTCTGGAGGGGATTGCGCCAGGGCCGCAGCACCAGGGTGATGGTCTGGCCGGGCTGGGGCGGCTGGGGGAACCGGGCCCGGAAGATGCGGGTGTTCTCATCGAACAGCCCCTCCACGGGGATAGCCGGCCCCTCACGACGGGGTAAGCCCAGGAAGGCGCGGGTACGCCCCGCATCGAAGCCGAAGCTCCGATCCACCCCACGGGTCTGCTCGAGCTGCAGGCCGGCCAGTCCCACCCCGGCGGCGGCCGGCAGAACCACCGTGAAGTAATACTCGGCGCCCATGTCACCCACCGTGGTGCTGTAGCTGCGGAACACGACCTTCCAGGGGGGCGAGGCGAACCAGGTCTGGCCGCCGAGCTCCACCGCACGCCCTGGGGCCGGCGCGAGCACCAGGGGGGCCGAGACCAGGGCAGCGAGCACCAGGGCGGCCGCTCTGGCCGCGCCAAAGGCCCGAACCGGCCCCGCAGCCCCGATGGATCTGCCCGTCCCGAGCGGCGCTTCGGTCACCGGCAGCTCCTGCCCACGGCCTGGATGTAGGTGTCCGCCAGGCGATCGAGATCGGCCTGGCAGAGGGTGCCGTTGGTGGTGATCGCGATGCGGTCCAGCACCCAGCGGCGGAAGCCTGGGGAGCGCAGGGCGGTGCCGGGGGGCTGGGCCAGGATCTGATCACGCACCTGCAGGCGGGCGCAGCTGGCCGCCAGCTCCTCTCGCTCGGTGGGGGAGCTGAGGAAGGCGTCAAAGCGCTGTTGCTGCTGCGAATCGACGGGCTTGCAAGCCTGCTGGGCCAAGGCCGGCGCCCCCAGCAGCACCAGGGCGAGGCCGCCACCGGCGGCGCGGACCAACAGACCGGCGCAGCGATCGGAACGGATCATGGCGGGTTGGGTGCCGTTGCGCGAAAGCTAGCCACGCTGCCTGGAGCAGACAGGAGGGGCTGCCGCTGAGTTGATAGGGTTCCGCCAACGCCGGCCGGGGCCATGAACAGGGCTGAACTCGATGCCATCGAACTGATGCTGCGCGACCTGCACACCCGCCACGACGAGATCCGCCACCGGGCCGCCTTCCGCGGCTGCACCCGCGAGCTGCTGGCCCTGCAGCAGGAACTGGTGCGCTACCTGATGAGCAAGCGCGAGGGGCTCTCCAACCGCTGAACCAGCACAACCCCAGCAGACCAGGCCGAACGCCTTCAGCTGAACGCCCTAAGCCAAGAACCCGCCAGCCGAACCAGCAGGCTCAGGGGTGACGGGGCTGGTCGTGGTGGACCGATGACCCTGGGCCTGCATCGCCTCCGCCATCGGGGGGTCCGGCCTGCTCACTGCGCTCCAGAAGTCGGCCCTCCCAGGTGGAGAGCAACCTCGGCAGCAGCACCACCACGGCCAGCAGCAGCAGCGCGCCGAGGCCGAACTGGATCACCCCGCTGAGCATGCGCTCGATCGGGATCCAGCGCCCCCCCAACCAGGCCAGGCTCACCATCGAGGCCGACCAGAGCACGGCACCGGCCAGGTTGCAGAGCACGAAGCGGCGGTAGGGCATGCCCACTGCACCGGCCATGGGACCGGCCAACACCCGCAGCACCGCCACGAAGCGCCCCAGCAGCACCGAGAGTCCGGCTCGGCGCAGAAAGCCGGACCGCAGCCGCTCCATCTGCTCCGGCCCCTGCCCGAGCCAGCGGCCCACCCGCAGCAGCAGGCCCCAGCCGGCCCGGCGCCCGACCCAGTAGCCCAGGTTGTCGCCGAGCACGGCACCACCGGCCGCCGCGGCCATCACGCCGAACAGGTTGAGCTGGCCGCTACCGGCGGCGTAGCCCCCCAGCAGGGTGAGCGTCTCACCGGGCAGGGGCAGGCCGGCGTTCTCCAGCAGCATGCCCAGGAACACCACCAGATAGCCCCAGCGGCCAACCAAGGCCTGGAGGTCCGCGGTGCTGAAGCCGTCAAGCGAGGCCAGGGGAGCATGGGCCCCGCTGAGCGCCACGACGGCGAGCTGGGCGGGCAGCTGGGCGAGGAGGGCGGCAGCGATGGGACCCAGAGCGAATGGAACGCAGAGCGGCGAGGGAGGAAAGCCAATCCCGGAGCATGGCAGGCCGCTGGGCCGCCCCGGGATCAGGCGGGGAGGCTGGCGGTGCGGGCGGCGCGGAAGGGGGTGGGGTCCTGGTCGCGGCGGTGGCGGCTGGGAATCGCCGGACCGGGGGCCGGGCCATCGAGGGCGGCGGTGGTCTCCAGGGCCCAGCGCAACCGCCGGGCCGCATGCACCGACATGTCGCGGGGCACCGAGATGCGATCCCGCAGGTAGCGCAAGCCGGCGGCCGTGCCGGCGGGCGGGGCGCAGGGGGTCTCCCCCACCAGGGTCGTGAGGGCCGCGCGCAGGGCCTGATCCAGCCGAGGGCCGCCGCTGCCGTCGGCCTCGGGGTTGAGGGCCAGCAGCCGCTCCCGGTGCTTGAGCACCCGGGCCACGGCCTCGAAGGCGGCGCCGGGCGGCTCTGCCTGCCGCGTCTCGATCAGGGCAGGGTTGGCGGAGGGCCAGGGGCCGCCGTCAATGGCGTCAGCGGCGGCCCACGGCACCGGACTGCCGCTGGCCAGGCAGCAGCCCATCTGGGGCGGCAGGTCGTGGGCATGGGTGTGGAAGTCGCCCTGGGTGCCCAGGTAGGTGGAGCGCTGCTCCAGGGCGCTGAACCAGCGGTCGATCGCCGGGTGACGCTGGCGCAGCCCGTACCCCTTGTAGTAGGCAAGCGAGGCGTTCATCCGCTCCAGATAGGGCACGAACACCACATCGGCGCTGCTGAAACCATCCAGGAACCAGGGCCCGTGAAGGGCCTCGAGGGCCTGCTCCACCAGCTCGGCCATGCGGGTGAAGTGACGGGCCGCCGGCTCGGCAAAGGGATCGGCCCCCCCGCCGCTCAGGGGGCCTGCGTAGCAGAGCCACTGGCACCAGGCGCGGAACAGGCGCCGCTCGAGCTGGCGCAACGCAAAGACTTCCGGATCATCAAGGGCCCGGCCCAGGGGCCCGAAGACGCCCTCGAGGCTGTGCAGGATCAGGTCGCTTTCGGTGATCAGCCGACCATCGAGCTCCAGGGCCGGCAGCATGCCGCTGGGCACCAGGCGCCGGTACCAGTCCTCCTTCTCCCCGTAGCAATGCATCGTGACCTTGCGGACCCGGTAGGGGATGCGCTGCTCCTCGAGCCACAACCACACTTTCTGGCAGTAGGGGCACCAGGCGTGGTTGTCGCGGTAGAGGGTGACGCGCAGCTCGGACTCGCTGCGGCCGAACAGGCGCAGCTCGGCCTGGGCATTGGTGGGGCCATGGATCCGCAGGGCCACCTCGTCGGGGCCGGCGGGCAGCAGCGCATCCAGCTCCGTCCAGCTCAGGGAGGCGGCAGCAGGGGCGCTGGTCACGGGCACGGGGGGTGGAGTGGCCCCGTTCTAGCGATAGGGAGGTTGTGGTCAGGGAACGGCGACCATTGCAGCCGTCGCCACCGCGCGGCCGGGGTCCGGCACCTAGGACTGTTCAACGCATCTGGCATCCATGGCACCCTCGATCAGAGACCTCGCCCTCCGCGCCCTGGAAGCCCTGGGTCTGCGGGCTGAATCCCCAGGCGCGGACGGCGTGGCGACAGCCAGCCCCAGCGCCACGGCCACAGCTGCCGCCTCGAGAACATCCTCGACAACCAGGGCCGCCGCCCCCGTTACCGGGCGGCCGCAGGCCGGCCAGGAGCCCTCCTGGGTGAGCTTCGAGGCCCATGGTCCCCAGTGGGGCTTCGCCTTCTGGCAGCTCAGCGCCGCCGATCGGGCCCGGCTGGTCGAAGGCGGCCAGACCCTGCGGCTACGGATCGCCGATGTGACCGGCCTCAGCGGCCAGGACAGCCCGCCCCACGCCCTGCAACAGCTGCCGGTGGAGGCCTCGGCGGGCCAGTGGGGCGTGGCCCTGCCCCTGGGCAACCGCATCTACCGGGTGGAGCTGGGCTTCCAGGCAGCCGGCGGCTGGGTCCAGCTGGCCCGTTCGACCCCGACCTTGATCCTCGGCTACGACGAGGCCCCCACCACCTCCAGCGTGACCAGCTTTGAACCCTTCCAGCCGGCCGAGCCCGAGGTGGAGCCGTCGCCGGAACCCCCCGCCAACGGCGACCTGCCCCTGCACGAGCTGCTCTACCGAACCGCCACGCTGCGGCTGCGCCAGGTAGGCCGCGGATCGGAGGCGTTCCACGAGCTTGGGCTAATCGAGGGGGCGGCAGCCGGGCTGCAGGCCTCGGGGGTGGGCCTGTGGGCCAGTGGCCGCAGCGCCTCCGGCGAGGGCCTGCTGGTGCGCCAGCGCTCCTTCTGGCTCGTGGCCGATGCTGAGCTGGTGGTGTACGGCGCCACCGAACCTGATGCCAGCCTCAGCATCGGCGGCGAGCCGGTGCCCCTCAAGGCCAACGGCAGCTTTCGGGTGCAGGTGCCCTTCCGCGATGGACGCCAGCTCTACCCGATCGAGGCCGTGGCCGCCGACGGCGAGCAGCGTCGCTCGATCCGTCTGGAATTTGAGCGCAGCACCCCGGAGGACCACACCAACCCGGCGGCCGAGGCCCGCTCGGAGTGGTTCTGATCGGCGGAGGTGCTACTGCTCTCCCCTTGGTTGGCACTCCAGCGGCTCCAGGAGAGTCGATAGGGCCATGCCGGCCCCGGCGTTGCGGCTTGCATCGCTGACCTGTCCAGCGCCGGTCAGCCGGCGGGGTACTGAACTAGAACGGGACCAGAGCCTCCGAGGTGGAGCGATGTTCCTCAAGACCCGCGCCGATGGCAGCTTGCTGGAGGTCCTGAGCCTCAAGCAACTCGCCGATCCCTTCGCCGCCCAGGTAGACGGCCGGCTGCATGCCGGCGAAGAGCTGCAGGAGCAGGAGCCCTTCGCCAAGGCCGATCTGGTCTTTCCCTCGGGTGAAGCCCTACCTCGCTGCTGGCTGGATCCGGCCTACCACCAGGCCTGAGGCCTGGCCTAACCGGGTCTGGCGGGTAAGCCTAGACGCCGATCCCGCAGCAGGGCCGCCACGCTGGCGTCGTCGAGCTGCTCGAACTGGCGGTACCAGGCGCCGACAGCCGTGAGCCGCTCCACCCGCGCCAGGGCCACCAGGCCATCCACCAGCCCCTCAAGACTGGACTCCAGGCGGCGGGCCACCTCCTGATCGATCACCGGCACGGCCAGCACCAGCCGCGACGGGGCACAGCGGCGCAGGGAGGTGAGGGCCGCCCGGGCGGTGAGGCCTGTGGCCACGCCGTCGTCAACCACGAGCAGATGGCGGCCCCGCAGCGCCGCCGCCGGTGGATCGGCAAACAGACGCTGGCGACGCTGCAGCTCCTGGTCCTGCTCCTGCACTAGCTGACGCCGCAGCTCCAGGGGGAGGTGCTGCTGCTGCAGATAGGGCTCATCCCAGAGCAAGACGCCACCCGGCGCCAGTGCCCCCACCGCCACCTCCGGCTCCGCGGGATGGGCCAATTTGCGCACGGCCCAGGTGCCGAGCGGCAGCTCCAGGGCATCGGCCAGCACCGCCGCCACGGCCACCCCGCCCCGGGGCAGCCCGATCACCAGGGCCTGATGATCGCCATGCCAGCCCTGCAGCTGGGCCGCCAGCTCGCGGCCTGCGGCCGCCCTGTCGTTCCAGAGCGGCGGCCTGGGGGAGTCGGCGGGGAACGGCCCAGGGGAATCCAAGGGAGACGAGGAGCGGCTCATGCCAAGGGCAGCAGCGGGGAGATCGGAAGCGTCGGCCCCGGGTGGGATGGTGCCGGCGGCCGTCTGCGGCGGCGCACCACCAGCTTGCGCAGTTCCTCGGCCAGTAGCACCACCACAGGAGCCAGGGCCAGCCAGCCCAGCAGCTCAGGCGGGAAGGGCGCCAGCTGGAAGGCCGCCGCCAGGGCGGGCAGACCCAGCAGCAGACCAAAGGCCAGCGGCTCGCTCACGAAGCCCAGCCACAGCAGCAGATTGCTGAACAACGGCAACTGGAGCACCGAGCGCCACTCGGAGCGACACGCCATCAGGTTGCCCATCTGGGCCGCCACGATCACCCCCAGTGTGACCGCCGAGGCCTGCTGCTGGATCGCCACCACCTCGGCCCCGGCGCTGTGGTGCAGCAGGGCAGGGGCCAGCTGGCGCAGCTCGGCCAGGTCGATGCCGTAATGGCGCCAGGTGAGCAGATAGCCGCCCATGGCCAGGATCCCCTCGACCGGCCCGAGGAACAGATAAGCCCGCAGCAGCAACGGCCGGTTCATCAGGGCCTCGCCGGGTCGCCGGGGCGGCACCTCCATCGTGTCCGGGCCGGGCGGCTCGGCCCCCAGCCCCAGGGCCGGCAGCAGATCGGTGCCCAGGTCCACCGCCAGGATCTGCAGCACCGTGAGGGCCGCCGGGATGCGCAGCAGCAGCATCGCCAGGAATGGGGCCAGCTCCGGCACGTTCGAAGCCAGGATGTAGGTGATGAACTTGCGGATGTTCTGGTAGACGGCCCGGCCATGGCGCACCGCGCTCACGATCGTGGCGAAGTTGTCGTCCACGAGCACGATGTCTGCGGCCTCGCGAGCCACATCGGTGCCGTTGCGGCCCATGGCCAGCCCCACGTCCGCCGCCCGTAGGGCCGGGGCATCGTTGACGCCGTCGCCGGTGACGGCCACCACCTCACCGAGTGCCTTGTAGGCCTGCACCAGCCGCAGCTTCTGCTCCGGAGCCATGCGGGCGAACACCAGGCGCGAGCGGAACTTGATCACCTGACGCAGCTGCACGTCGCTGAGGCGGTCCAGGTCGTCGCCGCTTATCACCCGCACCGGATCAGCCATGGCCGCGTGCAGCCCGTTGGGGTGGGTCCCGGTGGTGTGGGAGCCCAGGCCGTCGTCGGGCGGGGGATCCAGCAGGCCGATCTGGCGGGCGATCGCCTCGGCGGTGAGGCCGTAGTCGCCCGTCACCATCGTGACCTTGATGCGGGCCCGGTGGCAGGCGGCAATGGCCTCGCCCACCCCGTGGCGCGGCGGGTCATAGAGCCCCACCAGGCCCACGAACACCAGGTTCTCTTCCAGCAGCGCCGCGGCCGGGTCCAGGGGCCGGCTGGCCACCGCCAGCACCCGCATGCCCAGGCGGGCCATGTGGTCGTTGGCGGCCAGCACCGCCGCCCGCTCCGGGCTGCCCAGCAGGGCCAGCGCCCCGGGGCCACCGGAGCCCGCCGGATCCAGCCAGCGGTCACAGCGGGCCAGCACCTCCAAAGGCGCCCCCTTGGTGATCGCCAGCCGGTCGGGGCCGGCGGGCCAGCGGGGATCGCCCCGCCAGTCGAGCAGCACACTCATCAGCCGCCGCTCTGAATCAAAGGGCAGCTCCTGCAGCCGCGGCAGCCGCCGCAGCTCCGCCTCCAGATCCAGACCCGCTCCCACCGCCGCCAGCAGCAGGGCCGTCTCGGTGGGATCGCCCACCGCCCGCCAGGGCTCCGTGGCGCGGCCATGGCGTTCAAGGCGGGCATTGGAGCAGAGGGCTGCCCCCAGCAGCAGCAGGTCGGTGCCGCCCGAGGCAAGGGCACTGGGAACGGAGCCGCTCGAGGTGGAGCCGCCCGGAAGGGAACCGCCAGCTCTGGCGGCCAGGATCGGCTCGGGGCCATCCCCCGGCCGCCAGGTCGCCCGCAGGGCCATGGCATTGGCGGTCAGTGTGCCGGTCTTGTCCGTGCAGACCACGCTCACGGCCCCCAGGGTCTCCACCGCCGAGAGGCGCCGCACCAGGGCGTTCTCCTCGGCCATGCGCCGCACCGCCAGGGCGAGGGCCAGGGTGACCGTGGGCAGCAGCCCCTCCGGCACGTTGGCCACGATGATGCCGATGGCGAACACCAGGCTCTCGACAGGCCCCATCCCCACGAACAGCAGGCTGGCGGCGAAGGTGAGGGCCCCCATCGACAGGGCGATCGTGGTGATCGTGCGCACGATCCGGCCCACCTGCAGCTCCAGGGTGCTGGGGGAGCGCACCGTACTGGCGGTGAGATGGGCCACCTGGCCGAACTCGGTCTCGGCCCCGGTGGCATAGACGAGGGCGGTGGCACGCCCGGCGGCCACGGTTGTACCGGCCGGCAACAGGTTGGTGGCCTCGGAGGTCTTGAGCCGCTGGGTCAGGGGCTCAGGGCTGCGGGCCACCGGCAGCGACTCGCCCGTGAGCACCGCCACATCCAGATAGAGCTGAACGGCCCGCAGCACCCGGCAGTCGGCGGGCACATGGTCGCCCTCCTCCAGCTCGATCACATCGCCGGGCACCAGCTGATCGGCCGCCAGCTCCTTCAGGCTGCCGTCGCGCCAGATCCGCACCCGCCGCGGCAGCACCTGGCTCAGGGCCGCCAGGGTGCGCTCCGCCTGGAACTCCTGCCAGAAGCTGAACACGGCATTGATCAGGATCACGCTCCAGATCGCCCAGCCCAGCTCCGGCGTGCCGGCCACGAAGGCCATGGTGCCTGCGGCCCAGAGCAGCAGGGCCATGAAGTGGCGCAGCTGGTCGGTGAACTTCAGCAGCAGCGAGCGGCGCTTGAGCTGGGGCAGCCGGTTGGCACCGAAGCGCAGCAGACGCTGCTCCGCCTCGGCCTGGCTCAGGCCCTCGGCGCCGCTGCCGAGGGTCGCGAGGGACTCCTCAAGGCTGAGGCCGGCGATCGGCCGGGAGGCAGAGAGCAGCACGCGCAGCACCGGCCCGGGCCCTGACCGTAGTCAGGATCTCTGGGAGCTGCAGGTAGCGGACCAGGAAGCGGGCGTAGCGTTCAACCTCTTGTTCCAGCGGCCCAGGGCCGCTGTGCCATGGCCCGATCCCTCTTCGGCCGCTTCAAAAAGGCCCTGGTGGGGGCGCCGCTGCCCACCAGCGCCCACGCCGAGGAGCGACTGACCAACGCCGAGGCCCTGGCGATCCTCAGCTCGGATGCCCTCTCCTCGGTGGCCTACGCCACCCAGGAGATCGTGCTGGTGCTGGGCATGGCCGGCGCCGCAGGCCTGGGCTTCACCCTGCCGATCACCGGCCTGATCATCGCCCTGATGGTGATCGTGGCCATCAGCTACCGGCAGACGATCAAGGCCTATCCCCATGGGGGCGGCTCCTACCGGGTGTCCCATGAAAATCTGGGCGACCTGCCGGGCCTGGTGGCCGGGGCCTCCCTCTCGATCGACTATGTGCTCACCGTGGCGGTGAGCACCGCGGCCGGCATCGCCGCACTCACCTCCTATCTGCCCGCCCTGGATGCGTTCCGCGTGCCGCTCTGCCTGGCGGCCATCGCTGTGCTGATGGTGGCCAACCTGCGCGGGGTGCGCTCCAGCGCCCAGATCCTCAGCGCCCCCACCTTCATCTTCATGGGCACCGTGCTCACCCTGGTGGTGGCGGGTGGCCTCAAGCTGCTCCAGGGCGACCTGGCCGCCCTGCCGGCGCTGGAACAGAACCTGCGCATGACCGAGGAACACGGCGGCCAGCTGGCGGCGGTGGGGGGAGTGCTGCTGATGCGGGCCTTCAGTTCCGGCTGCGCCGCCCTCACCGGCATCGAGGCCATCAGCGACTCGGTGATGGCCTTCAAACCGATCGAGTGGCGCAACGCCCGGCGCGTGCTGACCGTGATGGTGCTGCTGCTGGCCACGATGTTCGGCGGGATCAGCGTGCTGGCTCACCAGCTGGGCACGGTCTACCGGGAGAACGGGCCCACCCTGCTCTACCAGCTGGGCCAGCAGGTGTTCGGCAACGGGCCCCTGCTGCTGCTGCTGCAGCTCTCCACCCTGCTGATCCTGCTGCTGGCAGCCAACACCGCCTATGCCGACTTCCCGCGACTGGCCAACTTCCTCGCCCAGGACGGCTACCTGCCCCGCCAGCTCACCTCCCTGGGGGACCGGCTGGTGTTCAGCAACGGCATCCTGGCCCTGAGCGGCTTTGCGGGCCTGCTGCTGGTCATCTTCGGCGGCAGTGTGACCCGCCTGATCCCCCTGTATGCCGTGGGGGTGTTCCTGAGCTTCACCCTCTCCCAGGCCGGAATGGTGGTGCACTGGTGGCGGGAGCAGGGCCGGGGCTGGCTGGGCAAGGCCCTGGTGAACGGCTTCGGCAGCGTCGTGACCGCCGTGGTGACGGGTGTGCTGCTCTACAGCAAGTTCCTGCTGGGTGCCTGGCTGGTGGTGGTGGCGATCCCGCTGCTGGTGACCCTGTTCCTCACGATCCACCGCCACTACCGCAGCGTGGCCCGGCGCCTGCGGCTGGCCGCCGATGTGAAGCTCACCCTGCCGCCGGCGCCCTCGGAGGGCGGAGCCCCGGTGGTGGTGCTGGTGGGCCAGCTGCACCGGGGGAGCTTCGAGGCGGTGCGCTATGCCCGCACGATCGCCGGGGAGCTGGTGGCGGTTCACGTGGATCTGGGCCTGGGCAAGGCGGAGGCCTTCCGCGAACAGTGGCAGCGCCAGCTGCCGGAGATCCCCCTGGTGGTGCTGGAGTCTCCCTATCGGTCCCTGATCGATCCGGTGCTGGACTTCGTGCAGCACTTTGAGGTGGACCACCGCAAGAACCGCGACAAGTTCTGCACCGTGGTGCTGCCAGTGTTCGTGACCCGCCACCGCTGGGAAAACCTTCTCCACAACCAGAGCACCATCGCCCTGCGGCGGGCCCTGCGGGCCCAGGGGACCCGGGTGGTGGCCACCGTGGGCTTCTACCTCTAGGAGGCTGCTGAAATAGCCGCCAACCCGAGCCCATCTATGACGGATTGGGCTGCGTGGGCTTGCTCCAGTCCCCCTCGCAAGGCTGGTCGCCGCATCGGGAGGTGATCGTTGCCGCCCGTACAGATACCCAGCCGGCTGACCACTTCTGAGTGCCCGGCTCCGTGTGGTTCATGCCAACGCCTCCCGTGGAGCGAGCAGGTTGGCCAGGCGGATCAGGTTGTAGGCCACCACATGCAACCGGAACACCGCTCCGACCCGGGTGCGGCCTCTGGCCTTGAGCTGCCGCAAC
>NZ_NQLA01000085.1 GCF_002252705.1 Vulcanococcus limneticus LL
TCTGAGGCGACTTACGACGAAGGAGGCGCGAGCCACCGGTGTTGTAAGTTCAAGAGGCGGTCGCGAGGCCGCTGAAACCGGAAGCCCGAGAGGGCGGAAGGAGCACCTGGACAACCGAAAAGTTTAGGAACTGACGCTTTTACTGCGTCGTCCGGCTTCTGCAGCCTGAGTCCGCTGTCCTGAGAGGGAGAGTGAGATTGAGGGGAGGGATAGCTGGATGGCAGAAGAATGCAGTGAAGGTGTGAGGTCCCGTCAAAAAGAAATTAGCGGGATCTTCTGTTGGTGTGTTGGTTGTGCCCCTCACGAGGTGCAATCAATAGGTGTGCCGACAGGGGAGACCTGCGACCGGATCTGAGATCCTGGAAAGTCACGAGAGATTGGTTGCGAAAGCGAGCGAGATTTTAGTGCACTCTTTGAACGCTTCTGTCAGAGGAAGTGGCATCAACTATCAGGCCTACGCCAGTGGGAGCTGATGGGTGAGCAAATCAAGCTGAGACAAGTCTGAAAGGATGAGTCAAGAGGGTTTGATCTACAACGGAGAGTTTGATCCTGGCTCAGGATGAACGCTGGCGGCGTGCTTAACACATGCAAGTCGAACGAACCTTCGGGTTAGTGGCGGACGGGTGAGTAACGCGTGGGAATCTGCCCTCAGGAGGGGGATAACGGTTGGAAACGACCGCTAATACCCCATATGCCGAGAGGTGAAATGAGTTTTCGCCTGAGGATGAGCCCGCGTCTGATTAGCTAGTTGGTGTGGTAATGGCGCACCAAGGCTTCGATCAGTAGCTGGTCTGAGAGGATGATCAGCCACACTGGGACTGAGACACGGCCCAGACTCCTACGGGAGGCAGCAGTGGGGAATTTTCCGCAATGGGCGAAAGCCTGACGGAGCAACGCCGCGTGAGGGATGAAGGCCTCTGGGCTGTAAACCTCTTTTATCAAGGAAGAAGATCTGACGGTACTTGATGAATAAGCCACGGCTAATTCCGTGCCAGCAGCCGCGGTAATACGGGAGTGGCAAGCGTTATCCGGAATTATTGGGCGTAAAGCGTCCGCAGGCGGCCTTGAAAGTCTGTCGTTAAAGCGTGGAGCTTAACTCCATTTCGGCGATGGAAACTACAAGGCTAGAGTGTGGTAGGGGCAGAGGGAATTCCCGGTGTAGCGGTGAAATGCGTAGATATCGGGAAGAACACCAGTGGCGAAGGCGCTCTGCTGGGCCATAACTGACGCTCATGGACGAAAGCCAGGGGAGCGAAAGGGATTAGATACCCCTGTAGTCCTGGCCGTAAACGATGAACACTAGGTGTCGGGGGAATCGACCCCCTCGGTGTCGTAGCCAACGCGTTAAGTGTTCCGCCTGGGGAGTACGCACGCAAGTGTGAAACTCAAAGGAATTGACGGGGGCCCGCACAAGCGGTGGAGTATGTGGTTTAATTCGATGCAACGCGAAGAACCTTACCAGGGTTTGACATCCTGCGAATCCCTTGGAAACGAGGGAGTGCCTTCGGGAGCGCAGTGACAGGTGGTGCATGGCTGTCGTCAGCTCGTGTCGTGAGATGTTGGGTTAAGTCCCGCAACGAGCGCAACCCACGTCTTTAGTTGCCAGCATTCAGTTGGGCACTCTAGAGAGACCGCCGGTGATAAACCGGAGGAAGGTGTGGATGACGTCAAGTCATCATGCCCCTTACATCCTGGGCTACACACGTACTACAATGCTACGGACAAAGGGCAGCAAACTCGCGAGAGCTAGCAAATCCCATAAACCGTGGCTCAGTTCAGATCGTAGGCTGCAACTCGCCTACGTGAAGGAGGAATCGCTAGTAATCGCAGGTCAGCATACTGCGGTGAATACGTTCCCGGGCCTTGTACACACCGCCCGTCACACCATGGAAGTTGGCCACGCCCGAAGTCGTTACTCCAACCCGTAAGGGAGGAGGATGCCGAAGGTGGGGCTGATGACTGGGGTGAAGTCGTAACAAGGTAGCCGTACCGGAAGGTGCGGCTGGATCACCTCCTAACAGGGAGACAATACCCGATCGTGATGTCTGAGTACTTTATTCTCAGGCCATGATCCTGTCATCTCTAGGTCGATCGGTACCTCAATGGATGAGCGGCAAGACTTGTGACCTGCAAGGGTGATGAGTTCTGTGCCGACGAGTCTTTTCAGTTCCTAAACTTTGTCTAGGTCACCCCACAGGGTCCCAACCTGTCCAATCTAATGGTTCACATCAAGTGATTCATTGGAATGAATAGATTGAGCCTAATGAGGAAGCAACTCCTGGGCCATTAGCTCAGGTGGTTAGAGCGCACCCCTGATAAGGGTGAGGTCCCTGGTTCAAGTCCAGGATGGCCCATTCGTGTTTGGGGGTTTAGCTCAGTTGGTAGAGCGCCTGCTTTGCAAGCAGGATGTCAGCGGTTCGAGTCCGCTAACCTCCATCTACCTCCATCCAACTGAAGCGGGTTTCCCCAAGGATGCGGAGTTGAATTCCGTGAGCTGTGTGGTGTGATCAAGATCGGAGAAAGGGTTGGAGCCGATGACTCCAGCTTCCTTTCATGCCAACAGGTTTGCAGCGTCGACCCAGTCGTAGCAGCAAGTGACTGATGGTTGATAGGACGCTGGACTCAAGCCTGATCCAAGCACTGCCAGAGCCAACCAGCTCTGGATGGGTTTGAATCAGCTGCTGTTCAGCAGAACCTTGACAACTGCATAGAAAAGTCTGGAAAGATAAAGCATCTTGCAGATGCCCATTGTCGTTTCCATCGCTGAGTGATCAGCATGGAGGCAAGATAGTGGGATTTCTGTTTCAAGAGCCGAGACCTTCCAGTGTTCTTCCCAAGTTGAATGCCACAGGTGTTCAAGGTCGGGGAGTCTGATCCATGCATTCTGGAGTTGGCCAGCCGATGCTCTGCAAAGAGAGGAGGAAGGTTAAAGCCAAGAATCTTGAGAGAATGGGCCTCAACAGCCTGAAGCACTGGAAGGATAATTGGTCAAGCTACAAAGGGCTCACGGTGGATACCTTGGCACACAGAGGCGATGAAGGACGTGGTTACCTGCGATAAGTCTCGGGGAGCTGGAAACACGCTTTGATCCGGGAATTTCCGAATGGGGCAACCCCTAGAACGGCTACCTGAATCCATAGGGTAGCGCGAGCCAACCCAGCGAACTGAAACATCTTAGTAGCTGGAGGAAAGGAAAGTAAAAACGACTCCCTCAGTAGCGGCGAGCGAACGGGGAAGAGCCTAAACCGATGGTTTCGACCATCGGGGTTGTGGGACAGCAACGTGGACCAACGGATTTAGAAGAAGCGTTTGAATGGCGCGCCATAGAGGGTGAAAGCCCCGTAATCAAAAATGAAGTTGGCCTAGCTGTATCCCGAGTAGCACGGAGCACGTGAAATTCCGTGTGAATCTGCGAGGACCACCTCGTAAGGCTAAGTACTCCTGTGTGACCGATAGCGCAACAGTACCGCGAGGGAAAGGTGAAAAGAACCCCGGGAGGGGAGTGAAATAGAACATGAAACCGTGAGCTTACAAGCAGTGGGAGCCCGACTGATCGGGTGACCGCGTGCCTGTTGAAGAATGAGCCGGCGACTTATAGGCACTGGCAGGTTAAACCGGGAATGGTGGAGCCATAGCGAAAGCGAGTCTGAATAGGGCGATCGTCAGTGTTTATAGACCCGAACCCGGGTGATCTAACCATGGCCAGGATGAAGCTTGGGTGATACCAAGTGGAGGTCCGAACCGACTGATGTTGAAAAATCAGCGGATGAGCTGTGGTTAGGGGTGAAATGCCAATCGAACCCGGAGCTAGCTGGTTCTCCCCGAAATACGTTGAGGCGTAGCGTCTAGTGCTCCAGCAGGGGGGTAAAGCCACTGTTTCGGTGCGGGCTGCGAGAGCGGTACCAAATCGAGACAAACTCTGAATACCCTGTGTGTAGCTAGGCAGTCAGACTGTGGGGGATAAGCTCCATGGTCGAAAGGGAAACAGCCCAGACCGCCAGCTAAGGTCCCCAAATCAATGCTGAGTGATAAAGGAGGTGGGATTGCCCAGACAACCAGGAGGTTTGCCTAGAAGCAGCCATCCTCAAAGGAGTGCGTAATAGCTCACTGGTCGAGCGATCCTGCGCCGAAAATGAACGGGGCTAAGCATTGTACCGAAGCTGCGGATTAAACTTGTTTAATGGTAGGGGAGCGTTCCATGTGGGGTGAAGCGTTAGCGTAAGCGGGCGTGGACTGCATGGAAGTGAGAATGTCGGCTTGAGTAGCGAAAACATGGGTGAGAATCCCATGCCCCGAAACCCTAAGGGTTCCTCCGGCAGGCTCGTCCGCGGAGGGTTAGTCAGGACCTAAGGCGAGGCCGAAAGGCGTAGTCGATGGACAACAGGTCAACATTCCTGTACCGATCATGTTTTGGGAAGGGGGACGGAGAAGGCTAGCCAAGCCAGATGTTGGTTACTGGTCCAAGCGTTCGAGGCGTTGAGAACCGGCGAAAACGGTTTGAGCTGAGGCGTGAGTGCGAGCTGCTACGGCAGCGAAGTTGGTGACGTCAAGCTTCCAAGAAAAGCCCTATACCCGTTAAGGCATGATTGCCTGTACCCGAAACCGACACAGGTGGGGTGGTAGAGAATACCGAGGGGCGCGAGGTAACTCTCTCTAAGGAACTCGGCAAAATGACCCCGTAACTTCGGGAGAAGGGGTGCCACCGCAAGGTGGTCGCAGTGAATAGGCCCAGGCGACTGTTTACCAAAAACACAGGTCTCCGCTAAGTCGCAAGACGATGTATGGGGGCTGACGCCTGCCCAGTGCCGGAAGGTTAAGGAAGTTGGTCAGCGAAAGCGAAGCTAGCGACTGAAGCCCCGGTGAACGGCGGCCGTAACTATAACGGTCCTAAGGTAGCGAAATTCCTTGTCGGGTAAGTTCCGACCCGCACGAAAGGCGTAACGATCTGGGCGCTGTCTCGGAGAGAGGCTCGGCGAAATAGAATTGTCTGTGAAGATGCGGACTACGTGCACCTGGACAGAAAGACCCTATGAAGCTTTACTGTAGCTTGGTATTGTGTCCGGGCTCTGAATGCGCAGGATAGGTGGGAGGCTTTGATCCATTGCTTGCGGGTGATGGTGAGCCAACGGTGAGATACCACTCTTTCAGAGCTAGGATTCTAACGGTCACCCGTTATCCGGGGACCGGACAGTATCTGGTGGGCAGTTTGACTGGGGCGGTCGCCTCCTAAAAGGTAACGGAGGCGCGCAAAGGTCTGCTCAGGCTGGTTGGAAATCAGCCGACGAGTGCAAAAGCAGAAGCAGGCTTGACTGTGAGACCTACAAGTCGAACAGGGGGGAAACCCGGCTTTAGTGATCCGACGGTTCTGAGTGGAAGGGCCGTCGCTCAACGGATAAAAGTTACTCTAGGGATAACAGGCTGATCTCCCCCAAGAGTTCACATCGACGGGGAGGTTTGGCACCTCGATGTCGGCTCATCGCAACCTGGGGCTGAAGTCGGTCCCAAGGGTTGGGCTGTTCGCCCATTAAAGCGGTACGCGAGCTGGGTTCAGAACGTCGTGAGACAGTTCGGTCCATATCCGGTGCATGCGCAGGAATATTGAGAGGATTTCTCCCTAGTACGAGAGGACCGGGAGGAACGCACCTCTGGTGTACCAGTTATCGTGCCAACGGTAAACGCTGGGTAGCCATGTGCGGAGTGGATAACCGCTGAAAGCATCTAAGTGGGAAGCCCACCTCAAGATGAGTATTCCCATGGCGTTAGCCAGTAAGGTCACGGGCAGAACACCCGTTGATAGGCTCTACGTGGAAGCGCAGTAATGTGTGAAGCGGAGGAGTACTAATAGACCGAGGGCTTGACCACATCAAAGCTCTTGAAGCAAGATACCCAATCCTTCCAGACGGGTACCAGCAGCTGCGCAAGCGGTGTGCCGGGACCAGCTTCTATGCAGTTCTCAGGGTTCACCTGGGAACAAGACAGAGACATCACCTGAATTGGCTGATGTCTATCCTGGTGTCCATGGCGCTGTGGAACCACTCCGATCCATCTCGAACTCGGTTGTGAAACGCAGCAGCGGCGACAATAGTTGGGGGGTAGCCCCCTGCGAAAATAGCTCGATGCCAGGTAAAAACTTGTTCCAGCCAAAGCCTGACTCCTCCCTTGCAGCGGAGAGTTCAGGTTTCATCAG
>NZ_NQLA01000086.1 GCF_002252705.1 Vulcanococcus limneticus LL
CCGCACCTCCGGAATGACAGCTCGTCATTCCACCTTGTTCAACCTCTGATCAGGGCATTCGGGCCTCGGGATTTACACCACGCGAAGGGACGCGGCCCAATTCTGATCAGTTCCGCGTTTGGACAAATCAGTGAGATCTTTGTCTCGAGACCGGCGTCTAAACTCTTACAAAGCTGACGCTCAGTTTCTTGAGGGAATGGAATATGCCCAGAAGTGGCCTCCTTGTCGTATGCAATGTTCTCAAGTTCTGCGATCGACTGTCCAATATTTCTGAAGGAGTGCGCCTCTCCCTCTGATGAGTCTTGGAAGATAACTGGGCACCAACCATGGTATGGATTCCAAAACCTCACCGAACCCTTAACCTTTCGGTACTCAGGTACTTTTTCCTGAGGGCCATACCCACTAAGTTCCGAATTGATCCATGACTCGAATTCACTGAGTTTAAGCTTTCGCGCGATAACTAAACTATTCCGCAATAGGTCAGTCACAGAAACTGACCGATCTAGTGATTCTTGTTGTAGCTGAAGCACTATTGGCGTCATGTGATTAAGCTCTCTCTGGGTGTAAGTCTAACGCCAGTTAGAACGTCTTCGTAAGGCCCTTGAAATCTCTTCTGGGTCCCGATGGCGCCTCCCGTGCCCTCCGCCCACTCAGTCAGCGGAGGGCTTTTCGCCTGCATCCAGGATGTTCTGCGGACCCGCAGAACATGGCTTAGAGGAGATCCGCAGGGCTGGTCACGCCAGCAGGGCCCCGATTGAGCACATGCGTGTAGATCATCGTGGTCTTCACGTCACTGTGGCCGAGCAGCTCCTGGATTGTACGGATGTCGGAGCCCCGCTCCAAGAGGTGCGTGGCAAAGCAATGGCGGAAGGTATGGCAACTCGCTGGCTTGCTGATCCCTGCAGCGCGTACAGCGGCATGCACCGATCTCTGGATCACCGAGGGATCCAGGTGGTGACGCCCCTGTTCATTAGTGTCGCGGTTCCGCCAACGTGTCACCTGCGGGAACACCCACTGCCAGATCCACTCACGTGAGGCTGAGGTGTACTTCCGCTCCAGTGCGCCCGGCAGGGGCACCTGTCCCCAGCCAGCGGCCAGATCCAGCCGATGCAGTCGCTTCACGCCCTGCAGATGGATCTGGAGCGGCTCCATCAGGTTCTGGGGGAACACCGTGACCCGGTCCTTGTTTCCCTTGCCCCCGCGGATGATCAGCTGATGTCCCGCAAAGTCCAGATCCTGCACGCGCAGGCGTAGGGCTTCCATCAGCCGCAGCCCACCCCCATACAGAAGGCCGCACACTAGAGCGGCTGGCCCCTCCATCTGCTGCAGCACCGCACGCACCTCCATCACACTCAGCACAACCGGTAGGCGCTTGGGCCGGCGCGCTCGTACGACCCCATCAAGATCGCCGGGGTTGATCTCCAGAACACGCTTGTAGAGGAATAGGAGTGCTGCTAAGGCCTGGTTCTGTGTGGACGCACTCACCTGCTCGTTTACCGCGAGATGCGTGAGGAAGGCATTGATCTCCAGGCTGCCCATCTCCCGCGGGTGCCGCAGCTTGTGAAAGCGCAGGAAGCGCCGCAGCCAGCGTTCGTAGGTCCCGATGGTCCGCCGGGCGTAGTGACGCGATGCCAGGGCTTCCCGGTAAACCACGATCAGGGAATGGGGGTGTGTCTCCATGGAGGCTGCCGTGCTGTCGTCAGCATTCCCACCGACTCCCGCATTCGTCCTTCGCAGGAGATGGGATCTGGTTGGCGCTCTGAGCCGTCAGCTTGGGCTGGCCTCCCTGCCATGGCCCACCGGCCTACTCCCATGAAGCTCAGGACCATGCTCCCAGCAGCAGCTGCAGGTCTGTCGGTCGGCCTTATGGCCGTTCCTCTCGCCAGCCGTGCCAACGGCAACAGCGAGATCGCCCGCCGCAGCTGGATCCATACGCTCAACACCGAACTGAAGGCCGGTATCGACTACGACACCGTCAGGAACAACCCACTCACCCATGCGCTCTTCGGTGTGGCGGATGCCGCCTGCCTCAACCAGGCGGCCGCGCTGGCGATGGCTCAGTCGATGATGCCTGCAGCACAGGCGCGCTATGCCGTGCAGCGCTTTGATGAGCGTTACTGCCTGGTCAAGCACCAGAACAGCTGATGAAACCATGGCTCAAGCTGGTCGTGGCCTTGGCTGCTGCGGCCGGCTTTTCTGTCTTCGTTGCGGTGGCCTGGTTTGTCTGGCTGCTGCTCACCTCTCCCTCGGAGCCGGATGGCTTCGGGCAGGACCATCAGGAGCAGTCGGCGGTCGCTTCCTGTTGGCGCGGCATCCGCGACGGCAGCATCAGCGACACCACCCAGTGCAGTGACTACGCCCAGGCTCACCTGGACTTCTTCACGGAGCAACTGGCGCCTGATGCGGCCACCACCACCTGCAACCTCAGCCGCTCACACCTGGCCTACGCCCGCAACTCCAGTCCTGACGCCACAGCACTTCTGGCCCAGCTAGAGGAGGAGGTGCAGGCTGATTGCAGTCATCCCGACGTCACTCGATGAAGCGCCTTGTGCCACGCCTGCTTGTTGTGTACGGAGCTTCGCTCTCCGTGCTGTTTGGGGTGGCCCTCATCCCTGATTACGCCGCCTTGATCCAGGCAGTGGAGCAACGCTCGAAGCAGGCGGAGCTGCGGCACCGCCTCAACGTCTTTGCAGAAGGCACCTGGTTTCTGCTCGCCAACCTGATTGCCATCAGCGGACTGGCCCTGGCGTCAGACCTCCGGAGAGCAGATGGGCTGTCTTCTTCCGATCCTGATGGTGCGGGTGAGCTTCGCGGCTCTGGCCATCATGGCCTTGTTGTTCTCTGTGATCCCTGATCCGGGCTGCCTGGTGACAGCTGCGAATGCCGGCAGGTTGAAGGCTGGGATGGCCCATGAGCAGATGTTTGAAATCGTTGGCGCCCCCGCACCGCCAGCCTTTCAGGGGGGAGGATCACGCCGCGTTCTGCGTGATCGCTACTTCGTCGCTGCCTCGCGCATCGCCGGGGCGGATCGCCCCCTCTGAGTGACCATCCGTAGCAGCTGGGCGGCCAGCTGCTTGCGGCGTTCGGCGGCGGCGTCCTGGAAGGGCATGGGGTGTATCGCGTGGGATCTGCATGCTCACGGCGGTAACGGCAGCAGATTCGGCATCTCGTGCGAATCACCAGGCCCATGGACCCGTTGTTCGCGCGATCACGGCGGCGTCTCCCAGGCCAACCCTGCAGCCTGGGGAGATCCAGTGATTAGCCGTTTCGAGAAGCCCCATGCCCCTGACATCCCCCGCCTCAGGGCCCTCTCGCCACCACGACCTGCAGATGCGGCTGCTCTCCCAGCTGGAGCCGCTGGCGCGGCCGCGCCATGCCCGCTGGGATCCACTCGGTCTGCTGGCGGTGCGTGAGCTGCTGATGGAGCAGCTCAGTGCGCTGGGGGCCGTGGAGCGCCACCGCTTCAATGAGGGCGCCGGCGAGGGCGTCAATCTGATCCTGCGCCTGCCGGGCCAGAAGCCGGAGCTGGCGCCGCTGTTGGTGGCGGCCCACTACGACGGCCCGCTCGGTTCCCCCGGCGCCGACGACAACGCCACGGGGCTGGTGGCGTTGCTGGAGCTGGCCCGCCGCTGGTCTGAGGCCCCGCACCGACGTCCGGTATGGATCGTCGCCTTTGACCAGGAGGAGTGGGGCATGCTGGGCAGCCGGGCCCTGGCTCGGGAGCTCAAGGCCAGCGGTCAGCCGCTGCAGCTGATGCTCAGCCTGGAGATGCTCGGCTACACCGACGAAGCCCAGAGTTACCCGCTGGCGGGTATGCAGGCGGTCTATGGCAATCGCGGCGATTTCATCGCCCTGGTGGGCAACACCGGCGTAGCCCCCCTGCTGCCAGCTCTGGCCCGCTCGATGGGCGCCCATGTGAAGACCAAGGTGCTGCCGGTGCCCTTCCACGGGCGCCTGCTGCCGGATGTACGCCTGAGCGACCACAGCCCCTTCTGGGATGCGGGCTACAACGCCGTGATGGTCACCGACACCTCGTTTCTGCGCAATCCCCACTACCACCAGCCCACCGACACGGTGGAGACGCTGGACCTGCCGTTCCTGGCGGCCGTGGTTGAGGGGCTGGATGCGGCCCTGTCTGGCCTGTGACGGCCAGGTCATCTCCCCATGGCAACCAGAGGAACGCTCTACCAGCCGCACAGACCCTTGAGTCCTGATGGGCAGCAATGCCATTTCATCGTCACCATGTCCTCCTTTGTTCGCCGCCGCAGCCACCTCTCGCGCTATCTCTCCGCCCTGCGCCAGCAGCGCGGCCTGCGGCCCGCCCAGCTGGCGGCCCTCCTCGGTGCCAGCAACGTCTCCAAGGTCGGCAGCCTGATCCGCTCCTTTAAGCTGGGGGAACCGCTCAGGGATCACTGGCTGCAGAAGCTCATGGGTGAACTCCAGCCGGATCCTGTGGAGCTGCGCCGGTGTGTGGAGCTGGATCAGGCGGAGGATGAACGTCGCATGGAGGAAGCTCGACTCGCCTGGGAAGCCAGGGCGAATGAACCCATCGATCCGTTTCTCAGCGTTCGCTTCATGCCTGGAATTGGCAGAACGATTCCAGTGCCGACCTGCCATCTGGAAAGCCAGGAGGATGCAGAGGCCTGGGCTGGAGCTGAGATGCAACGCTTTCGCGGCCTCAGGGGCATCCTCACCTGGAGCCGTAGAGAACGCACGATCTACGACCCGGATCTGCCCATGCCTCGTCGATCTTCCCTGATGTCTGAGGCTGATCATCCACAGCCTGGATGCAGCTGAGCGGCTCGGCCCGGCGCGTCCTGCTGGGTAGCGATGGCTGATTCACAGCCGAGGGGATGGCTGGCCTGAGCCGTCAGGCACCGTCTGTCAGGCTGATCTGCAGCTGGAGGTCCTCCATCCGGCTGAACTCCCGAAGGTTGGTGGTAAGGGCTCGCTCCCGCTCGAGCGCCGCAAGGAACTCCTCCTCAAAGCCTTCCAGGGCCTGCAGCAGGGCCTGGCCCCGTCGCCCTGGGCAGGGAGGAATCAGCAGGTCGCCCACGGGCAGCTGCGAGATTGGGATCTGATCGGTGTTCAGCCCGTTGGGAATCGTCTCCATCGGCACCGCATCGGGGTTGGGATTGAGCTCGCCCATTGTCTCAGCATGCATGGGCTATCCCTCCGGCGGTGATCTGCAGCCCTGACACTGGTGTCCGATTCAGACGACAGACGCGGCCAGGATCAACGCGTGGTCAACGGCCACCTGCAGCAGGTGGCCACGCAGACGCGGATCGCCCAGGGGATGATCCTCCAGGCACTGGATGGCAGGCTCGGCGCGCTCATAGAGCGCGATCGCCGGTTCACCGTTGTGGGCGTTGCTGTAGAGAATCCCATCAACCGGCAGGGTCTCGTAGAAATAGCAAGACCAGGCCTGGCTGAGTTTCCGGTCAGCGGTGGCAGCCAGGGCCGCCACACTGCCGGCAAGCATCGCGCCATTGCCCTGCAGGTCCAGCAGCGTCAGCGCACGCGTGGTGCTCAGGAAGGCCAGACGCCTGCCCTGCGACTCGATCACACCGGTATCGCCAAAGCACTCCACGACACAGCACGAGAGGCTCTGGGCGCAGTAGAGAATGGATCGAGGCTCTCCCTGCTGGTGGTGGTCAAAGCGGGAGAATGGACCCATGCAGCGAAACCCACAGGCCGTAGATC
>NZ_NQLA01000087.1 GCF_002252705.1 Vulcanococcus limneticus LL
CGGCGAGCACTGGTGGCATCACGCCAACGCCCCGCACGTGCTGGAGCCGGGCTCCGCCGCCGACACCCATCCCTACCCGGTGGAACTCGATCTGCCCGCCTGGACCGTGGAGCGCGACATCGACCTGCGCAACTGGCTGTTCGGTTTTGGCGCCGGGATCCGCGTCGAGAGCCCGGCGGCCCTGCGGGAGGAGCACCGGCAGAAGCTGGAGGCGGCCCTGGCGGTGTATCAGGGGGCCTGAAGGGGCTGCGGCTGGCGTCAGCCTCAGTTGAGCGAGCGGGCCCGGCGCTGCTTGCCGGAGGCCTGCTCGATCGCCTTCAACTCCTCGGCCTCCTGCTGGAGCTCACCGGAGAGGGCCTCGAGGTCGTCGGCAGCGCGTTCCAGTTCCTCGCTCAGCTGGAGTCCTTTTTCGATGCTGCGGGCGTAGGCATCGCTGGCGGCATCGATGGCGTTGAACAGCTCCCGGTATTCCTCCGGTGGGTTGTGGTGCCAGTCGGGGTAGGCCTCCTGGGCCTTCTGCAGCACCGCCAGGGCCTGGGACCAGCTGACCTTGCGGCGGAAATCGAGGTGGCGCAGATCACCGTTCTGGCGTTTGAGTTCCTTGGTGCTGCTCACCTTGGCCAGCGTGAAGACAGCACGCTTGAGATCGGCCAGCGGGGCCGTCGGGGCTGTCGTTTGAGCGGCAGTCGGTGTTGGAGAGGAGGACGGCTGCTCTTCCGCAGACTTGCCCTGGGGCACTGCCCCTGGCTTTGCCGCAGGCTTGCTCCTGGACGGGCGTCTTGGGGATGTCTGGGGCCTGGCGGAGGTGGTTGCCATGGTCTTCATTCCGCGAGGCCGAGCCCCAGCTGCTCGCCGGCGCGCAGCTGTTCGATGTCCCGGCGCAGCGATTGGGTGAGGCCGCGTTCCTGGCGTAGAGCCTCGGCCAGTTCATCTCGCTCTCGCCTGTAGCGGTTGGTGTGGGCCACACGGCCACCAAGGCTCTGATTGTTCTTGGCCAGCCGCTGGCGATGCTCCACCACCTCGTCGTAACGAAGCTGGAGCGCCTCAAGTTCCTGCTGGATCTGCTCAGTTGCCTTCGACTGTTGCAGTTCAGCGAGTAGCGCCGCATTGTCAGCCTCAAGGAGCCGGATGCGCTCCTCCAGCCGATCGATGACGACCTGCTTACCGCGCAGCAATTCCTTGAGCTTGGCGATGAAGCCAAGCAGCCTGGAGCGCTCCTGTTGCTGCTCAGCCGCGACCTCACGACACTGTCTGGCGTAGTCGCGCAGCAGCCCTGATCGCCGCTGCAGCACCTGTGCGGTGCATTCATACTTGATGATCGCGATGACACGGCAACGCTCCAGGTCATCGAGTGCCAGTACGGCCGGTAGACGCCTGAGATAGTCGTAGTTCGTGCACTCGTGCCGAAGAACCTGTGTGGGGACGTGCTGCTTGGAGGCAATCAGATCGAGATTGCGAATCTGCACACGATCGTGCCAATAATCGAACAGATCCTTTTGATTGGCATCTCCGAGCATTGCCTAGCCCCCTCCGCGATGCGATTCAGTGTCCTGAATCCTAGGAAGTACCACGGCTTCCGTCCTCAGGGCGTTGGGGCGACGGTCGTCGCTTGGCGGCGCTCCAGCCGCAGGATGCGTTGGGCGTGGAGATCGGTCTCAGCGGACCACCGTCTAGGCGCTGGCTCCTCCTGCGGCGGCTCCACCGCCGTTGCCCGGGGTGAGGGACTGTCCATCGTGGCCACGAGCAGCAGGGCCACCACCAGCTCGGCAGCCATAAGCAGATCAATGTGTGGCATGGGATCAGGGGCTCCACGGATGGTTCCCAAGCCTCTGCCGCTCGATGGCCCTATGGCTCGGTTTTCCTGCGAAAGACCAGCGACCCCACCGCTCACCACAACATGGGCCCCTGGTTGGGGGTGCTCTGTGAGGGTCTGTGAACCTCCTGGGACTCGCCGAGCCTGTGAAGCCCCGCGCAGGGGGTCAGTGTTGCTAAGCGATTGCTGCAAGTCTATGCAGCTCGTGAATAGTTCTGCAGTCTGATTCCGTCTGCTTGAGCGTGCAGCAAGAGGCAGGATTGACCCTGAATAGCTGGCCGTATGGTTTTCCTTCCTCCGACATCAGAGTTCCCGCCGGATCCCGAGCCTCTGGATCGCGACAGCCTCAACAGCACCTACCGGGAATTGCGAAGTTGCTACGCCAGCTCGATGCGCAGCCGGGCGCAACACCGCCGTCTGGCGACCAAGGCGAAGGACGAGACAGCGGAGCTCAGGGAGCGGCTCACGGCACTCGCCAGTCGTGATCTCCCCAATCGCAAGGAAATCTATGAAATTCTCGAAATCGCCACGTCGATCGTTGAGGACATGGAGGATGTGGGTGATGGCCTGGTGAATGGCTATGGCCTTTACAAGACGGGTCGACGTGGTTTTCACGGGGGAGGTTATATTGGCGATCTGATTCGGGCTGTGATTCATTTCATCAATCGCTGGGGGCGCACCAAGGATCGGCTTGGCGATCTCAAGAAGAAGCAGCAGGATCTGATCGATCGCTCCAACGGGCTTTTCCCTCCCCCGCCATCCGAGGACCCGAACGGTGACGGCAAGGGACAACCGCCTGGGCTCAAGGGCGCATCCGATGCTGGCCCCAGCCAGCCCAGCGGCAGCCAGGCTGTAGACCCACCATCCGACCGCCCGCAGTCATCCCAGCCACCAGGAGACGACGGGGACGAGCCACAAGGAGACAACGGCCATGGGTGAGATTGCCGACACGCTGCGCTCCACCCTCCGGGAGCTGGCCCAGGCTGATGCGCGCCTGTATCGGGGCCTGGCTGAGGAGCTGGGAGAACCCCGAGCGGCCACCAGCCCGCCATCAGCACTGCTCGAGGGCGACGCCCCGGCCAGCCGTGAGGAGTTGAAAGACCAGAGCAAGGACCTCCTGCTCAGGTTCTGCAAACAGCGGGCCATCCCACGGCTGAGCAGCAAGACCAAAGACCAGCTCATCGAGCTGTTGCTCAGCCACCCGGATGGCCCGCCCCTGCGCAGCGCCCTGCCCGTCAAGGCCACCAAAGGCAGCAAGAGCAGTGTCGGTGCTCGCAAGCCAGGGACCATGGCCGCCGCCGCTGCCGAGCTGCAGGCCCTGGAGCAGCGCCTCGATCGGCTGGAGCGGCTGGTGGTGCTGATCGCCCGGCAGGTGGGGGTCCCCCCGGCGGCGATCACCCACCTGGCGACACCCACTGCCCTTCCGCCAACCTGAATCACCTCTGTGCTGGCGTCAGTCCGTGGCGGTGAACCAGGAGTCGCTGGAGAAGCTGGGCCGCTTCCTGCTGCGCGGCCTGCGCATTGGCGCCAGCACGGTGTCGATCGTGGAGCTGCTCCGCAATGACTGGACCGGCGGCATCAGCTCCGGCGTGGCCTGGCTGGTGTTCCTCCAGGTGGAGCGGCGCCTGCCGCCGCTCAGCCCGGAGCCCGAGGACTGATACGGAAGGGACCGGCCCGTTGACGCGCAGCCATCATGAAGGTTCCAGAGCTCACAGACCACCGCCCTGGCATCGGCCTATCCTCAAGTTCCGCCGTTGGGACCACCAGCGCCCTTCGCATGACTCTCTCCACCCCAAGCCGGCCTCCTTCCTCCCCAGCGTCTGGGCCGCTGCGGCGCGAGCAGATCGATGCGCTTCTGGAGGAGTTACGTGACCCCGCCCTAGCCCGTCAATTCCTGATGGACGCCGGCCTGATCGATTCCGATGGCCAGCTCACCGCTCCCTATCGCAGCCAGGATGCCCGGTCGGCCTAAGAACAGTCTGGGCCCTTTGGTTCTGTTTCACGGCTGCGACAAGGATGTTGCTGAATCCGTGCTGCGTGGAGACGCCACACTTCAGCCCAGCGAGAATGATTATGACTGGCTGGGTAATGGCATTTATTTCTGGGTCGATAGCCCAGAGAGAGCGTTGGCGTGGGCCAAGCTCCGCAGATCCTCACCATCGGTGGTCGGCGCCTTTGCCTATCCCGGCAACTGTCTGAACCTGACCGACTATGGGGTGATGACTGAGCTCGCCCTTGCCTATGAGGCGACTGTTGGGATTTCGGCAGCGGCAGGAACACCGCTGCCTGTGAATTCAGTTCGGCAAAGCGGCATCTTCATGAAGCGTCAGCTCGACTGCGCCGTGATCCAGCTGGTGCACAAGATCCGCGAGAGCAAAGGGATGGATGATTACGACACTGTCTATGGCGTTTTTGAAGAGGGTGATCTTGTCTATCCCGGCGCAGGCTTTCGCGACAAAACTCATGTGCAGATCGCCATCCGCAATCCCGACATGATTCTTGGCTATTTCCGCGTTGACGGGATGACATAGACCCCTCACAGCAGCTGCTGAATCATCACCAGCGCATCCACATAACCCAACTGCTTGTGGCGGAACGCCCCCGGCAGGGTGCCGACAAGCTAAAACCCGTTGCGCTGCCAGCAGCGGATCCCAGCGGCGTTGGTGCTCACCACGAGGTTGAACTGCATCGCCCGAAAGCCCAGCCGCCGCGCCGCCTGCAGCGAGTGCTGGCAGAGCCGGCTGCCGATCCCCCGCCGCCGGCAGTGCTCAGCCACCACATAGCCAGCGTTGGCAACATGGGCACCGAGTGCCAGGGAGTTGGGCCTGAGGTAATACGTACCCACCACGGTCCAGGCCGGATCCACGGCCACCTTCACCGCCTGGCTCTGCTCCACCCACGCCACCTGGGCCTCCTCTTCTGTAAGAAATCCCTTACTGGGTGTGTTCGGCGCAAGGCATCCAGAGGGAGCCCATGGCATGGACGCCGCTGCAACCCAGTTGCCGCGCCCTCTCCAGAGCCTGCTCTCGGCTCGGGTAGGCCATCAGGTTCGGGGTCGCCTGGCCGGGGGAACTGTGATGGTGCTGATGCACGGCCGAGGGAGCAGCTCCCAGCCGCCGCGGACCCATGCCGTCGATGCCGGCCCACCACACCCCCATCACATTCACGCCCGCGACCAGCACACCCATGCCCACCACACAGGCATTGAGCACACCCATGCCCACCACACCGAGGCTGATGACCCCCATCGGCACCACGCCGATGCTCACCACCCCCATCGGCACGATGCCGATCGAAATGATGCCCAGAGGCGCCACCCCGAAGGCGATCCGTTTGGGCTTATCGCCGCATTGCGCCATGGGCCCGGCCTCAGTGGGAAGTCCCAGAGCCGTGGGCGTCACCGTGCTTGGCACAGGGCATCCATTGATCTCCCATCTTGTGGGCGCCGGTGCAGTTGAAGTGCAGCTTGGCGGCCTTCTCCGCTTCTGCCTGGGTTCGGTAATGGGCGGGAACGCCGCCTGAACCGGCGGCAGGAGCGGCCAGGCCGGCGGCGGACAGCAGGAGATTGGCGCCGATCGCGGCTGCCGTCCTGACCGCCCATGGACTTGGAACGATCGACATGGGACAGGGGCGTGCGCAGGGATGCCTGCTGGATGCCCAACCTAGGGCCTCCTGAGAAAGTCGGAGCCGCTGCCGCCAATACAGATTCTGGCAGTCAGGTGCCTTGCTGAGTGATTATCAAGCCGCAGCTATCTCAACGCTTGATGGCAGTTTGTTGCGCCTCAGAGCTACAAGCTGGCTGCTCAGAATCTGCAGCCAGAAGGCAAACAAGGCAAAAAGAAGCTGGAG
>NZ_NQLA01000015.1 GCF_002252705.1 Vulcanococcus limneticus LL
CGGCGGAAGAGATGTCGGGCATCGCCAGCGGTGAGACCCACCGACCTAAACCGATGCTGACAGGGGCGCGGATGACACCGTGGACAGACTTTTAGGCGGCCCTGACCTCCACCCGCACCCTCGACCGGACCCTCGGCATCTCTGGGCTTGGCGCTACGAGAGCGACGAAGGCGAGCGGCCGATGGCGATCCGCTGGCGGTTGAAGCGGGAGATCCCGGCGGCGTGGCTGCCAGGATGTTCCTCGCCATCCCTGGCGTTGGCGGTTTAGCGTCATCCCAGGCCACGCCTAAGAGCTCACTGCCGGCCATGGAGGTCAGTTCCGAAACGTTGATCAACCGGTTGCGCCTGCACGCGCCCGTCTGGAGTGAGCGTTTCGGCGTGCGCAGCCTGCGGATCTTCGGCTCCTGGGCCCGCGGCACGGCAAGTCCCGGGAGCGATGTGGATCTGCTGGTGGCCTTCGACGGCCTGGCCACGGCCAGACGCTTCTATGGCCTTCAGCTGTTCCTGGAAGACCTTCTCCAACAACCTGTCGATCTGGTGACGGAACAGGCACTCCGGCAGGAGTTCAGGCCTGCGGTGGAGGCGGATGCCATCACCCTCTGACGGCAATCCGAAACGCGATTGGCGCCTCCATGCACAGGATATTGATCGCTTTGCCCATCGCGCCGTGAGCTACTGCGCAGATCTGAACCGTGCGCAGTTCGAGACGAATCAACTGTTGCAGGACGCCGTTCTTCGCAACATCGAGCAGATCGGCGAAGCTGCCACGCGCATCCCAGAGGAAGTGAGGCATGCTCATCCCGAGATCCCCTGGCGAGAGATCATCGCGATGCGCAATCAACTCATCCACGCCTACCTGGGGGTCGATCTTGATGTGGTGTGGGACGTGGTGCAGGTGGAATTGCCGCAGCTGATCCTTCAGCTGAAGGCTGTTCTGTCCTGACGGGCAGCCTGTTCATGCAGGTCTGCGGAGCCGCCAACCAACGCGAAGGCGTTCTCGCTCACCAGCCCAGCGCCCCGGATCTGCTGTTGATCATCCTGCACAAAAGCGAAGCCCTCTTCTCCCCCTCCACCCGCAACCGCGACCTGGCCCTCGGGCCCTCCCTGTTCCGCTGGGAGAGCCAGAGCACCACCACCGCCGCCTCCGCCACCGGGCAGCGCACCATCCATCACGAGGCGAGCGGCTCACGGGTGCTGTTGTTTGTGCGGGAGCAGCGCAAGCAGGGCACGGTGACCGAGCCGTTCGTGTGCCTGGGGTTTCCGCGGTACGAGAGCCACGAAGGCGAGCGGCCGATGGCGATCCGCTGGCGGCTGGAGCGGGAGATCCCGGCGGCGTGGCTGCACGGCTGTTGTGTGGCACACCAGCTGTTCCTCGCCATCCCTGGCGTTGGCGGTTTGAGGCCCGCCAGACTTCCTCAAAAGGGCTTGGCCACACCATGAGCTATCGCATTCGTCTCCTGGAAACGGATGAAGGCTGGGCCGTGAGCTGTCTGGATCTGCCCGGGTGCCATTCCCAGGGGGAGAGCCGCGATGAGGCCCTGGCAAACATCCGTGAGGCCATCGCCCTCTGGCTTGAGGTGGAGGCCGAGGAGGCTGGCGTGAAGAGCGTGGAAACGCTCGAACTGGCGCTCTAATGCCCCGGCTGCCGGGGATCAGCCAGAAGCAGGCCGTGCGGGTGTTCCAGAAGCTCGGCTATCGCGTCGTGCGGGAATCCGGCCACCTGATCATGAGCAATGGGGCACCACGCGTCTCGTGATTCCGCGCCACGACCCGATCAACGCCATCGCCATGGGCGCCATCGCCCGGGATGCAGGTCTGACTCCTGAGCAGTTCCGCCAGCTGCTGTGATGGCCGAGGGCGAGCCGAACTGCACCGGCTGCCCTGGACCCTGCCCATCCCGGTGCGCGTGCACGGTCGCGACAGCCGCGCCGAGATCGAAGCCGCCCACTGCTGCGCAGAAGCCTGCGGCTATGGCGTGCTCACCGCCGACGCCCCCTGGATCCACCGCGAAGGCGTGCTCTGGCACCAGAGCAGCGCCAGCGACCTGCTGTTCATCACCCTGCGCCTACCTGGCCGCAGGCCAGCGTGCCGGAGGCACTAGAGCGAAGCCCTCTTCGCCCCCTCCACCCGCGCCCGCGACCTGGCCCTCGGCCCCTCCCTGTTCCACTGGGAGAGCCAGAGCAGCGCCGGCAGGGCACGGTCACCGAACCGATCGTGGGCCTGGGGTTTGCGCGGTACAAGAGCCACGAGGGGGAGCGACCGCAGGCAACTTGCTGGCGGCTGGAGCGGGAAATCCCGGCGATGTGGCTGCCGGCAGGGTTCCATCCGATGGCCTCCGTCCTGACGGCGGCCTCGATGGGGGCCGTGGAGGAAGGGTAACAATCACTACAACCAAGTGCAATCGGCCGACTAGGGTTATCTGAGGCCTTTTGATGGTCCAACTTCTGGTGTGGATGCAGCGCCTCTCCAGGGGTTCGGTGAATCGGCTGAGCATCAAATCGAAGCTGATCCTGATGCTTCTGCTGGTGAGCGGCTTCTCCACGCTGTTCTCGGCCGCCCTGGGTTATCGCAGCGGCCAGATCAATCTCACCAATCGGGTCTTCAATCAGCTCACCAGCGTGCGGGCCTCGAAGGCCTATCAGATCGAATCCTATTTCCGCAACATCCAGAATCACACCCAGACACTCAGTGAAGACCTGTCGATCGTCGCTGCCGTCCAGCAGTTCGACGCGGCCTATCAACAGCTGAACACGGTCCCTGAACCGGCCGCCGCAGGCCCGGCCGTTGAGACCTACTACCGCCGGCAGTTCCTGCCGCGACTCGACCGGATCCATGCCGGCACCCCCAATCTGGCGGCCTATCTGCCCGTAGAACGGGCCACCCGCCATCTCCAGTACAACTACATCGCCGCCAATCCCAATCCCGTCGGCAAGAAACAGCAGCTCGTGGCCGCCAACGACGGCAGCACCTATTCGCAGGTGCATGGCCGCTATCACCCGATCTTTCGCAACATCGTGGCCAGGTTCGGCTACTACGACATGTTCCTGCTCAATCCCAAGGGACAGATCGTCTACACCGTATTCAAGGAGACCGACTACGCCACCAACCTCTTCACCGGCCCCTACAGGGACACCAATCTCGCCCAGCTGGTGCGGCAGGTGATCAGCGCCCGGGAAAAGGGCTTCACCCAGCTGGTCGACTTCGCCGCCTACGCCCCCTCCTACGGCACCCCCGCCTCCTTCATCGCCGCCCCCATCTACGACGGCTCCCGGCTGGTGGGCGTGCTCGCCTTCCAGATGCCCGTCGACGAGATCAACAACGTGATGACCGGCAACCAGGACTGGCAGCAGGACGGCCTGGGGCAATCCGGCGAGACGATCCTGGTGGGCCACGACAGGCTCATGCGCTCGGCCTCGCGCTTCTACCTGCAGAACCCCAGGGCCTATCTGGCCCAGCTCCAATCCCGCGGGTTCAAGGAGGAGTCCATCAACCGGCTGCGCCAGTACGGCACCACGATCCTGCAGCAGCCGGTCTCCACCCCCGCCGTGACCAGCGCCATCGCCGGTGGCAGCGGCACCCGCCAGGTGGTCGACTACCGCGGCGTGCCGGTGCTCAGTTCCTACGCGCCGCTGCAGATCCAGGGCTTCGACTGGGTGATCCTGGCCCAGATGGACCTGGCGGAGGCCTACGCCCCGATCCACGCCTTCCAGCGCCAGATCCTGATCACGGTGACCCTGCTGATCCTGCTGGTGACCGTGCTGGCCATGGCGCTGGCCCACCTGTTCGTCAGACCGGTGCAGCAGCTGATCGACAGTGCCCGCCGGGTCTCCTCCGGCGAACTCACCAGCATTCCCGCCCTCAACTCCGGCGATGAGTTCGGCGAACTGGGCCAGTCCTTCAATGCGGTGGTGCACAGCCTCCAGACCCAGACGGCCCTGGTGGATCAGAAGAACCGCGAGAACGAGAAACTGCTGTTCAGCGTCTTCCCCGCCGCCATCGCCCGGCGGCTGCAGCGGGGGGAGACCCAGATCGCCGAGGACGTCACCAACGTGGCGGTGCTGTTCGCCGATCTCAAGGGGTTCTCCAGGCTCGTCTCCAGCCTCAGTGCCCATGAATCGCTGGCGGTGCTCAACGATCTGGTGGCGTCCTTCGATGATCTGGCCGCCCGGTTCGGCCTGGAGAAGGTGAAGACGATCGGCGACAGCTATCTGGCGGTGTGCGGCCTCTCGGTGCCCTATCTCGACCACGACAAGCGGGCGCTCGACTTCGCCATCGAGATGCTCGGCATCCTGCGGCGCTTCAACCTCGAGCGCGGCTTCCAGCTGGGCATCCAGATCGGGATCCACTCCGGCGACATCGTGGCCGGCATCGTCGGCAAGAGCCGGGTCGTGTACGACGTCTGGGGTGAGACCGTGAAGCAGGCCCACGCCCTCAGCCAGGCCTGTCCCTCCGGCGGCGTGCTCGTCTCCGAGGTGGTGCATCACCGCCTCGAAGACCTCTACCCCTTCGAGCGCACCACCACCGGCGGCGAGCCCCAGCCGGCCCGTGAGGCCTGGCGGCTCAGCGGTGCCGCCGTGGCCTCCGCCGGCGAGAGCCTGGCGAATCCATGAGCACCCCTGTGCCGCTCTGGATCTGGGGGATCGGCCTCACCATCGGCTTCCCCCTGCTCACGATCCTGCTGGGCGAGCTGATCCATCGCCTCAGGCGACGCGGCCGCGCCATCGCCGCCACGGTGCGCCTCCTGCGGGACGTGCTGCTGCCGATGCTCGTGCTGCTGCTCTTCCTGCAGCACCTGCTCCAGGTGGATCCCGCCAGCAGCCTGTTCAAGACCATCGAGACGGTGTTCTGGGTGTGCGTGATCCACGCCGCCCTCTCCCTGCTCAACGTGATCCTGTTCGAGCAGGCCGAAGCCGACACCTGGCGCTCGCGGGTGCCCAAGCTGCTGATCGATCTGGCCCGCCTGTTCCTGATCCTGCTCGGCACCGCCTTCGTGCTGGCCACCGTCTGGAATGCCGATCTGGCGGGCCTGGTCACCGCCCTGGGGGTCAGTTCGATCGTGATCGGCCTGGCCCTGCAGGACACCCTCGGCAGCGTGATGTCGGGCATCGCCCTGCTGTTCGAGCGGCCCTTCACGGTGGGCGACTGGCTGGAGGTCGGCGGGGTGGTGGGCCAGGTGATCGACATCAACTGGCGTGCCGTGCGCCTGCTCACCCTGGAGCAGGAGATGGTGGTGATCCCCCACAAGCTGATCAGCAGCGAGGTGATCCGCAACTTCACCAAGCCCACGCCGATCCACGCCGAACGCATCCGCATCGGCTTTTCCTACAACGATCCCCCCAACCTCGCCCGCCAGGTGCTCAAGAGCACGGCGTTGGAAACCAAGGGCATCCTGCTGGATCCGGAACCCGATGTCTTCACCCTCGACTACGACGAATCAGCCGTGTCGTATGAAGTGAAGTTCTTCATCCGCGACTATGGCGAGATTGAGCAGATCCGCGAACGCTTCATGACGCGCGTGTGGTATGCCGCCAAACGCAACAACCTCTCCATCCCCTTCCCGATCCGCACGGTCTACAACTTCCACGGGCCCACCAGCCAGCAGAAGGGGCTCGCCAAGAAGTTCAGCGAAAGCCTGCAGGCAATCCCCTCCTACGTGCCGATCAATCGCGAAGAGAGCAGCCTCACGCCGGCCTCCTCCGGCATCGCGCTCCAGCATTTCGCCGCCGGGGAGAAGGTGATCCGCCAGGGCCAGCTGGGCCATGATCTCTACATCATCGTGGCTGGCCAGGCCCTGATGTCACGGCGTGATGGATCCGGTGAAGAGCTCGAACTGCTGTCGCTCCGAAGCGGCGAGTTCTTCGGCGAGATGAGCCTCTTCTCCGGTGAACCCAGCGCCGTGACGATCGCCGCCAGCAACGACCTGGAAGTGATGAAGATCTCGGCCACAGTGGTGAACCAGATGATCGATCGCCAGCCCAGCTTCGCCCGCGAGATCGGCCAGATCCTCGAGAGCCGCCGCCTCACCATCCAGGACACCACCCAGGCCCAGCGGCCATCAACACCGGACAGCCGCTGAGGCCACACCCCAGCCCCTCCCTACCCCATGGCGCCCAGAACGCTCACCAGACCCCACACGGCAGGGCTGCTGGCCCTGGCGCCGCTGCTGATGGCGGCGAGCCTCCCGCCGGCGGGGCTGCCCGGCTACGCCCCAGGCACGGGGGTGGATGCGGCCGCCGCGCGGCGCATCAGCCGCTGGGCCCTGGCCGAATACGCCGTGCCCGGTGCCGCCATCGCCCTGGTGCAGGACGGCCGGCTGACGCTGGTGGAGGGCTTCGGGGTGCGCGATCTGGCCAGCGGCGCCCCCACCACCGCGGACACGGTGTTCCAGCTGGCCAGCGTGTCGAAGACCTTCACCGCCGCCACGGTGGCCGCCCTGGTGGATCGTAAGAAGCTGGGCTGGGAGCAGCCGATGGTGTCGCTGCTGCCGGGCTTCCGCCTCCAGGACGCCTACGCCGGCCAGTGGGTGAACGCCCGGGATCTGCTCAGCCACCGCGCCGGCTTTCCCGCCTTCTTCGGCGACCTGTTCGATCACCTCGGCTACGGCGACGCCGACGTGCTGCGCCGGATCCGCTACGTGGAGCCCGCCACCTCCTTCCGCGACCGTCCCGCCTACTCCAACATCGGCTTCTTCCTCGCCGGTGAGCTGGCGGCCCAGGCCGGCGGCCAGCCCTTCCCGGAACTCACCCGCTCCCTGATCGTCGAGCCCCTGGCCATGACCCGAACGGGCGTGGCTAGCCGCCTGATCGGTGACGGCAGCAACCCCGACGCACTCACCGACATCAGCCGCTCCCATGCCGTGGTGAACGGGCGCCTGCAGGTGGTGCCCCCCAACCTCAGCGCCCTGTTCATCGCCGCGGGCGGCTTCGCCAGCAACGCCACTGACCTGGGCCGCTTCATCACCCTGCTGGCCCGCGGCGGCGAGATCGACGGCCGGCGCGTGCTCTCGGAAGCGGCCGTGAAGGCGATGTTCGAGCCGGTGATCGCCGAGGAGCCGGGCTTCGCCGAGTTCCCCCCCATCGATGCCCACTCCGGCTTCGACTACTCCCCCGGCTGGGGGGTGTACCACTACAACGGCCTGAAGGTGCTGGAGAAGGGCGGCGCCCTCGATGGCGTGCGCACCCTGCTGGTGGTGGTGCCTCAGAAGCGCTTCGCCGTGGCGATCCTGGCCAACCGCAACCTCACGGCCCTGCCGGAGGCGGTGCGGGCGGCCCTGCTGCAGCAGGCCTTCGGCCGCCCCGGCGAGGCCGACCTGCAGCCGGCGATCCGCGCCAAGGCCCAGGACATCGAGCGTCTGCTGCTGGCCGCCGAGCCCAGGCCCGCCGACGCCAAGCCACCGGCCCGGCCCCTGGCGGCCTACACCGGCACCTACCGCAACGACCTGTGGGGCACCTGGACCGTGGCCGAACGCGACGGCGCCCTTGAAGTGCAGGCGGGACCGGCCCGCTACCGCGCCCCGCTGACCCCCTGGAACGGCGAGACCTTCGCGTTGCGCTGGCCCGGGGTGCTCTCCTCACCGGTGCAGGTGCCGTTCCGCCGCGATGCCGCCGGCAGGATGAGCGGCTTCGACTACCTCGGCTACGGCTTCCGCCGCGTGGTGCCCTGAGCGGCCATCACGACCAACGGCCGTCAGGACGAACAGCTGTAGTGCGACACCCCCCCGGCGTTGAAGAACTCCCTCGGCTTCAGGCGGTCGTACATGGCTGCCAGCTCCGGTGACAGTTCGTCGTAGGGATGGCGGAACACCTCCTGCAGCTCCCTGACCAGGCTGAAATCACCCAGCGCCGCCTGCTCGTAGGCGGGGGCGATCAGCCATTCGCGCCAGGTGATGGCCGGATTCACGCGTTGCATCGCGGCGGAGGTCTCGCTCAGGTCGCCGTTGGCCGTGAGCTGATCCCGCCAGCGCTGCAACCACGGGCTCCAGCGCGCCTCCAGCTCGGCGCTGATCGGCAGGTAGAAGCTCTCCGCCAGGGTGGCGACCTGCTCGGGCAGACCGGCGCCAGGGTCGCCGGCCAGGGCCGAGAGCCGGCGGAAGACGATCGTGTAGTCGGCCCGGGACTCCACCAGCAGCTGCAGCAGCTCGTTCACCAGCGCGGCGTCGTAGCGGCTCAGACCGAGCTTGCGGGCCCACATCGCCTCGATCTCCTGCTGCATCGCGCCTGCAAAGCCGTCGTGGATCGCATCCAGCCGCGCCAGGGCCTCGCTGTTGTCTTCGAGCAGCGGCCGCAGGGCGGACCAGAACATCTGGTAGTTGGCTTCCGCCGCCGCCGGTTGGTTGAAGAAGCAGAAGTGCTCGCCGCCGCCGGTCCAGGGCTGGAAGCGCGGATCGAACAGTTCGCAGAAGCCGAAGGGGCCGTAGTCGAGGGTGTAGCCGCCGGCGGCGCAGTTGTCGCTGTTGAAATTGCCCTGGCAATAGCCCACGCGGATCCAGTTCGCCACCAGGGCGGTGAGTCGCCCGCGAAACAACGCCGCCAGCTCCAGCACCTGCTCGCTGAACCCCAGGCTCGGATCGATCTCCGGCCGGTAGTTCCGCTCGATCAGGTGCGCCACGATCACCCGCAGCTCGTTCAGCGCCTCCGGATGGGCCTGGCTGCGGGCGCGGCGGGCGAACAGCTCCAGCTGGCCCACCCGCAGGAACGACGGCGCCACCCGGGTGGTGATCGCCGCCGGGTTGTCGACCATCACGTCGGGATCGAACGAGCGGGAGTCGGGCGAATACCAGGGCCGGCGCACCGTTTCCGCCCGCGACATGTAGAGCGTGAGCGAGCGGGAGGTGGGCACCCCCAGGGCGTGCATCAACTCCTGGGCCAGGAATTCGCGCACGCTGGAGCGCAGCACGGCGCGGCCATCGGCGCCGCGGCAGTAGGGCGTGGGGCCGCCGCCTTTGAGTTGCAGTTCCCAGCGCCGGCCGTTGAACACCCCTTCGAACACGGAGATGGCCCGGCCATCGCCGTAGCCGTTGCCCGTGCCGAACGGACACTGCTGGATGTATTCGGTGCCGTAGATCGAGAGGGCATAGCCGGTGGCCCAGCCGAACGGACGCATCGGCTCCTGCGCCACCGTGATGTCGCCGGAGAACAGCCGGGTGAAGGCCCCGTCGTGGGCCAGGGCCTCGCTCAGGCCCAGCTCGCTGAAAAGGCGGCTGCTGTGCGCCACATACTCCGGCGCTGGAAGCGGCGTGGGCGTCACCGGCACGTAGTGCCCGGAGAACACCGGGCGCGGCCGGTGGTCGTGGCCATCCGCGCTGGCCTGCGGATCCGGATGGAGGGAATCCAGCAGGGAGTAATGGGCCCGCTGGGCAAACGCCGCGAAGCTGGCGATCGGCACGGTGGTGGACGCGGCTGTCGGCGCGTCTGCTTTCACGTCGGGCGTCACGTCTGGCGTCACGTCGGGCGTCACGGCTGTCGTCGGGGCTGTCGTCACGGGTCCCTCGGGTTGGCGCGGCCTGGGCAGGGCCCTGACGCGGAGGGCACCATCCTGGCGAGCCGGGCGCCATCGCTGGCTGGCGCGCCGGTGCAGGGGCGCTGCGGCGTGGGGCGTCAGCCGTGGCTCAGGGGCTGAATCGCCTGCAAGGCCTCGCCAAGATTCAAACGCGCCACTTTGAGGTCGTGAGTGGCCTGCATCCGCAGCCAGAAACCCTCACTGAGCCCGAAAAACCGGCACAGGCGCAGATCCGTGTCGGCCGTGATCGATCGACGGCCCTTCACGATGGCGTTGATCCGGCTCTCCGGCACACCCAGCGCCAGGGAGAGACGGTATTGGCTCACGCCCATCGGACGCAGGAACTCCTCCAGCAGCACCTCTCCGGGAGGCACCAGCTCAGTGGTAGTCAACAATTTCGACCTCATCGGCGCCGGCTTCAGACCAAACGAAGCAGAGGCGGAACTGGTCGTTGATGCGGATGCTGTGCTGGCCATGCCGGTCTCCCCGAAGCTGCTCCAGACGATTGCCTGGCGGGATCAGCAGATCGTTGAGGCAACCTGCGGCATCGAGGATGGCCAGCTTGCGGTAGGCAACCCTGGCAAAGCTGCCAAACCGCCCGACGGACCTGCCCTCAAAGAGAGCTCGCGTGTCGCGGCAGCGAAACGACCTGATCACCCACGAACAATACCCCCGTTCCGCGTGCCTATGCCAGCCGTGTGTATCAGCCGTGGCCGCCGGGCGTGGCGGCCGGGGAGGGCGTGGTCGGCGGTGGCAGAGCAGACAGCGTCTCCAGCAGCCGCACCACCAGATAGAGGCGCGCCGGCAAGCTGCCGAGATCCATCCACTCCTCGGGGCTGTGCAGGCCGCCGCCCACTACGCCCAGGCCCTCCAGCACGGCGGGGCTGGAGCTGCCGGGCTGGAAGGCATGGCCGGCATCGGTGCCGAACCCCATCGCGATGGCCGGCAGCGGCAACTGCAGCTCGCGGAAGATCGCTTCGGCCTGGCGCACCAGCGCTTCGGAGGCCGGATTGCGGGGGAAGGACGGTCGCCGCGGCGTAAGCGCGAGCGTGGTGGTGGTGCCCGGGATGTGGGGGCGGCCAATGGTGCGCTGCACCTGCTCCCGCACCCGCTCCAGTTCGGGTGGATCGGTGTAGCGCATGTCGGCGGTGGCGCTGGCCTCGGCGGGAATCACGTTGGGGCGCTCGCCGCTGCGCAGCACCGTCCAGTTCACCGTGGTGCCCCGGGCCGGATCCCCCAGGGTCTGCAGGGCCAGGACCTGATGGGCCAGCTCCACCGCTGCGTTGCGGCCGCTGTCGGGATCGGCGCCGGCATGGGCCGAGCGGCCCTGCACCTTGAGGTTGAGCAAGGCGATGCCCTTGGTGCTGTCGATCACGCCGTTCTGCGGGCTCGGCTCGAACGAGAGCACCACCGCATGCCGCCGGGCCAGCCCGGCGATCAGCCGGGCCGATCCGGGGGAGCCGACCTCCTCATCCGGATTGAACAGCACCGTGATCGGGGCGTGGTTGCGGCCGTGGCGTGCCCGCAGCAGCTCCAGGGCCTGCAGGATCATCACCACCCCGCCCTTGGCATCCGCCACACCCGGCCCGCGGGCCCGCCCCGCCGCGATCCGGAAGGGCCGGCGGCGCGCCTCCCCCGTGGGAAACACCGTGTCGGTGTGCACCATCAACAGGATGGCCCGATCTCCGCGGCCCGACAGATGGCCCACCAGGATCTCGCCGGCGCTGGGCTGGGCCGGATGGCGTTCCACCCGCGCCCCGAGCCGCAGCAGCCGCTGCTCCAGGTGGGCGGCCATCCGCTCCAGCCCCTGCCGCTGGCCGCTGCCGCTGTCGATCGCCACCAGGCTTTCCAGCTCCGCCAGGAAGGGTTGCACCCGCGCCTGGCTCTGGCGCAGCAACGCCGCATCCCCGCCGGCCTCGCGGGCCGCGGGGGGAGGCATCGCCAGGCCAGGGGGCAGTGGCGCCAACACTCCCGCCGGCAGGGCCAGCAGGGCAACCAGGCGCAGGAGCCTCACAGGCGGTCGGGCGTGGTGGAGGGCGCCGCCGCCGCCTCGCCGTAGCGGCGGTTCACCTCGGGCCAGTTCACCAGATCCCACCAGGCCTGGATGTAGTCGGGCCGGCGATTCTGGTAGTGGAGGTAATAGGCGTGCTCCCACACGTCCAGGCCCAGCAGCGGCGTACCCCGCTCCAGGCCCGGCAGGTTCATCAGCGGGTTGTCCTGGTTGGCGGTGCTGGTGATGGCGAGGCTGCCGTCGGGTTTGCGGATCAGCCAGGCCCAGCCCGAGCCGAAGCGCCCGGCGGCGGCCTGGTTGAACTGCTTCTGCATCGCCTCCAGCGAACCGAAGCGCCCGGTGATCGCCGCCAGCAGCTCCTCGGACGGCGCCCCGCCCTGGCCCTTCGGCGCCATCACGGCCCAGAACTGGCTGTGGTTCCAGTGGCCGCCGCCGTTGTTGCGCACTGCCTCGGGAAAGCTGGCGATCCGGCCCTGCAGATCCTCCAGGCTGAGGCTGGCCAGGGCCGGGTTGGCCGGGATCTGGGCGTTGAGGTTGGCCACGTAGGCGCCGTGATGGCGGTCGTGGTGGATCGTCATCGTGGTGGCATCGATCGCCGGCTCCAGGGCATCGGCGGCATAGGGCAGCGGCGGCAGCGCAAACTCCGCCCAGGCCGGTGCGGCGCTCGCCAACAGCAGCAGCGCCGCGCAACAGGCGAGCAGGGGCCGCAGCAGGCGCCCGATCAGGAAGCGAGAAACCATCGATCGAGACCGGCCACAGGGAGACGGTCAGCCTGCCGGATCCGCAGCGGCGCTGGCGCTGGGGGCAGTGCTTCTGGGTAGGGTCGGCCCCACGGCCCGCTGCAGGCAGCCCATGAACCCCACCCTCAAAGGCGTCCTCTACGTGAGCGTGTGGGTGCTGCTCTGGGGCACCGCCGCCTCCCTGGCCGACACGGTGCTGCTGACCCGCGGCGCCTACGACGCCGGCACGGCGGGCCAGGCGGTCACCTTCACCACCTACGGCCTCGCGGCGGTGGTGCTGGCCGTGCGCCTGGCCGGCCGCTTCCTCAAGGCGGAGCCGTAGGCCGCGCTCAGCCGTTCAGGCGGGGCCTGGTGGAACTGGCTCTGCTTTGCCTCGAGCGAACCGAAGCGGCTGGTGATCGTCGCCAGGCGCTGCTCAGGCTGGTCCTGGCCCTGCAGCACAAGGGGCGCCTGGCCGGGCTCGACACCCCGGGGATGGCCTGACCACGAAAACTGGGACTAGCGAACTATTGGCTCAGCAAATTGAAGGCTTCGGCAGCTCGCTCTTCTGGACGACCAGAGAAGCCGCCAGCTTCAGGGACATGGGGCATGAGCACTTCGGCAACGAAGCGATCACTGGACTCCTTGGATTCCCAGATGGCAATGATGCGCACACCACCCTCTGTGTTCCCAGCTTTGTGATAGATCTGGCCCTCAGGCAGGCCACCTTCGGGATGCACAGCAGCGACTTCAGCCCAGTACTGCTCTTCCGTTGCCCCTGGCCAGAAATGCGTGAGGATATAGGCCACCGGCCAGAGGCAGTTTTGCCTGCTGACGCTAGCGGCGATGCACTCACCCTTGCCATGCGTGACTGTTTGTCTCTGGCCACCTTCGTCCCAGGCTCTTGACCCCCTACCGGTGCAGGTCCACGGCCCCGGCATGTTTCAGGTCTGGACGCGGCGCAGCGGCGCGAGTGCAGGCATCAAGCTGTTGCTGCTCCATGGCGGGCCAGGCTGCAGCCACGAGACTTTCGAAGTGTTCGACCGCTGCCTGCCTGAAGCGGGCATCGAGCTGTAGTTCTACGACCAGCTGGGCTCGCATCCCAGCAGCCAGCCTGATCACGAGGATCTCTGGGAGATCAACCGGTTTGTGCAGGAGGTGGAACAGGTTCGCCAGGCCCTTGGCCTGGATGCGAGCAATGTCGTGCTGCTCGGCCACTCCTGGGGCGGAATCCTGGCGATGGAGTATGCACTGCTGCACCAGCAACAGCTCAAGGGGCTGCTGATCCCGCACCCCATGGATCCCGTCGTGATGGCAGCCATGGCAGAGGCCCTGCCGAAGGCGCGTCATCTCCATGGCCCCGAGGGACGTCCCATGGCACTGGTCGACGATCCGGCGGTGGTCATGCGCGGCTTGATCGACTTTCTGCACCCGGTGGATCGAGGCACGGTCGCCGCCCCCACCGCGCGTTAGACCGAATCACACCCGCCGGCCGGAAGGGCAGCGCCATGGCCATCCGCTTCGGCAGCGACCTCTGCGCTGATCCGGTCGCCGCCGGGCAGCGCGAGTGGCTGATCAGCAACGGCCTGGGCAGCTACGGCAGCGGCACCGTGGCCGGCCCGCGCACCCGCAGCTACCACGGCCTGCTGGTGGCGGCCCTGGGCGCCCCGGCCGACCCCTGCACCCGCACCCTGCTGGTGGCCGGCCTGGAGGAGGGCCCGGCGCTCAACCAACGCTCGATGGTGGCCTTCACCCTGGAGGGCAGCGTGCCCTGCTGGCGCTACGCCATCGGCGATGCCCTGCTGGAGAAACGCCTCTGGATGCAGCCCGGCGCCCACACCACCACCGTGCACTACCGCCTGCTGCAGGCCAGCCGGCCGCTGGAGCTGCAGATCGCCGTGCTGGTGCACGCCCGCTCCCACCACGGCTACAGCCAAGAGCCGACGATCGACCTGCGGGCCGTGCCCCGGGGCGTGCAGCTCCGGCCCGACGTGGCCGGCGTGCCGCCCTTCGTGGTGCTCAGCGATCGGGGTCGCACCGAGCTGGCCGCCCCAGGCGATTGGGGCGAGGTGGCACTCAGCGCCGAGCGGGAGCGGGGCCTCCCCAGCCACGACCGCCCGCTGCGGGCCTGCCGGATCACGGTGGCGCTGAGCAGCGAGGCCCCCACCTTCACCCTGGTGGCCAGCACCGAGGCCGCTCCGCCCCTGGATGGGGAGCGCAGCCTGCAGGAACGCTGCCGCCACGACGACGCGCTGCTGCAGCAGTGGCAGGCGGCCCAACCGCACCTGGCGGACCGCGCCCCCGCCTGGGTGCGGCAGCTGGTGCAGGCCGCCGATCAGTTCGTGGTGGCCCGCACCGGCGCGGGCGAGGGGGAGGCGGGCCAGACGCTGCTGGCGGGCTACCCCTGGTTCGGCGACTGGGGGCGCGACACGATGATCAGCCTCAGCGGCCTCACCCTGGCCACCGGCCGCCCCGCCATCGCCGCCCGGATCCTGCGCACCTACGCCGCTCACCTCAGCGCCGGCATGCTGCCCAACCGCTTCCCCGAAGGCGGCGAGCCCCTGGGCGAGCACGACTACAACACCGTTGACGCCACCCTCTGGTACGTCGAGGCGCTGCGTCGCTACCACGAGGCCACCGGCGACACAGCCCTGATCCGCGAACTGTTCCCGCACCTGCGGCAGATCGTGGAAGCCCATTGCCGCGGTACCCGCCACGGCATCCGCCGCGATCCGGTCGATGGCCTGCTCAGCGCCGGCGCCGAGGGGCTGCAGCTCACCTGGATGGACGCCAAGGTGAACGGCGAGGTGATCACGCCCCGCCGCGGCAAGCCGGTGGAAGTGAACGTTCTCTGGTACTGCGCCCTGCGCTGCCTGGCCCGCTTCGCGCCGCTGTGCGGGGAAGCCGCCGAGCCCTACGCGGCGCTGGCCGAGCAGGCGCGCGTGGGCTTTCAGCGCTTCTGGAACCCGCAGACGGGCTGCTGCTTCGACGTGCTCGATGGCCCAGGCGGCAACCATGAAGCCGCCGTGCGGCCCAATCAGCTGCTGGCGGTGGCGCTCACGGATCAGCTGCTCAGTGCGCAGCAGGCCCGCCAGCTGCTGGAGATCTGCGGCCAGCGGCTGCTCACGCCAATGGGGCTGCGCAGCCTCGATCTGCGGGATCCGCGCTACGTGGGCCACTACGGCGGCGGGCCCGTGGCGCGGGATCAGGCCTACCACCAGGGCACGGTGTGGGGCTGGTGGCTCGGGCCCTGGGCCCTGGCCCAGGCCCGCGTGCAGGGATCGCCCCAGCCGGCGTTGCAGTGGCTGGAGGCCATCGGCGATCACCTGGCCGCCGCCGGGCTCGGCAGCGTCAGCGAGATCTTCGATGGCGATCCGCCCCATGCGCCCCGCGGCTGCATCGCCCAGGCCTGGTCTGTCGCGGAAGTGCTGCGCGCCTGGACGGAGCTCTCGATGATGCAGGTTCAGGCGCAAGCCCCGGAGCCACGCTGATGAGTCCCCACGCCCTGCCACCGATCGCCGGCCGCGAAGCCGAGATCCTGGCCCTGGTGCAGCAGAATGAGCCGCTGGTGCTGCCGGAAACCGCCCTCGATCTGGCCCAGATCCGCTCCGGCTTTGCCTGCGCGCTGCACATGCATCAGCCCACGATCCCCGCCGGGGCCCAGGGGGAACTGATCTCCCATCTCCAATACATGGTGGAGCACCCAGGCGAGGGCGATAACCACAACGCCGAAGCCTTCGCCCAGTGCTATCGGCGCCTGGCCGACCTCCTGCCCCAGCTGATCGCCGAGGGCTGCAACCCGCGGATCATGCTGGATTACTCCGGCAATCTGCTCTGGGGCGTCGAGCAGATGGGTCGCCGCGACATTGTGGAGGCGCTGCAGCAGCTGGCCTGTGATCCGGCGCTGCAACCCCATGTGGAGTGGCTCGGCACCTTCTGGAGCCATGCCGTGGCCCCCTCCACGCCGATCCCCGATCTGAAGCTGCAGATCCTGGCCTGGCAGCACCATTTCGAGGCCCTGTTCGGGCCTGAGGCCCTGCAGCGGGTGAAGGGCTTCTCCCCGCCGGAGATGGCCCTGCCCAACCACCCCGACACGCTCTACGAATTCGTGAAGGCCCTGCGGGAGTGCGGCTACCGCTGGCTGCTGGTGCAGGAACACAGCGTGGAGAACCTCGATGGCTCCGCCCTGGGCCACGAGCAGCGCTACATCCCCAATCAGCTGGTGGCGCGCAACACCAGGGGTGAAACGGTGAGCATCACCGCCCTGATCAAAACCCAGGGCTCCGACACGAAGCTGGTGGGGCAGATGCAGCCGTATTACGAAGCCCTGGGACTGAACCGGGTGGCGCTGGGTGGCACCACCATTCCGGCCCTCGTGTCCCAGATCGCCGATGGCGAGAACGGCGGCGTGATGATGAACGAATTCCCCCAGGCCTTCATCCAGGCCCACCGGCGCATCGCCGCCGAGGCTGGTGGCCGCACCGGCACGGTGGCCATGAATGGAACGGAGTATCTGGAGCTGCTGGAGGCCGCAGGGGTGGATGCTGCCGACTTTCCCCGGATTCAGGCCGTGCAGCAGCACAGGCTCTGGCAACAGCTGGACCGCCCCGCCACACCTGAAGCAGTGCGGGCCGCGATCGCCGAGCTCCAGGCCCACGACCCCGGCTTCTCGATGGCCGGCGCCTCCTGGACCAACAACCTCAGCTGGGTGGAGGGCTACGCCAACGTGCTCGAGCCGATGATCGGCCTCAGCGCCGCCTTTCACCAGCGCTTCGACCCCCTGGTGGCCGCCGACCCCGCGGTGACCCGCAGCGAGCCCTACCAGCGGGCCCTGCTGCAGCTGCTGCTGCTGGAAACCAGCTGCTTCCGCTACTGGGGCCAGGGCACCTGGACCGACTACGCCAGCGAGATCCACCGGCGCGGGGTGGCGCAGCTGGAGGCGGCGCCGGGGCTCAGCCTGCCCCGGGCGTAGCGCGCAGGGAAGGCGTCAGGCCCATGCTCGCGGCAGTGCTCTCAGCGCCCTCCTGCTGCCGCAGTTCATCCCCCAGAAGTTCGCGGGCAATGCCCGCATCAAAGGAGTAGCGCCCGGGCCCCAGCAGCAGCAGGCCGACACTGCCGCCCAGATAGAGCACCACCAGCTCCAGCACGTAGATGTTGAGCCCGCTGGTGAGGATGTGGTGGTAGCCCGCCACCGCCATCGTGCCGCTCAGCGCCAGGGCCCCCAGCGGTGTGAACAGGCCGAAGATCAGCAGCCAGGAGCCCAGGATTTCCGCGTAGCCCGCCGCGTAGGCCATCAGCAGCGGGAAGGGCAGGTGCAGCGCCGCCACGTAGTTGGTAGCGAAGCCCTGGGGATCGGCGAGCTTGTCCTGGCCGTGGTGGATCATCATCACGCCGATGGCCAGCCGCAGCAGCAGCAGGCCCAGGCTCTGCAGCCGGCCCTGGCCCAGGAGGTAGCCGCGCAGGCCCTGCCGCAGGCCGGCCGGCAGGCGCCAGGCGGCCCCGGAAGCCCACGGCTCCGCGGCCGACGCGGCAGCCGGCGCCGGGGCGGCCTCGCCCCTCAGCAGGCCAATGGTGAGCGTGGAGGCGCAGATGCCCGCCAGGATCTCCAGGGGCAGGGGAATGGCCATGGCCGAGTCGTCAGTGCAGACACTCTGGCAAGCCTCGTAACGGAACGTGAAGAAGCTGAGAGCACGCCTGGGGGCCGCGGCGGGCGAAGGCTGCCTACCAGGGCAGCACCTCGCCGTTGGCATGCCAGAAGGTGCCGGAGCTCTCCAGCGTGAGCGCGTCGATGCGGGCCAACAGCCCCCGTACCGCCTCCTCCGGGCTGATCCCCTGCGGGTTGAAGCTGATCATGCGCGTGCGCACCAGGCCAGGGTGCAGGATCGCCACGGCGATGCCGCGGGGCCGCAGGTCGATCGCCAGGGATCGGCCCGCCATGTTCAGCGCCACCTTCGACATCCGGTAGCCGTAGGAGCCGCCGGAGCCGTTGTCGTCGATCGAGCCCATGCGGCTCGTCATCAGGATCAGCTTGGCTCCGCTCGGCAGCTGATCCAGCAGGGCCCGGGTGAGCCGCAGCGGCGCCAGGGCGTTCACCTCGAACTGGCGCCGCACGCTCTCCACGTCCAGGTCCTCCAGGCTCGTGGCTTCGAGGATGCCGGCATTGAGGATCAGGCCATCGATCGGCAGCCCATCCAGCCGCTCCACCAGGTGGGTGATGGCGGCCTCGCTGGTGAGCTCCACGCCCGCCTCGAGGCGCACCCCCAGGGCCTCCAGCTCGGGCGAGGCCGTGCGGCAGACGGCGATCACCGTTTCCCCCCGCGCCTGCAGCTGGCGGCAGTACTCCAGACCGATGCCGCCGCTGGCACCGGTGACCAGATACGTGGACATGGCGGTCAGACCCAGGGTGGCCCCCATCCTCCAGCGCCCCGGGCCCGGCTTCAGCCGGCTCCCGTGGCCAGCTCCAGCGTGCGGGATTCGACCACCTTCACCCGCAGCGTGCGGCCGAACAGGCTGCCGCGCGCGCGCTCCTCGAGGGTGTTGAGCGGCGGCAGGGGCCCCTCGCCCAGCAGCAGCAGGTTCACCGATCCATCCGCCGTCTCGGCGTCCACCGCGTGGATCCGGTAGTCCGAGCCCTGCAGCCACGTGGCGGCCAGGGCCTGGGTGCGGGCCGCCACCTTGTTGGTGATGATCAGGCTGTAACTGGTGAGCGAGAGCGGGATCGCGATCACCACCAGAGCCACCAGGGCAATCCCCAGCGAGCGGCGCCGGGCCCGCGGATCGAACGGGGAGAGGGCCGCCCGCCGGAATCCCATCAGTGAAAACACAAGGGAGCCCGTCAGCAGGATGGCCACATAGTTCGTGCCAAACAACAGCAGGCTGCCGGAGGCCAGGCCGGGTTCACCCAGGGCGAACAGGATCCCCGCATTGGCCAGCGGAGGCACCAGCGACACGGCGATCGCAACGCCGGGCAGGGTGTCGGACACATCCCGTCTGGCCAGGGCGAAGGCTCCGGCCAGGCCGGTCACGAACGCCGCCATCAGGTCGAGCAGATGGGGTGCGGTGCGCACCATGATCTGCTGGATCGCCTCCGGCTGCTTCACCTGGGCGATCGGGAGCGCCAGGAGAAAACCCACGGCCACGGCCGTTGCGATGCCGGCCACACTCACGAGCAGGGTGCTGACAATGGCCCGGCGATCGCCGATGCTGACGCTGAACGCCAGCCCCATGATCGGCAGCATCAGGGGCGCCACGATCATCGCCCCGATCACCACCGCCAGCGAATCCCCCAGCAGGCCGTAGGTGGCGATGCTCGAGGCCAGCACCAGCAGGCAGAGAAACTTCAACACATTCGGCCATAATTTTGGCCCGTGAAAGACCAACACCTCCCTGACCCGTTCGACCTCATCCAGGCCCACCGGGCCCCCGTGCAACATCTCACCGACTGAGCGGGCCATGGCCTGTTGAGGTCTGTCAATGGCACCGACAGACTGACAGGCGGTTGACCAGATTCAGCCCAATTCAGACCCCTGGGTTCACAGGCATTCACCAGGGTGATGACCCCGTTCGCTCCGCCCGCGTCTGCAGCCTCCGCAGCCCATCCTCAGGGGTGTAGCCCTGCGGGTTGATGGCCACCTTCTAGATCCGCACGCCGTGGCGAGCCGCTGGCTCCGATCCTGTGCAGCTCCATGTGGGCGTCCAGGAGTTCATGGGCGCGTCGCAGGCGCTCGGGGTCGTTGGTCTTGGCGACCCAGGAGGCCAGGGCATTCAGGGATCCGCTCAGCTGGTAGGTGAAGCCCTCCACATCCACGGTCTGGAGCATGCCGTCCTGGACGGCCTTCTCGATTTCCTGCAGGAGCAGGCTGAAGCCGGGCCTGTCGAGCTCCGCCAGGGTGTCGACGGAGAGAAAGGCGGGGGCTTCGATGAACAGCAGCCGGCGCAGATCCTCCCGCGCCGCGCTGTCCAGGCAGGCGTGGCATCCCACCACAAGGCGGTCCCAGGTGGAGGGCAACGGGGCAATCCTGGCCCTGATGTCGCCCGTGATCTCGTCGAGCACCTCGGCGATCACCGCGGCAAGCACCGCCTGCTTGTCCTGGAACTGGTGGTAGAGGGCGCCCCGGGTGACCCCGAGCCCGCGGATGAGTTCCTCGGTGCCGGTGGCCGCGTATCCCTGGGCGGCGAACAGGTGACGCGCGCGCTCCAGGATGGCGCGGCGGGTCCGCTGGGTCTGCTCCGCCTTGCTCAGGCCCGAGGCCACGGCTCCAATTCCAGAGATTCAGACAGTATGGATCTTGACGGGGCCGGGGCGACGCTTTAGATACAGACTGTCTGTATCTGTTGGAGGCGCGCCCGTGCCCTCAAAGTCGGAGGCCGTCCTGATCGCCGGCGGCTACGGCGTCGTCGGTGAGCAGATCGCCGCCTGTCTGCGCCGGAGGTATCCCGAATTGCCCCTGGTTCTGGCCGGCCGGTCGCGATCCAGGGGCGAAGCAGTGGCAGCCAGGCTTGGCCACGCCACCGCCACGGTGATGGACGTGACCCGCCCACACCCCCTGGGCGAGCCCATCCCCAGGGCCGTGGTCGGAGCCGTGAACGATCCCGGCGATCACCTGCTCAAGGACGCGATCCGCCTCGGGGTGCCCATCGTGGACATCACCCGATGGACGGCACGGTTGCGCGCCAGGGCCGTGGCGGGCCTGGCGCCCCGATCGCCGGTTCTGCTGGCCTCGGGCTGGATGGCCGGACTCGCCTCAGTCGCCGCCGTGGCGGCCTCGCGACCACTCCAGCTGGTCGAGAGCATTGCCATCAGCGTTCTCTACGCCCTGCAGGACAGGGCCGGGCCGAATTCCGCGGCCTACATGGATCGCCTGGCCACCCCGTTCGAGGTGATGCAGGCCGGAGCCCGGCAGACGGTGCTCCCCTTCACTGACCCGCGCCGGATCACCTTTCCGGATGGACAGGAGGCCAGGGTCTACCGCTTCGACACGCCGGACCAGCTGCTGTTGCCCCGCTCGACGGGCGCGGCCAGCGTGGCGGCCCGCATCGGCTTTGACAGCGCGGCAACGACGCGGATCCTGGCGCTGCTCGTCCGTTCCGGGCTGTGGAAGCGGATCAGCGGCGAGCGCTTCACCGACCTGCGCCGGGCCCTGCTCTTTCATCCCGGGCCCGGGGCCAGCCATCAGATCGTGGTCGACGCTGATGGCCTGGACCCGTCCGGTGAAGCCAGGTCGGTGCGTGCCACGCTCAGCGATCCCCTGGGCCAGACCCATCTGACGGCCGTAGGAGCGCTGGTGCAGCTGGAGCGACTGCTGGGCCTCGATGGGGCTGCACCGCCGCCGCCGGGTCTGGCCTACCCCGACAGCGCCCCCCAGATCCAGGCGGCCCGCCGCACCCTGGAGAGATTCGGAGTGTCGATGACCCTGGCCTGAGGCCGTGCTGCACGGCTGCGGCTCCGGATTCCGCCCTGCGGTGGACTCTGCTCAGGCCCCTGGCGGCCGCAGAGCGCCTACGGGATCGTGAGGCCCCGGACCCCACCCATGTGAACGTCGACCAGCTGCAGCGCCTCTTCACGGCACCCCTGTTTCCCCTGGGCCGCCAGAACCTCTCGCTGCTCTGGATCCTGGAGGTGCTGCTCCTGCTGCTGGCCGTGAGCCTGGCGGCACGCTGGCTCAAGCGCCTGCTGGCCGGCCGGGTGCTGCTCTGGTTCGCCCTGTCTGAGGGGCGTCGTGAGGCGCTGGCCACCCTCGCCTCACTGGCCCTGGCCGCCCTCGGGTACGTGGTGGTGGCCCAGGGGATGGGGCTCGACTTCGGGGCCCTGGCGGTGATCTTCGGGGCCCTGGGGGTGGGGGTGGGCTTCGGGCTGCAGGAGCTCACCCGCAACCTCAGCAGCGGCCTCACCCTGCTGATGGAGGGCAAGCTCAAGGTGGGCGACCTGATCGAATTCGGCAGCACCGGCGGCTTCATCCGGGAGATCTCGATCCGCTCCACCGTGATCCGCACCTTCCAGGGCGCCGAGATCGTGGTGCCCAATTCGGCGATCACGAGCGGGCCCGTGAAGAACCTCAGCTACTTCTCCCGCGATGGGCGGGTGGATGTGGCGGTGACCGTGGCCCATGGCAGTGATGCCCTGGCCGTGACCGAGGTGCTGCTGGAGGCGGCGCTGGCCGAGCCCACCGTGCTGCCGGATCCACCGCCGAAGGTGCTGCTGCACGGCCTCGGAGAGCGGGGGCTGCAGTTCGAACTCTGGGTGTGGACCTCGGCGATCCACGCCGGAGTCAGCCTGCGCAGTTCCCTCAACTACGCCATCGACCACGGACTCCGGGAGCGGGGCATCGACCTGGCCGGGACCCTGCAGCAGATCCAGCTGCTCTCCCCCGGCCGCAGTGCGGAGCAGCAGGCCCCGATGGCACCCGACCGGCCGCCGCTGCGCGGGGCCCTGCCCGATCACCCCTGCTTTAACGGCCTGGATCCGCGGGGTCTGCGGGAGCTGGTGGGCAGTGGTGCCCGCCGCAGCGTGCCGGCGGGCACGGTGCTGATTCGCCAGGGCGAGGCGGGTCGCGCCTTCCACCTGGTGCTGAGCGGGGCCGTGGACGCCATCCATGAAACGGAACGGGTGAGCCGGCGCCTGTTCACCTTCGCCGCGGGCGAGTTCTTCGGTGAACTGCCGCTGCTGCTGCAGGTGCCCTACCCCACCACGATGATCGCCACCCAGGACACCACCCTGTTCGTGGTTCCCAGCGGCAGCTTCCGCTCCCTGCTGGCCTCCCGGCCTGAATTTGCCGACACCGTGGCCCGGGAGGTGGCCCGTCGCAACGACGTGCTGAGCAGCTACGAGGGCTGCCTGCGCCAGCGCGGGCTGCTCGACGATGCCGACCTGAGTCACCCGCTGCAGTGGTTCCGCGAGAAGCTGCGGCGGGTGCTCACGGGGCAGTCGTCGGTGGTCCCAGCTGGGCAGGCAGCCGCACGGATCGAACAGATCGAGACGCCGCAGAGCAGAGTGGACCCTTGAGCGGGAGCGAACGGTGAAAGAGATCAGTCCTGGGGAGCTGCTGCTCCGGATCGCCGGCCGCTTCGCGGCGGTGTCGGGCGTGATCGCCTTGGTGATCTGGCTCACCTGGGTGATGCTCGATGTGAAGAGCATGCAGTCGGGCTTCACGCTCCCCTACTGAGCCCCCCTACCGAAGCGGGGCCCACCGCCGCCACTGGAGGCAGACCCTGGCCCGCGACCCTCGGGCTCAGCCCACAAAGCGCCGGTAGAGCCAGCGCACGAAGCCGCCCAGCACGGGCACCGGCGCAAAGGTGGGCCCCACGAAATCGAAGTAATCGCGGTGATCCACGATCCTGCCTTCAGCGTTGAACAGCAGACGGGTGGTGCCGGAGTAGATGAACTCGATGCCCTTGATCTTCAGGCCCATCTCCCACTCCACGAAGGCCGTGCTGCCGTCGATCGCGATGGCCCCGGGGGTCACGTAGACGTCGTCGCAGCGGCGCAGCAGACCCTCCTGGGCCGCCAGGTAGGCGGCGAGGCCGTGCGTCTCCTGGGTGGGGTCCTGGAAGTGCACGTCGTCGGTGTAGGCCGCCCGCCACTGGGCTTCAGTCGGGGCCGGAGCGCCGTAGGGCTTGGTGAACAGGGCCTTCAGGCTGGTGGAGTCCACGCAGGGCGCCGGGGAGAAAGGCCGTTCAGCCTATGGATGGGCCCCGGCCGGCGGCGGCGCTGGGGTGACCTCCGGATCCAGCGGCAACCCGCGCAGGGCCAGGGCGCCGCGGCGGGCGAGCAGCAGCAGCGGGTAGAGGCGCCGGGCCCGCGAGGGGGTGGCCAGCAGGGGGGCGAGCAGCTGCAGCAGGGCGGCGGAAGGCGTCATCTGGGCACAAAGCCACTGGATCGCCGCGGCACCGTGCAGCACCTGCTCACCCACCAGCAGCACGGCACCATCCGTGAGGGCGTAACCGCGCTGGGCCAGCTGGCGCCGCAGGGCGTGGTCGGCGCGGCCATCGCGGATCTGCAGGCCAGGGATGCCGCTGCGCAGTTCGCTGAGCTGGGCGAAGTGGCGGCAGAACAGGCAGCCGCCATCGAACACCAGCACGGGGGCCGGTGGGGTGGGGAGCTGGCCGGGTTCCGAGGGATGAGCCATGGCCCCACTCTGACGGGGGCGTTCTGGAAGCGGGGGACGACCGACGGGCCCAACCCCCTCAGGCCACCGCCGTAGCCTCAGCCCAGCCTGCCGACCTGCCGCCCTGGCCGCTCCCACCGCCATGACCGCCACCCCCACCGCGATCCGCACCATCCGGGTGGAGCTCAGCGCCAACCCCTACCCGATCGCCATCGGTGCCGGCAGCCTGGCCCAGCTGGGGGAGCAGATCCGGGGCCAGGGCATCAAGGCCGGCACCAAGGTGCTGGTGGTCACCAACCCCGTGGTGAACGAGCACTACGGCGCCACCGCCCTGCAGAGCCTCAGCGCCGCGGGCCTGGAGGCGTCGCTGCTGGTGATCGAGGCCGGCGAAGACCAGAAGACCCCCGCCACCGTGGGCCTGATCCACGACGCGGCCTTTGAGCGCCGGCTCGAGCGCAGCTCACTGATCGTGGCCCTCGGCGGCGGCGTGGTGGGCGACATGGCGGGCTTCGCGGCCGCCACCTGGCTGCGGGGCATCGCCGTGGTGCAGGTGCCCACCACCCTGCTGGCGATGGTGGACGCCGCCATCGGCGGCAAGACCGGCGTGAACCACCCGGGCGGCAAGAACCTGATCGGCGCCTTCCACCAGCCCAGGCTGGTGCTGATCGACCCGGACACCCTGGCCACCCTGCCGGAGCGGGAGTTCCGGGCGGGCATGGCGGAGGTGATCAAGTACGGGGTGATCGGGGATGGGGCGCTGCTGGCCGAGCTCGGGGCCGCCGCCCATCGGGACCCAGCTTCCGGCCTCGCCAGCCAGGCGGCGGTGGGGCCCGCGCTGCTGCAGACCCTGCTGGAGCGCTCCGCCGCCGCCAAGGCCGAGGTGGTGGCCGCCGATGAGCGGGAGGGCGGCCTGCGGGCGATCCTCAACTACGGCCACACCCTCGGCCACGTGGTGGAAACCCTCTGCGGCTACGGCACCTACCTGCACGGCGAGGCCGTGGCCCTGGGCATGCGCGCCGCCGGCGAACTCAGCCTGGCCCTGGGCCTCTGGAGCCAGGCCGAGCACGACCAGCAACAGCGCCTGATCGCCGCCGCCGGCCTGCCCCTGGCCTGGCCGGCCCTCGATCCCGAGGCCGTGCTCGCCTGCCTGCAGGGCGACAAGAAAGTGCGCGACGGCAAGGTGCGCTTCGTGCTGCCCCTCAGCCCCGAGGCCGGTGCCCAGACGGGCGGCGCGGTCTACGGCAGCGTGATCATCCGCGACGACGTGGAGGCGGCCACGATCCGCGAGGTGCTGGCCAGGCTGGCCTGAGCTCCCCCCTCCAGCTCCGGCAGGAACTGCTCCAGAAAGGCCGCCAGCGGCATCGGCCCGCAGCGGCGCTGCCAGCCGCCGCAGCCGGGGTAGAGGCGCCAGCACTCCAGCTGCAGGGCCTGGCGACGCCTGGGGCAGTGGCGCAGCCGGTAGCGGTAGAGAGCCAGGGTGTCCTGCTCGGGGGCAGCCACGGGCTGGGCCTGGGGCTGGCAGATCCGAAAGCCCTCCAGCAGCTCCGCCGGGCCGCCCGCCAGTTCCAGGGCCTCCACGTAGCAGCAGGCCGCCGCTCCTGGATCCACCACATGCGGCAGATGCAGGTGCAGGGGCGCCCCGCCGGCGAAACCGTGGAAGCTGTGCAGGGATCCAGGGGCCATGGGGGCAGCCGCAACACTGCTCACCAGTGCCCACCCCGTTCCAGCCGCTGCCGCTAGGCCAGCGGCGGCTCCCGCAGGAACAGGGGCAGCTCCGGGTCGGGGCCGGCGGCAGGACTGGCGGCGGCGGCAGGGCCCGCCGCCGGGGGAACCGGCTGGGCAGAGACGGGACCGCGGCGGAAGGCCAGCCAGCGGAAATCGCCCAGGGCCGCGGGATCCACCAGCCGCAGCAGGGCCTCGCGCCGGGCCAGCAGGGTTCCGAGGCTCCACTCCGCCGACGACACCGCCACGCCCGCCTGCCACTCCAGCCCCACCGGGTCCGCAGGCGAAACGCCGGCGGCCTGCACCTGCTGCAGCCCATGCAGCCGCTGGGCCAGACCCAGGGCCAGCAGGGCCTCCCCCTGGCGGCACTGGCCGATCGGCTGCCAGCCGCTGGCGCGGGCCGCCGCCTGCAGGCTCTCGATGCAGAGGTGGGCCGTGAGGTCCCAGTGGCCGGGCTCCCGCAGGGGATCGCCGCTGGCCCGCTGGCCCCGGTAGGCCATCAGGGTGCCGTCGGCGCGGGAGGGGGCGTAGTAGCGCCAGGCCTCCAGGGCGTAGTCGATCACCAGCAGCGGGCCGCGGGCCAGGGCGGCGCCGCAGGCCGCCAGCCAGGGCTGCAGCTGCGGATGCAGCTCCGTGCTCCAGCCGGGCGGGCGCTGGGGGCCGGGGCCCAGGAGCCCGAGGGCTTCGAGTTGCGGGCTGGCCTCCGGGCCCAGGGGCTCGCCGGGCTCCAGCCGCAGGGCGCCCTGGTGGAGCGCCACCCGCTGGCGGCGCCAGAGGGCTCCGTCCCAGGTGATCCGCTCCACCGCCAGGGCATCGAGCACCTCGTGGGCCAGCACCACCCCCCGCAGCGGCGCCGCCGCCAGCGCCTCGAAGCTGCTCCAGCGGCAGGGCAGCGGGGCGCCGGCCAGGCGCTGGCGCTGGCGAGCCGCCATGCCCGCGTTGGGCTCCACCAGCACCAGTTCGGTGCGGGCGGCCAGCTCGGGCCAGCCGGCGGCGAGCTGTTCGGCCAGGTCGCGGGCCAGGCTGCCCTCGCCGGGGCCGGCCTCGATCAGGGCCAGCGGCCGCTGGGTCGGATCGCCAGCGGATGCATCCTCCGGCAGGTCGGCGGCGAGCTCCCCCAGCCACTGGGCGATCTGGGGGGCCAGCAGGGCGGCGAAGTCGGGGCCGAGGGAGGGGGAGGTGGCGAAGTCGCCGCCGGGGCCCACCTGCAGGCGGCCGCTGCCGTAGGCGCCGTGCTCCGGGTCGTGCAGGGCCCAGGCCATGTAGGTGGCGAAGGGCACCGAGCCACCGGCCGCCGCCAGGCGCTCGGCCAGCCAGACGGGCACGGCAGTGGCCCCCTCCCCTGGCGCAGCGTTGGGGGAGGGGGCGGTGGAGGCCGCGGGGCTGGGGCTTGGGAACTCCACGGCGGCGCGGCGGGCTCGGTGAGAATGCTGGCCACTCTGGAACAGTCGCCATGGGCCCGCGGGAACAGAACCGGGAGCAGCACGCTGGCCCAGACACCGGGGCCGGGGACGGCCAGGGCCGCCTGGCTCAAGGCCCCCGGGATCTGGGCTCGCGCCTGCGGCGCCTCGGCCGTCGCGCCCGGGCCCTGACCCTGGGCCTCTGCCTGGCCCTGGCGCTGCTGCTCGGCGCCCCGGCGGGCCCAGGCCTGCCCGGCGGCCCCGCCCACGCCTACGACAACCCCGACCTGCTGCCCGACCACCCCACCCCGGTGATCGACCTGGCCAAGGCCCTCACCGACGGCCAGCGCTCCGCCCTCGAGGCCAAGCTCAACGCCATCGAGGCCGATACGGGCTGGAAACTGCGGGTGCTGACCCAGTACGACCGCACGCCGGGGCTGGCGATCAAGGAGTTCTGGGGGCTGGATGAGCGCAGCCTGGTGCTGGTGGCCGATCCCCGTGGCGGCAACCTGCTCAACTTCAACGTGGGCGATGCCCTGTTCGCCCTGATGCCGCGCACCTACTGGGTGGAGCTGCAGACCCGCTTCGGCAACCAGTACTACGTGCGCGACCACGGCGAGGACGGCGCCATCACCGACGCCCTCGACGCCGTGGCGGTGTGCCTGGAGCGCGGCGGCTGCCAGGTGGTGCCCGGCCTGCCCCAGGAACAGTGGCTGCTCACCCTGATCACCTCGATGATCGGCGGCCTGGTGGTGGGCTTCGCCGCCTACCCGCGCAAGCCCGAGCACAAGGTGGAGTGGACCTGGGTGCTGCTGCTCTCACCCCTGTGGGTGATCCTGTTCGGCGTGTTCGGCCTGGGGCCGGTGGTGACGCGCACCAGCGACCTGCTGCCAGTGGCCCGCAATGTGCTGGGCTTTGCCGGCGCCATCGCGGTGGCCTACCTGATCGCCCAGAACACGGTGGGCAAGGCGCGCCTGGCGGATGGGGGCGGCGAGGGCTGAGGCTCCGCGCCCCCGATCAGCCCCCAGCCGATCAGTTGCCGACCTGGCGCAGGGCGCACTCCAGGCTGCCGTCGCTGCAGGGGAGTGCCGGGGGCGGCGTAGGAACGGCGGCCAGGCTCGGATCCACCAGACCCTGGCCGGCCCGCAGCTGGGCCAGGTTGTCCTCGTAGAAGCGGCGCAGGGCGTCGTAGCGCTTCACGGGCTGGCCGTAGAAGCTGCGGCCAGCGAGGGTGGGGAAGGAAGCCCACTCGGGGGCGAGCTTGGCGGCCAGCTCGGGCGTGAAGGAGCCCTGGTCGGCCAGGGGCAGGCCGCCGCGGCGATGCACCAGCAGCAGGGCGGCCTGGTCCTGCACCTCGGGGCCGAAGCCCTGCAGGCCGAGCATGCGGCTGGCCATCGACCAGGTGAACGGCATGAACTGGTAGGCGCCGGCGGCGGCACTGGCGTAGCCGCCGGAGCGGATCACGCGGTCGGGGTGGCGCTCCAGGCCGGGGGCCAGGCCGCCGCCGAACATGATCCGGTAGCCGATGTCCTGGCCATTGGCCCAGGTGCCCTCCGCGTAGCGGATCGTGTTGAGCAGGGCCCGGCGCTCAGGCGTGATCGGGTAGGGCCCGCTGAAGCGGCTGCCGGTGGTGGACGGCATGGAAGGCGGTGCGGCCAGGGGATCCGGGCCGGCATCGAGCATGGCCAGCCGGGGTGCCGGGACCTGCAGCTGGAAGCTGGAGCGCACCTGCTCCTGGGGCGCGGCCTCCGATGCGGCCTGGGCAGGAGCGGCCAGGGGCAGGGCAAGGGCGGCGGCACAGCCTCCGATCAGTCCGACACGGCCCACTCGGGAGCGACGGGATCGGGCGATGGGGGCGCAGGAGAGGAGGGATAGCAAACCGTTCGAAGCAGAGGACATTCCGCGAAGCGTCAGGCCAAAGCCGGCACCAGGGACTGGTACCGCGATGGGAAGCACATTGGGGAGCCGGGATCAACAGGCAGGCCTTGAGAAGAGGGGCCGGGGCCTGGGTCACCCACCTCAGCGGGCGAAGGAACAATGGACCATTGATCAGGAGAGCTGGGTCTCTGCTAGCGATGAGACGGAAAGAACCCGTCAGACAGCGAGCGAAAGATCAGCCGGGCCGATTTAGTCAATTGGTTGGGGAGAGTTTGTCAAATCAACCCGCCAAAGGAATCGTGTTAGTGACAGTCACACAAGTGTCTACCTGTATTCAAAACTACCAAGTTGGGTTCAGGTCACAAGCTGCAGTGCAGTTATCGATGGCTTCACAACCATCTTTGGGGATCAATTCAGTAATGCTGATCATTCAGGCGCGTAAGAGAGCAACACATCGGCTGCTTCCCCCTCCCCACCGGCCGCCAGGGGGCCTTCTGTGGGGGGAGTCAGGGGCAGGTCGAGCTGCCAGTCCCCCGCCAGCAACTGCTCCCGACTCAGCAGGCGGTGCGGGCCATGGCGCTCCAGGGCGTCGCTGAGCACCTGGGCCTCGGCGAAGCCGTCGCGGCGCACCAGGTGGATGCCCACCCCCTGGGTGAGGGCCTCGCAGAAGCTGCTGTAGCCCGGCTTGGTGAGCAGGCGCCCGCAGAGGGGCAGCAGATCCAGCGGGCGCAGCCCCGGGGGCAGGGCCAGAGCGTTGGCCGCCTGGCCGGCCAGCAGCGGGTCGGCCACCAGGAAGCGGTGCTCCGGCCAGCGGGCGAACAGGGCCGCATCGAGGCGAAAACCCAGGCCGCCGAACCCCACCAGCACCACCGCCTCGCGCTCGCTGGGCAGGTCGAGCTGGCGCCGCAGCGCCTCCCGATCGCCGCGGGGCCGGCCGGCGGTGAGCCCCACAGGGTGCACCGGCAGATCCCAGGGCATGGCCATGGCGAAGGGGCAGCGGATCAGGGCCGTGCCGCGCCGGTAGAGCGCCGTGCAGCGCTCCGCCCAGGCCCCGAAGGGGCCCCCCATGGGCCCGTAGATGGCATCCCAGCCGAAATTGCCCATCCACACCAGGGGGGCCCCCAGCGCAGCGGCCAGTTCGGCGGCGGCGGGTCCCACGTCCGCCAGCACCAGCACCGGCTCGCCCTGCTGGCGCAGCCAGGCGGCCTCGGCGGCGATCTGGCCCGGGAGACTGCACTCCAGATCCGCCAGGGCCGCCAGGGTGGCGGGGGCATCGGCGCCGAGGGCATCGGCCTGGATCACCCCCACCTCCCAGCGACAGGGGCGCCGCTCGTAGGGCACCGGGCCGAAGGCGGCCGCCAGGAACGGCTCCGGCAGGGGGGTGGAGAGCACCAGGCGCCAGTCGGGGCGGCGGGCGTGCAGGGCGGCGAGCACCGCCGCCACCCGGGAGCCATGGCCGTAGCCGTGGCCGCTGATGCAGGCGTAGAGGATCACGGCGATGGCAGCTCAGCAGGGCGCCAGGGCCGGCAGCGGAGCCCGCTGCTCGTGGAGCAGCTGGCGGTAGAGCAGGTCACCGGCGGGGGAGTACCAGCGGTGGCTCACCTCCAGCAGCTCCCCATCGCGGAGCACCACCCAGCTGAAGTGGCGCAGGCTGCGGCCGCGGTCGTCCTGGTCGTGGCGGGGCACGCAGGCCGTATTGAGATACGAGGTGCCGGCCCGGTCGCGGCAGAAGCTGAGCCGATCCCCCTGGCCGCGCCGCAGCCGGTGGTGCATGTGCCCAAACACCACCAGCGGCACCGGCCGCACCCGGCGGATGCGATCGATCGCCAGGCTCAGGTCCTGGTCGCCCCAGTCGCGGGCGGGGGCCTTCCAGTCGCGGCCGCAGGGGTCGGCGGGGCCGCTGCCCAGGCCGCTGGGGCCGCAGTGGGCCAGCAGCACCAGGGGCAGCAGCGGATCGGCCGCCAGGGCCGCCGCTGTGATGCGCGACACCGAGTCCTCCAGGGTCACCGGGCCGAACACCGCATGGGCGCCATGGTTGAGGTGGTAGCCCCCACCGGCGCTGGCGGGACGGCCCCCCACCACCGCCAGCCCCGGCGGCCGCAGCTCCCGCAGGCCCCAGCCGCAGTGGCGGTCCCCCAGCAGATCCAGCTGGCGGCGCAGGGTGTGGCCGGTGGGGTCGCGGCCGGTGTCGTGGTTGCCGAGGATGCAGGCCGTGGGCAGGGTCAACCGCGCCAGGCGGGCGGGGATGCGCTGCTGGCCGTCGCTGAGGTCGCCCACCACCAGCAGGGCATCGGGGGCGATCAGCTCCAGCAGGGCCTCATCGCTGGCATCCCACTGGCCGTGAAGATCACCGGCGATCGCGATCTGGATGGGCCGGCCAGGCTCGGGTCCAGGTTCGGTTGCTGTGCCGGTCGCCGCCAACCCGATCCCTAGGCTTGCCCCATCCTGCATCGCAGAGGGTCCGGATTGGTTTTCGCGGCAGCCCAGAACACGCCAGACGGTGCTCCAGGCAGCACTGGTTCTGCAAGCGGTGGGGCTTCGGGCCAGGGAGCCACGGTGAACTCGGGCAGGGTGGCGCCGCCCTGCCCACCCCCTGCGGAACTGGCCGCTGCCATCGCCGCGCTCAAGCGCGAGCGCAAGGCCGTGATCCTGGCGCACTACTACCAGGACCCCGCCATCCAGGACGTGGCCGATTTCATCGGCGACTCCCTGGAACTCTCCCGCAAGGCCGCCGCCACCGACGCGGAGGTGATCGTGTTCTGTGGCGTGCACTTCATGGCGGAGACCGCCAAGATCCTCAGCCCCGATAAAACCGTGCTGCTACCGGATCTCGAAGCCGGCTGCACCCTGGCTGACGCCTGCCCCGCCGATGGCTTCGCCGCCTTCCGGGCTGAGCACCCCGATCACATCGTGGTGAGCTATATCAACTGCTCCGCGGCGGTGAAGGCCCAGAGCGACCTGATCTGCACCAGCAGCAACGCGGTGGATCTGGTGAACCAGCTGCCCGCCGACCGTCCGATCCTGTTTGCCCCAGATCAGAACCTGGGCCGCTGGGTGCAACGCCAGAGCGGCCGCGAGCTCACCCTCTGGCCCGGAAGCTGCATCGTGCACGAGACATTCAGCGAGCAGGCCCTGCTGCAACTGAAACTGGAGCATCCGCAGGCCGAGGTGCTCGCCCACCCGGAATGCCAGCAGCACCTGCTCGATCTGGCCGACTTCATCGGCTCCACCAGCAAACTGCTGCACCGGGCCGAGGCCAGCCCCGCCCCCAGCTTCATCGTGCTCACCGAGCCCGGAATCCTGCACCAGATGCGCAAGGCGGTGCCGGGAAAACAGTTCTACGAGGTGCCGGGCGCCGATGGCTGCAGCTGCAACGCCTGCCCCTACATGCGCCTCAACACCCTGGAGAAGCTGTGGCGCTGCCTGCAGACGATGCAGCCCGAGATCGTGATGGATGAGAACCTGCGCCAGCGGGCCCTGGCACCGATCCAGAAAATGCTGGAGATGAGCCGCTGACGGAGGGTCCGGTCGACACCTTCAGGGAACGATTCCATCGTTTTGATCCCGTTACCATGCCGGAAACCGGGTGCCAAGCGGATGGAGTTCCACGGAAGCCTGAACGAGCTGCAGGATCTCCTCGAGACCCTGGACGTTCAGTGCCACTGGGAACACAAGGGCGCCTTTGAGGTGGCCGTGATCGACGACGGAGTCAGCAACCTGAAGCTGAACTGGTGGCCCCAGACCGGGGTGCTGCAGCTGGTGGGCGATCCGGAGCAGCGGCTGCCGCTGCTGGACAGGCTCAGCCAGGCCCTGGCGGGCTGAGCCCGTCGCCTTCCCATGCCCCTGCCCCCCGGCAGCCTGCTGGAGCTCACCCCCCAGGGGCTCTACTGCCCCGCCGCCGCCGCCTGGATCGACCCCTGGCGCCCGGTACCCCGGGCCCTGATCAGCCACGCCCACGCCGACCACGCCCGCCCCGGCTGCGGCGAGTATTGGGCGATCGGCAGCAGCGAGGGCATCCTGCGCCGGCGGCTCGGCGCCGCCATCCGCCTGCTGCCGGTGGAGTACGGCCAGCTGCACCGCATCGGCGACGCGCGCGTGTCGTTCCATTCAGCCGGGCACGTGCTCGGCAGTGCCCAGATCCGCCTGGAGGCCGGCGGTGAGAGCTGGCTGGTGAGCGGCGACTACAAGCGCTGCGCCGACCCCAGCTGCGCACCGTTCGAGCCGGTGGGCGCCGATGTGTTCATCACCGAGGCCACCTTTGGCCTGCCGATCTACCGCTGGCGGGACGGCGCGGCGGTGGCGGCCGAGATCCTGGCCTGGTGGCAAGGGGCGCCGGAGCAAACCTCGATCCTCTTCTGCTATGCCTTCGGCAAGGCCCAGCGGGTGCTGGCGGAGCTGGCCGCCCTTGGGGTGGGCCAACCGGGCCAGCCCGGAGCCGAGGGCCGCGAGATTCTGCTGCACGGGGCCGTGCAGGCCCTGATGGAGCCCTACCGCCAGGCCGGCGTGGTGCTGCCGCCCGCACGGCCTGTCAGCGAGCTGCCCCGGGGAGAGTCGCTGGCCGGGCGGCTGGTGATCGCACCGCCCGCGGCCCAGGGCTCGCCCTGGATGCGGCGCTTCAAGCAGCCCCAGACGGCCTTCGTGAGCGGCTGGATGGCCGTGCGCGGCGCCCGCCGCCGCCGCGGCACCGAGCGCGGCTTCGTGCTCTCCGACCACGCCGACTGGCCGGGGCTGCTCCAGAGCGTGAGGCAGAGCGGCGCCCGCCAGGTGTACGTGACCCACGGCAACAGCGACGGCCTGGCCCGCTACCTGCGGGAGGTGGAGGCGATCAGCGCCGAGCCGCTGGAGGGGGACTTCAACGCCCAGCGTGGCGGCGAGCGCCTGGACGGAGAGGAGCCGGCGGCCCAGCCCGCAGCCACCTTGTCAAAGGATGGCGAGGGCGCACGGGCCTCCGTGACCGGTGCTAGCTAATCCCAGTTCCCCACGCACCTGTGAGAACCATGCAAGTTCTGGTGTTCGCCTCGGCCGTGGCCCCCAAGGGCCTGCCCGTGATCCTGCCCGCCCTGGCCGGCGCCGGGCTGCTGGTGCTGCTCTCGCAGCTGTTCGTGCCCAAGCAGTCCTGAACCCGCCCGCGGCGCATCCGCTCCCTGCCCCATGCGCCGCTTCACAGCACTCTTCGGCGAGCTGGATGCCCGCAGCGGCACCACCGCCCGGGTGGAAACCCTGGCCGCCTACTTCGCCACCGCCGACCCCGCCGATGCCGCCTGGGCCCTGCACCTGCTCCTCGGCAAGCAGCGCAGGCGCCTGATCACCGGCCGTCGCCTGCGCCAGATCGCCCTCGAGGGCAGCGCCCTGCCGGAGTGGCTGTTCGACGACTGCTACGCCCATGTCGGCGACACGGCCGAAACCATCGCCCTGCTCTGGCAGCAGCTGGAGCCCGAGACGAGCCATGGCACAGCCGATGGCGACCCCGAGGAGTCGTTGCTTGACCAACCCCTGCACCGCTGGCTGGGGGAGCTGCTGCCGGCCGCCGCCGCCCTGGAGGGGGCCGAGCAGGCCCAGGCCGTGCGCCGCCTCTGGCAGGGCCTGGAGCCCGGCGCCCTGCTGGTGGCCAACAAGCTGCTCACGGGCGGGTTCCGACTGGGGGTGGCCCAGGGCCTGGTGCTCCGCGCCCTCAGCCAGGTGAGCGGCCTGGAGCCGGCGCTGCTGGCCCATCGGCTGATGGGTGGCCTGCAGCTCGGCGGGCCCCAGCGGGACAGCGCCCAGTCCAGCGCGGCGGCCTGGAACGCGCTCCTGGCCCCAGCGGGCGGTGTCGACGGCCCGATCAGCCGCCCCTACCCGTTCTGCCTGGCCTCCCCCGTGGAGCCCGAGCCAGGCGCCCCGCCCCTGCCCGGCCCAGCCAGCGACTGGCTGGTGGAGTGGAAGTGGGATGGCATCCGCGGCCAGCTGATCCGCCGCGGCGGCGAGGGCTTCCTGTGGAGCCGCGGCGAGGAGCTGATCAACGCCGCCTTCCCCGAGCTGATCGCCGCCGCCGGCGCCCTGCCCTGCGGCACCGTGCTCGACGGCGAGGTGCTGGTGTGGCCCGAGGGCGCCGAGCGCCCGGCCCCCTTCGCCCAGCTGCAGCGCCGCCTGGGCCGCCGGGCCCCGGGCCGCGCGCTCCTGGCCGAAGCTCCGGCGGTGTTCATGGCCTACGACCTGCTCGAGCGGGACGGCGAGGACTGGCGCCCCAGGCCCCTGAGCCAGCGCCGCGCCGCCCTGGACTGCCTGCTCCATGGGGCCCCGGCGGCGGCAACCGCGCCTGAAGCCGGGCTCCTGCGCCTCTCCCCGCTGCTATCCCTGCCCGCCTGGGACAGCCTGGAGTCCCTGCGCCAGCAGGCCCGCGCCGCCGGGGCCGAGGGGCTGATGCTCAAGGCCGCCGCCTCCCCCTACCGGGTGGGCCGGCGGCGCGGCGACTGGTGGAAGCACAAGCTGGAGCCCCTGCGGCTCGATGCGGTGCTGGTGTACGCCCAGGCGGGGAGCGGCCGCCGCGCCAACCTGTTCACCGACTACACCTTCGCCCTCTGGAGCGAGCCGCCCCGGCCGGGGGAGCCCGCGCCGGCGCTGGTGACCTTCGCCAAGGCCTACTCCGGCCTCGACGACGGCGCGATTGCGGAGCTGGATCGCTGGATCCGTAGCCATACGATCGATCGATTCGGGCCGGTGCGCGCGGTGGAGCCCCTACAGGTGTTCGAGCTGGCCTTCGAGGGCCTGCAGCCCTCGCGGCGCCACCGCAGCGGCATCGCCGTGCGCTTCCCCCGCATCGCCCGCTGGCGCCGTGACAAGCCCGCTCAGGAAGCAGACACGCTGGCTTCGGCCCTGGCCCTGCTCCAGTCCCCGGAAGCCCCTGAGGCCAGCGGCGACGTGGCGCCCTGATGCTGAGCGTCGACAAACTGGCCGCCCTGGATCTCAGCCAGTGGCTCCGCTCCGGCCAGAAGGCGGGCCAGCGGCTCCACATCAACCAGGCGACCGTGAGCCGGCGGGTGCAGCACGCCCTGAGGGTGTTCGAGCTGGGGCTGCTGAAGCGCGAGCAGGAATGGGAGCTGCAGGGCTCAGAGCAGAGCCTGGCGCTGCTGGCCCTGGAGCGGCACGTGCACCAGACGGCCCGCTGGGGCGGCCACGCCCCACTGCGGATCGAGGGCACCTACTGGAGCGGCCCGCTGCTGCTCACCCCGGCGCCGGAGGGCTGGCTGGGCGGCCGCCACGACACCGTGGGCGTGCAGCGGCCGCAGCAGTGGCTGCGGGATCGGGTGATCGACGCCTGGCTCACCGGTGGCCCCGACTGGCCCGAGGCCGATGACCCCGAGCTCTGCACCCTGCAGCTCTGCACCATGCCCGTGCATCTGGTGGTAGCGCCGGAGCATCCGCTGCTGCTGCAGCTGGAGCGGGGCGAACCGCTCAGCTGGGACGATGTGGCCGCCTTCCATCGCTGGCCCTGCCGCCCGGTACCTACCCCAAGGTGGAGGCCAGCCTGCGGGCCCTGGGCCTGTGGAGCAGCCCCACCCGTATGACCCGCTACCGGCGCGAGCGCTGGGAGGGCAAGGGCGAACAGGACCTCCTGGTGGCCTACGCCACGGTGCTCAGCGAGCAGGTGGCGGGGCGACTGGTGCGGCTGCCGATGCAGCTGCCGATCAGCAGCGGCGAGGCGCTGGTGGTGCGGCGCGAATGGGCCGACCACCCGCGCACCCTGGCCCTGGCGGACCTGCTGCGCCAGCGGCTAGGGCCCTGGGCCCTCACCCATGGCGAACTGGTGATGACGCCGCCGCCTTCGGGCCCATGAAGCAACTGGCGCCGATCGAGGCCTGGTTTGCCCAGCAGGGCTGGCGGCCGCTGCCGTTCCAGCGCCGGAGCTGGCGCGCCCACCTGCGCGGCGAGAGCGGCCTGATCCAGGTGCCCACCGGCTCCGGCAAGACCTACGCCGCCGTGATGGGCCCGATCGCGAACCTGCTGGCCGAGGCCGGAGTAACGGAGCGGGGCAGCGGCCAGGGGCTCACCCCCGGCATCCGCCTGCTGGTGCTCACCCCCCTGCGGGCCCTCAGCCGCGACCTCGCCCTGGCGCTGCAGCAGCCGATCGAGGCCATGGACTGGCCGATCCGGGTGGGGATCCGCCACGGCGACACGACCACCAGCGAGCGCACCCGCCAGCTGCGCAGCCCGCCCCAGATCCTGATCACCACGCCGGAGTCGCTGGCGCTGCTGCTCAGCAATGCCAAGGCCCCGCAGCTGTTCGGCCAGCTGCAGGCGGTGGTGCTCGACGAGTGGCACGAGCTGATGGGCAGCAAGCGCGGCAGCCAGGCCGAGCTGTGCCTGGGCTGGCTGCGGGCCCTGCGGCCCATGCTGCGCACCTGGGCCCTCAGCGCCACCATCGGCAACCTCGAGGAGGCGGCCCAGGTGGCCGTGGGGGTGGGGACGGTGCCCACGCTCATCACGGCGCCGCTGCGGCGCGGCACCGCCATCCGCAGCCTGCTGCCCGAGGCCATCGACGGCTTCCCCTGGGCCGGCCACCTGGGCCTGCGGATGTACGAAGAGCTGGTGGCCGCCCTCGATCCGGCGATCACCACCCTGCTGTTCACCAACACCCGCAACCAGGCGGAGCGCTGGCACCAGTGCCTGCGCTTCGCCTGCCCGGAGCTGGAGGGGGCCCTGGCCCTGCACCACAGCGCCATTGACCGCGCCGAGCGGGAGGCGATCGAGGCGGGCGTCAAGGCCGGGCAGCTGCGCTGGGTGGTGGCCACCAGCTCCCTGGATCTGGGGGTGGACTTCCAGCCGGTGGAGCGGGTGGTGCAGATCGGCTCGGCCAAGAACCTGGCGCGGCTGTTGCAGCGGGCCGGCCGCTCGGCCCACACGCCCGGCGGCACTGCCCAGGTGCTGTTCATGCCCACCAACGCCCTGGAGCTGCTGGAGGTGAGCGCCATTCGGCGCGGCCTGGCCGAGGGCCTGGTGGAAACGCGCCGGCCGCCGGGGCTGCCGCTGGATGTGCTGCTGCAGAACCTGGTGAGCCTGGCCTGCGGGCCGGGCTTCGTGCCGGAGCGGGAGCTGCGGGTGGTGCGGAGCTGCTGGAGCTACCGCCACCTCAGCGACGCCGACTGGGCCTGGTGCCTGCGCTTCCTGGAGCAGGGCGGCGAATGCCTGGGGGCCTACCCGCGCTACCGCAAGCTGCAGCGGGCAGCCCTGGCGCCCGGCGGCCAGATCGATCGCGATGCCACCCCGGCGCCGGGTGACCCCTTCGCCTACGTGGTGCGCGAGGCCGCCATCGCCCGGCTGCACCGGCTGAACATCGGCACGATCACAGCCGATCGGGCCGTGACGGTGCGGTTCGTGCGCGGAGCGGTGCTGGGCCACGTGGAGGAGGCCTTCATCGGCCGGCTCAAACCGGGGGACGTGTTCTTCTTCGCCGGTCGCCAACTGGAGTTCGTGCGGCTGCGGCAGATGACGGCCCAGGTGAAGGCCACCACCCGAAAGAGCAGCACCGTGCCGGCCTGGGCCGGGGGCCAGCTGGCCCTCTCGGACCTGCTTAGCCGCCAGCTGCGCCAGGAACTGCACCGCTGCGCCGAGGCCATCGGCCGGGGCGGCGAGGGCCTCGGCGGCGGCCAGAGCGACGGCGATCCCCCGGCCGGCCTCGACAGCCCCGAGCTGCGCGCCCTCGAACCGCTGCTGCGCCGCCAGGCCGACCTCTCGCGACTGCCCCGCAGCGACGAGCTGCTGGTGGAGCTCTGCGAGAGCCGTGAGGGCAGCCACCTGTTCGCCTACCCCTTGGAGGGGCGCTTCGTGCACGAGGGCCTGGGCTTCCTGTGGGCCTGGCGCCTGGCCCGCCACCGACCCAGCACGATCACGGTGTCGGTGAACGACTACGGCTTGGAACTGTTAGCCCCCCGGGGCTACCCCTTCGCCGAGCTGCTGGAGCTCCACGGCGAGATGTTGCTGGATCAGCAGCGGCTGGAGGCCGACCTGGAGCAGGCGGTGAACCTCTCGGAACTCTGCCGCCGCCGCTTCCGCGCCATCGCCCAGATCAGCGGCCTGGTGCACAACGGCCTGCCCGGCCAGGCCAAGGGTGGCGGTCAGTCGCAGGGAGGTCAGCTGCAGATCAGTGCCGCCCTGCTGTTCGACGTGTTCCAGAAGCACGAGCCCGGCCACCGGCTGCTGGCACAGGCGCGGCGGGAGGTGATCGAGCAGCAGCTGGAGCTGCCGCGGCTGGCGGCCGCCCTTCAGCGCCTGGCGGACAGCCGCTGGCAGCTGGAGACGCCGCGGCGGCCGGGTCCCCTGGCCTTTCCTCTGCTGGTGGAACGCCTCAACAGCCGGCTGAGCAACGAATCGCTGCTGGAGCGGGTGCAGCGGCTGGTGCGGGAGGCCCAGCGGGCCGAGGGGGTGGGCTGACGCCCCGGAGTCCGCCGCGCATTGATGCAACTTCTGCATTGATGCAACGTTTGCATTCAGGCCCGTTGTCTTCAACGTCTCCCTACGACGCAGACCCGGCTCGCTGCAGCTGGTGTAGAACCACATCACAACCTCAGAAGAGGTAGGCGCGTGCCGCCACCGGCCCTCCAGCCACCAACCAATGCAGCGCGGCGGCAGTTGGCCTCGTGGCAGGCACGGCTGAAGGGCAACACCCGCGGCGCCATCGCTGGCTGGAGGCAGAGGGTGCCCCGACCTACGATCCATGCCCTGCCCTGGTTGGTGCTGGCCCTGGGCCTGGTGATCACCGGGCTGGTGTGCGAGGGGCAGAGGCGCCTCGGCAGCGCCGAACACGAGCGCATCGAGCGCGACCTCGCCGACGACATCACCAGGGCCATCGAGGCCAAGTTCACCAGCACCGAGGCGGTGCTCGCGGCGGTGACGGGCCTGATGCAGGCCTCCGAAGGCGTCACGCTCAACGAATTTCAGCGGTTCTACCGCTCCCTCGCCCTCTCCCCTTCAACCCTCAACGGGATCCAGGGGGTGGGTTACGCCAAGGTGATCCCGCCGGGCGGCATCCCGGCCCTCGAAGCCCTGGCCCGCCGCCAGGGGCTGGAAGACTTCCGGGTGCGCCCGCCTGGCCCCCGCCCCCTCACCAGCGCGATCCTCTACCTCGAGCCCCTGGACTGGCGCAATCAGCGCGCCATCGGCTTCGACATGTATTCCGAGCCCACCCGCCGCGAGGCAATGCGCTGGGCCGCCATCACGGGCGACGCCGCCCTCACCGGCCCGGTGCGCCTGCTGCAGGAGGCGGGCCGCAGCATCCAGCCCGGCACCCTGATCTACCTGCCGATCTACGGCCGGGAGCCTCGGTCCGAAGCCGAGCGCCTGCGCCATCTGCAGGGATGGGCCTATGCGCCCCTGCGGATGGCGGACCTGCTGCGCACCACCCTGGTCTCGATCGACCACCCGATCCTGTCGCGCACCGGCGTGCTGGTGTACGACGGCGAGAAGCCCCTGACCCGTGCCCTGCTGTTCGACAGCCAGCACCTGCACGGATCCCGGCTGCTGCAACACCCCACCTGGCGCACCCTGCGGGTCGTGAACCGCGACTGGCTGATCGGCGTCCAGCTGCCGCCGGGTCAGATCAGCCCCAACGGCTTCAGCAGCACCCTGGTGTTCATCGGCCTGCTGGGACTCACCATCAGCCTGGCAGCGGCCCTGGGCATGCGGGCTCTGGTGGACAACCAGCTCGCCCTGCAGCGGGCGCTGCGGCTGGCGGAGCAGGCCGGCCGGGAGCAGGCCCTGGCCGCCACCGTGTTCGAGAACAGTCCGGTGGCGATCGTGGTGACCGACGCCAACGGCTTCGTGCTCACCACCAACGAGGCCTTCAGCCAGCTCAGCGGCTACTCCCGCCTGGAGGCCCATGGCCGCAAGACCAACCTGCTCAAGTCGGGCCGGCACGACGAGGCCTTCTACCGCGAGCTCTGGGACAGCATCATTGGACTGGGCCATTGGCACGGCGAGATCTGGAACCGCCACCGCAATGGCCAGATCCGGCGCCATGAGCTGAGCATCTCCGCCGTGCTTGACGAGAGCCTCCAGATCACCAGCTTCGTGGGGATGCTGCGCGACATCACCGAACGCCACGAGCAGGATGAGGCGGTGCGCCACCAGGCCACCCACGACTACCTCACGGGGCTGCCGAACCGGGCCCTGCTGATGGAGCAGCTGACCCAGGCCCTGGCGATGGGCCGCCGTTACCAGCACCAGGTGGCCGTGCTGTTCATGGACATCAACGGCTTCAAGCCGGTGAACGACACCCACGGCCACAGCGTCGGCGACCGGCTATTGCAGCTGGTGGCTACACGGCTGCGGCAGAAGCTGCGCGAATCGGACATCCTCTGCCGCCAGGGAGGCGACGAGTTCGTGGTGCTGATCCCCAACGCACCGGACCTCGTCCAGCTGAAGCAGCTGGCCCTGATCCTGCGCGAAACGGCGGGCCAGCCCTATCCGGAGCTGCCGGCAACGGTGGCGGTGTCACTCAGCATCGGCATCGCCCGCTGGCCCGACCATGCCCTCGATGCCGACAGCCTGCTCAACGCTGCCGACACCGCGATGTACCGGGCCAAACACGGCGGGGCCGGATTTATCGACATGGCCCCTGAGCTGCCGCCCGCCTGAAACGAGGCGAGGGGCCGACTGCCGCCTGGGTTCAGGTGCGCTCCAGCCGGCGCACGATCACGGCCATCAGTGCCAGGGAGCCGGCCAGGGCGATCAGCAGGGCGATGGTCATCGGCTCGAAGCAGAGATGGGCTGATTATCCCCAGGCGCTCAGCCCTGGGGCAGCGGGCCGGCCTCAGGGCTGCGGCGCCGCAGCAACGCCGTCACCGTGAGCAGGGGGTCGGCGGCTCCGGGGCTGGCCAGCAGCCACTCCGCCATCTCCATGCGGAGGGCGTAGGCCTCTTCGAACAGCTGGTCGCGCTCAAGGCTCTCCAGCCGGTGCTCAATGCCAAGCAGGGTCTCGGAGGGGAGCTGGTGAAGCTGGCGGCGCTGGGCCATGGCGGTGTGCCCGTTGGGTCCAGGAGAATCCTGATCGAGCACGGCCAGTTCCGGGTAGCTGATGGCACACAACCAGCACCTGGATGCAGAAGCTGCATCCAGGCCCAGCGAATCGCTCGCCCTTGAACCGGTGGACGCCGACCCACTCGCCGGGGAACCGGTGTTCGTCTACGGCACCCTCAAGCGCGGCCACCGCAACCACCACTGGCTGGCGGGGGCCAGCTTCCTGGGCGAGCGGCAGCTGGGCGGTGCCCAGCTGTTCGACCTGGGACCCTTCCCCATGGCGGTTGCTGGCGCTGGCGCCAGTGCGACCCCAGCCGCTTCAGCCGCGGCCGCTGGGGAGGCGACGGCGGAGGGGGAGGCGGGTAACACCACCGCAGGGATCCACGGCGAGCTTTACCGCGTCAGCGCCAAGGGCCTGGCCCAGCTCGATCTGCTGGAAGGTTGCCCCCGCCTCTACGGGCGCCACTGGCTGCAACTCCTGGATGGCAGCCATGCCTGGGTCTACCTCGGCCGCCCACGGCAAGTGCGCCATGCCCAGCTGCTGGCCGATGGCCTCTGGCGCCTCCACTGAGGGGGCAGAGACCCCTCGCAGCTGTTAGATCACACTGTCCACTGCCCTCGATCGTGCCAGGGCCCGGCAGTGCGAAATCGTCGGCGGGCACTCAGCTGAAGGTCAGCGCTGCAACAGCCAGCGCAGGAACGAAAGGCCGATGATCAGCCCAATGCCGGCGTTCCAGAACCAGGAGCGCCGCTTGATCAGCCTCTGCACTCCAGGTGGCAGACGATCGCCCCACTGCTGCTGCACCAGGACCCCCAGCAGCAGCAAGGCGATCGGAAGACCGATCGCCAGCGCCAGTTCCCGCAGCATGCCCCCGTCCCCCTAGACGTGCACCGTATCCCGATTCCGCCCACCCCGCCCGCCTGAGCGTCGATGCCCTTGCAGCCCGGTCAATCGACAGGTGTGTCAAATGCTCTGAGTTCCCCAGGCGTTGGCCATTGGGTTGGGTCAGGCAAGGTGCAACAGCCCATGAAACGAGCCACAGCGCCACCTGCCGGTATCGAGAGGGCCTGGCTTGCTCGTCCTAGATCGAGAGGCCCAAGCAGCAACAACTTGAATCGATCTCTGCTGACTTGCATTTTGAAAACCGTGTGCAACCCAGAATCTCCAGACTGATGCGAGCTCACCTCGATGGAAACCAAAGAGAAGAGATTCCGCATAACAACTGCCCAACAGACCAGATGCCGGCCACCAGTTCACATCGAACGGGCATCTCCATCTGCTCCATCCCGTCGGTGAGCAGGCCAACGGCCCTGCCCGAAGATTCGGCGCTCGATACCGCCAGTGGACACGCCACGCTGGGCCCACCTCTCCCGGGGGGCCCTTGTCGCGGAGTCACCAACCCGATGCGCATCGACCTGGATGGCAGCAAGCTGCAAAGCGGCAGGAACCACTCCGTCACACTCTGCTTCGGCGCGGCCCTGGCCCTGGCCAGCGCCCTCACCCCCCCGCCCTCGCGTGCCGGCGACCTGAACCGCGACTGCCTCCGCTGGGCCAGCGCCAGCGGCACCGCCCGCATCGAGCTGGCCAACCAGCTGGGGGCCGAGCACCTGCTCACCAAGAACACCCGGCTGGCCGAATCCGACCCCTCCAAGCCCTTGGAGCTCTACCGCTTCGGCGACCTGCAACGCCTCTGCCGCGGCGCCTAGACCGCCACCAGCCAGCGACCGGCGGCGGCCAGCAGCACCGCCAGCAGAGCCGCCCCGCCCCAGGCCAGCCGGCTCGACTGCAGCAGCCGGCGCAGCAGCACCATCGCCCCCACCAGGCCGGTGAGCACGGCCACGCTCTGGCAAAAGGCGATCACGTGGGGATCGGCGCGCCAGGCCGGCAGGGCAGCCGCCCAGCCCGGTGCCAGCGGCGCAAAGCTCACGGGCAGCAAGCTGCCGGCCTCGGCCATGCCCACGGGCAGGTGCCGCGCCAGCAGCAGCGCCCAGATCAGGGGCAGCAGGCCATAGAGCGTGCGCCGGAGCCGCACGCTGGAAAAGACCAGCCTGGCCAGCAGGAACAGGGCCGAGGGGATTGCCAGGGCCAGGGTGGCAAAGGCCAGCCGCGGCAACAGCGGCCCGGCACCGAGACTCGCCGGGGCCAGCGGCAGCCAGCCCAGCAGCTTCGACCAGTGGTGCAGGCAGATGTCGCCCGCGAGCACCAGGATCAGGCCGGGCTCCCCCACCGGTGGGGCCATGTCGCGCTGCAGATCGGCGGCGGGCGGACGCAGGCTCAGCTGCACCGAGCGATGGGGGCAGGCCTGGGCGCAGGTGAGGCAGAGCACGCAGTTGCGGTTGTCGGCCAGGTGGGCCGGGTGGGTGCCGAGGGGACAGCCGGCGGTGGCCAGACCCTCGCCATCGGCGGGGCCGCCCTTGAAGCAGGCATAGGTGGTGCAGCTGCCGCTGCAGGTGCCCGCCTGGGCCCGCAGCTCCAGGATCGACAGCTTGGCGAACAGGCCGTTCATGCCGCCCACCGGGCAGAGGTAGCGACACCAGAAGCGCTTCTCGAACCGCAGCGAGCCCAGCACGGCGCCGGCGGTGATCAGCAGCAGCAGGCAGCTGCTCAGCCAGGCGGTGTTGAGCAGGTCCGCCGTCTCCTCCCACAGCAGGATCGCCGCGAAGCCCGCCGCCAGGATCGGCGAAGCCCAGGCGTCGCTGTTGCCCCGGGGCCAGGCGGCCGGCTGCCAGCCCAGGCGCCGGGCCAGGCGCTGTGTGATCTCGCCCCACACCATGAACGGGCAGAAGGAGCACCACAGCCGCCCCACCAGCGGATAGGTGAACAGGATCAGGGGCCACCACCAGGCCCAGAACAGGTTGAGGGCGCCGTTGTGGGCCCGGTCCTGGGGGCCGAGCCACAGCCAGAGGTTCACCAGCACGAACACCCAGCTCACCAGGCCGAACAGCAGGCCGTTCCACAGCCGCGGCGAGCGCATCCAGTCGCGCAGCTGGGGCTTCCAGCGCCAGAGGTCGAAGCGCAGTCGCTGCTGGCGGGGGGTGGTCCAGAACACGTCCTCCGGCAGCTCGCGCAGTTCGGGCCTGACCTGGCGGGCCTGCTGCAGGGCCCGGTAGATCAGTACCTCCAGCTCGCGAATGTTGTTGGGGAAGTCGTAGCTCTGCAGGCGCTTCACCGCCGCCTCGGGCACCTCCGGCGGCTGCTCCCAGCCCAGCTTGCGGCTGCGCTGGCGCACCCCGTAGCGGATCCACTCGCCCAGGTCCTGGCGGCGCACCCGCAGCGGCGGCACCCGAATCAGGGTGCAGAGCCGGTCGAAGCTCGGCTGGGCCGCCTCGCTGGTGAAGAACAGCCGCCCCTGGAACTGCCGCGCCGGGCCCGTGCCGCCCGGCGGCGTCCAGCGGCCGCTGCGGGCCAGCTCCAGCAAAGCGGGCACCAGGGCGACGGGCACCTGGTCGAGCTTGTCGATCAGCAGCGAGCCGGCGCCGAGGGTGTCGAGCAGGGCGTCCTCGCCGGCGCCGCTGGCGCTGCCGAACAGGTCACTGCCGTCAGCGTCGAGCAGGGCGCCATCGAAGCGCACCAGCAGCTGGTGGCGGGCGGGCGAGCCGAAGTGGATCAGGGCGGCGAGGTTGTCCTTCTCCAGGCCCGGCTCCCCCACCAGCAGCACCGGGCCGGCGGCGGGATCCTCGGCGGCGCGGCGGATCGCCTCCCGCAGGTTGCGGGCATAGCGGCTACTGCCCACCACGCCGCGGCGGGTGCGTCCCACCGCATGGGGCGCCAGCCGGCGGAAGGCCTCGGGCAGGGCGGAGGCGGCGGAGCTGCCGGCGTCGCGGGCCTCGTCGGCATCGGGGCCCTCGCCGGGGTTCGCCTCAGCGGGGGTGGCCGCTGGGGAGTTCACCTCTGGGGGAGCAACGCCATCCCGGGCGGCGTCTGCGGCGTTGGTGCTCAGCTGCGGCTCCGGCACCGGCCCCTCGCGGTTCAACGCCATTGTGATGGACCCATGGCCGCCAGGCCCCCCCGGGCCCCGGCGGCCATGGGTCCCCTTGGGCCCGGCGGGATGATGGCCACCGCTCCCCTGCTTCCCGATGGCCCTCACCCTCTACGGCGGCCTGCGCAGCCGCGCCTCGATGCCGCGCTGGTACATGGCGGAAAAGGGCATCAGCTTCAGCTGGACCGTGCTGGATCTGGAGGCCGGTGAGCACCGCGCCGAGCCCTTCCTGGCCATCAACCCCTTCGGCAAGGTGCCGGCCCTGGTGGATGAGGATCCCGCCCTGCCGGGCGGCCGGCTGCAGCTGTTCGAGAGCGGCGCGATCCTGCTGTATCTGGCGGAGCGCTACGGCAGCGAGCTCGGCAGCCCGGCCGAGCGGGCCCTGGCCGAGCAGTGGGTGCTGTTCGCCAACGCCACCCTGGCCACCGCCCTGTTCGTGCCCAGCAGCCGCGAGCGGGAATTCCCGCGCCTGCTGGAGGTGCTTGACGGCCTCCTGGCCCAGGGGCCGCTGCTGGGCGATGGCTGGAGCGTGGCCGATTGCGCCGTGCACGCCCACCTGGCCTACCTGCCGATCTTCTTCCCCCAGATCGACCTCAGCCCCTGGCCCCACGTTCAGGCCACCATCGCCGCCACCCAGGCCCGGCCCGCCTACCGGGCGGTGATGGGCCTGGCCTGAGCGGATCGCCGTGCTGGTCTGGCAGGGAACCGAGCTGGAGCTGCTGCCGCAGCGGGCGCTCTGGCTTCCGGGCGAGCGCCTGCTGCTGCTGGCGGACCTGCACCTGGGCAAGGCCGAGAGCGTCCAGGCCCAGGGTGTGCCACTGCCCAGCGACGGCGACGGCGCCACCCTCAACCCGCTGCTGGAGCTGGCCCACCGCCTGCGGCCGGCCGAGGTGCTGGTGCTCGGCGACCTGATCCACAGCCGCCTGGGCCTGACGGCGGAGCTGCGCGCGAAGCTGGCGGCCCTGCCGGAGCTGCTGGGCTGCAGCTTCGGACTGATCGGGGGGAACCACGAGCGGGGCAGTTGGATCGAGGGGCTTCCGGCCCAGCCCTCCCAGCGGCGCGGCCCGCTGTGGCTGAGCCACGAACCGGAGCCGCCGGGCGCCCCTGGCCTGCTCAACGTCTGCGGGCACCTGCACCCGGTGGCGCTGCTGGGGGGAGGAAGGGCGCGCCGACCCGGCGCCGACCGGCTGCGGCTGCCCTGCTTCGCCCTGGACCCGCAGGCGCCGCGGCTGCTGCTGCCCTCCTTCGGCCGGCTCACGGGCGGCCACCCCTGCCCGCCCGGGTTGCGGCGCTGGGTGGTGGCGGAGGGCTCCGTGCTGGAGCTGCCTGCCGGAACCTGAGGGCGCTCCAGGTTGCTCGTAGATTTTTGGGATCGCGGCCGATCCGGGGCTGTCCCGAGCGGTAGTCCCCCAAGCCAACCGAGCACCCTGGATCAAGCCACGCTGCCCTCCCCGCGCGCCACGCAGACCGCCCCCCGACGCCGGCCCCCATGGCGGCGCAAGCGCTGGCTGAGCCTGGGGATTCCAGCCGGCACCCTGGCGGTGCTGGTGGCGATCGCCCCGCCCCTGCCGGAGAAGCGGCTCCTGGCCGACGCCACGCCCCTCGCCAGGGGCGAGGACGTGTTCCGCTACGCCACGGACGACGCCGTGTTCGCCCTGGACTTCGATCCCCGCAAGGTGCGCCTCGACCTGCTGGAGGGCTGGGACCGGGAAGCCGACGCGTACGCCGACAGCGCCGCCCTGGCCTATGTGAGCGGGCCGATGTATGAGCGGCACGTCAACAACAGCGGCCAGGAGATCACCGTTCCCCTCGGCGACATCAAGCTCGGGGAACGGGTCTGGCGGGGGCGCAACCGCACCGCCGCCCGCCAGCGGGCCTTCGTGGGCATCCGCCACGACGGTCGGGTGGACTTCGGCTACGGCGAGCTGACCCCGGAGCGGGCCGTCCGCTACGACAGCTTCATCGGCGGCCTGCACAGCCTCTACAACGACCTCGAATCGCCCCCCAGCGAGTACCGCGGCGCCTACAGCATCTCGGTGGGGCAGCAGATCCGCTACTACCTGCCGCGGATCCGCATGGTGATCGGCCTGCGCGGCGACGGCCGCCTGGAGGTGCTGATGAGCCGGGAGGGGCTGACCCTGGAGCAGACCCGGGCCCTGGCCCGCGAGCGGGGCCTGCGGGCCGCCTACCTACCCGACCACGCCTCCAAGAGCCGGCTAATCGTCCCGGGGGTGAAGGACTTCAGCGAGGCGGACGCCAACTGGATCAGCGGCGGTGCCACCAGCTTCGTGCACGTGCCCTATCTGCTGCGCCTCAGCCGCCGCAGCGTGCCGCTCCAGGGCGACCTGCTGGCCAGCCTGACGCCCCGCCTCGGCGCCAGAAACTGCGGCAACCCCCTCCAGTGCGGCCAGACCCTCGGCGGCCAACTGCTGGATCGGGCCCTGGCGGGCTTCAACCGGCTCATGGAGGAGGGGATCCAGCCGGTGGCGCGGCTGATCTGGGCGCCGCTGGGGCCGAAGGATCCCCAGAGGCTGGGGGTGCGCGCGCCGCTGCGGGAACCGCCGATCACCGCCGACCCGATGGCCCTGCGGGAACTGCAGAACCAGGGAGAGGACCGAAGCCCGGTGGAGGCGCCGCTGGCCCCGGATCTGCCGCCACCACTGCTGCTGCAGGAGGGTCAGAGCCTGCCGCAGGATCCCGAGGCCGTCACGCCCGAGCCGGGCCCCGGCGCCCAGCCCGGCACCAGCGAGGTGGCACCGGAGCCCCCGGGGGCTGACCAGACTCCCGCCCCAGACAGCGCCAGCGGCGCTCCAGGGACAGCCGCTGGCGCCCTGCTCAAACCACCGGCGCCACTGCTGCCACCGCCACGGCTGCCAACGCCGCCGTTGCCAGCACCCCAGTTGACAGCCCCGCCGCCCGTGGCGCCTCAGCGGGCAGTGGCGCGCTAGTCAGTCGGCGGCGGCCAGGGCCCGCACCACGTCGCCGCGGGTGAGAACGCCCACCGGGCGGCGCTGGGCATCGAGCACAAACAGGCGCTGGGTGCTGCTGGCGTGGAGCTGGCGCGCCGCCGCAGGCAGGCTGGTTTCGGGGCTGCAGGTGTGGGGATGGTGGCCCATCACATCGCCCACGCTGCTGCCGAGCACCTGATGCACCTGCTTGTCCCACTCCAGCGGATTGCGCAGGTAGATCACCGCATCGAGCAGCAGCACGTAGGGGCCGGCGTCGAAGCCGCCCTCACGCACCATCAGGTCCTGCTCGGTCAGCTCGCCCACCAGGGCGCCGCTGGCATCGAGCACCGGCAGACCACTGATGTGGTGCTCGCTGAGCAGCTTCACCGCCTCCTGCAGGGGCGTGTCCACGGCGACGCTGAGCACCGGCGCGGTCATCACCTCGGCCACGCTCCGTTCCACCACCATCGCTCGTCCGCTGCTGGGGCCATTGTCGCCCGCGGGGTGGGCGAAAGAATGGGTGTCGCAAGGCCCTGTTGCCGTTCGCCCCGGACCGCTGCCGGTGCCGCCCCTCCCCCGCCGTTCCAAACCCCAATGTCGATCAGCCGCCGCAGCGCCGATGCCCTCACCATCGGACGGGCCGTGCTGGGCCTGCCGCTGCTGCTGGCCCTGGCGGCCGGCTGGCAGGGCCTGGCCTGGTGGCTGCTGCTGCTGGGGGGCATCAGCGACGCAGCCGATGGCTGGCTGGCCCGCCGAGCCGGTGGCGGCTCGGTATGGGGAGCGCGGCTCGATCCCCTCACCGACAAGATCCTGATCAGCGCGCCACTGCTCTGGCTGGCCGCCCAGGACAGCCTGCCCCTCTGGGCGGTGTGGCTGCTGCTGGCCAGGGAACTGCTGATCTCGGGCTGGCGGGCCGGCCAGGGCAGCGGCGGGCCCGCCTCCTGGAGCGGCAAGGCGAAGACGATCCTGCAATTCGCCGCACTCTTGCTGCTGCTTTGGCCCAGCGGCTGGGGCGGAACGCTGACGATCGGCGGCGCCGCCCTCGTGGGGCTGCTGCACGGGCTGGGCTGGCTGCTGTTCTGGCCGTCGCTGCTGCTGGCCCTCAGCTCAGCCCTGGGGTATCTGCGCCAGCGCTGAAGTGTCGGGGAAGTCGAACCCCCGGCCGTCGAGCCGCTCCAACAGCTCCGCTTCCGGCATCGGCCGCGCCAGCAGGAAGCCCTGGAAGCGCTGCACCCCCAGGGCCCGCAGCGCCTCCAGCACCTCAGCGCTATCCACCCCCTCGGCCACCAGCTCCAGATCGAGGCTGCCGGCCATCGTCGTGATCAACGACACGATCTGGGAGGCGTAGTCGTCGCGCAGCATCGCCTGGGCGAAGGAGCGATCGATCTTCAACTCATCGGGCCTCAGCCGGCTGATGAGCACCAGCGAGGAATAGCCGGTGCCGAAGTCGTCGAGGGAGAGGGAGATGCCCTGCTCGCGCAACTGGCGAAGGTTGCGCTCCACCGCCGGCCCCGGCTCCAGCACCGACTGCTCGGTGAGCTCCACCGTGAGGCAGGAGCTGGGCAGGTGGATCTGCTCAAGGCGCGCCAGCAGGCGCGACACCAGCTCGGGATCGAGGAGCTTGCTGGGGTGGAGGTTTAGGGCGAGGCGGATCGAGGCGTCGCGGGCGTGGATGCGGCGGAAGCCCTCCAGGGCGAGCCGCAGCAATTCCTCGCCGAGGAACACCATGTCGCGGTGCTGCTCGGCGAGGGCCAGGAAGGTCTCGGTGGGGATCACCCCGAGCTGGGGATGGGTCCAGCGGGCCAGGGCCTCCACGGCATGCACCTGGCCGGAGGGCCCGAAGATGGGCTGGAACAGCATGGTCAGCTGCTGGTCCTGGATCGCCTGGATCAGGTCCACATAGAGCTGGTAGCTGTTGAGATCGGCGCTGTCATGCTGGCGATCGAACACCACGATCTGGCGGTGGCGCTTGCCCTTGGCCCGCACCATGGCCAGATCGGCGCACTTCAGCGCCTCACTGCCATCATCCTGGGCCGAATCCAGCAGGTGCACGCCCAGGCTGATGCTGATGGTGAGCTCCAGGCCCTCCAGCGGGAGGGGCGTGCGGAAGGCGGACAGCAGGGTCTCGGCCCACTGGCCCAGGGCCTGGCGCTGCAGCTCGATGGGCTTGCCCTGCAGGGACTGCAGGTCGTGCAGGATGGCCATCTCATCGCCGCCGTAGCGGGCCAGGAAGTCACCGGGGGGGATCAGGCGCTGCAGGCGGGCGGCCACGGCCTTGAGCACCGCATCGCCGGTGCGGTGCCCATAGCTGTCGTTGATCGCCTTGAAGCGATCGATATCCACAAACAGGATCGCGTGGCGGGCCGTGACCGCCACGCCGATGCCCTCCGCTCCCGGGGAGCTGGCGGGGCCTCCGCCCTGGCGTGAGTGATCCAGTTCGAGCTGCAGGTGCTCGATGAAGTAGCGGCGGTTCGGCAGGCCGGTGAGCGGATCGAGCAGGGCCAGGGCCTTGGCCCGCACCAGCACAGCCTGAAAGCGGGAGATCAGCCGCTGCATACGCTCCTCCAGCACCTGGCCGGCGGCGCCACCGCGGCCGGCCGGTGTGTCGTCGTCCGGCCCGGGGGCGGCCTGCATCAGGCGGGCCAGGACCCGATCCGAGCGGTTGGCGGCCAGGTTGGGCATGCCCACGCCGTCGAGCAGGCTCTCGAGCTCGGCGCTGAGCCGCCGGATGCGGGTATTGCCGCGGCGCTCGATCTGCCGTTGCTGCAGCCGCACCCGCCGCCGCTCCAGCATCAGCAACATGCGCACGCTCAGCGCCAACGCGAGCACCAGAGCCGCCAGGGCCAGATCGCGCCCCAGCAGCTCCAGGGCGGGCCCCTGAGCCGACGGTTGGCGCAGCATCAGCTGCCGCCCCCCGGGCCCATAGACCGGGTCCGGGAAGCCAAGGGGTTCCAGCCCGGGGGGAAGGTCCTGCGCCGACGCACCTACCGCAGTCGGCCTGACCGCCCACGCGAAATCCCGGGAGAGTCGGTACACCTGGGTGTTGATCGCGGGCCCGAGTTCCAGGGTGTGCAGGGGCACGAAGAACAGCATCACGGCCGGAGCGCCCAGCGTCTTGGCGCTGTTGGTCACGCGGGTGGCCGCCCCGAGGTAGTCGAAGCCTCTGGCATCGCGGCAGGCCAGCAGCCTGACCTGTTTCAGGGCTTCCAGGGCCGCCAGGTTCGGGCGGGCACAGCTCAGCAGTGACCGGTGCAAGGCACGCGGATCCCCGTCGCCGCCGCGGATGAACAGCACGCGGCCGCTGTCATGTACCACGGCCATGACGCGCCCGATCTCCAGCACGGACGTGGGCTCGATGGGCTCAGGCAGCGGACCGGGCGTGGGTTGCAGCACGTAGTCGCGAATCTGATCCCACTGGCCCCAGTCCCGCGCCACCCGGCTGGCGGAGGCCAGGGTGGCCAGCACCACGGCCAGGGGCTCACGCCGCTCGGCGCTCAGGCGCTGGCCCGTCTCCAGGAAGCGGGAACGCCCATGCAGAGCCAGCAGCGGCACCAACGCCAGACCTGCCACGGCCAATCCAATCCGCAGGGTGCTGGCGCCCAGAACCAGGCGCTCTTCCTTCCCCCAGGAGCGGAGGGCTTTGAGAGCTGCCTTCGGCAATAGTGAGTAATTAAACACACCTACTTTACCCGCTTCTGGTTAGTTGGCGGCAATCGCTCAACCCGTCCCCAGGAGCGCCGCATCGCCGCTGAAGTCCACCGGCGTGGGCTCGCGGAGGGCGTAGTCGTTGGCGTAGCTGTCGGCCAGGGAGCGCTCCACGTCGTAGCGGGGCGTCCAGGCCAGCTCCCGCTGCACCCGCGTCACATCGGTAAGGAAGTGGGCCAGCCGCAGCGGGAAGGCCTTGCGGGCCTTGGGATCGAGGCCAGCCGGATCGAAGCTGCGGATCTCCACCGCCGCCGGATCCTTGCCGCAGGCCCGGGCGGCGGCATGCACCAGGCCGCGGAAGCTGATGCCCTGCACGCTGCTGCAGTTGTAGATACGGTTGACGGCCGCATCCACGCCGATGCTCAGGGCCATGGCCTCGGCCAGGTCGGCCACGTGCCCCAGCTGGGTGATGGTGCTGCCGTCGCCCGGCAGGGGCACGGGCCGGCCGGCCGTGATGCGATCGAAAAACCAGCTCTCCACCGGGTTGTAGTTGCCGGCGCCCACGATGTAGGTGGGCCGGAAGCTGGTGAAGGGGATCTTCTCGGCGTACAGCCAGGCCTCGGTGTCGAGCTTGCCGCTGTGGCGGCTCTGGGGGTCGGTGGGGGAGTCTTCGCTGAGGGGCCACAGCTCGCTGTCGGCGTAGACGCCGGCGGAGCTGACATACACGAAGCGGTGCGCCGGCGCGCCGGTGCGCTCCAGCACGGCACGCGAATCGTCCAGGTTGCGGCCAGAGCTGTCGACGATCACATCGAAGCGGCGGCCCGCCAGGGCGGCCAGACCCTCGGCGCTGCCGCGATCGCCCTGGAGGTGCTCCACGCCGGCGGGCACGGGGTTGCGGCCGCGGGTGAACAGGGTGAGGTCGTGACCCTCCGCCAGCAACCGCGCCACCAGGGGCTTGCCCACGAAGCGGGTACCGCCCATCACCAGGATCTTCACGCCGGCGCCTTGAGGAACTGGGCGCCATTCAAACCGCCGACGCCGACCCTGCCGCCGACCCACAGTGGGGATCTCTGCCCACCTGGACCGATGTCGCGCTTCAGCGAGCTGCTGCGCTCCCTCAACAACCTCAAGCTGCTGGGCGCCATCGGCCGCAGCGGCGGTGATCTGGCCAGCGTGGCCGATCTGGTGGACAACTTCCTCGACAGTCCCCAGATGGGCGACTGCCTGCGCCGCTTCCGCGCCGTGCCCGGCGGCGCCGAGCTGCTGGAGGGCCGCTACCCGCCCCTCCAGCCCGACATCGACGCCCTGATCCAGTTGCCCGCAGGCAGCCTGGGCCGCCACTACGCCGAGCTGATCCGCCAGCTGAACTACGACCCCGAATTCTTCCGCCCCCGCCCGATCGACACCGAGGCCCGCTGGCTCACCCAGCGGATCGCCACCACCCATGACATCCACCACGTGGTGAGCGGCTTCGGCACCGAAGCGGCCGGCGAGAGCGGCGTGCTGGCGATCACCGCCACCCAGATCGGCTTCCCCGCCTACGTGCTGCTCACGACCGCCAGCCAGCTGGCCAGCTTCCGCCTGCAGCTGGACCGCTTCGAGGGCCTGAGCCGGGCGATGGCCCATGGGGCGGCGATCGGCCGCAGTGCCCAGTGCCTGGCGGCGGTGCGCTGGGAGGAGGGCTGGGAGCGGCCCCTGGGCGAGTGGCGCCAGGAGCTGGGCATCGCCGAGCCAGCGGATCGGGAGGTCTATGGGCTGCGCAGCCAGGGGTTGCTGGTGGAGGAGTGAGGCCATGCCCCCGCGCCTCGGCAACGCCTGGACCGCCCAGCCCGCCGCCCTTGAGACCACGGGCGGCTACCGCCACTTCCAGCTCCTGGGTCAGCGGGGCCGCGGCCCCACCCGGGCGGTGGAACTGGAGGCGGTACTGGAGCGGGGCTTCCGGCTGCTGGTGCCCCTGGTGCAGCTGCGCGATCGCCAGTTGTGGCAACCGGGCTGGCAGCGGATCGCCGGGCTGGAGCCCGCCGACATGCCGGCAGCGGGCCTTCAAGATGGACCCAGCCAAGCGATCCCCATGCAGATCATCCCCGCCATCGACCTGCTCGGCGGCCAGTGCGTGCGCCTGCACCAGGGGGATTACGGCCAGGTGACCCGCTTCAGCGACGACCCCCTGGCCCAGGCCCTGGACTGGCAGCGCCAGGGGGCCCAGCGCCTGCACCTGGTGGATCTCGATGGCGCCAAGACCGGCCAGCCCGTCAACGACGCGGTGGTGAAGGCGATCACCGCGGCCCTCGGCATCCCCGTGCAGCTGGGCGGCGGCGTGCGCAGCCTGGCGCGGGCCGAGGAGCTGCTGGCCTGCGGCCTCAACCGGGTGATCCTGGGCACGGTCGCGATCGAGCAGCCCGAGCTGGTGCGGCAGCTGGCGGCACGGCACCCGGGCCGGATCGTGGTGGGCATCGATGCAAAGGACGGCCTGGTGGCCACCCGCGGCTGGATCGAGACCAGCACGGTGCAGGCCACGGAATTGGCCAGGAGCTTTGAAGACGCCGGCGTGGCGGCGATCATCAGCACCGACATCGCCACCGACGGCACCCTGGCGGGCCCCAACCTGGGGGCGCTGCGGGCCATGGCGGAGGCCAGCACGATCCCGGTGATCGCATCCGGCGGCATCGGCAGCCTGGAGGACATCCTCTCGCTGCTGTCGATCGCGCCCCTGGGGGTGGAGGGGGTGATCGTGGGCCGTGCCCTCTACGACGGCGCCGTGGACCTGGCCGAGGCGATCGCCGCCGTGGGGCCCGGGCGACTCCAGGACGCAGTCATTCCGCCTAGCGGTTCTATAACGGTGTAAAGCCTCAGCCGGATCGTGCCCGCCACCCACCTGCCTTCGGCTGCCGGCAGTGCCGCTGTGAGTCCCAACGGCGGCGGCCCAGGCAGCGCCAGCCATCCCGGCGCCGACGGCGCCTACCTGCGCTGCCGCGAGCTGGGCATGCGCCTGAGCCGCCAGCGGCGCATGGTGCTGGATCTCCTGTGGTCGGAGAAGGCCCACCTCAGCGCCCGGGACATCTTCGAGAAGCTCAATGCCCAGGGCCGCAACATCGGCCACACCTCCGTGTACCAGAACCTGGAGGCCCTGCAGAGCGCCGGCGTGATCGAGTGCCTGGATCGGGCCAGCGGACGCCTCTACGGCTACCGCAGCGACCCCCACAGCCACCTCACCTGCGTGGAATCCGGCGCCATCCAGGACCTGGACGTGGAACTGCCCCCCGGACTGATCGCCCGGATCGAAGATCTCACCGGTTTCACGATCGAGAGCTACACGCTGCACCTGAGCGGCCGCCCCCGCGCCGGCGGCTGAACCCGACCGGACCGGCAGAACCCCAGCGGGCAGCCGGGCCGTGAGCTGGAGAACTGGCTGCGGCCTCGTTACGTTGGGCGCCAGAGAACCCCTCCGGCAGCGCACCGTGCCCCAGGCCCAGGCCTCACCCCAGCTTCTGCTGCTCGCCGAACCTCTGGTGCGCGAGGGCCTGAGCGGACTGCTCGGCGGCGCCGGCTACCGCCTTGCCCTGCGCATCGAGGAGCTGGTGGGCGCACCGGCCTTGGTGGTATGGGATGTGGCCGCCACCCTGCCGGCCGCCACCCTGCTGCGGGAACTGGAGCAGCTGCGGGGCCGCTGGCCCGGCGCCGGCCTGCTGCTGCTGCTGGCCGCCGATGCTCCCTACCCCAGCACCTGGCTGCTGCAGCTGCCGGTGGAGGGCCTGCTGCAGCAGGGCGAACCGGAGGAGCTGACACGGGCCGTCGCCACCCTGCTGGCGGGTGGACGCGTGGTGGAACTGCGCCCGCTGGGGGGGCCGCGCGCCGCGGCTGAACCCGAGGCCCTGCCGGGGGCGGTGGGCCTGGGCCAGTGGCTGCTGCAGAGCGGCCTGGCCCAGATCGAGGCCGAACGGCGCCGTTGCCACCAGTGGCTGGAGCTGGCCGATCGCGGCGGCCTGGCCCGGCTGCTGCTGCGGGGTCGGCTGCGGGAACTGGCGGCGGCCCGGCGGCTGCTGCTGTGGCTGTGGGGCCCGATCGCGATGGCCTGGCCCGAGGTGCTGCCGGACCCGGCCCCCGCGGCTCCCCTACCCCTGCCTCCCACGGCCTCCAGCACCGCGATCACCCTGCGCCAGCGCACGGCAGAAGGGGTGTGGCAGGCAATCCAGGAGCGGCTGATGGCCGCCAGCAGCGGCGAGCTCACCAATGCCAGCGGCCAGCTGCTGGCCCTGGAGGGCCTCAGCCCCGTGCACCGCCGCGACCTGCTGCTGGCCCTGATCAGCCAGCTGGATCTGCTGGTGCTGCGGCTGCGCCAGGAGCAGCTGCGGGGCGAGGCGCTGCAGGAGCGCTGGCTGCAGCTGCAACCGGATCTACGCCGTCTGGCCCTGCGGGCCATGGCGGGGGAATACGTGCAGTTGCCCCAGGAGGGCAGCCTGCTGCCGGTGGCCGACACCCTCAGCGCCAGCACCGACCTGCAGATCAGCGATCCGGAGTTGCCGACGCCGCTGCCGATGCTGGCGGCCCTGGTTCAGGCCCAACCACTGCTGGTGGAAGGGCGCCTGCTGGCGCCCGATGAACCGCTGGCCCTGCTGCAGCTCGAGGCGCTGATCGCCAACTGGCTGATCCGCAGCGCCGAACTGATCAGCGCCGAACTGCTGGCCTGCTGCAGCACCTGGCCGGAGCTCCGCCGCTACCTGCTCTGTGCCGATCTGCTGGCCACCCGCAACCTGGAGCGGCTGCGCAACCAGCTCAATGCCCAGCAGCGCTGGAGCAGCGTGTTTGAGCGGCCGGTGCAGCTCTACGAGAGCCAGCGGCTGCTCTACCGGCTGGAGGGCGGCACGATCGTGACTGTGCAGCTCACCGAACCCCGCGATGCGGAACTCCGCCAGCTGGGCTGGCTCCAGCAGCTGGTGACCCTGGCCCTGGAGGCCCGCGATGCCCTGGCCCCGCAGGTGCATGGCGCCCTGCGCCGCATCGGGGATCTGGTGGTGGTGGTGCTCACCCAGGTGATCGGCCGGGCCATCGGCCTGATCGGCAGGGGCATCGTCCAGGGAATGGGCCGCAGCTTCGGGCGCAGTTAGACCGCCCCAACCCAGTCCCAGACGGCCGCGCGTCACAATGGCGGCACCGTCCGGCCTGTCCCGTTGATCCCCGGTTTCCTGGTCAGCCCTGTGATCCGCCCCCTGGCCCGTCCCCTGCTGCGGGGCCTGGGCCTGGCCCTCGCCCTGCTGCTCTGCTGGGCCCTGCCCGCACAACCCGCCTGGGCCGCCCGCGACACCAACAGCTACGACGGCAACATCTATGCCCTTTACGCCGGCAACGGCTCGCTGGTGCCGCCCCGCAGCAGCCTGGCCGATTCCCTGGCCGAACATCGCCCGGTGGTGCTGGCCTACTTCCTCGACGACGCCGCGGTGAGCAAGCAGAACGCCGTGGTGTTCAACGAACTGCAGCGACTCTGGGGCCGCAGCGTGGAGCTGATCCTGGTGACCACCGACCCGCTGCAGGGCCGCCCCGACCCTGGCCCTGGGGCGCCAGGCCACTACTGGAAGGGGGTGATTCCCCAGGTGGTGGTGTTCGGCACCGATGGCCAGCCGGTGCTCAACGCCACCGGGCCGGTGGACATCAACGCCATCAACGTTGCCCTCACCGAGGTGACGGGCCTCAAGCCCCAGGGCGACTCCAAGTCCAGCGTCAGCCGCGAGGTGAATGAGCTGAACAGCGAGATCGTGTTCTCCAACTGACCATTTTCTCCTGCTGATCACAATCTTCTGATGATCCCGAACAGCTGTTGATCGCGATCTCCGGTTGATCCTCTGCTCCAACTGAAACCAGCCGGCCCCAGCGGCCGCCCAACGCCGCTTCCACCACCGCGCCAGCCGCTGCTGCCCACGGCGCCCATCAGCGACCCACCTGCCATGAGCCCTGCCACCCGGATCGAAACCGACAGCCTCGGTGCCGTGGCGGTGCCGGCGGAGCACTACTGGGGGGCCCAGACCGAGCGCTCGATCCACAACTTCCCCTTCGGCCAGCGCATGCCGCTGCCGGTGGTGCACGCCTTCGGCCAGCTCAAGGCCGCCTGCGCCGAGGTGAACCGCGATCTGGGCAAGCTCGATCCAGGCCTCTGCGCGGCGATCGTGGCGGCTGCCGAGGAGGTGGCCTCGGGCGCCCTGGATGCCGAATTCCCGCTGAAGGTGTGGCAGACGGGCTCGGGCACCCAGAGCAACATGAACGCCAACGAGGTGATCGCCAACCGGGCGATCGAGGCCCTCTGCGGCGAGCTCGGTAGCAAGCGGCCGGTGCATCCCAACGACCATGTGAATCTGAGCCAGTCGAGCAACGACACCTTTCCGGCGGCGATGCATGTGGCGGTGGTACTGGAGCTGGAGCGCCAGCTGCTGCCGGCGCTGCAAGGGCTGATGGGGGCCCTGCAGGCCAAGGCCACGGCCTATGCGGAGATCATCAAGATCGGCCGCACCCACCTGCAGGATGCGGTCCCGCTGAGTCTGGGCCAGGAATTCGGCGGCTACGTGGCCCAGCTGCGCCTGGGCCTCGACGCGATCGACGCCAGCCTGCCGGCCGTGCGCGAGCTGGCCATCGGCGGCACGGCGGTGGGCACGGGCCTCAATGCGCCGCCGGGCTTCGGCGAGCTGGTGGCGAAGCGGTTGGGCGAGCGACTGGGCACGGCCTTCAGCAGCGCCCCCAACAAGTTCCAGGCCCTCGCCGGCCATGAGGGGCTGGCCATGGCCCATGGAGCCCTCACGGTGCTGGCCGGCAGCCTGATGAAGATCGCCAATGACATCCGCTGGCTGGGCAGCGGCCCCCGCTGCGGTCTGGGCGAGCTGGTGCTGCCGGAGAACGAACCGGGCTCCTCGATCATGCCGGGCAAGGTCAATCCCACCCAGTGCGAGAGCCTCACGATGGTGGCCGTGCAGGTCATGGGCAACAACACCGCCGTGCAACTGGCCGCCAGCCAGGGCAATTTCGAGCTGAACGTGTTCAAGCCCGTGATCGCCCACAACGTGCTCGAGAGCATCGAGCTGCTGGCCGGAGCCTGCCTCACCTTCCGCGAGCACTGCATCGAGGGCCTACAGGCGAACGTGGCCCGCATCGAGACGCTGCTGGATCAGAGCCTGATGCTGGTGACGGCGCTCACCCCCGCCATCGGCTACGACCGCGCCTGCGCCATCGCCAAGCACGCCCACAACCACCAGCTCAGCCTCAAGGAGGCCGCCCTGGTGCTTGGCGAGATCAGCGCCGAGGACTTCGACCAGTGGGTCCAGCCCCAGCAGATGGTGTGATTTGGGCAGCCATGGGCGGCATGGCTACGGTTCCGGGGAAGCACCTGAACGCCTGAGACCAGGCAGAGCAACCATGGCCAAGGGCATGGCGACAGAAGAGGCGAAGCTGCTGATGGGGGCGATTTCCAGATCGCTCGCCATTGCCACCTTCTCCCTGGATGGCGAGATTCTCTCCGCCAACCAGAAGTTTCTGGAGATCATGGGCTACGAGCTGGGGGAAGTGGTCGGCCAACACCACAGGATTTTCGTCGATCCCAACTACGCCCAGTCGGAAGACTATCAGGAGTTCTGGAAGAGCCTGACCAGCGGCAAAAGCACAACCTCCGAATTCAAGAGATTCGGCAAGGGCGGACGCGAGATCTGGCTGCAAGGCATCTACATGCTGGCAACAGACAGTGCCGGTCAGCCGGTGAAGATTGTCAAGGTGGCCTCAGACGTCACCTCCAGCAAGCTGATCGCCACCTACAACGAGGGAATGATCGCCGGCATCGAGCAGGCGATGGCCGTGATCGAGTTCAAGAAGGACGGAACCATCATCTCGGCCAACCAGAACTTTCTCAATCTCACCGGCTACTCCCTGTCGGAGATCACGGGCCGGCACCACAGCATGTTCGTGGAGCGCGACTATGCCCACTCCGAGGAGTATGCGGAGCACTGGCGCAGGCTAGAGGCCGGCGAAGTCTTGCAGGGGAGATACAGAAGAGTCAATAAAAATGGTGCAGAGATATGGCTGCAGGCCACCTACACGCCCATTCTCAGTCCGGATGGCGAAGTCATCAAAATCGTCAAGTTCGCCTACGACGTCACCACAGCCGTTCACCAGGCCGAACAACTGGAGCAGGCCCTCGAGGCCTCCCACAACGCTAAGGAACTGGAAATCGAGCTCGCCAAGGCCAACGAAGCGGAACGGGCCAGGAAGGAAATGGATCTCGCTATCCAGGAACTCTCCACCCCGGTCACGCCGATCTGGGATCAGATCCTGTTGCTGCCCCTGGTGGGCATTCTCGATTCGACCCGTGCCGCCTCCATCATGACGAAGTCACTGGAGATGATCTCCCAGACGCGAGCACGGATCTTCGTGCTGGACATCAGCGGTGTGGCCACGGTGGACACGGCCGTGGCCAACCAGCTGATCAAGATCACCAAGGCCACCCAGCTGATGGGCTGTGAGGCCAGGGCTGCCTAAAAGTGTGATCAGGTCTTGGTGTCGGCCGTCATCACCCCTCCCAGGGCCAGCATCCCCTTGATGTCGTAGGCCAGCTCGCGAAAG
>NZ_NQLA01000088.1 GCF_002252705.1 Vulcanococcus limneticus LL
TGAGGAGGTGTATCTGCGTGCCTACAGCGATGGCTGGGAAGCGGAGATCAGTCTGGCCCGCTTCTTCTGGAGGTACGGCCATGTAAGACCGCACAGCGCACTGGGAGGCAAAACTCCCCATGAGGTTTACACTGAGACCAAACCCTGTCCTTCCCGCCCGGGGTTAACGATGTCAGGGGCCGAATCTGTCCAATAAAAGCCATCCACCTCAGCCTGGGCCCGCACCCGGTGCAGGATGTTGCGGCTGCAGGCCTCAAAGGGTTGGCCGTGCAGGTGCAGATCACTGGCCATCCACACCAGCTCCCGTTGCCAGGGCAGCACGGTGGCCGAGGCGGGATCGGGGTGAGCCGCCACCTCGTCGTCGCTCATGTCCTGGGGGATGCCATCGAGGGCCGCCCCGGTGAACAGCTCCGAACCGCGCAGCATCTGGCCCAGATGGCTCAGCGGTACGGCCTTGGCCTTGCAGATGCCGTGCAGATCCACGTAGCTGGCCAGGGCGTAACGCACCCCCTGGCTCTCCAGGTCGCCCCGTAGGGTTTGCACGTCCAAGGATTCGGTGCCGCTCATGCCAGCACCAGCGCCGGGGCCTGCTGACCCATCGGCATGGCCAGCTGCTGGCGCAGCCAGCCATGCCAGGCCTCGAGGCCTTCACCCGTCGTAGCTGAGACCTGGATCACCGCGCAGTGGGGATTCACCTGGCGGATGTGATCTTCAATCCGCTCCACCTGCACGGGCAGATGGGGCAGCAGATCCACCTTGGTGATCAGCACACAGTCGGCTTCCCGGAACATCACGGGATACTTCAGGGGCTTGTCATCGCCTTCGGTCACGCTCAGCAGAGCCACCTTGCGGTGTTCCCCTACCTCAAACTCTGCAGGACAAACCAGATTGCCCACGTTCTCCACCCAGAGAATGTCGAGATCCGCAGGATCCAGGCGTTGCCGCAGCAGCTTCACTCCCCCGCTCACCATCGCGGCGTCCAAGTGGCAGGCCCGGCCCGTCGTGATCGGCACCACCGGGATTCCGATGGCCTCCAGGCGCTCGGCATCGAGCTGGGTCGTCATGTCACCCTCCAGCACGGCCATGGCGAACTCCGAGCGCAGCTGGGCCAGTGACCGCTCGAGTAGGGATGTCTTCCCGGCACCTGGGCTACTCATCACGTTGAGGCAGAGCAGCTCCCAGGCATCAAAGTGCTGACGGTTGTGCTCGGCCTGGTGCTGGTTGGCGGCCAGCAGATTCAGACCGAGTGTGTCTTCCAGGGGCATGTGCATGGCAGGTCTCAGGAGGGAACAGGCGTGGGCTTCTCAGCTGGAACTGAGGAGGCAAGGGTGTAATCAACAGAACGGATCCGCAGCTCCCGCCCAGTGACGACCTCTTCCATCGGGTGGTCACAGCAGGGGGAGCGATAGGCCGAATCGGCGCTTGGCCGGTAGGTGGCGGAACAGCGAACGCAGCGCCCAACCAGCGGGATGGACTCAATGCTGAGGCGAGCCCCCTCCAACCAGCTGCCGCGGATGGCCACATCCCAGGTACTGACCAACTGGGCGGGCTCCACGCAGGTGAAGTCCCCCACCTGGAGATGCACCACCTTGACGCTGGGGCTGACGGGGCCGTGGCGTTGGCGCCAGTCCTGCATGGAGAGCAAGAGGCACTTGGTCATATCGACTTCGTGCATTGCTCACCTCCACTTCTGGTCGACGTTCATGTTGCAGACGTCGCTGAGCCAGCTGGGCTTGTCCTTTCTGGGCAGCTGACCGCTCACCACTAGGTGGGCCATGGTGTCGCAGATCACGCGCGTGGCCATCAATGACGTCATGTCGCTGATGTCATAGGGCGGGGAAACTTCCACCACCTCAAGGCCACACACGGGGACGTTGCGAACGATCAGCTCCAGCAGCTTGAGGGCTTCGCGTGGCAGCAGACCGCCCGGCTCAGGCCAGCCGGTGCCGGGCACGAAGCCGGCATCGATGCAGTCAATGTCGAAGGAGATGTAGACGCAGTCAGTTCCGTCAGTGGCGCGTTCAATGGCAAACTTTGCAGCCGCCTCCAGCCCCATTTCGCAGATGTCGGTGACGGTGAGCACATTGGTGCCCCGCTCCCGGCAGACCTTCACCCCCTCGCGTGGCACTTGCCAGCCGCCGATCCCCAGTTGCACCAGGTTATGGGCCGGGGCATTGGCCATGTTGGTGGCATGGAACCACGGACAGGTGTGCATCCGCTCGTCCAGGTCGATTTCCTGGGTATCCACATGGCGATCGAAGTGGATGATGCCCACCTTCTTGTCGCCCAGGTGACGACAGACGCCGCGCACCGTGGGGAAGCCGATGGAGTGATCGCCACCCAGGATGATTGGGAAGGCGCCACTGGAAAACACATGGGCCACCCCCTTGGAGATCTGATCAAAACTCTTTTCGTTGTTGGCGGGGATGGTGAAGATGTCGCCGACATCGCAGAGTGTGATCTGCTCCCGCAGATCCACGCCCATCTCGTAGTTGTAGGGCGTGTAAAGGGCCGAAATCCGGCGGATGCCCTGCGGGCCAAAGCGGGTTCCTGGCCGGTAGGTGGTGCCGCTGTCGTGGGGCACACCGAGAATGGCCACATCGAACTCACCGACGCGATTCACATCCTCGATATAAGGCGCCTTCATGAAGGTGTTGATGCCCGCGTAGTGGGGCAATTCACCGCGCGAGAAGGTGGAGATGCGTCGATCTACGATGCTCTCGGCAGCTTCCAGGCCATAGCGGTGGGCCTGATCAACTTCCTGCTGCCATCCCGTGAGGGGCAGGGCCCGCTCCTTTTCAAGGGCACGCAATCCCTCGGTGGGGTGCAATCGCTCGAAGGCTGCAGCAGCGTCTGAATCCTGAGCCATGGTGCTGGAGGGTTGGAGATGGAGCGGTCTCCCGGGCTTTTATCCCTCCGTGCAGCCGGTGAACCCGACCGATACCTCTCGGACCTGACACTCCTGAATTAGGAGCCGGAACCCTAGGCATACTTTCCGCTCGTTGACTATGGAACCGGGTTTGTGGGGTGGTGGTACTGCTTGATACCGAATCCGATCTCAGTGCCGGTGGGAGCCGGCGTGGTCATGGTCCTGGGCCTGCTGGGCCGCAGGATTGGACTGATGCTTCGGCTGCTGATGGTCTGGATGGGCCTCGGCAGAGGGCGCGAGTCCAAGGGCCAGACCGGAGATCAGAGCCAGCCCGAAAGCCTGTCGGGTGAAAGTGTTGCGCCGGGACAATGGGGACGAGAGCCAATGGCGGGCGCGACCGTATCGGCGCCGCAGAGCCAACCCTGTGGCAGTTGTTACCAATGGTGCGGGCCTTGACATCAGTCTGATCACCCCACCATTCAGGCCCGGTCCGTACCGACGGGATGCGGCGCCATCGCCAGCGGGGGGCCTGAGGCCGATCCCCTCGGTCCGTGACCCTGCCGGGGTGGCGCAGCCAGGGGACGAGCCAGCCCAGGGTGGTCGCCAGGAGCAGCACGGGCGACCAGCTAGACGGCGAGGGGACAGGTCTGCCTAAGCCAGGCTGTCCATGGCTAGGGATCGGGGGTAGGGCTCTACCTGATGATCCCACTGATGGCGGGTGCCCTACCCATAGCAGCGCTGATTGCCGCCGGGCCAGTGGGGTTGCTGAACGGCGGCGGCAGCTGGGCAGGAGAAGCCCCGTTACCGGGGCCCAGGTCACTGTTCCGACTGTTCTGCCGCCACCGGGGCTGACGGGGGATGGCCAGGGGCCGCTCAGCTCACCACCACGTTGGTGACGCGGCCAAGGCGGTTGGCCCGCTGCAGCGCTTGATTCAGTCGCGCCAGGGGAACGCGCATCACATACTCGCCGCTGCGGACATAGTCCTGATTCACCACGCCCGACACGCTGATCGTGGCGGTGCGGGTCTGGGATGACCCAGTGCCGGAGCTGCCCAGCCGTGCCGATTCCCGATGGGTGTGGGCCGGAGTGTTGCGGGCGCCGGGCGCATGGAAGTCGCCGTACAGGCCCTCGTGCTCGGAGAGCACCGCGCGGAACGGGCCATCGGTGCTGATGAAGCGGTAGATGTTGGCGGCACTGCCACCGCCGTAACCCACCGAGACTGCGGGCAGGGCCCCGGGAACCGACACCGCCCGGTTCTGGTGCAGGAAGCGGTTGAGCGCCGACTGGTTGCCGCTGCCGCTGCCTTTGACCGAGGCGGCGGCCCCACGGGCCAGCTGCATCAACCAGGAGAACTGGCGCCCCTCATGGCCGATCGAGTAGCCCCAGCCATGGAGGTAGGGCACCACGTCATTGCCAAATCGATCCACGTACTCGTCACTGTCGATGTAGGAGTCGATCTCGGCGTCATAGCCCTGCTCCTGCAGGATTGTGAAGTGATGCAGCATCTCCTCACGGTTGTGGGGAGCCCGACCGAGCAGGTGCTTGTGATTCAGCTCGATGAAGCGGTAGGCATTGCAGTGCTCAAAGAACTTGCTGCGGTAAAGACTGCTCTTGGCGACAGTGCGTACAAGCTCACGAACCGTCAGATAGCCGTTGCGGAAGAGCGACTCAGCACCCTTGAGCCGCTCGCTGGCCATCAGGTGCTGTTGGCCGAGCAACTGCTGGTAGACGGCACGGATGAGCGTATCCTTGTCGCTGGGTGACCCTGTTGACCAATTCTCCTTATCCCGATCATTGGCGTAGCGATCAATCCCGAGTTCGGCGGCGCGGAGGAGGCTCATGGGATACAGGCAGGGGAGAGCAGGAGCCACGCATCACCCAACCGAGGCCTTCACCGGAATGGGGGAGACATCTACAGGCCGCCGCAGGCAGCCTGTCTGAAGACATCAACTCGGCAAAGGCCAGTCGTTGATGTTTGGGGTGAACTCGTGACGCCTAGGGAGACCCTGGAAAACCCAGGCCATCCGCGCGACAATGGCTCAGTGATCACAGGCAAGGACTGGGTTGATGGGCGGCAAGCAGCTCGGTTTCTCGGA
>NZ_NQLA01000089.1 GCF_002252705.1 Vulcanococcus limneticus LL
ATCGCGGGGCTCCAGACCTGAACTGGAGCCCTGTTGTCGCGTCCTGAGACCTGCCTATGTAGTTGCGCGGTCCCGCCTATCTAATCGTCGCCGGACACCCGGAGCATGACCTTGGGCAGCGCGTCCATAAACAGGAGCAATCTCACTGAAATTGCCAGCCCCCATGGTGGCGGCCATCTGGATCGCCTGCTGCATCAGCGCTTCCGGGGCTTCATCGGGATCAAAGCCCAGGCAGGCCTCCAGACGGCGGAAGCGGCTGGCTTCTGCATCGGCGCGCTCCGCCTTCAGCTCCTGCCAGAGATCGAGCAACTCGGTGTGAATCGAATCCCAGGCCTCCAGGCGATCAAGCACGGCGGCGATGAAGGCATCCAGCGTTGCTTCCACCTGCTCCCGTGGAATGGACACCGGAATCGACAGCCTGTTGAGGTAACGGATCGACTGTTGACGCGAGCCGGCTGCACTCTCAGCCTGGAATTGAACCGTGCCGCCTTCGCTGGCCATCACCAGGGCCGGCCAGATGGTGCCCGCATTGGCGGCAGGCCACTCATGGGCCAGGCGCCAATCCGTGGAAGGCCGCAGCCTTTCAGGCGGCCGGGGTTCGTGGAGGAGCCGCCACCAGTTGCCCGCCAGCCAGAACAGGGCCGACTGAAAGTGCGTCCCAGGTCCCGTTGCCCGGCCGATCGGGTCCCGGTTTCGTCGGCTGGACTGCTCCGCTCCCTTGCTCCAGGCCGCTCCGTCCTCCGATCTGATCAGCTTCCTGCAGTCCCTGCCGGAAGGCCGTAAGCGCCGCGGGGTCCGCTATCCCCAGTGGTTGCTGCTGCTGATGGCGATTCTGGGGATCCTGAGCGACTGCCGCAGCGCCCGGGATCTGGAGCGCTTTGCCCGCAGGCACCGCCAGGCGTTCAGCCAGGCCCTGGATCTGGAGCTTTGCAGTGCACCCTGCGACTCCACCTTCCTCTACCTGTTCGAGCGGGTGGATCTGGATGGGCTGTTCGCTCTGCTGCGCCAGTGGATGCTGGCCCAGATCGCTGACCAGGGCAGGGATCTCGATCAGCTGATCTGTGATGGCAAGACCCTGCGGGGTTCCGCCAGCCAGCCGGATGGAGCCGATGGCGCCACGCGATTCGTCACCCAGGTGACGCTCTACGCCCGCGAGCTGGGGGTGGCGATCGCCCAGACCTCCTATGACACCGGAGCGTCCCACGAGCGGGCGGCCCTCAAGCAGCTCCTGGGCACCCTCGATCTGGAGGGGGTGCTGATTCAGGCGGATGCGCTGCACACCTCGCCCTCGTTTTTCAGCTCGCCGCCCAGCAGGGGGCCGACCTGCTGCTGAGCGTCAAAGGCAACCAGCGCCAGCTGCTCCGTCAGATCCGCGATCAGTTCCGGTATCAGCGCCACTTCCCAGTCCAGGAGAGCGCTTTCGAGGCAGGCCACGGCCGCCAGGTGCGCTGGGATCTGCGGGCCCGCAATGCCGGTGAAGCCATCACGGAGCGCTGGAGCGGCGCCAGCTGGATCATCGAGCTGGTGTCCACCGGCGTCCGGGACGGCAAGCCCTTCCGGCAGATCCACCATTTTCTGACGACCCTGCGGACCAGTCCCAAGGCCCTGCTGCGCCTGGTGCGGCAGCGCTGGGCGATCGAGAACGAATGGCACTGGGTGCGGGACGTACGCCTCGGTGAGGACGCCCACCACTACGCCGAGCGCAACGGTGTTCAGGTGCTGGCGCTGCTGCGCAGCCTGGCCCTGAACCTGCTGCGGACCAACGGGTATCGCTCGATCCGAGATGGCCAGGTCGCCGTCAGCCACGACATCTGCAGGATGCTCGGCTGGATCGGGATCAGGACGGCGGGGGCGGGCTGATCGGACTTTCAGTTGGCCCTGCCAGCCAGAAGGCTAGTGGATAAGCGGAAACCAGCACCTCCTCGCGGATGGTTTTGGAGAAGGTGTCGTCGTGTTCGGTGAGGTTGACCTCGCCCACCTGCAGGCGCAGCCGGCCGGTGGTCGCGAGCACTTCGGGAGTGCCCAGGCCAGCGGCTTCCCAGTTGGTGATGCTGAGCTGCAGATCGGTCATGGTCTGTCTCCCAGGCGCTGCAGCACCAGCTCGGCGAACGGGTCTTCTGGCTGCAGGGGGTAGCCGTGATAAGTGCCTGTTTCGCTCTGCTCAAGCTGCGCTTCCAGCACGCGACCCTCTCGCACAGCCCAGATGTTCTGGGGCCAACCGTTGATGCAACGCTCGCTGATCAGGCCTGCAGCAACTCCGGAACGCAGCAGATCCAGGGCTTCCTGACGGCGAAACACGCCGACCTCATCGCAGAGCATCTTCCCCTTGCGGGCGCCGTTGGGGGGCGTGAGGTTGAAGTCGCCTGGGTTGCGCTTGTGCTCCGGGTTCCCCCCATAGAGCAGCTGCTCGCTGAACTGCGCAAGGCGCGCCTCGGGCCAGTTCACCAGATCAGCCAGCTGGCGTTTGGTGTTGTAGGTGCCGCTGCGCCTCCTCATGGGACCTGTCCTCCATGGCAAGCCTGGCGGCCTGCGGCTGTCTTTGCTGTGTTGGCAGCTCCCATCGATCCACTGCCGAACTCCCCTCGATCGGCGCGAGAGCTATTCCGCCCAGCGCTGGCGATGGTCTTCAGCGGGCATGTCATGGCTGCTCAGTCGGAAACGTGTTGAGAAAGGTGTGTCCGGCGGGTGTGAGTCGGTACTTCTGGCGAGAGCTCTTGGGCTTGTCGGGGATCGTCATTTCCAGGTAGTCCATGGCAAGGGCAGGCACGAGATACGCCTCTCGGAAATGTTCCCGATGGGTGAGGCCAACGGCATCCATCAGCTCTGCCCGGCTTTGCTCTCCCCGGCAGGCCCGCAGGAGCTGCAGCACTTGCTCGGTGACATGCTCGGCCACATGCGCGGTGACATGCTCGGTCACCCCTCGATCGAGCGCCAGTTTCCCTTGATCGGGGCGATCACCAGCCAGCAGCGCCGGTCCGAGGGTGTAGTAGCTCTGCGAACCAGCCCCGTGCAGCTCCAGCATGGAGCGATCCCGCAGGCGACGCAGCACCTGACTGGCAGCGAGGGTGTCGAGGCCCATCAGCTGCCGCAGGCTGGCGTTGTCCACCTGCAAATTACGGTGGGCCTGGAGCAGGGCGCGAAACTCCTCCTGGCTGAGTTCTTCTGAGGCGAGGCGCTCCACGAAGGAGCGGTCCGCTTCGGTGAGGGTGGTGGTGTTGCCCAGCACCACAGAGACGTTTCTGGCGGTGGGCTCAATCCGGGGTGCCGGCAGCAAGGCGTCTTCCATCTCGGCAAACATGCGCGGGATCCCCTCGCCCTGGTTGCGGCTGCAGTGCAGGCGCTTGCGGCTGAGCAGCTCCTGCAGGTTGAGCTCAGGCAGCAACCCGCAGGGGCTCACCACCTCCATGCGGTCGTCGAACAGCCACACCTCGATGCCGTAGCCCTGCACGCTGTAGTCGCGGTGAGCGATGGCATTGAGCAGGGCTTCCTGCCAGGAGAAGCGGGGGTACTCGCTCACGGCTTGAAAGCGGTTGCCCACCAGGCGGGAGGGCTGGCGCATCAGCCCACCGATCACGCTGACGGCGTCCTGCCACACCTCCGGCAGGTTGCCCTCGATGCGCGGGCGCTCCTCCACGTTGTGGGTGGCGCCAAGGCGGCGCTCGGTGCCCACCACACGGAACACCTGCACGCCGGCCCTGTTGCTGCCCTGGCCGCTGGACCTCTCAGCCGCCCCAGCCGCCAGCGTGCAGCTGCAGCCGCAGCGAGGCCACGGCTTTCTTCTGGGCTCGCTGCACGGCCATGGCGCTGATGCCCAGCTGCTGCGCCGCTGCCCGCAGCGAGAGACCCTCCAGCAGCATGAGCCGCAGCGCTGCCGCCTGAGCCGCCGGCAGCTGCTCCACCAGGGGGGCCATGCCCTCGGCGGCGGCATCAAGGCTCAGGTGCATCAGCGGCCAGGTGACCTTCTCATGCTCTCGGCGGGAGACCCGCACCAGGCGGACGCGATCGCGCAGGTGGTGCTGCAGGGCCCCGGTGATGCAGCGGCGCAAATAGGGCCCAGCGGGCTCGGCGGCTCTGCAGCGGGGAGCGGAGCGAACCAGGGCTTCACGAGCCACCTGGATCAGATCCTCCCGCTCCACCAGCGGGAAGAGGCGCCGGGCGGCGGCGGAAGCCAGGGGATCAGCCAGGGGCAGGTGCTCCAGCACCAGGGCATTGCGGGCACGCAGGGCAGAACGGCTGAGAGGCGTGGACTGCTGCTGGCTGCGGGAGGAGGAAGCGGGGGAAGCCACCTGAGGGACGGCGGAGAACCCCACCCCCACCGGCCGGCCGCAGCGCCGTGGCAAGGACGCCCCCCTGGGGCGCCTGGCCCGATCCTTGACGTGGCGTGAGGACTGCCCGAGGGATGCGGTGGGTGTGCGCCGGCCCGGAGGTGATCCACGACCTCGGACGCCAGAGCAGTCGGCCGCCCAGCTGCGTCTCTGCCCAGGTCCGCGATTGCCTTGCTGGACCCCGCTCAAGTCCGATGAGAGGGGGCCGCAGCCCCCAGCCCTCAGAAGGGCAGCAGGGCCTCCAGCTCGGGATCCAGGACTGGCTCTGGCTGCTCAGCCTGCCGCTCGGTGAGCAGATCAACTCCTTCGGAGAAGGCTGCGCCTACGAGGAGCCCGGCGAGCCGGATCAGACCCCGGCACCAGCACTCCTCACTGAGTCAGATCAGCAAGCCATCGCTGCTGGCAGAGAACTGAAGGCGACGGGCGGTGTGGGCGTGAGCGAGGGCCATGGTGGGCGCAGCGCAGGACGCCTCCTCCAAGCGGGGCGGGGTCAAGGACCCGCGACGATTCCCTGACTTGATTACCCAGCTCGCTCCGCAGCGCAGGACCTGAGCCCATAGACTGGTACACAAATACCAGTCCGGCCATGGCCCGCAGTGCGATCCAGTTCC
>NZ_NQLA01000090.1 GCF_002252705.1 Vulcanococcus limneticus LL
TGGAACTGGATCGCACTGCGGGCCATGGCCGGACTGGTATTTGTGTACCAGTCTATGGGCTCAGGTCCTGCGCTGCGGAGCGAGCTGGGTAATCAAGAGAGCTCATGACTGCCACCACCATCCAAGGGCTCTTCGCCAAGCCGGTTGACCGCCCGATCGACGGGGTGATCAAGGCCGACGACGAGCGGCATCTGCAGGTCGAACTCGACGAGTACGTCGTCACCCGTGAGGTGAGCAAGGGCCTGGGCGCCTTCACCGATGCCTACCTGCACAATCCCTCCGCCAATGGCGTGTGGATCTCGGGCTTCTTCGGTTCGGGCAAGTCCCACCTGCTGAAGATGCTTTCGCTGATGCTCGACAGCGACAAGCGGGTGGGCGAGCAGGACAGCCGGCCGGTGGAGATCCTGCTGCCGAAGGTGGAGGACGAAATCATCCGCGCCGACCTGAAGAAGGCGACGGCGATCCCGGCGCGCAGCCTGCTGTTCAACATCGACCAGAAGTTCGATGGCATCGGCGGCACCCACGAGGCACCGATCCTTGAAGTGTTCATGAAGGTGCTCAACGAGCTGCAGGGCTACTACGGCAACCAGGGCTATGTGGCCCAGTTCGAGCACGACCTGAACAAGCGCGGCCAGTTCGAGGCCTTCAAGCAGACCTACCAGCGGGTGAACGGCCGCAGCTGGGAGAACGACCGCGATGCGCTGGCCACCGTCACCAAGCGCAGCTTCGCCAGGGCCTATGCCGAGCAGTTCGGCGGCAGCGAAGACGACGCCATCAAGGTGATCAATGACGCCAAGGACAGCTACCGCCTCTCAATCGAGGGCTTCGCCGGCCGGGTGAAGGAATACCTCGACAGCCAACCACCGGGCTTCCGGCTCAACTTCTTTGTGGATGAGGCGGGCCAGTTCATCGGCCAGGAGCGCAGCCGACTGCTCAACCTGCAGACCGTGGTGGAGAGCCTGGCCACCGCTACCGATGGGCGGGCCACGGTTTTCATCACCTCCCAGGCCGACCTGGAGGGGATCCTCGGCCAGGTGAAGTTTGAACAGGCGGACGACCTCAGCAAGATCCAGGGCCGCTTCAAGACCAAGCTCACCCTGGCCAGCGCCGATGTGCAGGAGGTGATCCAACGGCGTCTGCTGGCGAAGGATCCAGAGGAACCGGAGCAGCTGATCTCGATCTATGAGCAGGAGAAGGAGAACTTCACCACCCTGTTCCGTTTTGGCGATGGCTCGATTCAGCTCAAGGGCTGGGGCGACTGTCAGAGCTTCTGCGGGCTCTACCCCTTCCACCCCTACCAACTGAGCCTGTTCCAGCAGGCGATCCAGAGCCTGGCGACCCACAGCATCTTTGAGGGCCGCAACATGGCAGTGGGCGAGCGCTCGATGCTCTCGGTGTTCCAGGAGGTGGCCAAGGCGATCAAGGAACTGCCGGTGGGGCGCCTGGCCAGCTTCGACCAGCTCTACGACGGCATCCGTGACGTGATCCGGGCCGATAAACAGCAGACGATGGTGACGGCCCAGAACCAGCTGGGCGAGCTGGAGCTGCGCATCCTCAAGGCCCTGTTCCTGCTCAAGTGGGTGCCCCAGTTCAAGGGCACGGCGCGCAACATCGCCATCCTGCTGATCAATGAGCCCAACTTCGACATCCGGGCCCATGAACAGGCGGTGAAGGATGCGCTGATCAACCTGGAGAGCCAGAGCTACCTGCAGCGCAGCGGTGAGGTATACGAGTTCCTCACCGACAAGGAAAAGGATGTGGAGCAGGAGATCAAGCGGGTTGAGGTGTCGGATTCCGTGGTGGTCAAGACCCTGCACGGCGTGGTGTTCGACGACGTGCTCCGCAGCAACAAGATCCGCTTTGAAGACAACGGCAACGACTACCCGTTTGCCCAGAAGATCGACGACGGCCTGATCAAGGGCAAGGAGAACGATGTGGTGGTGAACCTGGTGACCCCCGAGCACCCCAACTACGGCAGCGAGTCGATCCTCCACAGCCGCAACATGGGCGGCACCGAGCTGATGGCGATCCTGCCGGTGAAGGACCGGCTGCTCGATCAGATCCGCAGCCACCTCAAGACCGACCTCTACATCCGCCAGAACAGCGGCAGCGAAGACGAGTCGCTGAACGCGATCCTGGCGGTGCGCGCCAAGCAGAACAGTGCCCGGCGCCAGGAGATGACCCGCCAAGCCGAAGAGCTGCTGCGCACCGCTGCGCTGGTGGTGAATGGCCAGACCCTCTCGGTGGGGGAAGGCGACCCCAAGACCCGATTCAGCAAGGCCTACCAGGAGCTGATCCGCTCGGCCTTCCCCAAGCTGAAGATGATTCGCGGCAACTTCAGCGAAGCCACCGTGGCCCAGGTGGTGCAGGAGCAGGACGACCTGCTGGAGGGCTCAGCGATCCAGCTCTCGGAAGCGGAGCAGGAGGTGCTGGTGGATGTGGAGCGCCAGCAGAAGCTGGGCGAGCGCCTCAGCGCAGAAGATCTGGTGCGCAAGTTCGAGGCGCGGCCCTACGGCTGGAGCAACTGGGCCACCCTCACCTTCATCGCTCGGCTGTATCGGCTCGGGAAGCTGGAGTTGCGGGAGAAGGAGCTGCTCAGCAGCGTGGAGGTGATCGAGGCGCTCACCAACAGCCGCCGGCTGGGTGGTGTGAGCGTGCGCAAGCAGGAGCAGTTCGACACCAGCACGGTGAATGCGCTCAAGCGCTTCCACCAGGAGCTGTTCAACGTGCAGAGCATTGGCACCGATGCCCGCAGCACCTGCGAGGCCTTCCGCATGGCCATGCGCGAGGAGGCCCAGGACCTGCGGGAGATCGCAGCCCAGGCCGCCAGCTACCCCTTCCTGGCAGCGGTGAGGCCCTGGGCGGAGCAGGCCGAGGCGATGGCCAAGAAGGACGACGGCTACTTGCTCAACCAGCTGGGCACCTTCAAAGACAGCTGGCTCGACGCCGAGGAAGACCTGCTCACCCCCCTGAAGCAATTCCTCAACGGCAACCAGAAGACGGTGTTCGACGAGGTGCGGGCGTTTGAACTGCGCTATGGCGATGAGTTCGCCGACCTGCCGGCCGAACAGGTGAGGCCGCTGCGAACGCTGCTGGAGAGCGACAAGCCCTATGCCGGTGGCCTGATCCCCCAGGCCAAAAGCTCAATAGCCGAACTGCAGAAGCAGCTGGGTGAGCGGCTGGCGGCGGCCAAGGCCAAGGCACTCGAGGAGATCAGCGAGCAGGAAGCCCGGCTGAAGGCAACGGCCGACTTCCAGAGGCTCGACACCAGCCAACAGGAGCAGGTGCTGGCAACCACGGCAGCGGCAAAGGCTGAAGTGGAGACCGCGAGTCAGCCAGGACGGGCCTTGCTGCGGGTGAGTCGCTACCGGAACGATGAGGTGCCCAAACAGCTGCAGCGGATGGCGGCCTTGGTGGCGCCGCCGGACAGTCCAATGCCTGAACTGATCAGGGTGGTTCCGGCTTCTGCTCTGAAGGTGAACTGCCCGCTGAGCCAGATCACCAACAGCCAGGAGCTGCAGCAGTGGCTCGATGCCCTCAGGGCTTCAGCGCAGGCTGAGCTTGACCAAGGCCATCGGATCAGTCTCTGAACCCTGCCTTCTTTCATTCCCCACTCGTTCCCCAGCCCCACAGCTGATCCATGCCCGTCAACACTGCTGCCCTGAAGACCTTCGCCCCGGCGATGCGCCGGCAACTGATGGAGGCGGTGGGCCGCAAGCTGGATCTGCTGCTCAACAGCCAGACCCCCGACACGCTGAGTACCTACGCCAAGCAGATCGCTGAGCTGCGCGAGCAGGAAGCCGGGAACCGCGAGCAGCTGCTGGAGCGAGTCGCCTACACCTGGTTCAACCGGCTGTGCGCTCTGCGGTATCTGGACGCTAGGGGCTGGCACCCGTTTGGCTGCAAGGTGTTGATGCCGGCAGCTGAAGGTGAAACCCAGCCGGAACTGCTGAAGCTGATGCGGGCGGGCAGCCTGCCATCAGAACTAAAACCACACACCAACGAAGCCCGCCTACATGGGTTGCTCGATGGCCAGACCCCACCAGCGATGGCGGGATCTGATCCACAGGGAGAGGTGTACCGGGAGCTGGTGCTGGCGAGCTGCCGCTCCTATCACCAGCTGCTGCCGGAGCTGTTCGAAGGACTGGATGACGCCAGTGAGTTGCTGTTGCCTGACCACCTGCTTAGCGAAGGCTCGATCGCTGGTGGATTCCGCAGTGCGATCAGCGACGAAGACTGCGAGGATGTGGAGATCATCGGCTGGCTGTACCAATTTTATATCTCCGAGAAGAAGGACCAGGTGATCGGCAAGGTTGTCAAAAGCGAGGACATTCCGGCCGCTACGCAGCTCTTCACGCCAAACTGGATCGTGAAGTACATGGTGCAGAACTCACTCGGTGCCACCTGGCTGGCCACCTATCCCGACAGCCCCCTCAAGGGCCAGATGGAGTTCTACATCGAGCCGGCGGAGCAGACCCCTGAAGTGCTGGCCCAGCTGGCAGCGATCACTCCGGAGAGCCTGGACCCGGAAGCCCTCACCCTGATCGACCCAGCCTGCGGTTCGGGTCACATTCTGGTGGAGGCCTACGACCTCCTGAAAGCGATCTACCTGGAACGCGGCTACCGGCAGCGCGACATTCCTGAGCTAATCCTCACCAAGAACCTCTTCGGACTCGACATCTGTCCCCGCGCTGCCCAGGCCGCGTCCCTTCGCGTGGTGTAAATCCCGAGGCCCGAATGCCCTGATCAGAGGTTGAACAAGGTGGAATGACGAGCTGTCATTCCGGAGGTGCGG
>NZ_NQLA01000091.1 GCF_002252705.1 Vulcanococcus limneticus LL
GGTGGGGGTCAGGGTCATGCAGCAGGGGCAGGGAGCGGGGCCACCGGGTGGCGGCCGCCAGGAGGATTCCCGCGTTGCCTCGCTTGTGCCATCCGGGCGGGATCTGCTACGGGGGGGCGGACCTATGCAGTGCGGGGCATACGGTGCTTCGCCCCTGGGACCTGTGGTGATTCACCCCTGGGGCCTGGGGTGCTCACCAGCTGGGGCCTGCACTGACCCACCGGTGGGGCCTGAGCGGTCCCCCATCTAAATCTCTAGAAAGATCAGAAGATCCAACCCAACAGAACAGCCGGATCGGAGGGCTGAACTGGATCAGAGAAGCCCCATCGGTACGGACGTCTGAGAGACCGCCGGTAGCCTCCCGCGTCTCGACAGGAGCAGGTCCTCCTGGTCCGCATGCGCTTCTACGCCGTCCGCACGGAGGCCATCCACCAGACCCACATGGCGCTGCAGCAGCTGGAGCAGGGCCGGCGCGGCTCCGCCAGTCCGAGCCGAGCGATGCGGGTCGCCCAGCTCTACGGCCACCTGCAGTGCCGTGCCAACGGCGAGCAGATGGTGCAGGTAGCCCTGCGGGATCTGGCGGCGGCCTGGCACCTGCAGCCGCGCCTGCTGCGCACGGACCTCAAGGATCTGCAGGCTCTCGGCTGGTTGGACTACAGCAGCGGCCCCCACGGCACCCTGATCCGGCTGCAGAACCCCGAGGGCTGCAGCGAACAGCGGAAGCGCTCGCAGTCCACCGGTCACGCTCGTGGCCTCTCTGCCGCTGTTGGCGACCCCCTCCACACCGAACCGGCGCCCGCAGCTGCTGTCCAGCTGCCAGGTGTCTCAGCCGCCCAGCCGGTGGCTTCCAGCGAGCCGGCGCGGAGCCTGATCGATCAGTTCGCCACCCGCTACAACCGCCAGCGGCCTGCCAGCTGGCCCGCCTACAGCCCGCGCGGCAGCGCCCTGGCGGCCCGGCTGCGCCGTGCCATCGCCCACGCCGGTGGAGAGGAGACGTTCTGGCCGTTGTTGACGCAGGCCCTGGCGGGAATGCCGGAGTTCTGGCGGAGCACCTATCCCCAGGGCCGCAGCGGCGCCGACTGTGCTTCCGTTCTGTTCAGCGCCGATCGCCACGCCGCAGGCCTGGGCGTCGAGTTCTGGCATGTCTTCTGCTGGAGCGGGGCCCCGGGCATCGTTGCTGGTGGTGGGGTGGGTGCGGATGTTGGGCACGCGCCTGGGCCGCAGGAGTCCGACTTCCGGCGCGCCTGCCGGTTGTTCGCCTGGGGGGATCACGCCTGGCGGGGGCAGGGGATGGAGGCCTTTGCACTGCCGAACAGCGAGAAGCAACGGCTGACGGAACTGCTGGAAGCCGCCGGCCTCGGCGCACACGGCCAGGCCGCACGCCAGTTCGCCCAGACGACCACGGCCTGACGCCCGAATCCCGACGCTTCAGACCCCAGAACCTCGCCCCCTGTCTCACGTCATGACGGCTACCCCATCCACCGCCCAGATCGGCGCCATCCCCGGTGGCTTTGATCCCGCCCTGGTGCAGAGCCTGATCGAGCAGGGCGTGTTACTGGAAACTGCCGCCGGACTGGTGGCCACCGAGGCGCCGGTGGCGCCGCCGCCTGAGGGGTTGGTGGAGCACGAGAAGAACCTGCTCGCCGCCGTGCTGATCGGTCCGGACGATCAGCGCGAGCGCTGGGGCCAGTTCCGCCGTGCCATCGGCCTGCGCTTTGACGAATGTGTGCCCGGTTCCCTCTGGAGTGAGCCTGGCCTGCGGGCGCTCGCGCTGGAGATCGATGCGCTGTTCCGCGGCCAGCGCGACCTCGCCGTGCTCAACGCCAGCGCGCTCCGTGAGGACCTGCACCAGCGCGCTGCAGATGGTCGCTTCCGCGGCTCGCTGCAGCAGCTGGAGACGGCCCTCTCGGAGGTGATTGCCTGGGGGGAGGGGGGCCAGTCCCACCCGGAGCTGGAGTTCAGCCTGGCCTGCCAGCTGTTCCAGAGCGCCAAGGCGCGGGCGCTGTTCTATCCGGGCCTGCGCCAACTGCTCGCCCGAGAGCAGGTCGACAGTGGCATTGACGGCGAACTGGAGCGCTGTCGTGGGCTGCTCAATGAGGCCACGGCGATCACCGCCGGCCGCTTCCGCCAGAACCTGCAGATCTGCAGTGCAGCGGATGCCGCCCGTGAATGCATCGCCCTGGCTTCCCTGCCGGCAGAGCAGCGCCCCAGGCCGGTCTCTACCGGGATTCCGTCGCTCGACATCGACATGCGCGGCGGGATTCTCCCGGGCACCGGCGACAGCACCTGGGTGCTCGCCGCACGCTCAGGCATCGGCAAGACGACGGTGGCGATCGCCGCAGCGATGGGCCTGGCCATCAATGGCGCCTCGGTGCTGGTGCTCTCCTGTGAACTGAGCCGCCGCGCCATCGGGGCTCGGCTGCTCTCGAACTACTGCCGCCGGGCGGCCGGGCAGTTCAACGCCCGCTACGGCGCCAACGACCTGGAGGGTCGCGGCGCGGTGATCGAGGGCCGTGATCTGGATGCGTTGCAGCAGTTGTCTGCTCAGTTCTCGGAGGGTGTGGCTCCCAACGGCGATCGCATGGGCCGCGTTCTGTACCAATCGAAGTTCGCTGCCACGGTGGAGGAGCTGGCGGCGCTGGTGGAGGACTGCAAGAGCGCCCATCCCGAGCTGGCAGCGGTGGTGCTTGATCACTTCCACGCCATGGGCCCGACAGCGGGCTACGGCAGCAACACAACGGCGGAACTGGCGGCGCGGGCGACGACGATCAAGGCCCTGGCCGGCCGCTGCGAGCTGGATGTGTTCGTGGTTGCCCAGCTGAATCGCGGCGCCTACGGCAACCCCACCGGCCCCGATGTCTCCCACCTGGCGGGCACCTCGGAGCTGGAGCGCTATGCCTCGGCGGTTTGGCTGATCGATCGCCCCAAGCTCGATGAGTTCAGCCCCGCCAAACCGGGAGTCCTCGAGGTGCACCACGGCAAGTGCCGCCACGGCCAGATGGCCGGCGGCCTGGACTTGAGCAAGACGACCATCCGCCTCGATCGCAGCCACTGCTATCTCGAGGCCGACGAGGCCCGGAAGCTGTTCACCGGCAGCGACCTGTATCCCGGTGTCGAATGCCTGTGAGGGCCGTGGGCGGCTCCGCTGCCGCTGGCCCCGCCGGGCTGGTGACGCCGGCGCTGCTGGAGCGCGTGCGCGAGCGAGCCCGCATCGAGGAGTTGTTCAATCCTGCCGAGTTGCGCAAAGCGGGCCGCGAGTTCCTGACCCGCTGCCCCTGGCACGACGACCGCCGCCCCTCGCTGACCGTCAGTCCGGCCCGCAACCGGGTGCATTGCTTCGTGTGCGGGCGGGGCACCGACGCGATCGGCTGGTTGCAGGACCGCCAGGGTCTGTCGTTTCAGGAGGCGGTGCTGGAGCTGGCGCAGCGCTGCGGGATCAGCCCGGTGGAGGGAGACCCGGCGGCGCAACAGCGCTGGGAGCAGGAGCGGTGCCAACGGCGCGAGCTGCTCGCCCGGCGTCAGCGCCAGCGGTTGCAGTTCCACCAGAACCTGGAGCGGCAACTGGTGAACGGCGGCCCGGCGGCCGAGCTGCTGCGAAGCCGGGGCCTGAGCCCCGAAACGGCGCGCCAGTGGCAGCTGGGCGCCATTGACGGCCGGTTGCTGATTCCACTGAACGATCCCTCGGGGCACTGCCTGGGCTTCTGCGGCCGGGCCCTGGCTGGTCAGCTGCCCAAGTACCGCAACAGCGCAGGCGATCTGCTCTTCCAGCGCAACGGGCTGGTCTTCGGCCTGGACCGGGCGGCGGCGGCAATCCGGCGGGAAGGCGTGGCGCTGCTGGTGGAGGGTCCCCTCGATGCCATCCAGCTACACCAGGCCGGCTTCTGCCATGCGGTCGCCTGTCTGGGCACCAGCGTGTCGCCGCTGCAGCTGCAGCTCCTGCGCCGCCATGGGCTGCGTCACCTGCTGATCGCCTTCGACGGCGACAGCGCCGGCCGCAGTGCCACGGCGCGGCTGCTCGAGCAGCTGCAGCCCCAGCTGCTCAGCGGAGAGCTCACGGCCGCGGTTCTGCAGCTGCCCGAGGGTCAGGACGCCGATGGGCTGGTGCGCAGCCAGGGCGCAGCGGCGCTGGAGGGGCTGATCGCCGGGGGCGAGCACTGGCTGGAGTGGCGGCTGGCGCGGCTGTTGGAGTCCCTGGATGGGTCGGAGATTGGTCGTGGTGGCGCCCCTTTGGAGCTGTTGCAGCGGATCGAGCGCGAGGGTCAGGCGTTGCTGCAGACCCTGCCTGAGGGGGTTCTGCGCCGCACGGCGGAACGGCGGCTGGAGCAGGGCCTGGCGCTGCGGCAGAGCGGCCTGGAGTCACTGACGCTGGCGGGAGCTATGTCGCCTGCGGCTCTGGGGCCCGTGACCCAGGGGCCCGTGGCGTTGCCACTTGCGGCCCTGCTGTCTGTGGCCTTGCCACTGGTGCCGGCGACCACGGCCCGTCAGCGGGCGGAGCGGCGCGTCGTTCGGCTGTTCATCCATGCGCCCGACTGCCGCGATCCGCTGCTTGCCCTGTCGATCACGGACCCCGCCTGCCGCGCTGGCCTCGACTGGGCCTGCAACCTGGCGGTGGCGGTGGCTGAGGATCAGCTGCCTGCGGCGCTGCTGCAGGTGGCGGGACAGCTGGGCGGGAGCACCGCCGCCCTGTTGCGCCAGGCTGCCGCGCCGGGGGAGGAGGTGGTGGAGCTGCTGC
>NZ_NQLA01000092.1 GCF_002252705.1 Vulcanococcus limneticus LL
GGTGGGGGTCAGGGTCATGCAGCAGGGGCAGGGAGCGGGGCCACCGGGTGGCGGCCGCCAGGAGGATTCCCGCGTTGCCTCGCTTGTGCCATCCGGGTGGGATCTGCTACGGGGCGGCGTGCCTCTCCTGCCCGGTCTGGAGCCATGAGTCCCCCTGGCTTGTCATCACGGGGTCAGATGGCCCCCACTGGTTAAGGCAGAACGCTCCAAGGGCCTGGAGCAGATGGACCCTGTGGTGGGAGCGGACTGACCCACCATCTATATCTCCAAAGAACAATCCAAGAACCAATCCAGAAGGCGGGGCGGTGAACAGCTGATCGCGAAACCAGCGCCAGATGCGACCCATCGGCAGAGCCCCCAGGAGCAGGTTCCGTTGGAGAGCGCAGAGGACTGTGTTGCTGGGTGCCAATAGCCTCCGCAGTCACGACAGGAGCAGGTCCTCCTGGCCGCCATGCGCTTTTACGCCGTCTGCACCGAGGCGATTGAGCACACCCACCGCGCCCTGCAGCAGCTGGAGCAGCGGCGCCAGGGATCGAGCCGGCCCAGCCGCGCCCTGCGGGTCGCCCAGCTCTACGGCCACCTGCAGTGCCGCGCCAGGGACGGCGCCGCGGTGCAGCTCGGTCTGCGCGATCTCGCGGCCGCCTGGCATCTGCAGCCCCGCGAACTGCGGGCCGACCTCAAGGATCTGCAGGCGATCGGCTGGCTGCACTACAGCAGCGGCCCGGCGGGCCTGCGGATCCAGTTGACGGAGCCCGCTCTGGCGGCTGCAGCCGCTACCCAGCTGCCAGAGACTTCAGCCGTGGTGGCCCCCAGCGAGCCGGCGCAGAGCCTGATCGATCAGTTCGCTGCCCACTACAACCGCCAGCGGCCTGCCAGCTGGCCCGCCTACAGCCCGCGCGGCAGCGCCCTGGCGGCCCGGCTGCGCCGTGCCATTGCCCACGCCGGTGGGCCGGAGACGTTCTGGCCGGTGTTGACGCAGGCCCTGGCGGGAATGCCCGAGTTCTGGCGCAGCACCTACCCCCAGGGCCGCAGCGGTGCCGACTGCGCGGCGGCTCTGTTCAGCGCCGATCGCCACGCCGCGGGCCTGGGCGTGGAGTTCTGGCATGTCTTCTGCTGGGGTGCCACACAACCCGTTGCTGGCGGTGCGGTGGGTGCGGCCGTTGGGCACGCGCCTGGGCCGCAGGAGTCCGACTTCCGGCGCGCCTGCCGGTTGTTCGCCTGGGGGGATCACGCCTGGCGGGGGCAGGGGATGGAGGCCTTTGCACTGCCGAACAGCGAGAAGCAACGGCTGACGGAACTGCTGGAAGCCGCCGGCCTCGGCGCACACGGCCAGGCCGCACGCCAGTTCGCCCAGACGACCACGGCCTGACGCCCGAATCCCGACTCCGGAATCCTGGCGCTTCAGACCCCAGAACCTCGCCCCCTGTCTCACGTCATGACGGCTACCCCATCCACCGCCCAGATCGGCGCCATCCCCGGTGGCTTTGATCCCGCCCTGGTGCAGAGCCTGATCGAGCAGGGCGTGTTACTGGAAACTGCCGCCGGACTGGTGGCCACCGAGGCGCCGGTGGCGCCGCCGCCTGAGGGGTTGGTGGAGCACGAGAAGAACCTGCTCGCCGCCGTGCTGATCGGCTCCGGTGACCAGCGCGAGCGCTGGGGCCAGTTCCGCCGTGCCATCGGCCTGCGCTTTGACGAGGGCGTCCCGGCCTCCCTCTGGAGCGATCCCGGCCACCGGGCCCTGGCGCTGGAGATCGATGCGCTGTTCCGCGGCCGTCGCGACATCGCCGTGCTCAATGCCAATGCCCTGCGCGAGGACCTGCAGCAGCGCGCTGCCGATGGCCGCTTCCAGGGCTCGCTGCAGCAGATCGAAACGGCCCTCTCGGAGGTGATCGCCTGGGGGGAGGACGGCCAGCCCCACCCGGAGCTGGAGTTCACGCTGGCCTGCCAGCTGTTCCAGAGCGCCAAGGCGCGGGCGCTGTTCTATCCCGGCCTGCGGCGTCTGCTGGCGCGCGAACAGGTGGATCACGGCATCGACGCCGAACTCGAGCACTGCCGCGATCTGCTGAACGAGGCCACGGCGATCACCGCCGGCCGCTTCCGCCGGAACCTGCAGCTCTGCAGCGCCGTTGATGCCGCCCGTGAGTGCATCGCCCTGGCGTCGCTGCCGGCCGAGCAGCGCCCCAGGCCGATCTCCACGGGAATCCCGTCGCTCGATATCGACATGCGCGGCGGGATCCTTCCCGGGACGGGCGAGAGCACCTGGGTGCTGGCGGCCCGCTCGGGCATCGGCAAGACGACGGTGGCGATCGCCGCAGCGATGGGCCTGGCCATCAATGGCGCCTCGGTGCTGGTGCTCTCCTGTGAACTGAGCCGCCGCGCCATCGGGGCTCGCCTGCTCTCCAGCTACTGCCGGCGGGCGGCCGGTCAGTTCAATGCCCGCTACGGCGCCAACGACCTGGAGGGCCGCGGTGCCGTGATCGAGGGCCGGGATCTGGACACGTTGCAGCAGCTTTCAGCCCAGTTCTCGGAGGGTCTGGCGCCCAACGGCGATCGGATGGGCCAGGTGCTCTACCAGAGCCAATTTGCCGCCACGGTGGAGCAGCTGGCGGCCCTGGTGGAGGACTGCAAGAGCGCCCATCCCGAGCTGGCGGCGGTGGTGCTCGATCACTTCCACGCCATGGGTCCCACACCGGGCTATGGCAGCAACACCACCGCCGAGCTGGCGGCGCGGGCGACGGCGATCAAGGCCCTGGCCGGCCGCTGCGAGCTGGATGTCGTCGTGGTGGCGCAGCTGAACCGCGGTGCCTACGGCAACACGACGGGACCCGATGTGTCGCATCTGGCGGGGACCTCGGAGCTGGAGCGCTATGCCTCGGCGGTGTGGCTGATCGATCGGCCCAGGCTCGATGAGTTCACTCCCGCCAGACCGGGGGTCCTCGAGGTGCACCACGGCAAGTGCCGCCACGGTCAGATGGCCGCCGGCCTGGACCTCAGCAAGACGACGATCCGCCTCGATCGCAGCCACTGCTATCTCGAGGCCGATGAGGCTCGCAAGCTGTTCACCGGCAGTGACCTGTACCCCGGCGTGGAATGCCTGTGACCGCCGCGGGCCCCGCCGGGGCGGTGACGCCGGCGCTGCTGGAGCAGGTGCGCGAGCGGGCCCGCATCGAGGACCTGTTCAACCCTGCCGATCTGCGCAAAGCGGGCCGCGAGTTCCTGAGCCGCTGTCCCTGGCATGACGACCGTCGCCCCTCACTCACGGTCAGTCCGGCCCGGAACCGGGTGCATTGCTTCGTGTGCGGGCGGGGCACCGACGCGATCGGCTGGTTGCAGGACCGCCAGGGTCTGTCGTTTCAGGAGGCGGTGCTGGAGCTGGCGCAGCGCTGCGGGATCAGCCCGGTGGAGGGAGACCCCCAGGCGCAGCAGCGCTGGGAGCAGGAGCGACGCCAGCGGCGGGAGCTGCTCGCCCGGCGGCAGCGCCAGCGGTTGCAGTTCCAGCAGAACCTGGAGCGGCAATTGGTGAACGGCGGCCCGGCGGCCGAGCTGCTGCGCCGCCGGGGCCTGAGCCCGGAGACCGCCCGCCACTGGCAACTGGGTTTTGCAGACGGCCGGCTGGTGATTCCTCTGAACGATCCGGCGGGCCAGTGCGTGGGCTTCTGCGGCCGGGCCCTGGCCGATGAGCTCCCTAAATACCGCAACAGCGCAGGCGATCTGCTCTTCCAGCGCAACGGTTTGGTCTTTGGCCTTGACCGGGCCGCGGAAGCGATCCGGCGTGAGGGCACGGCGCTGCTGGTGGAGGGTCCGCTGGATGGGATCCAGCTGCACCAGGCCGGCTTCTGCCAGGCAGTCGCCTGTCTGGGCACCAGCGTGTCGCCGCTGCAGCTGCAGCTCCTGCGCCGCCATGGGCTGCGTCATCTGCTGATCGCTTTCGATGGTGACAGCGCCGGCCGCAGCGCCACGGCGCGGCTGCTCGGGCAGCTGCAGCCCCAGCTGCTCAGCGGTGAGCTCACGGCCGCAGTGCTGCAGCTGCCCGAAGGCCAGGACGCCGACGGGCTGGTGCGCAGCCAGGGCCCAGCGGCTTTGGAGGGGCTGATCGCTGGGGCCGAGCACTGGCTGGAGTGGCGGCTGGCGCGGCTGCTGGAGCCCCTGGATGGGGCGGAGATTGGCCGTGGTGGTGCATCCCTGGAGCTGTTGCAGCGGATCGAGCGCGAGGGTCAGGCGTTGCTGCAGACCCTGCCCGAGGGCGTGCTGCGCCGCACGGCGGAACGGCTGCTGGAGCAGGGCCTGGCGCTGCGGCCGAGCGGCAAGGAGTCACAGGCGCTGGCGGGGGAGCAGCCGCCCGTGGCACTGCCACTGGTGCCGGCGACCACGGCCCGCCAGCGGGCGGAGCGGCGCGTCGTGCGGCTGTTCATCCACGCGCTCGACTGCCGCGATCCGCTGCTCGCCCTGCCGATCACCGACCCCGCCTGCCGCGCGGCCCTCGACTGGGCCTGCAACCTGGCGGTGGCGGTGGCTGAGGAGCAGCTGCCCGCGGCGCTGCTGCAGGTGGCGGGACAGCTGGGCGGGAGCACCGCCGCCCTGTTGCGCCAGGCTGCCGCGCCGGGGGAGGAGGTGGTGGAGCTGCTGC
>NZ_NQLA01000093.1 GCF_002252705.1 Vulcanococcus limneticus LL
GGCCTCGCTGTAACGCCGCATTGCTCTGCTCCATCAAGCCCCCTGGTGGAAAAAGTGGTCGGGATGGAGAGGCGTCAACTTTCCTGGCAGAGGGGGGATCGGCCATCAGGCTCTGTAACGTCGACTGCTCGATCCGATAGAGCGTGCTCGGATCGATCGCGCTCACTGAGGCTGAGCGGGGTTCCGGGTCGAGAGCGGCCAGCTCGCCCACGATCTCACCGCCCGAAAGTTCGACTATGGTCTGGTCGCCGATGTGTACCCGCACCAGGCCAGCAACGATGACGTACATCGAGGTGCCGAGATCGCCTTTGGCGAACAGCTGCTGGCTGGGGGCAAGCTGCACTTCCTCCACGGCATCAGCCACAGCGGCCAACACGTTGTCGGGAGTGGAGGCGAAGATACTGGTTCGCCTGAGCCGCTCAATCTTGTCATGCGGGGCCGTGCTGGTCATGGCTCTCGGTGAAGGAAGGCCTGAGGGCGGTTCAGACCGAGGACGATTGCATGAAATTTAGCGTGTCCGCCAATCGGAGCAAGTTCGACAAGCAGATCCAAATCACTGTCTCCCGTTCGGTAGTCGTCACGAATTGCCGAACCAAATGCAAACAGTTTCTTAAGGCTCTACGTGCGACACAACTCGGCGACGGGATCTTCTTGATTCTCGAGAGCATTAATCATGGCCACCTCCGCATTGATTCCAGTCGAAGCAAGTCTGGGTAAATCTGTGCTCTATGTACCTTTGGCTTGTGGTCAGGCTAACGCTCCAGATCAGAAGCGGGCAGGGGCTTCTCGGGTTGACAAGCCACTCCCGCTCCCGTCTTCTGTATCTGGATGTTAGAAAGACCCTACTTGAAGTCATTGAAGAAATCCATGTCCACTTCATAGACAACCTTTGGCTTGACACCAAGCTCAAGCTTTTCAAACATTCTGACAAGCTTCTCTCCATCAACGAGCTCGATGGGATTGGCTCCATCCCGAATTGCTTCCCGCTTGGCATCCATTGTAAAACTCCCAGTGGTCAACAAAATACCCTTATCAGCCTTCCCAACAAGGGCTCCTCGAAAATCCCGGATCATGCTTGCGCCAACCGATCCTTGATAACGCTTACATTGAAATAACACCTTAAAACTCAGAAGTGGATTTATCTCGAGGATCCCTTCTCCATCAATGCCTCCATCCCCTGAACGGCCGGTGACCCTCACATTCTGAAAACCGTGCTCCCTTAGAAGGCGCTGACATAAGCGCTCGAATCCCTCAGAACTAAGTGCCTTGATCACTGGCAGAAGGGCAGTCTCCTCAGCCTCCAATCGACTCTCTGTAGCCTCCACAGATGCCGCACTCTTTGGAGTGGAGCCCTCATCTTGAGGCCCTTTGAAGGTGCTCTGAACACCCTTGAATAATGATGCTACGTCTAAAGCCTTGAGGTCTTCATGCTGACCTTTGTCAGTCAGCCTCCACACGCCGCGAAGAGATGAGTCAATATGTCCTGAATGAACGAGGTACATACGAGCCCACGCAATCTGGTTGCGTACTTTTGACTGGCCGTTCTTATTGGTTTGTTCTAGAAGCTCTTCGGGGAGGTCTTCTTGCTCAATCACTGCATCTGTTACCTCAGCTGCAGTGCCCGATCCACCCATCTCCCGCAGAGCATGCAGGATGGGCAGGATGTATCGGGTGAACTGGGGTCCCTTGGCCATTGATGGATTTTAGTTCTTTCTAACGCTGCCCCTGAGTGGCAGGCAAGGAGCCTGGGGTCGCGAAGCAAAGAGTGGATGGTGGCATGTCCACTCAAGGGGCTTGTTAGGCAGGCTCAAAAATAGCTTTCATCGCTGCCGACAGGTTCTTGATCATGCTCTCACCATCGCCGGAGTACGAAGACCCATGCATGGTTGCCAAGGTTTTCGGTTGGAGCTGAGCCAAGACAGAGAGCATTGATCTAGTATTTGAATTGTAAGTCATATAACCAGCCAAGGGGCTCTGTTGCATTTGGCGCATTGCTTCAACTGTCGCATCAGTAAAATCATCTGAGCTAAGGGGGGAAACGTCGCCAAACTGATGAAAGAGGTCGGAGCAGAACAACGTCTTACGGCTTTCTTCAAACATCATGCCGGCATCCCAGCCATGTGGAAGGTGTGGAGTTGCGTAGAAGCGAAAACGGAAACGGCCAGTTGATAAATGCTGATCGGGGGTCATTCCCAACGCGGGCCGGAGAGAGAAGTCATCCACACTGACAACCTTGCCAATGAACGTACATACAGGCTCAGCCTGTGGTGCATTTTCCAACCAGTTATTGAGGCCACCTATTTCGTCTGACTCAAAATGACTCCAAGCAACATAGCCTAGATCTTTCGGATCAATCAATGTCTGTACTGCTTCATGGAGATCGGCAAACATTCCCTTAAGACCTGCATGAAAAAGCAAAGGACGTTCATCTCGGACAAGGAAATGATTGAACTGCAGATTAAGGTCTGGAACATAGATAGACAAGCGAAAGAGATCTGGCGCGATTTCGGTGATAGTGGTCATGATGAGCCTGTGAAGAAATTGTACTTGCTCATTGCAGCGCAGAAACTGGTTCAGTCAATGGGTAAAGACAAAGGGTTTGTAGCTGTTCCATGTCGTAATGTGACAAGGAACAGCTGCTCATATAGTCCGCCTAACGCTCGCCATCACCTGGCCGCAAGGTTTTCTCGGCGAAGAATAGAACGTTACGGCGGCGGCTCAGGTGCATGGCGGTGTTAGCTGACCAGAGCCTTTGCCTGGGGCGCTGGCGCACCTCGAAGCAGGCCTTCCACACTTAAGTCCTCATCAACATCTGGCCAGTGGATTCCGTAGCCAGCCCCTGCAATCTCCCAGTTGTCACGCTCCTGGGAGGTTGCATGTAGAAGCCTTGGGAACCAAGCCAGCGGTACCGAGATAGAACGACCGTCAGCTAGGTCGACGATCAGCCTGTCTTCTGTCAACGCAACGTCAGCGACCTGCTCACCAGGGTTAGCCATGAAACTCCTCCCATGCTTTCAGCAGGATAGCTCTGTTCAAGCTGACCAGCCGCTCAATTTCACGCAGCTCTCTGGCGCTGAAACCAAGGCTTGAGGACAGTGCCACAGGAACAAGCCAGACTTTGCAAGACGCCTTATCTCTGTCGACATGAACATGGGGAGGCTCGTTTGGCTCGTGACTGTAGAAGTAGACCCTATATGGACCGCTTCTGAGGATTGTCGGCATCCGAAAGCGCCACCATCACATCAACGATACCGACCTCGGCCTTCCTGTGCAGCCAACGCTCATCATCACCCGCCCGAAGCAGCATTTAAGCAAAGAGCTTGCTTTGATGCCGGGTCGGGAGAATGATGATGTTAGGCATGCATAGGCCGAGTTGTTATTAACCATCTTATGGGGGCATAATGAGCGTCGCAGCGCAGCCCAGCTACTTGCGATTCGCGTGTGGCGGCTAGCCTACTCGGTCTTGCGCTCAGTTTCGATTAGGCAGGGGTCCAATTGTAAACAGCTCCATTATGCCTAACGCTCTAGAGCAGCGGCAGGTAGCGGCCCAAGACAGGAGTAGGCAACGTTAGCGACGAGAACTGGATCTTGAAATTTGTCCTTGACAGTGAGCTCAAGCGGCCGAACCAAACTGAGCGCGTCGCAAAGCTCTAAATTTGAACTATGCCCTTCATTGAATTCAGCATGTGATCCATTGCGAGGGCGTGCTCGCACTGGGGGCTGAAAAGGACGATCTCGGAGTCTTTGACCGAGCGCACACTATGTCCAGGAGGCCAGTAAAAAAGGTCGTTCTCTATGCAAGTATCAACTTTCCCGTCGGTATACGTCACCACGAGTTCTCCTGAAATCATGTAGCCCCAGTGCGGAGCATGGCAGGCATCGTCCTTGAGACCCTTGAGGAGCGGCGCAATGTCAGTACCTGCCCCCGCTTTCAGGAAAGATGTCACCCCTTTCAATTTCACACCCGGGGGCTTGATGGAGCAGTTCAATGCGTCGCTACAGCGAGGCCGTCAAGGCTGATGTCAAGAGGCGGATGAGCCCGCCCCAGCGGCAGAGCGTGGCGCGGATTTCAGAGGAGCTGGGCATCCACGTGGTGACCCTCTACAACTGGAGGAAAGCCTGGCGTCTGCAGGGAGAGGTGGTACCCGCATCCGAGAAGGAGCCAGAAGGCTGGAGCGCTGCCGACAAGTTCACGGTGGTGCTCGAGACCGCTGGCCTCAACGACACCGAGCTCGGTGCCTACTGCCGGGAGCGGGGTCTGTTCCCTGAGCAGGTGAGCC
>NZ_NQLA01000094.1 GCF_002252705.1 Vulcanococcus limneticus LL
GCTGATGTGGGTGCTGCTGAGCCTGATGCTCTACTCGGGCTACCTGGGCTTCAAGGCCAGCTTGATCCGAAAGGTGAGCGCCGAGGAACGCAAGGCGCTGGTTCCCCTGCACTACGGCCAGCGTCACGCCCAACTCGGTGCGGTGATCCTGGGCCTCACCCTGCTGGGCGCCGCCGGTGGGCTGGCTGCCACCTTCCTCAAGAACGGCAAGCTGATCATCGGTCCGCATCTGTTTGTTGGTCTGGCGGTTGCCGTGCTGGTGATCGCCACGGCCTCCCTGGGCCCTTCCCTCCAGAAGGGCAAGGACTGGGCCCGGGGCCTGCATGTGGCCATCAATGGGGGAGTGCTGCTGCTGTTCGGCTGGCAGGCCATCAGCGGCATCGCCATCGTCCAGAAACTGCTGAGTTCAGCGGCATCACCAACGTCCCTTGGCACCTGATCCGATGACGTTCACCACTTCTCTCCAGCGGCTGACACGGCTGGCCCTCTCCACCCTGCTGCTGATGCTGGTCGGCGTTGGGCTGTTGACGGCCCGGCCGGGTACCGCCCTGGCAGCAGAGGCCTCGCCGCCGGTCGATTCGGCAGCACTCTCCAAGGCCGTCGTGGCGATGGAGCAGCTCGATCAGATGCGCATTTCCCTGGCCTCCACCCTCGAGGGCCGCACCGAGGAGCCCACCATCGAAACGATGAAGGAGGTGTGCAAACCGGTGGGCATGCGGGCCATCGCCATCGGCAAGGAGAACGGCTGGCAGGTGCGCCAGGTGGCCAGCAAGTACCGCAACCCCGACCATGCCCCCGCCAATACCCAGGAGCGCGAGGTGATCGATCTGCTCAGCCGACACCCTGAGATCAACGGGCTCTGGGAGCCGGCCGTGGCGGAACAGGGCGCCGGCCTGAACTACTACCGCCGCATCAACGTGGAGCCGAGCTGCCTGGCGTGCCACGGCACCAAGGCCAGTCGGCCGGCGTTCATCAAAGACAACTACCCCGACGACAAGGCGTTCGACCTGACTGTCGGTGAGCTGCGCGGCATGTATGCCGTGTACCTGCCGGAGGTTCAGGTAGCACTAGCCGCCGCTGCGGACTGAGCCACGCCAGCTCAAAAATTTCTCTACTTTATGCGCATCTCGTCATAAACCGATCTGCAGGCCCTGTGTCATGACCCTCGTCCCCATTGGCCACTCCAGCAACGAGGTCCCCAGCCTGGGGCGTCGTCAGTTCATGAACCTGCTCACCTTCGGTGCCGTCACCGGGGTGGCCCTCGGCGCCCTCTACCCGGTGGTGCGCTACTTCATCCCTCCACGGGAGGCTGGCTCATCGGGTGGTGCCCTGGCCCTGGATGAACTCGGCAATCCGATCGCGGCCAGCGGCTGGCTGGCTGGCCATAGCGAAGGCGACCGCAGCCTGGTGCAGGGCCTCAAGGGCGATCCCACCTATCTGATCGTCGATGGAGAGGGCGCCATCGGCGCCATCGGCCTCAACGCCATCTGCACCCATCTGGGCTGCGTGGTCCCCTGGAACAGCGGCGAGAACAAGTTCATCTGTCCCTGCCACGGCAGTCAGTACGACCCGGAGGGGGCCGTGGTCCGAGGCCCCGCCCCGCTGCCCCTGGCCCTGGCCCATGTGGCGGTTCAGGGCGAACGGGTGCTGCTCAGCACCTGGAGCGAGAGCGATCCCCGCACCGGCGAGAAGCCGTGGTGGAGCTGAGCTGAGCGTCAGGAAGCTGCTCCAGCTGGTCGGGGGAGTCCAACAGATGGGCAGAGGTCGGTCCTATTGAAATTGGCGGACTCAACACGTTGGCCCTCGCCATCCTCCTCCTGCATCATGTCCACGAAACCATGACCAAACAACACCTGGGGAAGGGGGTAGTTGTGATGGGCATGGATCGGCCGGTCCAGGATTTCGTCAATGCCACTGAACGAAGCCACGATGTCGGCTTGGCTTGTGGTCAGCTCCTGGGGAGTACGTCCATACAAGGGGCTGTGCTGATCGATCGAATGCATCACTGTCCAGGTGAGCAGAAAAAGGGGTGAGCAATCGCGGTTCAACGTCATCGGGTGCAGACGTCGCATCCGTTGCCCTTCCGAAGTGCACTCATCGATGGCGAGATAAGCCCGAATCCCAGCATCAAGGATGGTCTTGCGCCGTTCATTGGCCACGCGGCGGCGCCCCCGGGTAGGCGAGGTACCTGGCGGACGACGTTTTTCAGGCCACCAGCGGCGTGAGGGTGAACACGCACGAGATCTTCTGCACCGCCCTAGCACAGCTCTATCCGGTCAAGGCCTACAACGCCACGCTCGAGCGCGTCGTGGCGCGGCGGGGGATCGAAACCCGTCTGCAGCGCAACCTGATCGAGGTGAGCCCCGAGGAGCAGGTGACGGTGTTCGAAGTTCGCGAGGAAGGCCAGGAACCCTTCAGGGAGGAGATCCGCTTCGACCTGCTGCATGTGGTGCCGCCGATGGCGGCGCCGGATGTGGTGGCCCACAGCCCCCTTGCGATCGAGGGGCCTGGCGGTTGGGTGGAGGTGAACAAGGACACCTGCCAGCACAAGCGCTTTGCCGATGTGTTCGCCCTCGGCGATGTGAGCTCCCTGCCCACCTCGAAAAGCCTGGCCGCCATCCGCGGTCAGGCGCCGGTGCTGGTGGCCAACCCGCTGGCTCAGCTCGATGGACGCCCGCTTGCGGCCCACTACGACGGCTACACCGCCTGCCCGCTGATCACCAGCTTCCACAGCGTGGTGATGGCGGAGTTCGACTACGACCTGCAGCCAGTGAGCTCTTTCCTGGTGGATCCCACCCAGGAGCGTTGGAGCATGGTTCTGGTGGAAACACGGGTGTTCCCGTGGGTCTACTGGCACCGGGTGCTGAAGGGCCGCCTGCATGAAAGCCGCTTCATGAAGCCGTTCAAGCCGCTGGTGCGTGCGTTGGGGCTGGCGCGGAAGGAAAGCTGAGCGGGCCTAGAGACCACAAGCTCAGACGCCCTGCAACTGCCGCAGCTGGTCCTCAAGCCGCTGCTTGAGCCGACGTTGCACCAGGTTGCAGAGGTCCTCCACCAGGGGGTCGGCCACCGCATAGATCAGCCGCGTGCCGTCCCGCTCACAGCTCACCAGACCAGCCCTCTGGAGCTGCCCCAGCTGGCGGCTGATGTGGGATTGGCTGAATCCGGTGGCCTCGATCAGAGAGGACACATCCATGGCCCCGCCGTGCTTGAGCTGACAAAGCAACTGCAGGCGGGCCGGCTCGCTCAGCAGGCGGAAGAAGCCGCTGAGTTCATCGAGCAACTGGGGACTGGGCAGGGACTGGGGCGAGGACCGGGGCATGGACGGGCTTATGCCGATACACGCATTATGCACGAAGTACTCAGGGCGTGGACCTGAGTCGCGCAGCAACCCGGACAACCGAGATCGCCTTAACACCCATAATGCGGCTATGCTCATATGAGTTCGCGATCGATCACCCATGGCCGTCGCTCCCGCTCCCGCCCTGTCCCTCTCGGCCGCCGCCGGTGGTGGCTCCCTGCTCTTCCGCCAGTTGTTCGACGGCGACACCGGCACCTTCACCTACCTGCTGGCCGACGTGCCCAGCCGCAAGGGGGTGATCATCGACACGGTCTTCGAGCAGCACGGCCGCGATCTCTCCCTGATTCGCGAGCTGGGCATCGAAGTGGTGGCGTCAATCGACACCCATGCCCATGCCGACCACGTGACAGGGAGCTGGCTGATGCACGAGGCCACCGGCTGTGCCATTGGCCTGGCCGCCGCCGCCCGCGCCGAGAACGTCACCCGGCCCCTGACCCACGGGGATCAGGTCGCCTTCGGCGGGCGCTTCGTTGAGGTGCGCGCCACCCCGGGCCACACCGATGGCTGCATCAGCTTCGTGCTCGATGACCAATCCATGGCCTTCACCGGCGATGCGCTGCTGGTTCGCGGCTGCGGCCGCTGCGACTTCCAGCAGGGCAACGCCCACACCCTCTGGAACTCCATCACCGAGCAACTGCTGACGCTGCCGGAATCCTGCCTGCTCTATCCCGGCCACGACTACACCGGCCGGAGCGTCACCTCCGTGGCCGAGGAGAAGGCCTTCAACGCCCGCCTCGGCGGCGACGCCAGCGAGCGGGATTTCGTGGGCCATATGGAGAACATGAAGCTCCCCCATCCCCACAAGATCGCCGAGGCCCTTCCGGGCAACATGCGCTCCGGCAAGCCCCGCGAGGTTGGTGCGGCTGGCGGGGCGACCCACCCCTGGGCACCGGTGCAGCGCAGCTACGCCG
>NZ_NQLA01000095.1 GCF_002252705.1 Vulcanococcus limneticus LL
CGGTACATGTGGAAAACTTTGGTCGGCAATTTGGCCGTAACAGGCCGATTTGCGCACATTTTACCGGCAGAAGCTGCTCAGATCCATTGCGGCGCAGGAGATCTGGTGTTTCTCAGGAGGCCCTACTGAAGGACTGTTCGAGTACTCCCACTCCATCGCTAATCTCTCAGCGCTTCAGCTGCTTAACCTTGCTTTCAACGCAGCAGATGGATCACCATGGCAGGGCCCATGGGCTCCTCACGAAATGCTGCTGGGTTCACCGAGACCATCCACCCCGCAACTGATGAGAGGCGCATGGGAGCCTGCGGATTGGCCTTGACAGGGCGCCATTCAGCAAAACGGGCACCTGTTCAAGGATCATTGCGTTACGAATGCATTTTGCGCATAGTCCCCTAGCCCAAGATGGCCAAGTGCCAGCGGATCATAACCATGGCGGAGCGAGAGGGACTGACCATAGGATCGTCTTAATATGATCAAGCTTACCCGCTGGCAATGTCGGCTGGAAGCGTATAGAGGGCTTCGATAGATACGCGGACGGCTGCCCGGGTTTCGTTCGGCTTTGCCTTATGATCTACTTCGATCTTGACTAATTCATCGGCAAGATGCTCGTCCTTGATGTGTGCACGCACCCACTTCGAAAAATCGCCATTCTTCCGGTGGTAGTCCCACGTCTCATCATCCACACCATCGGCCAGCTGCAGGAAGACCTGCAGATTCGATGCCTTTAGATTTAGTTTGTCATTCGGACCTCTGAAGTAGAAACTTCCCTCTGGCCCAAGGTTCCCCTCGGCATACTTCCGCGAATGTCGCTTCCGTACTGTCCGCGGTTGTTTCATGTGGATCACGATGGCTTCACGACTGCCGCGTCGCCAGATCATCGCATCCCCGCTCGGGAGTTTGTTGCCCTGAACCGCAGGGCAGACCGGCTCACTCTCTCCCGTTGCCTTACAGAACCCTTCCAGCGTGTCGGCCGGTTGCCCGCCGATCAGGAGGAGCGTGCCGACGTTCGCCATCGTCATCGGTTCCACATCGGCTGGGTGAACGGTGATGAACAGGATGCCGCGTTCTGGCAGTAGAGGTGCAAGCGCGACACTCGAAGGACCGTGCGGAAGTAAATGATGTGTTTCGTCGATCACCAGCCAGTGTGGTAGACCCGTTCGTGCCTTTTCCTGGAGGATGTGTGGCAACAGTTCTGCGAAGTACGTCGGCCGATCGTTGAGAGGTACTCCCAAAAGATTCACGACAATCGACCGCATTGGATCCTTGAGTGCATCAGTGATAGCACCTAATTGCGGAGCCTGTGTCGGATTTCCGATGTGGTTTGCGAAATCAAGACTCTCGTAATCTCCCTCGGGGTCGATTACGAGTACTTGATAACCTGCATCGGCCAACTCCTCCATAATCAAAGTCGTAATTGTCGATTTCCCGCTGCCCGATGTTCCGGCCACAAGCACTCCGTAGCCAGCCGGATCAAGCGGAACTTCAGCTTTGTCGTCTGTCGCACCAATGAGGATGTGGTGACGAGAAAGGGTCTTCAGGTCGGAGAGATCATTTGCGATGAGGCGGTCGACGAGTTCCACGACCCCCTCTCCGCGAGCTTTGTCAAGGACAAGATCGGCTGTCTCCTTGACTGCTGGCAAGGCGTTCGCAACTGCAGCGGAGCACTCGCACAGCCGCATGAAGGCATGGTCGTTCTCAGCATCTCCAATGCCTACAGCATTATGCGGCGACAGAGCGAGTTCCTCGAGAGCCGCTGCAAGCCCAGTTGCCTTGTTCACGCCAGACGGTAGGACCATCACCGAGCCTTTATTGAAGATCACCTGGAGTTCGAGTCCGTACTCGTGGATAATCTTCAACACCTCGATGTGGTGCGGTTCGCAGGTGGCAACAATGACATAGCCAGTTGAAAGGGGAGAGATCTTATGGGCTCTCAACTTGGCCACGAATTTCGGCACAGGCGGCTCGGCCAGAATGCGGACTTCCTTCGACTGAGGATTGAACAGAACCGCCCCATTCTCGACAACCACGAGATCGAACAGATCGAGACGTGGGAACACCAGTTGTAGATCAGGCAGTTCTCGACCGGTCACAAGAAGGAGTTTGCGTCCTGACTTCTTTGCCCGCTCCAATGCTGACAGAGTGGCGTCATCCACATCATTATTGTGGGCGATCGTTCCGTCAAAATCGGTGGCAATCGCATGGAACCGCATGGGCCACTTCGCAATGGGACCTATTCAGAGCCTGTTGTGCATAGACCCACAGGAACTTAGATGTAGGCGGCCGGCCTACCGTCTTCAGGCGTGATGCCAGGCCCGGCCGCTAATCCTGGCTCAGCCCATACCGGCCTTGTCTTTGACGTCTTCGACGGCATTCCGGACTTTGGCCTCGACCTGCTTCGCCTTACCGGCGAGGCGATCTCCCTTGTCGCCTGTGACGTTGCCAATCGATTCCTGAGTCTTGCCCTCGAAGTCCTTGGCGTTAGCCTTGACGCGGCCTGCGGTGGCAGCCAGGGGCAAAGGTGAGGCGCTGAGGCTGAAGGCTCCTGCGGCCTGGGCGGGGGCGCTCAATGCCGGCGTCGCAATCAGGACCAGCAGGCCAAAGGCCAGTCCCAGGCAGCTGGCGGCCAGCTGGCGCAGAAAACGAAGTTGGTGATTCATGGTGATGATGGCGATGTGAAACGAGTAGTAGGACTAAAGGAGCCATGACAGCTCATGCGTCAAGTCCAGTGCACTGATGAATCAGTGACCACACATGACTGAGCTCTAGTCGCGATAATCTGATCAGAGCATCCTGGATCACGCGGCTATTCACGTCACGCCGCGTCTGCCAGTGACGAAAGAAATCACGGCAAGCACGAGAAAAACAAGAAACAGGATCTGGGCAATGCTTGCAGCTGATCCAGCGATACCACCGAAGCCAAGGACGGCGGCAATGATCGCAATGACAAAGAATGTTACGGCGTAATTAAGCATAGCATCGCTCCTAGGGGGTGTTAATCAGTTGGACAATCTCTTCTTGGCTCTTGCCGAGCTTCTTCTGCAGATGGCCAAGCAGCTCTTCTTCTTGGCCTTCGGCATAGGCCAAGTCGTCATCGGTGAGCTCGGCGAACTTCTGCCTGAGCTTCCCCTTGAGTTCGTGCCATTCACCTTTGAACTGGAGCTTATTCATGATCAAATCCGCAAAGGTCTGGGATCGATGCCAGAGCATGTGGTGCTGCCGGATTGCTACTGGAGCAAATCCATGGGCTTGTCACGCCGTAGCCCCTCTCCACTTCAGTCTGGGCATGAAATCGGTCTTGGGGCACAGTCGATGTCCCTGCCACCCACGCACCGCCAAGTCTTAATGGTTTGAGCTGATTCGGCTGTGATGTCCTGGTGGTGTGAGTTTCTAGTGATGGCAGCAGGTGCACGGTCTCTGCTCGGCACCACTGGCTTCCGGCCTGCATTTGCACAGGAAGGTTGATGGGCTTAGGCCAGCTCCGCGCTTCTCCAAAGGCAACTCCTGTGTGCCTAGAACCCAGTGACTGCAGTGGATCTTGGTGAGGGGAAAGGGGATGAACAAGCCCAAAATCCCTGATCCGGAGCCCGTTTTGCCATAAACACCGGGGGGCAGCGCCTGGTCACTCCTGGAAGGCCAGGCACTGCCCCAGCTCTAGGCCGCCAGCAGTCAGCTCAACAAGCACCCAGCAGCACGTGATCAAGGCCGGCCACCCGCTGCTGCGCAAGGGTCTGGAGTGGCTGGAGAGCACCAACCAGTAGGGCGCTGGCCTTGTTGAGTAGGCCGCAGGCCGCTGGCCTGCCCGTGGGCCTCACACCACCACCGGGGAGGAGGCCACCACTGCGGCAGGACTTCCTCTCGGGCTCGCATGGTGACGGTGCAGCGCAGCTGCCTGTTCCAGCGCCAGTCCACCGGGGCGACCAGGCGTAGCCGCAGCGCCGTGTGGCGCTCTGCAGTTGCCGCAACTCAGATGGAGGATCAGGGGGCCTGGGCCTCAACGGACTCAGGGGCACCCCAGCAGCACTTGCAATGCCGCGTGCAGCCGCAATCCAAGAAGGGCCCCGAGTGCGCCGTTGCCCCCAGGTGCGCTCCTTTCGGGGACGCAATCGGCACCGAGGGGGCTTGACCTTGCTGGTGCAGCCCCGCTGACGGGCCTGACAGGCTTCTGCCCTGCCATGGCAATTTGTATAGCAGCCAGGCGCAATGGTGCATCGGAAGTGCGCGATTGGCTG
>NZ_NQLA01000096.1 GCF_002252705.1 Vulcanococcus limneticus LL
GGCTCACCTGCTCAGGGAACAGACCCCGCTCCCGGCAGTAGGCACCGAGCTCGGTGTCGTTGAGGCCAGCGGTCTCGAGCACCACCGTGAACTTGTCAGCAGCGCTCCAGCCCTCTGGTTCCTTCTCGGATGCGGGCACCACCTCTCCCTGCAGACGCCAGGCTTTCCTCCAGTTGTAGAGGGTCACCACGTGGATGCCCAGCTCCTCGGAAATCCGCGCCACGCTCTGCCGCTGCGGCGGGCTCATCCTCCTCCTGACATCAGCCTTGACGGCCTCGCTGTAACGACGCATTGAACTGCTCCATCAAGCCCCCGGGTGTGTGATTGAGAGGGGTGACATCTTTCCTGAAAGCGGGGGTTGCAGTTCGATGAGATTACGGTAGCCTGATGGCTATGTCATATTGGCGCGATGAGCCTAGATTCCTCCTTGGCCATGACCACAAACCGGAAGACAGTATATTTCTGTAGCGCTTTGCTGGCAGCGCTTTCCATGCTCTATCCGACAGCTAGCAACTCGCAAGAGTCGTACAGGGAATCTATGCAGAGGTTGATTGAATACGAAGAGAGGTTGCCCTATGTATATTCAATCGCAGGCGTCGTATGCGATCAAGGGAGAAAGTTAAACCTAGACTATACTCCCATGTATGCGCCAGGCGTCTTTGGTCTGCTTAGTAAGGCTATTAGCGTCATTGAAAGCGCGTCCCCGCTTCCCTGGTACAACGCAAAGACTCCCAAAGAGAAAGAGCTCCTAAGGGGGATTCGAATGGCAGTTATCCTCAAGAAGATACGCTCGATATGCCCTGATGTCTGGTAGGGGATAGGGGAAACAGGCAGATGGCGCATCGGAGAATGGCGGCTTGAGTGGAGATCTCAGGTCTTTAGAGACCGGAGATTGCTATAAATCTCGCACAGCAATACTCCCAATACTGGCCAGTTGACAAGATAGTCTGTAGTAAGCTCACGGTAGCTCGCAGCTCAGTTTAGCCTGTTCCAGTGGCCACATCTACATGTGATCGCTGGTGTGTCATCATGAGAACCTGGTGCGACCCTATTAGGAATTGGACCCAGTAGTGTACAAGATTTTTTTGCCATTGACCCTACCCCTCTTTTTGGTCGACCCAACACTGGCGCAGTCCACTCCTCCACCTTGTAGTGACGGATCATTGGAGTGTGCGCTGCGCCAAGTCTCTACTGGAGGCACTGCTGAATCAAGTGTCCGTCCTTTTTATCTTATAACCCCCGAACGACGAGCATTGCTCAACACTCTCCGTTATGCACTTGGGACCTGGACCAACGGAGAGGATAGGGGGTATTTCACGATGCCAAACGGGGCAACTGCTCGAGACTTGAGGAAGCATCCCGCTCTAGTCAAAAAGTCCAACAAAGCCAATAGTGCGGCTGCTGGCGCCTATCAGCTCACCCTCTCCGACGTAAGAGAGGCTAAGAAGGTACTGAGACTCCCTGATTTTGAGCCAGAAGTTCAAGATCAAGTGGCCTTGTTCCTCATTGATCGTACTGGCGCCTTGGGCCTGGCCGATATGGGGCATATGAATAGTGTATTGCTCTCTCGAATGTCATCGAGGTGGAAGTCTTTGGCAAGTCGGAAAAGCTTCGGTGATTACCAGCGGTTCTACGATTCAGATCTAGAGCAATTAAGGGCAATGCGTCCCACTGCCTTGGACGCTCCATCACTGCCATTCCCATCATCTTCTAGCCCCATCCATGCCACCTCTACCCCAAGTCCTGTACCCAGGTCTACTGGCTCTTTTGGGGTCGAGTCGCTCGATCAGTTGGTGCTCTCAGGGGTGTTGACTCCCGGCGAGCGCGCCCGAATCGGCGGTGGTTCGGCCCTTAGCCCGATTGAGGCCCTCGCCAAGCAGCAGGCCTGCCACAGCGGTGCCCTCTCTGGCCCCGAATGCCGCTCCAGCCTCTCCGTGCGTTGGCGAGGCGCACAGCTCGCTCTCCCGAGTTTTGAGACGCTGCAACCATCGCTGAGCCCTCCTGCCAAGGCGCTTCTCAACAAGATCCGATCGTCCCCTCAGGCCGAGTGGCGTCGCCACGGTGCATGTCTTTACGACTGGGCCGGCTGGCGGTTGAACTCCAATGGTGTCCGCACCACTGCGGTTGACTGTGGAGGAACCGCCATGCGTTGGACTATTGGTGTTGATTGCAACCAGCTTAAGGTTAACATCTTTCGGCCTGACACCGGTTGGCAGGGATGGAAGAAACCATCCGGACCGGACAGCAAGACCCGTCATGGCGAAGATGAAATGGTTGCTTCTCTGTGTGCCAACATCACCGATACATCTGGCCGTAGTGGTGGCTAGTTACCGATGCTTGAACTCGAAAGGGTGCCGGCAGAATAGGATGAACATCCATCGAACTCAATGCGAGATCTAGGCGGTTGAGGGGAGTATCGATCAGCTGGACGGGTGATTGTGTTGTCCTCGGGGGCGGCGGCGCTCACGGTTCAGCTCGGCGCGGCGCTTGCGCTCTTCGGGACGGCGGTTGATGGCGGCCTGGGTGGCGACCTTCTTGGCCCGGGCCTCCGGGTGGCTCCGGTAGTAGTCGGTGGAGCGGCCGTCGCCCCGCTGCGCTGCAGGGTCCACGTAGTGGGTGCCGATCAGCTGGTGCGAAGCAGCGTCACCGCGGCCGAAGCCACGGGCCTTGCGCCGGCGGGGCTGGCCGGTGCGGGGGTCGACCTGGACGCGCTCGGGGGTGAGGGGCGCCGCGGGGTAGAAGGGGATCTGCACGGCGGGGCCACCTTCGGTGAGCTGCTTGGGAGGCTTCGGCGCGTCGGCGGGGCGGTAGCCCGGCTCGAAGCGGCGGCGCAGGGCCTCGGCCCGCAGGCGGACTTCGCGGAAGCCGGTCTTGGCGGCCATGCCGGTGGCCTCACCGCTGGCGGCCATGGCATTCGCGACAGCACCAGCCCGGGTGATTTCGGCCTGGGCGGCCCGGCCGATCGAGCGCTCCGCGCTCCGCGCAGCAGCGGCGGTGTTCTCGCGCATGCGCTGGGTCTTGGACTTGCGCGGGGCACCCTGGGGCAGCAGGCCCTTGGGGGTGAGGGGCCGGGGCAGCAGCGGGGGGCCGCTGCGCGGAGCTGGGCCGGCCTCGGGGGGAGTGCCTCCTTGTGAGCTGGAGCCCCTGCTGCGTAGCGCAAAGGCAGTGACGCCCCCGGCGATCAACGCAGCTGCGATCTCCGCGGGGTTGGGCCAGGAGCAGCAGGTAGAGCTGGCCTTGAGGTACTTCATGTTCTCATGGATATTCGTTACGGTCAAAATGGGCCTGCTCTTGTACAGTGGACTTTGATTCTCCTAGTCATACAGCCTTCATGCGTCGACTTGTTTCTAGGGCTTCGGCAATCGGCTTGGCCTCAGTTATTGGGGGGATTTCTAGCGGCTGTGTGGGTAGCCCCATCTTTACGAAGGAACACGGGCTTAACTTCTTCCCGGAAGGATGTAACCGAGCGGTAAAAAGTGGACTTAAAGATCCCGATTCCTATCGAATTGACAAGAAGCCCTTTGTGGCGCAGAAGACCTCGGTGGTCACGTGGGAGTGGACTTATAACGCGAAGAACTCCTATGGTGGCTACGGAGACCCTTCGACGGTCCTCTGTTACATTAATGATAGTGGAGCGGCCGAAATCTTTACCCGAGGCGATGATGAGTCTGATCTGCTGAGCGGCAGAAATGAGTTTCTTGCGAAAACAAACCCTGCTCTTCAGGAGAAAATTGACAAGGAGCGTAAAAAAAGAATCACCTACGGCTTAAAGTTGTTTAATCAATATATAGAAAAATCCGCAAAGATTGAACAGGACTACCAGCGAAGAGTCTCTAGTATTTGCGAAGAATTTAGGGGAAGCGATCCGTTGGATATGCCCGACGGTTGCCCTGAATACTTTGAGACGGGCCGCGTGCCTCATTCTCCTGACTAATGCTTAAATAGAGTTGTGCAGTGCTGAGAAGCTCTGGGGTGTGCGTGATCCTCTGTATCATCTCACTCGACCACGAGGCCGTGCCCTCGCTGCAGGTCTCCGCTACTGAGGGCCTCCTGAGAAACACCAGATCTCCTGCGCCGCAATGGATCTGAGCAGCTTCTGCCGGTAAAATGTGCGCAAATCGGCCTGTTACGGCCAAATTGCCGACCAAAGTTTTCCACATGTACCG
>NZ_NQLA01000097.1 GCF_002252705.1 Vulcanococcus limneticus LL
GCTGTGTGCCTGGTGCGTTTCATGGTCGAGTCCCCGGCCCAGTCTGGCCGGATGAGGACTCTCATTCACCCTGGACCGGTTTCCGGGGTCCACGTCAGATGTCTATTCCCTGTTCCCGGACCCAGCTGTTCGCGACACCGTCATGGTGGCGGCCCAGAAGCTTGCGCCAACCCCCAGGAGCAAGGCCATCACCGAGTTGTTCCTCAGTTGCCCGGGGGAAAGCCAGGTGGCACCCGCGGCACTCACCCGAGAGAGCGGCAAGATCCTGCAGCGGTCCTTGGATCAGGCATCAGGGCAGCGCTTCCGGGGAACTGATGCCTTCGAGGGGGTGGTGCGGGAGATCGACCTGGATGCTCTGCGCTTCGAGAACCGAGGAGCCCGGTATCAGCTCGGCATCCGCTGCATCTACGACGAGCGGCACAAAGGGCAGGCGCGCGAGATTCTTGACTGCACCGTCCGGGCCAGTGGTAGCTACGAGGCGGCTGCTGATGAGCAGCCCAGGCTTGTGGCCGTGGAGCGCATTGAGATCCTCCAGAGGCCTGCGAAACAGATGGGCCTACTGGGGCAGTGAACCATCCCCAGAACCTCAACTCAGCCCCACGTACACCGGCTGAAACCACTGCATCCGCCGGTTCTGACGCTTCTCGCCATGCAGCACGGTGTGCCAATGGCCCCGGCGCCAGTGGGGCCGACGGGAGGCGCTGCTGCTGGTGCCAGCCGCGGTGTCTTCCGATGGGGCCCTGGGGGTGCGATCGAGCCGGAAGTCCTTGCCGATCCACACCGGGCCCTGGGGTCTCACGGTGCAGGTGTCGTCGGCGATCCCAGCGGAGAAGCCCTTGCCGCAGGGCGCCTTGGCCGCCGGGCCGGTGGTCAGCAGTTCCGGCTGATAAAGCTGCACCAGCAGGGCGTTGATGGCCAGGCCCTCCATCCGCTGGTTGGTGCTCTGCACCGCCTGTTCATCCCACTGCCAGGCCGGATGGCTCAGGTCTTCCACAGTGGGCTGGCGCTCGCCGATCTGCTGGAAGGAGTGGCGGGTGAGGTAGGTGGTGCCATCGAGGGCCAGGCCCACGCAGCTGATGCCGCTGATCCGCTTGGCCTCGGCCGGCAGCCAGTCGGCCATCGCCCGCAGATCGGCCACGATCACCACCGGGATCGGCACCCCGTCCTCTGTGAACAGGGCGCCATCGGGAAGCATCAGCCGGAAGCAGGGCAGCACCACCGGCAGTTGCTCATCCAGCGGCGGCAGGGCCGTATGCCGAAACGCCGCCGCCAGTTCCGCTGCCAGGAAGCGGGGCGGCGCCTGCTGCAGCCGTGCCCAGCGGCAGGTGGTGGCGGCCCAGGCACCCACCGAGTCCTCGATCGCATCCATCGTCTCCAGACCGGCTTCCATCAAGGCCGCATAGGCCAGGTGGTTGGTCCAGGGCTGAAAGCCCCGCGGCGAGCGGTAGCGGTGCTGCTCCTGCTGAATCCAGGGATGGCGCTGCCTGAGCTGCTTGATCACCGCGGCGATCGTCGGCAGCTCCTGCTTCTGGGCCAGCAGGCTCTCCAGCGTCAGCCGGGCCATCAGCAGGGAAAAGCAGAGCCTGTGGCAGATCATCCCCATCCTCGCTGGATGGCTGATGCTGGGAAGCACCGCCCAGGGAAAGCCGCCACCGTGCCCGGATTCCACATCACCACCCAGGACGATCTGCCCGGCCCGGATGGGGATGAGCCCTATGTGCTGTTCGTGAACCAGACCGAGTACGGCAACCGCTGCTTCCTGCGCACCAACGTGCTCTCGGCCCGGCCCGACCTCAAGAAGGTCACGGCGCTGCGCTTTCGGCAGGAGGTCAAGCGCCATCCCGATGCCGCCGGTCCCGGGCAGGACCTGGTGCTGGTGTTCATGGAGGCCCTGGAGCTGGAGCCACCGCTGACGCTGGTGAGCAGCGACCTGCACCTGCAGCTGGAGGGCTACCCGGTGGAGCAGGGGGCGGTGATCGAGATCCCGCTGCTGCCGCCAGGTCATAGAGGACCATAAAAAGGGGTCGGATTACATCCCGGAGGCTTGCGCGCCTTCTCATCGGCATAAGAACGCTGCAGGCTTACAACTCAGACGTTCTTACGTGATGCCGTATTCAGCCAAAAAGCGATTGACATCTCGACCCTCTCCCTCTCTGCTTCCGAGCAGCGAGCAGCACGCTGCGTATGCAACTCCGCCTCGTCGTTATCGAGATGGACTTCAATACCGTTTGCGCCAAGAAACATCACAGCTGCAGATAGTGCTGTGCGCTTCATGCCGTCGTTATAACCGTGACATTTGGCAACGGCAACTAGCAGGTGCGCGCTTAGGATGAACAGGTCTGATTCGTTGCCATAGGTCCAAAGGTTGCGTGGTGAGGCTATGGCAGCTTCAAGGGCATTGGCATCACGAATGCCAGAAAGCCCACCATGTGTACGCAAAGCTCGTGAATGGGCTTCGTCAACCCACTCGCGAAGCAGCCAGATTGGCTCCTTACCCATCAGCAAGGCGACGGAGCGCCTCTGAGTTCTCAACGTAAAGGCGATCCAAGGCGGCAAAAGCGCCTGCCTGCCCAGTGGGTTGATTGCCTTTGCTCTTGCGGACTGTTGTGATTTTTACGTTCACGACCCGATTCTGATCCCCCGCACGACGCAGGAACTGCATGGAGGCTGTGTCGCGTGTGGAGTCAGTCATGTTTCTATCCTGCCCCATCCCGCAGAGGAATGCACTCCCAGGGTCTGTCGATCCCTATAACCATAGCCTCTCTTGAGTGGCAACACCTGATCCGAGGCCTCTCCCGCTGGACCGTCTGGAAGGCGCCCTGATGGAAGGCACGGCGTTCTCGATCGAAGAGGCCAGCTTTGATGCCTCCCTGCTGCCGGATGGCAGCCGCACCCCTGGCAGCGAGGCCTTCCACCTGGCGGTGACCGACACCTTCCAGAAGTCGTATGCGTCGATGGGCGGTCAGCTGGCGGTGGTGTTCGCCGCCGGCCGCATCGAGGTGGCCTGGGAGCCGGCGCCGCCGGAAGCACCGGCCATGGCGTCCATCGGTCCGCTCCTGCAACAGCGCCGCTTCGATGAGGCCCGGCCGCTGCTGGAAACCCTGCTGCAGCTGCAGCCCGAGCACCCGGAGGCCCTCTATAACCTGGGCGTCCTCGCCAGTGAAGAAGGCCGGCTGGAGGAGGCCCGGCTGCTGCTGCGCCGGGCGGTGGTCGCCAATGCGCCCGATGCCCACGCCCAGGCCAATGCCCAGGTGGCCCTGGCACTGGCCGCCATGCGGCTGGGCGACAAGGCAGAAGCCCGCCAGGCCCTGGAGGCAGCAATCGAGCTGGAGCCGCAGAACGCCTTTGCCCTGCGCAGCCTCGGCAGCCTGCTGGTGATCGCCGGGGCCTATGCGGCAGCCGTAGAGCGCTTCCGCCAGGTGCTGAGGGCGGCACCGGACGACCTGATTGCCACCTTCAACCTGGCCCAGGCGTTGCTGGAGCTGGATCCAGACGAGCACCGCGACGAGGCCGATCGGCTGCTGCTGCGGGTGATCGAGGCCCAGCCCTACGGCGAGCTGGCAGACAAAGCCAAGGACCTGCGGGGCAGCATCGCGAGCCGGGATCTGCGGGCCGACCAGCCCGATGGCCTGCGGCAGGACGCGGTGAGCTACTGCCTCCAGGCCCTGCAGCTGTTTGAGGGGACGGATCAGCAGCGCTTCATTGCGGTGCTCAGCGAGGTGGCTGCTGTTGGCCAGGGCGGCCTGCAGATCAATGAGCCCGGCACCTCCCGCAGCCTCAAGACCCTGCAAGGCAACTGGAGCGACCTGGCCCTGGCCTGCCTGATCCACGTGGGCATGAAGCGGCTGATGCCCGATGAAGCCTCAGGGCTGGGGATCGGGGCGGAGTACGAGGAGGCCGTGCGGTTGCATAGGGCAGGAGGCAAGACGCCACTTGATTACCCATAAGGCTCCGCGACCCTGAGATCCCTTTCGGTGCAAGGCATACAGCAACAGACTGCATTGGCGATCCGTTCGGTCATCGC
>NZ_NQLA01000098.1 GCF_002252705.1 Vulcanococcus limneticus LL
CCTGGAGCGTCTTGCGGCCACTGATCGCCTCCATGGCGACCTTGGCCTTGAACTCGGGGCTATGGGTGCGGCGTTTGCTCATGGGTGGGAGCCCCCTGTCAGGGGCGGTGCCCCGCCTCACAGGTTAACGATGGAGCCTGTCCAGAAAACCCAGACCACCTCACTCCAGGCACAGTTTGACCTTGTGGCCTGCCGCAAAGTTGCTTGACAGAATGAAGTCGTCACCCTCTCCTGAATAGATGCCAACTCCATTGGCGAGAAGGATAAAGACCTCCTTGCCGACGTCATTGTTTGTACGAGCGTAACCAGGATCACCTGGACTGGGAACCATTCTGAATCGCTTGGACTGCACAAAGGAGTCAGCACAAGTCCCTACGGTCTTGGGAGGGAGTGCTGCGATGGAAGGACTGTTCCATAATACAAGCAATCCTGTTACAAGGCAGGCAGAAGCTACTCTTATCATCGTGCAGCGCTGACTTTGCTGATGCTACAAAGCTGAAGGTGCTCCTCAACGAGCCGCCACATACTGTCAGCACTGACGACGCCTGGGGCAGGAGCGGGACTGACTCCGCTCAGAGCAACGAATGGCAACCAGGGGTGGAGCGCCAGAAACGCTCCCCAGCAGTCAGGAGGGAGTGATCGTCCCGCCAGCGTTGATCATCCCTGTAGTAGAGGCCGCTTCCCACCCCAACCAGCAGGACTAGTGGGCCACCCTTGGGTCGCATGCCGTCCCAGAACCCAGCAGTGCCTCTGACAAGCTGGTCGCCCCAGAACACCACGACGACGCTTGAGGGATCGTTCGGACCGCCTGTACTCCACCAGTTGCTGCCCTCGTAGAGCAGAGCACCCAGGACAGTGCCGATCCCGTTGGTGCTGGTGAAGCGGATCACGGCATCAGGGAGACCTCACTGGCCCAATGGCAGGAGCAGGGGAGAGACTGCTCTGCAAGAACAACTGAGGGCGCTGCCACCAGATCGCTGTAACAGTGCTCACGCGATCTGCTTCTTCACGCCAAGGGCATCAGGGAGCGGGTCAACGCGAATCACGGTGAAGGGCACTGACCGCAGACGAGCTTCAGATCCTGGGGATAGACCTCGACAATGAGGGCGTCGGCGGCAGAAACCCTGTATTGCTTCGACTGCGGTTGGATTGCCCTGAGATCGCTGTCGGTGAAAGGCCTTTGCGAAATACCCCAACACGCAAGCAAGCACCCCCAACAGAAACCCCAACAGGCTTTTCGGGGAACCTGGTTATTGATGGATCTCTCAGGACCACCCACTCACCAAGAACCCAGATACAACAAAGGGTCTGGACGAATCAGACCCTCCTGAGACCCCTACAAAACGGAGAGGGTGTCCTCTGAACTGATCTTAACAGTCATTGGCATGACTGGGTTCTCTGCGGGAGAGCCGGTCAGTACACCACCATTTGCACCACCTCTTTGGCGGGCTTCTGGCGGATCGACTGGGACCTCGGGGGACATTGACTTGGACCTATCCACCCCTGCTCCTTGATGGCCTGAGGCCAGGAGAGGCAGCTGCCTGGTGCTCATCAAGCCATGGTGGCGATCAGAGGCCACTGGAGCAAATGTTCCCCGAGTCGTGATCAACGGGAGGTCGCGGCGCTCGCCTCTGCCCAAGGAGCTGCGGCCGGCAGCGGCTTCCCTCAGCGTGCCACGGCTGCGCCGTGGCCTGCGTCGGTCGCCGCCGCCGCCCTCCGCGGGGTGCCATGGGGTGAAGGAATAGCGAAGTGGTGCTCCCGCGGCTGCGGTGGCCTGGCGCATGGAAGGCACCAGCTTGATGGGGAGAAGCCCTGATTCTGGCGCGCGCGGCTGCGCGACTGATACATTCAGAAGCCTCAAGATCGTGGCCAGAAGTTCTCCTTTTGCCCTCGCCAGGCCAGAGGCAGTCATTCCTTGAGAAGCATTGCTGCAGCTGAGCTTCACTGCCTTACCAGTGTTTCTGTACTGGTAGAATAAGGGCTGCGCCAAAGGCCCCGAGCCCATCGCCTGCGGCAACGAAATCCCGAGACAACCTGCTCCGTTCGTTTGCTCCGTAGGTCATGAATTCACTCCCTTCAGTGGTGGCTCAGGCCGCCGCATTGGGCTCTTATTCGATTGGGCCATTACTGGCGCCGGCCGTGATCACCCCGCTGCGGCCCGTCCGCGCTGGTCGGGTGGTCGTCGCCGGTGGTGGCCGCGATCTCCTTTGGTCGCCCCAGCAGATCGCCGCTTCCCTGGTGGCCCGCACCAGTGGCCAGCTCGTGCATGAGCTGCTCCATGGCGGGGCCCGTGGCGCTGATCGCGCCATCGGCCGCGCCGCCCGTCAGCTGGGCTGGCCTGTTGGGGTGCTCCCCGCCGATTGGCGCCGCCATGGCCGTGCGGCTGGGCCGATCCGTAATCGCGAGCTGCTCGAGCTGGCGATCAGCCGGGCCGTGGCCCTCACGTCCGCCGCGGCCCCGGTTGCCGTGCTGGTGGTGGCGTTCCCCGGTGGTGCAGGCACCGCCTCGCTGGTGCAGCAGGCCCGGCGCATGGCCGCCAGTTCCCCGGTGCCGATCGCCGTGGCGCAGATCAGCCAAGCCCCCGCTGTCCCTTGATCCCAGCGGCATCGCCGCTGACTCCATCCCCATCCCATCGCCGTCCTTCCCATGGCTGTCCTCACCCCCATCCCCGCGGCTCCTGTGGGTGTCCCTGCCCCAGGGGCCATCGCCTCAGGCCCTACCTGCTCCCTGCAGCGATCCGGTTCCCTCTGGCAGCTGGGCATCGAGGCCCAGGAGCTCACCTCCGCCATCGGCAAGTTGGCTGAGCAGCTGGAAGCCGATGACGACACTCGCGCCCTGGCCCTCGCCGAGCTCGAGGCCGCCCTGCTGGCCGAAGAGGGCAACAAGCACGCCCTCGCCGCCAAGGCTGATGCCACCTGCTGGGTGATCGAGCATCTGCGCGCTCAGGCCGCCTACCGCCAGCAGCAGGCCAAACGGCTCACCGAGCTGTCGCGATCCGATGCCGACCGGGCCGATGCCCTGGAGGAATCGCTGGTGCTGGTGCTCACCCGCGTGCATCCGTCGGCAACTCGTTTCTCCTTCCCGAACCACGAGCTCAGCTCCCGCAAGTCCCAGTCCGTCGAGATCGACGACGAGGAAGTCCTCGATCCCCAGTGGCTGAGCTTCACCACCACCAGCAAGCCGGACAAGGCCGCCATCAAGGAGGCCCTCAAAGCAGGCAGGGAGATCCCCGGCGCCCAGCTGATCTCCCGCCGCTCCTGGCGCATCCACTGAGGGGCCATAGGCCCCCTCGCAATTGGGGTCCCGGTGGGGAAGCCGGGGTCCCTTCCCTTCCTCCCCACACCATTGCTTCCCACCGCCATGACCGTCGCCGCTCCTTCCGCCAACGGGGCCAGCACCGCCAGCCGCCCCGCAACTCCTCGCCCCGTCCAGAGGCCGCCCAAAGCTCTGGAGTTGATCCGCTCCGCTGATCGAAGCGAGGCACTCCCTCCATCCGCGCCGGAATCTGCGTCGGCCGCCGTCCCGGTTCAGCCCCCTGGCTTCTCCCCCGAGCAGCTCGCCGCCCTCTCCGCTCCCCTCAATCGGGCCAACGTCCGCCAGCGGGAGCAGGGACGTAGCCGCGTGAGCTATCTGGAGGGTTGGCAGGTGATCGCGGAAGCCAACCGCATCTTTGGTTTCGACGGCTGGCAGCGCCAGACCATCGCCGTGCGCTGCGTCGCCCAGGCCGAACGCCTGATCGGTGCCAGAGGCACGAGCCGAGATCAGAAGTCGGGCTGGGGCGTCACCTACACCGCCCGTGTGCGTGTCACCGTCACCGCCGGTTGACGTGGACCCCGGAAACCGGTCCAGGGTGAATGAGAGTCCTCATCCGGCCAGACTGGGCCGGGGACTCGACCATGAAACGCACCAGGCACACAG
>NZ_NQLA01000016.1 GCF_002252705.1 Vulcanococcus limneticus LL
TACGGCTGGATCAAACAGGCCGCCGGGTTGCGGCAGCTCAAGGCCAGAGGCCGCACCCGGGTCGGAGCGGTGTTCCGGTTGCATGTGGTGGCCTACAGCCTGATCCGCCTGGCCAACCTGCTCGCTCCACGGGAGGCGGTGGAATGAAACAGGCGGCAAGGGGCGATCGGGGTGGATTTCATGCTCAGCGAGAGGGACAGATGCCAACAGGAATCACCCGATCGGCCGATCGGACTGCCTCAATGGCGACGACCATCGCCGGTGGGATCGGTGGCAGTGCAGTAGCGCTCGGTTCGGGGGCAATTTCAGCAGCCTCCTAGCCAGCCAGAGGATCAGGCAGGGTGACGTACGCACCAAGAGGGCCGTCCCTTGCACATCGGAAGCAGCAAGTAGGGCCAGCCAGGCGTCACCGCAGCCAGTACGTCCTGTTGGCTGTTCACTGGCTGCTGTTTACGGGCTGCTGTTTACTGGCTGCCAGTCGAAGGTCCCGCCTCGATTCAGCACCTCGATCTCGGGTCTTCGAACCGGGCCTGGCACATTGCCACCATCCCTGGCGATAACGGGGTCCACCTCACCCCATGGATCGTGAGCCCGGGCACGACGCGTACCGCCCATCAGCGGAGGATCCTGGGGGCCTCAAGCCGTCGTGCATCACCCCCGGTGCTCCCCTGCCCCCTGATGGATGGGCGCGACCTCCGCAGCCTCAGCCGCCGCTCCCGCGGCCAGCGGGGACCAGTTGCCCCGGTACGCCCAGCAGCCGGCCTGGCGATCCAGGCCGCGATCAGGATTGAGGATCAGGCGGTGAACACCTCATCGCCGTAGCCGATCAGTTCCACCTGATGGCCGTCGGGGTCCCTCACGAACAGCGAGCGACAGCGGGGGCCGTAATCAAAGGCCATCACCTCCTGGCCTCGCCGCTGCAACTCCTGCTCCACCTCTGCCATGCGGTTGTAGGTGACCCGGAACGCCACATGACGCATCGCGATGGTGTTGTGGTCAGGCACCGGGGCTGGACTGGCGGAATCGGCAGGAAACAGGTTCAGATAGGCGCCCGGGCAGACCCGCAGGATGAACGGTGGACCGCTGGGCAGCCCCTGCATCGCCGCCGGCAGGAAGCCCAGCACCTGCTGGTACCAGGCCATTGAGGCCAGGGGATCGCGCACCGTGAGGGCCACATGATCCAGGGCCTCGATCGGCAGGGCATTCACGGGGCTGGCGCAGCCATCGGGAGCGGAGCTCATCAGATCGCGGGGAAGGGAACAGAGAAGGGCCGGCCGTCACACCAGCAAACCGGCGCTGCGCTTCTGGCGCAGCAGGCTGCGCAGGCACAGGGTCATGGCATCGCTGGCCAGCAACAGGTCGCCGCGGCCGTCGAGATCCGGCAGCCGCGGGGTGAGCGTCTCCACCATGCGCTGGTCTTCCGCCATGAATCGATCAACCCGACCGCGGGCATTGGCATCCGCCAGGGGAATGCGCAGGAAGGAGCGGAAATGGCGCCAGAGGTTGAGGGTGCGGCCCTCGTCCAGGGGCACATGCGCCGTGCACAGCGAAATCTGAAAATCGCCGAACACCACCCGCACCAGGGACACATTGGCCAGCCAGAGCTGGATGTGCTGCACACCGCCATCGCCGCCCTCAGCCTCAGTGTTCTCGTCGGTTATGAACAGGCCCCGCAGGCCCCGGCCCTGCTCAGCGCGGTAATGCCGGTCGCGGGGCGCCAACACCCGCTCATAGAGGCTGTCGTCCTTCACCCACTGCTCCTCAGGCATCAGCTGATCGGGAGCAGTCGCCCCAAAGGTGCCGGAGTGCACAAAGGGGGCATGGGTGAGATCCATGAAGGCCTCCAACACCCGCAGCCAGTTGGCCTGCCACTCCACCTGGCCCTCAAGGTTGCGCCAACGGGGATCACCGCCCTCGGGAATCGGGCCCACCGCCGGTAGAGGCGGCAGCGCCTCGGAACTGACCGCGGGCGCCTCGGGATCGCGGGCCCACCACAACCAGAGGAAGCCGTAGGCCTCCCGGCAGGGCACGCCGCGGGTGTGTGCCCGGCGGGGCATCGGTTCGCCGGTGTGCTGGGCAGGGATGCTGGCGCAGTGTCCGTCGGCGCCGAAGCACCAGCCGTGGTAACCACAGGCCAGACGGCCGTCCTGCACCCGGCCGGCACTGAGGGAGGCGCCCTTGTGGGGACAGCGATCCAGCACAGCGGCCACGGCACCGGCACTGTCGCGCCAGAGGGCAAAGCGCTCGCCATGGAGCCGCACCGCCAGGGGTTGCTCGGGCTTCAACGCCGATGCCAGGGCCACGGCGTACCAGGAATCGAGCAGTTGCATGGCAGGTGAGCCCCGGAGGCAGCGCGCATTCGCCAACGAAGCTGTAGCACGGGGACGCCTAGCCCAGATGGGTCTTCCAGCGATCGCCATCGCGGCGAAACCAGCCACGCTGCTGAAGCGCCGCCAGCAGGGCCTGCACCGGCGGGGTGTCCAACCCGCCCTGCCAGTCCTGCTCCAGCAAGGCCTGCAGATCATCGGAACTGAGGCCGCGTCGCAGGCCGCTCTTGAGCAGCCGCCGCAGCTCCGCAGGCTCCAGGGCCAGCAGGCCCGCCATCGACAGGGGACCCATGGGCAGGCTGTCGAGATCGACCGTGGGCACCACCTCAGAGCACCGTTTCCAGCAGGTGGCTGGCCAGGCCGCGCACCTGCTCGCTCCAGGGATGATCGGGATGCATCAGCACGGCAAGGCCGCCGCTGGCCAGGGTGAGCAGATCGTCACTGAGGGGCAGCAGGGCCCCGATCGGAACGCCGTAGCTGCTGGCCACCCGCTCGCGCACCTGCTGAGGATCAAAGAGTTCCGGCAACTTGTTCACCACCATGCGGATGGCCGGCACATCCAGACGCTGAGCCACCTCAATGGCCACTGCAGTGCCCAGGTAGTCCTGGCTGTCTGGACGCATCACCATCAACAGACAATCAGCAATGGCCGTCGAGAGGAGTGTTTCTTCGTTGATCCCTGGATGGGTATCAATCAGCACGAGATCGAGCTTCAGCTTCTCACTGAGGGTAAAGAGCGCATCGTTGAGCTTCTCCACCTCATAGCCCTCGCGCAGCAACCTGGCGATGCGATCGCCATCCATCGCGGCAGGTACCAGCCAGATCTGCCCGTGGGCCTGTTGCACTGACCGAGGTGTCACGTCATGGGCGCACTGCTCAATCGACGCATCGGCCTGCAAATGGTCATTGAGGGTGAACTGACCGGCTGCCGGCGTGAAGCCGAACAGCACGTGAATGCCGGGGGACGCCAGATCAGTGTCGATCACCGCAACACGCTTACCCTTCAGCGCAAAGGCGGCCGCCAGATTGGCTGTGAGATTGGATTTACCCGTGCCGCCCCGGAAGGAATGGATAGCGAGGATGTGGGCCATGCCTTCGGCGGATCGGATGCGGGCCGATCAATGGTAAGGCTACCGTTAGCACGTTGCCCCAGATCTCCGTGAACCTATCCGCTCGTCTGGTGGCCCTTGGGGTGAGCGGACCAATCGTGGGGCTGGCCATCTTCCTGGCCATCTCCAGCAGCATGGTGGTCGATCTCTCCCAGAAGGCCAAGCTGGAGCTCACTGCACTCTTCGAGCAGGACAACCGCACCAACCTGATGCTCACCACGAGCATCATTCAACGGGATGCACGGATTGTCGCCACGCAGTTGCAACGGGATTCCGAGCACCTGGCCACACAGTTGCGCCAGCGGCTGACACTGGCCAGCCATGGCAACCTGCTCTGGGACGGTCAGCCCCTGGCACCCGATTCCGCACCAGAACGCCTCAATCCGGTCCTGGGCCTGCCGCTCACGATTCCCAGCGAAACGGCATCGATCTACAGGCGCACGAACCAGGGCCGCTGGCAACGGCTGGCTGGGATGGACAGCGCCGGCCAGCCGTTGGCGGCCGGGTGGCAACCACCCGCGGCCACCGTGCAGGAGCTGGAGGCCAGGCTGGAGCCGACCAACGGTGGCCTGGAAGCCCGCAACAGCCTGCTGCTGCGGCATGGGGTCTGGCGGATGGCCCGGCTGACGCCGCTCCTGAAACCGGACAGCGGCCGATCGCAGCAACTGATCCTGGCGGTGGGGGTCAGCACGGATGCGGCGAACCGGATTCTGGCCAGGAGCGCCCAGCTGTTCCCGAACAGCACCCATCAGCTGGCCTTCTTCGAGTTCACGCCACAGGGAAGGATCTTCTGCAGCTTCGCCCAGCCCTCCCGCGCCAGCTGCGACACCCTGCGACGCGCCATGCTCAGCAGCGGAGGCATTCCCCGGATCACCGACAGCCACCACGACACCCTGAGCGAGCGTGCCCTGCGGCTCCCCCGTCGGCCGGGCTCACCAGCCCGGCAGGAGCAGCTGGTGCTGGCGAGCTTCCCAGGCTGGAACCGCCTGGCGGTGATCCAGGTGGAGGAATCCCAGCTCAGTCGCACGCTGGCGCCCCTGCGTCAGGCCACGGCACAGATGCTGCTGCTGCTGCTGGCGGCAACGCTGTTGCTGGTTGCCGGCTGTGCAACCGCCGCCTGGCGGATCGCCGCAGGCATCAGGCAGGAACTGCAGCTGTTGGCAGCAGCGGCCGACGGCATCGCCGCCGGCCGCTCTCGCACGCAGCTGCACTACGGCGCTGACGATGCCCTGGGCCGGCTGGTCCAGGCGTTCAACCGCATGGCGGGCGCCGTGGCCGACCGGGAGGATTCACTGCGGGAGCGCATCCGCACCCTGGAGATCGACATCAACGTGCAGACGCTTCAGGGCCAGGTGTGCTCAATTACGGGTAACCCCAGCTTTGACGCCCTCACGCAGAGGGCCCGGGAGATGCGGGAGCGGCGCCGCCGGCAGCTGGCCAGGGAGAACCAGCCGGGCATCAGTTGATTTTCGACAACCGGGGCGGCAGGCTCAGCCGGGCCAGGGGATTGCCCACCTGCTCGATCAGCTGGGGGTCGGGCGCGTAGCTGAGGCCACTGGCCCGGGCCAGACGCACCAGGGCGAGGTTGTAGTCGGTCAGCTGTTCCAGATAGGCGCTCACCGCCTGGGTGAGATCCTGCTGGGCCTGCACCACATCGGTGATGTTCCCGTAGCCGGCGTTGAAACGCAGGGTCTGCAGCTGCAGCGCGTTGCTGGAGGCCTTGACCCGGGCCGAGGCGAGCAGCACGGCGTCCCGTCCCAGCTGGGCCTGGGCGTGGTAGGTCTGCACCTCACGGCGCACCTGGTTGACGGCCGACTGGACATCCGCCTCGGCAGCCTTGGCCCTGCGCAGGGCGGCAGCCGCATTCATGCGTGCCTGGCCGCCATCGAAGCCGGTGAAGGTGATCTGGAGGGCCGTGGAGCCATTCCAGAGATCGGAGCGGGCATCAATCACATAAGGGGGCCCCAGGGAGGTGTAGCCCACACCTTTGGTCCAGTAGAGCGAATTCACCAGGGAGATCGTGGGTCGGTAGACCGCCAGCTCGATCTGTGCCTGGGCTTCATTGATCTTGACGGCAGTGAGCTTCTGCTCGATCACCTTGCGATAGCCCATCGCCGCGGTGATGGTGGCCTCGAGGGGCTGGGTCCAGGAACCCAGGGGGGCGAGGTCGTTGGCGGGCCGAATGGCGACGGCATTGGGGACGTTGAGCAGTTCAGCCAGCTCAGCCTGGGCCACCTGGGCGGTCTGCTGGGCATTGACCAGATTCACCTGGTCGGTCTTGAGCACCGATTCCTGCTTGGCCAGCTCGAGCTTCGAGGACACCCCGAGCTTCACCCGCGATCGGGCCAGGCCAAAGAGAATCTGGTCATTGGCCACAAGCTGCTGGCCGGTGATGATCTTGGCCGCAGCCTGCTGCAGCTTGATGTAGGCCTCCTCCGTGCGCAACCTGTTATCTCGCCTGGCAATCACGAAGGTGTCAACCGCCTGACGCACCTGATACTTGTTCTGCCAGATGGTTGGCGAGCGGGCCGGGTCGAACAGATCCCAATTAATGTTGAATTGATTGAGACTTTGAAAGTAGCTGCTGTTGAAACTGGTGAGCTTGCCGTAGGGACCGGTGGCGGGGGCTCCCACACCCATCAGGGCCCCGGGGTAGTTGTAGTAGGCCCTCTCGCCATACAGCCCACCGGCCAGGCTGGCGTTGATCGTGGGCCACCAACTGGCATAGGCCGCCCCCAGGCTGTTCTGGGTGGCCACCAGCTGTTCGTAGGCCTGGCGCACAACCGGATTGCGACGGTCCGAGAGGTCCACCGCCGTGGTGAGCTCGAGGTTGGCGAGCTGCTGCAGGGGAATCGGTGCGAGCTCGCCCAGCGGCAAGGGCTGACCTGCGGGCCAGCCCACACCGAGACCGTCGACCGCCTTGGTCGAGGGCAGGGGCTCGCGATCCTCGGCCGCGCGCCCGGGCAGCCCGCAGACCAGCAGGCCCAGGGCGACCCACGCAGCCACCCAGTGGTGGGGATGGGGCGACCGGGTCATCGGGCCTGGGCGATCACGTAGGAGAAGGGCAGGTCCAGCAGCTTGCCGGCCTGGGGCACGTAGGCGCGCTTGTTGAACACGTCGTAGTCGTGCCGCTCGATCACATCGAGGATGCCGCGGTAGAGCCGCAGTGACGCCCACACCGGCCAGCGGGCATCGGGCGCCAGCCAGCGCACACCGGCCTCGGAGCGGGCAAACCACTGGCGGGCCCGTTCGAGCTGGAAGGCCATCAGCGCCCGCCAGTTGTCGTTGAGGGTGCCGGCCAGTAGCTCGGCCTCCGAATAGCCGAAGCGTTCCAGGTCTTCCTGGGGCAGGTAGATGCGGCCGCGGCCCCGGTCCTCGCCCACATCCCGCAGGATGTTAGTGAGCTGGTTGGCGATGCCAAGGGCCACCGCGGCCTCGGAGGTGTCGGGGCGCTCGCTCCAGGGCGCTGAGGTGTAGGCGGGATCGAGGCCCATCACCTCCTGGGTCATCAGGCCTACGGTACCGGCAACGCGATAGCAGTAAAGCTCCAGCTCGGCGAAGGTGGCGTAACGGGTCTGGAGTAGGTCCATGCGCTGGCCCTCGATCATGTCGAGGTAGGGCTGCAGGCTCTGGGGGTAGCGCTCGAGTGTGTCCACCATCGCCCGATCAAGGCCATCGCGCACCTGGCCCTCAAACAGCTGGCGGGTGCGCAGCTCCCAGGCATCGAGCCGCGCCGCCAGCTCTTCCACCGGACGCGCCTGGGCTTCGGCGCTGTCCATCAGCTCATCGGTGCGGCGACACCAGACGTAGATGGCCCAGATGGCCCGGCGCTTGGCCGGGGGCATCAGCAGCGTGCCGAGATAGAAGGTCTTGGCCCACTCGGCCGTCTCCTGCCGGCAGGCCTCATAGGCCTCCTCCAGGCTTGGCAGCGCGGCGGATCCGGGCTCCCGCTGGCGGGACGCGGCGGCGGCGGACTGTGCCGTCATTGGGGCAGGGTCGGCACCTGGATCAACCGGGGCAGAGGCCATGGTGGCAGAACGCTGGGTCACGAGGCGGCACGGCGCTGGCGCATGGCCCGGGCCCGCTCGGCCAGGGAGGAAAAGGAAGGATCGCCCAGGATCGAACCCACCTGGCCCTGCACCACGGCGGTGTTGATCTTGATCTCCAGCTCCTTGATCGTGGCCCGCAACTCCGTCTCCCGCCGCGACACGGCCCCGGCCATGCGCTGGAAGGCCGCCAGCAGGGGCGCCACCCGGGGGTCCTCGCGCACATCGGCCGCCATGGACGCCACGAAGCGGTCGGCCTGGCTGAGCTCTCGATCGAGGCGTTGCTGGCTCAGCACCAGAGTCTGGTAGAGCTCCAGTTCCTGGTCCCGCAGGGCCTTCTTCTCCAGGCAGGCGCCGATGCGGGCCCGCAGCAGGGTGGCGTTGAAGGGCTTGGGCAGGTAGTCCTCGGCGCCGGCCTCAATGCAGCGCACCACGCTGGAGAGGTCGTCGAGGGCGCTGATCATGATCACCGGCAGATGGCGCAGCTCCTCGTCGGCCTTGAGCCGCAGCAGGGTGCCATAGCCATCCAGGCGCGGCATCATCACGTCCAGCAACACCAGATCGAAGCGCTGCTGGCGCACCTTCTCCAGTACCTCCACGCCGTCGACGGCCGTGGTGACGCTGTGGCCCTGGCGGACCAGGCGGCTGGCCAGCATGTCGCGGTTGAGCGGGTCGTCGTCCACCGCCAGGATGCGGCCGTGGCGGGGGGCCGGCTCGGATGCCTGGGGCTGGGGATCGGGCGCGGCTGGGGCATCGGGCAGCTCGCCGGGCGGCTGCGATGGGGCCCCGGCCGCGGGGAGCTGGCGAGCGGGTGGGGCGGCTCCGGGAGCCGGCAGCGGAACCAGCTGCAGCCGGGTGCGGATCAGGCCCACCAGCGTGGCGGCCGCCTGCTGGATGTGGCGCAGATCGGCCACTGCGGCCGGGTGCTCCTCAGCAGCCTCCTCCTCGAGCAGTTCGCTGTAGCCGATGATCTGGTTGAGGGGCGTCAGCAGGTCATGGCGCAGGGAGGCGAGTTCCTGGGCGGGATCCGGGGCGCCAGGGGCCTCTGATCCTGGCGGCGGGCTCGCAGCGGGGGCGGCACCCGAAGGGGGGGGGACAGGATGCATCGCTCAGCTGTCCACCGCGATGCCGCAGCGCTGCAGCTGGGCCTGGATCTTCTCCAGCAACCGGGCCAGATCCACGGGCTTGGTGTCGTAGTCGTCGCAGCCGGCGGCCAGGCAGCGATCCCGGTCCTCCGCCATGGCATGGGCCGTCAGGCCGATCACCGGGATGGCGGCGGTGGTCGCATCGGCCTTGAGGCGCCGTGTGGCCTCCCAGCCATCGATCACCGGCAGGCTCATGTCCATCAGGATCAGGGCCGGGGCCTGGGCCTGGGCTGCCTCCAGCGACTCGGCTCCATCCACTGCCATCACCACCTCGAAGCCCTTGCGCGTCAGCCGCCGGGACAGCATGTCCCGATTCATCTCGTTGTCCTCGACGAGCAGGATGCGAACCATCGCAGCGGCGGGAGCAGTCAGGATTTTCGCCTCACAATGGCATCAATCTGAGCGAGCAGAGAGGTGCCGGTGACGCGTCCCTTGCTGATCACATCGCTCACCCGACCGTTGAGCCGGGCTTGATCATCCGGGCTGAGGCTCTTGGCCGTGAGCACGATCACGGGAATGGCGGCGGCGATGGGGTTGCGGCGCAGCTGATCGACGAACTCCAGGCCATCCATTTCCGGCATCATCAGATCGAGCAGGATCAGGGCCGGCCGACTGATGGCGATCCGATCCAGGGCCTCGCGCCCGTTGCAGGCCCGCTCCACGCTCCAGCCCGCTTTCCCCAGCAGGCGCCGCAGCAGCTCGGCGTTGGCGTCGTCGTCCTCCACCACCAGCACCTGGCCCAGCTGGGAATCGCCTGTGAGCCGGCCGAGCAGCTGCTCCAGCTTGGGCCAGTCCACCGGCTTGGTGAGGCAGTCGGTGGCCCCCATGGCCACCCCCAGCTCGCGGTTGTCGAGCATCGTCATCATCACCACAGGGATCAGGGCCAGTTCCGGATCCGCCTTGAGGCTGGCCAGCACCGCCCAGCCGTCCATCCCCGGCATCATCACGTCGAGGGTGATCAGATCGGGACGCAGGCGGCGGGCCAGGGCCAGGCCCTCCGCCCCATCGCCGGCCAGCTCCACCTGGAAGCCCTCGCGCACCAGAAAGCGACGGATCAGCTCGCGGGCATCGGCGTCATCGTCGATGGCAAGCACGGTGCCCCGGGGCGGGACGGCGGGGATGGGCAGCGGCGGGTCCAGGGCCGATCCCCCCGGCTCCGCTGTCGCCGAAGCGGTGGGGTCGGCCCCAGCGAAAAGCTCCGGGGCCGATCCCACCGCGATCGTCCCCGCCGTGGTCGCGCCGGCGGCGGCCATGGCGGCGGCAGCGGCGGGGGCGGCAGCGGGCGTGGCGACTGGATCGGCCTCGGCCTCGGCCTCGGGCGTCACCCGACGCGGCAGCTCCAGGGTGAAGGTGCTGCCTCGGCCGGGCTCACTGGCCACGGTGATGTCCCCGCCCATCTGGCGGCTGAACTGGCGGCTGATTGCCAGGCCGAGCCCGGTGCCGCCGTAGCGGCGGGTGGTGCTGCTGTCGGCCTGGCTGAAGCTCTGGAACAGCCGCCCCATCTGCTCCTCGCTCATGCCGATGCCCGTATCGGCCACCGCGATGCGCAGGCGCTCGTCGGGACCGGAGCCCACGGCGCTCACGGTGATCGTGATCCGGCCGTGGTCAGTGAACTTGCTGGCGTTGCTGAGCAAGTTGAGCAGACACTGGCGCACCTTGGTGAGATCGGCGTGCACACTGCCGATGTCAGCGGGGCACTCCACATCCAGCCGATTGCCGTTCTGAGCCAGCAGCGGCTGGACGGTGCTGACCACCTCCACCAGGGTGGCGGCAAGGTCGAAGTCCTCGAGGTAGAGGGTCATCTTGCCCGCCTCGATCTTGGAGAGATCGAGCACGTCGTTGATCAGACCGAGCAGATGCTTGCCGGCGGCATAGATCTTGCGCAGATCCGGCACGAACTCCTCGGGCTCAAGATCCTCCGCTTCCTCGATCAACATCTCGCTGTAGCCGATGATCGCGTTCATCGGTGTGCGCAGCTCGTGGCTCATGTTGGCCAGAAAGGCGCTCTTGGCCTGATTGGCCTCCTCCGCCTCCTGGCGCGCGATCTGGGCCGACGCCCGCTCGGACTCGGCCCGTAGCCGCGCCACCTCGTCGTCGATCAGGGCCTTGGAGAGCCGCTGGCTGAACCACCAGGAGAGGGCCAGCACGGCCCCAATCATCACGAACAGCAGGCCGAGCAGGCCACCGGTGAGCTGCACGGTGAGCCGATCGATGTCCGGCAGATAGGTGGCAGAGAGGATCTGGAATCGCCAGGGCGCGAAGGTCTGGCGCGTCAGCGCGTAGCCCTTGGGGACCTCAGGACCGGAAGCCGGGGATGCCGGCACGGCACCTGAGGGCTGGACGGACTTCAACAGGGCGTCAACCTGTCCCAGGGGCACATGGGCGGAGTGGAAACGACGCATCCCACGGGCATCAAGCAGGGCCACAAAGCCACGGTCGAGGATGCGGGAGTCGTTCACGGAGCGGCCAATCACCGCCAGGGTGTCGATCCGGTATCCGGTATACCAGGCGCCAATCACCGCGCCGGAGCTGTCGCGGATCGGCTCATAGCTGGTGAAGTAGGGCTCGCCGAAGATCTCGGCCACGCCAGTGAAACTGCGGCCCGAGCGCAGGGCCACGATCGCCTCACCGAGGGGGTTGAGCTCGGTGCCGATGGCGCGCTGGCCATCAATCTGGCGCACGGTGGTCGCCACGCGGATGAAGCGGTCCCCCCGCCGCACGAACAGGGTGGCGGTTCCGCCCATCCGCGCCACCACGGCATCCACGATCCCGGAGGTCCCATCCAGCGTGGTCTCACCAAATCGCAACTCGGGAACCAGCTCGGCGCCGATCCGCCGGCGAGCTGGCCCCAGGGAGGGCTCTCCCAGGCTGAGAGTATCGGCCTGGAGAACCCGAAGCGCCGCCCGGGTGAGCTGGCGGTAGATGGTGTCGGTGACCAGCAGCTGGCTGGCCAGGTTGTCGCCCACCGCCTTGACCCTCTGGGCCGCGAAGGCCTGCACGGTGCTGCGCAGCTGCAGCATGCTGAACACGGCGGTGCCAACCAACAGTCCAGCAACGACCCCGAACCAGATCAGGGTGCCGCGAAGAACGCGGCGCTCGATGGCGCGGGCATCAACGCCCAGGGCGCCGGGTTCGCTCACACCCCGACCGGCGTGCGTTCCGCCTGGTGCGCCGCCACGGCGGATCCGGCCACGGCCTCGGCGCACTGCTTGCCGCTCAGGACCGCCCCCTCCATCGAGGCCAGATAACGCTGCATCGTGTAGCAACCGGCCAGGAAGAAGTTGGCGATCGGGCTGGCCTGGTCGGGCCGCAGCTGTTGGCAACCGGGCACGGTCTTGTAGACCGAGAGGGGCGTCTTGACGACGATCGCCTTGCGCAGCTGGGCCTGGTCGTCGCCGGTGAAGTGCATCGGGAACAGACGCTTCAGCTCCTCCAGGGTGGCGGCCACGATCTCGTCGTCGCTGCGGCCGATCCAGTCCTTGGCGGGGGCGAACACCAGCTCCAGCATCGAGCGGTTGGGGTCTTCATACTCCCGGCAGGTGTTGCTCATGTCGGCGTACACGCTGAGCAGCGGACTGCGGCTGAACAGCAGGTGATCGATCTCGGTGAGCTTGCGATCAAACCAGAGGTGGATGTTGATCACGGGCACGCCGTTGAGCCCATCGAGCTTCTGGAAGTAGGGGATCGGCTTCCAGGCCGCAGGAATCAGCAGCTTGAAGGGATCCACCGGCATGGCGCTCACGTAGGCATCGGCCGTGAGGGTGTAGCCCTCCTTGCCCTTGATGCCGCCGATGCGGAAGCCGCTCACCGTGCCATCGGCGTTCAGTTCGATCTCCCGCAGGGGTGAATCCAGGTGCACCTCGCCGCCGCGGGCCGTCACGTAGTCGACGATCGGCTGGCAGAGGCGCTGGGGCGGGTTGCCATCGAGGAAGGCCATCTTCGAACCGTCGCTCTCCTGGAGGAAGCGGTTGAGGGCCGTGAGCACCACCGTGCTGGAGATCTCATCGGGATCAATGAAGTTCAGCGCCTTGGCCATGGCGATGAACACCTCATCATTGACCCGATCGGGGATGTTGTGCAGCTTGAGCCACTCGCTCCAGGAATACTGGTCACACTCCTCCACATAGGACTGACCCCGCAGCATCGCCGGCACCAGACCCAGGCCGAAGGCGATCTTCTCCGGCCAGGTGAGCATGTCGTTGTTGCCCAGGATCGCCGCTACGCCGTTGAAGGGGGCGGGGATGTCGGGGAAGTCGAAGCGGCTGTAGGTGCCAGGGGCCTCCTTCTGGTTGAAGATCATCGAGTGGGATTTCCACTGCAGACGGTCTTCGATGTCCAGCTCCTTGAACAGCTGGCGCATGTTGCGGTAGGCGCCGAAGAAGATATGCAGACCGGTCTCGTACCAGTCGCCCTCCTCGTCCTGCCAGGCGGCCACCTTGCCGCCCAGCACGTCCCGGGCCTCCACCACGATCGGGGTGTGACCGGCGTCGCAGAGGTACTTGGCGCAGGCCAGACCGGCCAGCCCGGCTCCTGCAATGGCGACGCGCATGGCACACCCGAAAACCAGAGGCAACCTTAAGAGCCCCGCTCCCGCCGCCGAGAGGCTGGGCCGGGCGGGGGGTTCGCCGCCCCTGGGCCGGGATGGGGCGGAGAGGCCGCGGGGAGAACGGCTGCGCCGGACCGGAGCGGGTCGCACTGTTCCTAAAGTCGGTCCACGCCCCATCCGGGCCCGCCCGACGCGCCAGCCCTGGCGAACGCCGGCGCCCCCGGGCTCCGGCACCTTCCCGGTGAGACTTCCGACCCCATGGCCGACACCCTGATCAAGTCCACCACCCGCCACATCCGCCTGTTCACGGCGCGGGTGGAGAACGGCCAGCTGGTTGCCGATGCCGGCCAGCTCACCCTGGATGTGGATCCGGACAACGAATTCCTCTGGGACCCCGCCACCCTCACCAAGGTGCAGGAGCGCTTTCGCGAGCTGGTGGACGCCCAGGCCGGCGCCGACCTGACCGACTACACGATCCGGCGCATCGGCTCGGAACTGGAGGGCTTCCTGCGCGAGCTGCTGCAGGCCGGCGAGCTGCGCTACAACCCGGATGCGCGGGTGCTGAACTACTCGATGGGCCTGCCCCAGGCCCCCCAATCGGCATGACCCGCTCCCGTTACGGCGACGGCGGCCGCGGCCCCCGCGAGGGCCGCTACGACGCCCCTGCCAACGACCGCTACGCCACAGCCCGCGGCGGCCGCTCCAGCGACCGGGACTACGACAGCCGCTACGACGCCCCCCGGGACGCCGGCCGCAGGCCCGCTGCGGGTGGTCCGGGCGGTGGTCCGGGGGGGGGAGGCGGCCCGGGCGGCGGCGGACCCTTCAAGTTCAACGTGGCCACAATCGCGGTGCTGGCCGGCGTGCTGGTGGTTGGAATCGGCATCGGCACCGCCCTCTCCAGCACCACCCAGGGTGACCAGGGCAACATCGCCAGCTCCCAGCAGCTGGACATGGCCGTGCCCGATCCGGAGTTCTGCCGCCAGTGGGGCGCCAGCGCCTTCGTGATGGACGTGGAGCTGTACACCACGATGAACCCAAGCAGCAGCTTCGTGACCCAGCCCCAGCTCAAGCCGGGCTGCGTGATCCGGCGGGAGAACTGGAGCGTGCTCCAGAAGGAGGGCGCCGTGACCGCCGAACAGATGCGCCAGTGCAAGCAGCGCATGAACACCTTCGCCTACGTGGGCTCCGTGAAGGACAAGCCGATCGTGCGCTGCGTGTACCAGACCGACATCAGTGAGAACAAGTTCCTCACCAGAGGCGTGGCCGACGACACCGTGGGCGTGACCCCCGAAGCCGACCAGTTCTGAGCCCGCTTCGGCGGCTCAGGCCCCCGCCGAAGCGGGCTCGCCGCCCGAGGAGCCTGACCCCGCTGCGGCCTGCTGCAACGGCCGCCGCAGCGGGCTGTCCGGGCTGGCAAACACGGGCAGGATCTCGCGGCGGAAGGCATCGGCGGCCCGGGAGCAGTAGCGAGCCGGGTGGGTGATCAGCTTGAGCTGGCGCCGCACCGAGAGATCCGCCAGGGCCGGGCGGTGCAGGCTCCCGGCCGCCAGTTCCCGCTCGATCGATACCACCGGCAGGAAGGCTGCCCCCAGCCCGCTCTGCACCGCATTCTTGATCGCCTCGAAGGAGTTGAGCTCCATCTCGATCTTGAGCCGACCCACGTCCAGCCCCGAGCGGGCCAGCAGCTGGTCCACCATCTTGCGGGTGGTGGACTGGGCATCGAGGCAGACGAAGCCCAGCCTGTAGAGATCGTCCTTGCTGAGCTCCGGCAGTCGGGCCAAGGGGTGCTTCACCGGCAGCACCAGGGCCAGCTCGTCGCTGGCATAGGGCACCACCTGCAGCAGCTCATTCAGATCGGCCGGCAACTCGCCGCCGATAATCGCCAGGTCAACCTGGCCGTTGGCCACGCTCCAGCCGGTGCGGCGGGTGCTGTGCACCTGCAGCTGCACCGCCACATCCGGATACTTCTGGCGGAACAGGCCGATCATGCGCGGCATCAAGTAGGTGCCGGTGGTCTGGCTGGCGCCCACGATCAGGGAGCCGCCGCGCAGGTTGTGCAGATCCTCCAGGGCCCGGCAGGCCTCCTGGCACTGGCTGAGGATCCGGTCGCAGTAGCTGAGCAGCAGGTGGCCGGCCTCGGTGAGCTGGGCCTTGCGGCCACCCCGGTCGAACAGCGACACACTCAACTGCTTCTCCAGGTTCTGGATCTGCAGGCTCACCGCCGGCTGGGTGACGTAGAGGCTGTCGGCGGCTTTCTTGAAGCTGCCCTCGCTGGCAATGGCCCGCAGGATGCGCAGCTGGTCGAGGGTGAACGGCAGATCGGCCATGGATCCCGTCGGGGCAGCACCGTCTGGAAATTGGAACTGTAGGCATGGATGCCGTGTCGCCAGAATCGCGGCCTCCGCATCCCGTCATGGCCGACCCGCACCTGCACCACAGCAGCCTGGTGATGCTGGGCCTGCTGCTGGCCTTCGCCCTGGTGCACAGCGGCGGCGCCTCGCTGCGGGCCTGGGGGGCCGAGCGCATCGGCGAGCGGGCCTGGCGGCTGCTGTTCGCCGGCGTCAGCATCCCGTCGGCCGTGGTGGTGATCGGCTACTTCCTGGCCCACCGCTACGACGGGATCCGCCTCTGGAACCTGCAGGACCAACCCTGGATCATCCCGGTGGTCTGGACCGGCACGGCCATCAGCTTCCTGTTCCTCTATCCGGCCACCTACAACCTGCTGGAGATTCCGGCGCTGCTCAAGCCCCAGGTGCGGCTCTACGCCACCGGCATCATCCGGGTGAGCCGCCACCCCCAGGCCGTCGGCCAGATCCTCTGGTGTGCCACCCACCTGCTCTGGATCGGCAGCAGCTTCATGGTGGCGGCCTGCATCGGCCTGATCGGCCACCACCTGTTCGCGGTGTGGAACGGCGACCGGCGCCTGCGCAACCGCTTCGGGGCGGCCTTCGAGGAGCTGAAGGCCAGCACCTCGGTGATCCCCTTCCTGGCAGTGCTGGACGGGCGGCAGCAGCTGGTGCTCTCGGAATTCCTGCGGCCGGCCCAGCTGGGCATCGCCATCGCCGTTGCCGTGTTCTGGTGGGCGCACCGCTTCATCGGCCTCGGGGCCACGACCTTTGCGCGCACCGGCCTGGCCCACTGGCTGGGCTGAGGACGCGCCAGGGCAGGGCGCGCGTCACAAGCCCGCCACAGGAGCTGGGGCGCCCCAAAGGGCTGCCTACACTCCGGGGGACTGCCTCCCTCCCGGATGCCCCCAGCCGCCGAACTCGCCTGGTTGATTCCGGTCCTGCCCCTGGCGGGGGCCTGCCTCGTTGGACTGGGGCTGATCAGCTTCAACCGCACCATCAACCGCCTGCGCAAGCCGGTGGCCCTCTTGCTGATCACGTGCGTCGGTGCCGCGGCGGTCCTCAGCTACGCCGTGCTGGCGGAACAGCTGGCGGGGGCCGGCCCCACGGAGGTGCTGTTCAACTGGGCCAGCGCTGGCAGCTTCAACCTGCAGATGGGCTTCCGCGTCGATGCCCTCGGCGCGGTGATGCTCTCGCTCGTGACCACTATCGCCGTGCTGGTGATGGTGTATTCCGATGGCTACATGGCCCACGACAAGGGCTATGTGCGCTTTTTCACCTACCTGGCCCTGTTCAGCAGCTCGATGCTGGGGCTGGTGATCAGCCCGAACCTGCTCGAGATCTACGTGTTCTGGGAGCTGGTGGGCATGTGCTCCTACCTGCTGGTGGGCTTCTGGTACGACCGCGACGGCGCCGCCAACGCGGCCCAGAAGGCCTTCGTGGTGAACCGGGTGGGCGACTTCGGCCTGCTGCTGGGGATCCTGGGCCTGTTCTGGGCCACCGGCAGTTTCGGCTTTGAGGAGATCGGCGCCCGGCTGAGTGAGGCCGTGGCCGACGGCAGCCTCAGCAACGGCGCGGCGGTGCTGCTCTGCCTGCTGGTGTTCATGGGCCCGATGGCCAAATCGGCCCAGTTCCCGCTGCACGTGTGGCTGCCTGACGCCATGGAGGGCCCCACGCCGATCTCGGCCCTGATCCACGCCGCCACGATGGTGGCCGCCGGCGTGTTCCTGGTGGCCCGGCTTCAGCCGGTCTACGTGCCCTTCCCCGAGGTGCAGACGGTGATCGCCGTGGTGGGCACGATCACCCTGGTGCTGGGCGCCTCGATCGCCCTCACCCAGCAGGACCTCAAAAAGGGCCTGGCTTACAGCACCGTGAGCCAGCTCGGCTACATGATGCTGGCCATGGGCTGCGGGGCCCCGGTGGCCGGGATGTTCCACCTGGTGACCCACGCCTTCTTCAAGGCAATGCTGTTCCTGGGCTCGGGCTCGGTGATCCACGCCATGGAGGAGGTGGTGGGCCATGAGCCCGTGCTCGCCCAGGACATGCGCCTGATGGGCGGCCTGCGCCGCTACATGCCCGTGACCGCCACCACCTTCTTCATCGGCTGCGTGGCGATCAGCGGCATCCCACCCCTGGCCGGCTTCTGGAGCAAGGACGAGATCCTCGGCGTGGCCTTCGGCCACTTCCCGCTGCTCTGGGCCGCCGGCTTTGCCACCGCGGGCCTCACGGCCTTCTACATGTTCCGCCTCTACTTCCTCACCTTCGAGGGCAGCTTCCGCGGCACCGACAAGGCCGTCCAGGCCCAGCTGCTGGCCGCCGCCGGCAAGGGCAGCAGCTCGGGCGAGCACGGCGACGACCACGGCCACGCCCACGCCGAGCACCCCCACGAGTCGGGCTGGCAGATGGCCGCACCCCTGGTGGTGCTGGCCGTGCCCTCGGTGCTGATCGGCCTGCTGGGCACCCCCTGGAACAGCCGCTTCGCCGCCCTGCTCGATCCCCGTGAGGCCGCCGAGGCGGCCGAGCACTTCAGCTGGGGCGAATTCCTGCCCCTGGCTGGCGCCTCGGTGGGAATCTCGCTGCTAGGAATCAGCGTGGCCGTGCTGGCCTACGCCCTGCACAAGCTGGATCTCTCCACGGCCGTGGCAGCCCGCTTCCCGGCCGTGAACGCCTTCCTGGCCAACAAGTGGTATTTGGATGCCATCAACGACAAGCTCTTCGTGCAGGGAAGCCGCAAGCTGGCCCGCCAGGTGCTGGAGGTGGATTCCAAGGTGGTGGACGGCGTGGTGAACCTCACCGGCCTGGTGACCCTGGGCAGCGGCGAGGGTCTCAAGTACTTCGAGACCGGCCGGGCCCAGTTCTATGCCTTGATCGTGTTCGGAGGCGTGATCGCCCTGGTGGTGCTGTTCGGCGTGCTGGGCTGAGCCACAACGCTCTGTGTGACATCGACCACCGGCCCAGTTCCAGGCGGGCCGGCATTTCTACACTCCGCCCAGACCATCGGGCCTGTCTGTGTTCTTCGACTTCGCGGTGTTCCCGGCGGTGGCGTGCCTGGCCGCTGCAAGCGCCGCTCCGGGAGCCGCCCCTTCCTCGGCTGCGGATTTCCCGTGGCTGAGCGCCTCGATCCTGTTCCCGATCGCCGCCGCCCTGCTAATCCCCTTCGTGCCCGACAAGGGCGACGGCAAGCAGGTGCGCTGGTTCGCCCTGGGGGTGTCGCTCATCACCTTCCTGATCACGGTGGGCGCCTACCTCAACGGCTACGACCCGAGCGTCGAGGGGCTGCAGCTCGTGGAACGCGTGCAGTGGTTGCCCAACCTCGGCCTGGCCTGGTCGGTGGGGGCCGATGGCCTGTCGATGCCGCTGATCCTGCTCACGAGCTTCATCACAGCCCTGGCGGCCCTGGCGGCCTGGCCCGTGAGCTTCAAACCGCGGCTCTTCTATTTCCTGCTGCTGGCGATGGATGGCGGCCAGATCGCCGTGTTCGCGGTGCAGGACATGCTGCTGTTCTTCCTGGCCTGGGAGCTGGAGCTGCTGCCGGTGTACTTGCTGCTGGCCATCTGGGGGGCCAAGAAGCGCCAGTACGCCGCCACCAAATTCATCCTCTACACAGCCGGCGGCTCGGTGTTCATCCTGCTGGCGGCCCTGGCGATGGCCTTCTACGGCGGCGGCACCCCGAACTTCGAGTTCACGGCCCTGATGGCCAAGGAGTTCCCGCTCAAATTCCAGCTGCTGGCCTACGCCGGCCTGTTGATCGCCTTCGGGGTGAAGCTTCCGATCGTGCCGCTGCACACCTGGCTGCCGGACGCCCACGGCGAGGCCACCGCGCCGGTGCACATGCTGCTGGCGGGCATCCTGCTCAAGATGGGTGGCTACGCCCTGCTGCGCTTCAACGTGCAGCTGCTGCCCGAGGCCCACGCCCAGTTCGCACCGCTGCTGGTGGTGCTCGGGGTGGTGAACATCATCTACGCCGCACTCACCTCCTTCGCCCAGCGGAACCTGAAGCGCAAGATCGCCTACAGCTCGATCAGCCATATGGGCTTCGTTCTGATCGGCATCGGCAGCTTCAGCGCCCTGGGCACCAGCGGGGCGATGCTGCAGATGGTGAGCCACGGCTTGATCGGCGCCAGCCTGTTCTTCCTGGTGGGTGCCACCTACGACCGCACCCACACCCTGCAGCTCGATGAGATGGGCGGTGTGGGGCAGAAGATGCGCAAGATGTTCGCCCTCTGGACCATCTGCTCGCTGGCATCGCTGGCCCTGCCGGGCATGAGCGGCTTCGTGAGCGAGCTGATGGTGTTCGTGGGCTTCGCCACCAGCGAGGCCTATGCCCTCAGCTTCCGCATCGTGATGGCCGTGCTGGCGGCAGTCGGGGTGATCCTCACGCCGATCTACCTGCTCTCGATGCTGCGGGAGATCTTCTTTGGCAAGGAGAACGCCGAGCTGGCCGCCCACACCCACCTGGTGGATGCCGAACCCCGCGAGATCTACGTGATCAGCTGCCTGCTGGTGCCGATCATCGGCATCGGCCTCTACCCGCGCCTTGTGACCGACAGCTACCGCGCCTCGATCGAAGCCCTGGTGCAGCGGGAACTGACGGCCCTGGACCGGCCCGTGGGCAGCCCACCCGGAGGCCTGATCCGCCGCTCCCCGCTGGGCGAGCTGCTGCCACCCGCGCTGCTGCAGGCCCCCTCCCTCCTGCCAGCACCAGTCCCGGCCCTGGGCTGACACCCGGGGTGAACCGGCGCCCCGATCGCGAGGGGCCCAGACCCGGTCCTCCAAGGCGGCGCTTGCGCAACTGGGAACAGCTCCGTACGCTCTCCACTCAGACCGACCTTGCGGCCCCTACCCTTCCCTGAACGGCGATGCGACAGCTGAATTTTCTGCTGATCTTCAGCTTCAGCCTTGCGATGGTGATGTTCACCCTGGAGAACACCGCCGCCACCACGGTGAAGTTTTTGCCGGGCGTGTCCACCACCCTGCCGCTGGCCGTGGTGCTCTTGCTGGTGGGCGGCATCGGCGCCACGGCTGCCTGGGTGTTCGCCGTCTGGGCCGGGGTGGTGAAGCAGGTGGAGAGCCTCAACAACCCCAGCGAGGTGGAGGCCCAGCAGGTTCGTATCCGCGAGCTCGAGGAGGACGTGCAGCGCTACCGGGCCGCCGTGGATGCCCAACTGGGCCTGCTGCCACCCGCCGGCGAGAGCTCGGCCCCCCAGACCAGCGGCAACGGATGACGGGATGTCGGGATGACCGCGGAGCGAAACACCGCTGTGCGAGTGTTCGCCAAGCATCCCCACTGATCACCCCGCTGGCGCCTTGGGGGCTGGTCTGGGCCGGCTGAAGCCGGTAAGTTGCAAGAAGTCTGCGGAATCCCGTGTCGGAAGGGGGCGCCAGGCTGGCTATCCGCCTGCTGCAGGATGCGGCCCTGCGTGGAGATCTGGATCCCTGGGACGTGGATGTGATCGCCGTGGTGGACGGCTTCCTCGACCAGCTGCGCCAGCGCATCAGCCTGCCCCGGCTGGTGGTGCACAACGGGGCGGGCGGCGGCGGCAGCTTCGAGCAGGACCTGGCCGAAACCAGCGAGGCCTTCCTGGCCGCCTCGGTGCTCGTGAGCCTCAAGGCCGAGGTACTTGAGGCCCGCACCTTTCCCCCGGAAGCAGCCTTTGAGGAGGAGTCCGGCGAACTGGAGCCCGCGTGGGCCGGCGGGGAGGTGATCGAGCTGCCCAGCCGGCCCGAGCGACACCTGCGCCGTCGGCTGGTGGCCCCGCCGCCCCTGCAGCGCCCGGTGACCCTTGGGGAACTGATCCGCCAATTGGAGGAGATCGCGGAGCGGCTGGATCAGGAGGAGGCCCGGCCCCGCCAGCGCCAGCGCAGCCGGCGCTTCAGCGACCGGGCCGTGATCGAGCAGGTGGTGGCCCTGGCCCACCGCGAGAAGCTGCCCGAGACCACCGCCGCCCTGGGCCGCTACCTGCTCCAGCACCCCGACAGCCTCGACTGGCTGGGCTTCGACGCCCTGGTGGAGGGCTGGTCGGAGGTGGCCCCGGCGGACCTGGACTGTGATCGCGTGGGGGTGTTCTGGGCCCTGCTGTTCCTCAGTTCCCAGGGCAAGGTGGCCCTGGAGCAGAGCGGCGGGCTTTACGGGCCGCTGCGCCTCAGGCGGCTGGCCGAGGCGGACGAGGGCCCCTCGCCGCCCTTGGCTGCGGCCACAGGGCCAGCTCCGGGGCCGGCTCGGCCGGCGCTGGTGGCCTAGAGCGGTTGACTAGGGTTGCCCTATCCAGACCCTCTCACCACGGAAGACAGCGCCGATGAAGGCGATGATCCTGGCGGCCGGCAAGGGAACGCGGGTGCGTCCGATCACGCACACCACGCCCAAACCGATGATCCCGATCCTGCAGAAGCCCGTGATGGAGTTTCTGTTGGAGCTGCTGCGCCAACACGGTTTCACCGAGATCATGGTGAACGTGTCCCATCTGGCGGAGGAGATCGAGAATTACTTCCGCGATGGCCAGCGCTTCGGCGTGGAGATCGCCTACAGCTTTGAGGGTCGCATCGAGGATGGCGAACTGATCGGTGAGGCTGTGGGTTCGGCGGGTGGCATCAAGAAGATTCAGAACTTCCAGCCGTTCTTCGACGACACCTTCGTGGTGCTCTGTGGCGATGCTCTGATTGATCTCGACCTCAGCGAGGCCGTGCGGCGACATCGCGAGAAGGGCGCCATGGCCAGCCTGATCACCAAGCGGGTGCCTCGCGACCAGGTGAGCAGCTACGGCGTGGTGGTGACAGATGGGGACGGAAGGGTGCTCTCCTTCCAGGAGAAGCCGGCGGTGGATGAGGCCGCCAGCGACATGATCAACACCGGTATCTACATCTTCGAGCCACAAGTGCTCGACTTCATCCCCACGGGTGTGCCCTTCGACATTGGCTCGGACCTGTTCCCACTCCTAGTGGAGGCCGGGGCGCCCTTCTACGCCCTGCCGATGGAATTCGAGTGGGTGGACATCGGCAAGGTACCCGATTACTGGCAGGCAATCCGCAGTGTGCTGGATGGTCAGGTGCGCCAGGTGCAGATCCCCGGCAAGCAGGTGCGCCCCGGCATCTATACCGGTCTCAACGTGGCCGCCAACTGGGACAAGATCAACGTGCAGGGCCCTATCTACGTGGGCGGCATGACCAAGATCGAAGACGGAGCCACGATCATCGGCCCGGCAATGATCGGCCCCAGCTGTCACATCTGTGAGGGAGCCACGATCGACAACTCGATCATCTTCGACTACTCGCGCATTGGCCCCGGCGTGCGGCTGGTGGAAAAATTGGTGTATGGCCGCTACTGCGTGGACCGCAACGGCGACCATTTCGACCTGCAGGAAGCAGCCCTCGACTGGCTGATTACCGACGTGCGCCGCCATGATCACGCGGCCCCCTCGCCCCAGCAGAAGGCGATGGCCGAACTGCTCGGCACCGACCTGGCCATCAGCGGCTCCTGATCCGGCTGATCGTGCTGGGCGGGGCGGCCTCTTGTCCCCTGCCTCAGGCCGGTATCCCCAGGGCCCCGACCCCGGCGCGCTCCAGGATCAGCGGGATGCGCTCTTCCGCCTTCACCGCCATCAGGTGCACCCCCTGGGCAATGCCGGCGTAGGCCGCAACCTGCTCGGCGGCGATACTGATGCCCTCGTCGGCGGGGTTGGCGGCGGCGGCGAGCCGATCGATCACGGCCTGGGGGATGCAGGCGCCGGGCACCACCCGGTTGATGAAGGCCGCGTTCCTGGCCGACTTGAGCAGGAACACCCCCGCCAGCACCGGCAGCCCCAGGGGTGCGGCCAGCTCCTCCACAAACCGGCGCAGACGCACGGCATCCATCACCATCTGGGTCTGCAGGAAGCGGGCACCAGCGGCCTGCTTGCGGGCAAGGCGGCGCTGCAAGCCAATCCAGCTGGGAGAGTGGGGGTCAGCTGCCGCTCCTGCGAACAGGTCGGTGGGGCCATCGGGCAGGACCCCCTGCACCGGATCGGCCCCCCGGTTGAAGTCGCTCACCTGCTGCAGCAGCCGCACCGCCTCCAGCTCGTTCACCGGCCGGGCGCCGGGCTGATCCCCGGCGCGCACCGGATCGCCGGTGAGGCAGAGCAGGTTGCGGATGCCGAGGGCATGGGCGCCGAGCAGGTCGGCCTGGAGGGCGATGCGGTTACGGTCGCGGCAGGCCAGCTGCAGCACCGGCTCGATACCAGCATCCAGCAGCAGGCGGCAGAGGGCCAGGCTGCTCATCCGCATCACGGCGCGGCTGCCATCGGTCACGTTCACGGCATGCACCAGACCCCGCAGCCGGCGGGCATGGGCGAGGGCGGCGGACACGTCGGCTCCGCGGGGGGGCATCACCTCCGCAGTGATGGCGAACTGCCCCGCCTCCAATGCCTGTTTCAGCCGCAAGATGCCGTGCTTTCGAATCGGCCCATCATCGGCCAGCACGGTGACGGCCTGGACGGTGACGCTCTGGACGGTGACGCCGAGGACGGATCCTTGCCGAGACGGCGCAGGGGCGATTGCGCTGCGTACAGTGCAGCCACAGCTCCAGGAGCCGCGATGTCAGAGCTGGGCGAACTCGGACACCCCCGCTCCGCCCTCTCGGAGCGCGAACTGGAGATCATCGAGCTGGTGGCCCAGGGCCTGACCAACCAGGAGATCGCCCAGGCGCTGATGATCAGCAAGCGCACCGTGGACAACCACGTGAGCAACGTGTTCACCAAGACCGGCGCCAAGAACCGGGTGGCCCTGCTCAACTGGGCCCTGGACAACGGCAAGATCTGCCGCGACGGGGTCAACTGCTGCAGCCTGCCCCAGCCCAATGGCCAGGGCTGAAGCCCTCAGGCGGCAGCGAACTGCGGATCGGCAACCTCGCCCAGCAGCACCTGCAGGCTGAAGCTGCCGGCTTCCAGGCCGAAGAACTCGGCGTAGGCCAGGCAGTCGTCCCGGTCGTGGCCGGCGATGCGCAACACGCCGTCCTGGTCGTAGAGGCCGATCATCCGGGCAGGGTCAGATGGGGGTCGCGAGGACATAGCAGGGACCAGGGCGCCGTTCCTGAAGAGAAGTGGAAGTTCCTAGCGCGATCCTAAGCGTCCGGAGCAGGCGCCCTCGCCGACCTGGCATCCGCCTCCAGGAGCTGCTCCAGGCGAGCGCGATCGGCATCGGACCAGGAGGCGAAGGGCTGCCGGGCCAGGGCGGCGTTGCTGAAGCGGCCATCACCGGTGAGTTCCCGCACGCACCAGGAGGGCACGGTCAGCGGACTGTCGGGGCGCTCCAGCTCCACTTCGGCGATCACCAACGGGGCATTGGCGCCCTCGAACACATCCAGCACCCAGTCGCCGCCGGGCAGATCGAGGGGATGGCGCCACTTGTGCAGGGCCGTGGCGCAGTGGCCCAGCAGCTGCTCGGCATCGGCCACCGGGATCGCGTACTCGAACTCATGGCGGGCGATACCCCCCGCCGGCAACTTGAGCGTGAGCCAGGCCTGGGCAGCGCGAGACCCGGCAACCGCCGCCGTTGGGGCCGGAGCCCCGCCGCCATCGGCCGGGAGTGGCGACGCCTGCCGCACCCGCAGGGTCAGCCCCTCGGCGGCGGAGGCCAGATAGCCCTGGGCCAGGGCCTGGGGCTCACCCGCATGCACGCGCCAGCCGTCTCCAGCCACCAGGAAGCGTCGTTCGATCTCCAGGGCCATCAGGGGGGTTGCGGCTCAGTTGGGGGAGGGCTCGCCGGCGGTGAGGTTGCCGGCCCAGTGCAGTTTGCGGGTGAGGGTGCGGTAATAGGAAGGGCTCTGCTCGAGCACCACCAGCAGGGCCTGGTGGTGCGAGCGCTGGACGATGCAGCGCTCGCCCGGCTCCAGGTGCGTGGCGTGGGCGCCATCCTTCCAGAGCCGCACCCGCCGGCTGGCTTCGCCCAGGGGCCAGATTGCCAGCTGGGAGCGGGGCGGCACCACCACGGGCCGGCTGGAGAGGCTCATCGGGCAGATCGGATTCACCACGATGGCGTCGATGCCGGGATGCAGGATGGGGCCGCCGGCCGCCATCGAATAGCCGGTGGAGCCCGTGGGGGTGGAGATGATCAGGCCGTCGCCGCGGTACTGGTCCACCACCTCACCATCGATCTCCAGCTCCAGTACGCAGGTGGGCGACAGCTCGTCCTGTCCCGGCCGCAGGTAGAAGTCGTTGAGGGCCAGGTGAACCTCGTCGCCGTCCTCGACGTGGGCCTCCAGCATCATGCGGCGCTCCAGGGCGAAGCGGTCGTCCCGCAGCCGCTGCCAGAGGTTCTCGGGGGAGCCGGCCGGCTCGGCCGCGTGCATCAGCTTGCGCTCATGGGTGAGGAAGCCGAAGTGGCCGCCCACGTTGAAGCAGAGAATCGGCACCCCCAGCGGGCCCAGGTGCCGGGCGGCACCGAGCACGGTGCCGTCGCCGCCGAGAACCACCGCCAGATCAGGCAGCTCCCCCTCATGGGCCAGCAGGCCAGGGAAGGGGTTGACGTTGGCGCCACTCATGGCGACAGCGACCCGGGCCCCTTGCTGGCGCAGCTGCTCGGCACTGCGGCGGGCCTGGCGCAGCGCCGCCTGGCTGCCGGCGCGATGGATCAGCCAGACGGTCCGCAGTTGCATGGATCGAGCGGGGCAAGCCGGTGGGAGGCCACAGGAGCGGCCTGCACCGGATCAGCCCCCAGCCTGGCTACCAGCGCAGCAGGTTGAAGCGCTCCATGTCCACCGTTTCACGGTTCCGGTACAGGGAGAGCAGGATCGCCAGGCCCACGGCGGCCTCGGCGGCGGCCACGGTGATCACGAAGATCGCGAACACCTGGCCGCGGATCAGCTGGCCGTCCAGGTAGCTGGAGAAGGCCATCAGGTTGATATTGACGGCGTTGAGCATCAGCTCGATGCTCATCAGCACCCGCACGGCGTTGCGGCTGTTGATGAGACCCCAGACGCCGGTGCAGAACAGGATGGCCGCCAGGGCCAGATAGGCCTGCAGGGGCACGGTGGTGGGCAGCTCGAGGCTCATCAGCGCTTCTCCAGGACGGGGGTGGGCACGGCGGGGCTGGCCGGTGCGGGGGTCTCGAGCAGCAGCGGCGTGCGCGACTTCTCGATCAGGCCCTGGTCCGCGGGCTCACCGGTCACGATGTCTGCGGAGAGCACATCGCGGCGGGCCAGCACGATGGCACCGATCATGGCCATCAGCAGCAGCACCGAGGCCAGCTCGAAGGGCAGCAGGTAGTCGGAGAACAGGTGCTCGCCGATCCGGATCGTCGCCTCATCGCCGATGGGCTCCGGGCCCGGCGTGGCCCAGGGGGTGATGAAGGCCACCCGGAGCAGCAGGCCGAACAGGCCGGCGCAGACGGCACCCGAAAGAACCCGGCGCAGGGCCAGGCCCGGGATCGCAGCCATCGTTTCCTTTTTGTTCACGAGCATGATCGCAAACAGGATCAGCACGTTCACGGCGCCCACGTAAACGAGCACCTGGGCGGCGGCCACGAAGCTGGCGTTGAGCATCAGGTAGAGGCCCGCCACCGACAGGAACACGCCCCCAAGCAGGAAGGCGGAATAGACGATGTTGGGCAGCAGTACCACGCCCAGGGCTCCGATGGCCACGGCCGCCGAGAGGGCCGCGAAGCAGAGGAATTGGGTGGAGGAGGCGATGGTCATCAGGCTTTGTCTCCGCTGGCGGCGGCCTCAGGCTTGGGCAGGGTCTCGAGCACCTGCTCGGGCAGTCTGCCGGCCCGGGGCCGGTTGGGATCCACGCCATGGGGATCCATTTCGCCCTTGGGCAGGTAGGCCAGCTCGCGCAGGGCGAACACCGCCGGGTCACTGGTGACGCTGGTGGGCAGGCGACCGAGGGCGATGTTGTCGAAGTTGAGGTTGTGGCGATCGAAGGTGGAGAGCTCGTATTCCTCGGTCATCGACAGGCAGTTGGTGGGGCAGTACTCCACGCAGTTGCCGCAGAAGATGCACACCCCGAAATCAATCGAGTAGTTGCGCAGTTCCTTCTTCTTGGTGGCCTTGTTCATCACCCAATCCACCACCGGAAGGTTGATCGGGCAGACGCGCACGCACACCTCACAGGCGATGCACTTGTCGAACTCGTAGTGGATGCGGCCGCGGTAGCGCTCTGAGGGGATCAGCTTCTCGTAGGGGTACTGTACCGTGATCGGCCGGCGGCGCAGGTGATCGAAGGTCACCGCAAGACCCTGGCTCAGGTAATTGGCCGCACTCACCGCATCGCGGGTGTAGTCGCCGACTTTCTTGAGGAACCCGAACATGGACTTGGCGGGGCGAAGGGCGGTGAATCAGGGGAGCCGGCCCCATGATGGGCCGGCTGGAGCGGGGTCTGGGGATCAGCCGCCGAAGAAGGCGGGGAAGGCGAGCTTGAGGCCGGCGGTGACCAGCAGGTTGACGAGGGCGATGGGCAGCAGGAACTTCCAGCCCAGATCGAGCAGCTGGTCGATCCGCACCCGGGGCACCGTCCAGCGCAGCAGAATCGCGAAGAACACCAGCAGGTAGGCCTTGAGCACGGTCATCACGATGCCCACCGAGGCCGTGATCACCTGAACCAGCGGCGCATCGACCGACTGGCCCAGGGCCCCTGCCAGCCATTCCACCGGGATGGGGAAGCCCCAGCCGCCCAGGTAGAGCACCGACACCAGCAGGGCCGAGAGCACCAGGTTGATGTAGCTGCCCAGATAGAAGAGGGCGAACTTCATGCCCGCGTACTCGGTCTGGTAGCCGGCCACCAGCTCCTCTTCGGCCTCCGGCAGGTCGAAGGGCAGGCGCTCGCATTCGGCCAGGGCGCAGATCCAGAAGATCACGAAGCCCACCGGCTGGCGCCAGATGTTCCAGCTGAGGATGCCGGCACCGGTCTGCTGGTTGACGATGTCGACGGTGCTGAGCGAGTTGCTCATCACCACCACCGCCAACACCGCCAGGGCCAGGGGGATCTCATAGGAGATCGACTGGGCCGCCGCCCGCAGCCCTCCCAGCAGGGAATACTTGTTGTTGGAGGCGTAGCCGGCCATCAGCAGGCCGATCGGCTGGATGCTGCTGAGGGAGATCCACAGGAAGATCCCCACGCCCACGTTGCTGATCAGCAGGTGCTGACCAAAGGGCACCACCAGCCAGCTCAGGATCACCGGCACCACCACCAGCACCGGCCCCAGGGTGAAGAGCAGGCCGTCGGCCCGGGCGGGAATCACGTCCTCCTTCCAGAGGAGCTTGAGGCCATCGGCCAGGGGCTGCAGGATCCCCAGGGCGCCGGCGTATTCGGGGCCGATGCGCTGCTGCACGGCGGCCGAGATCTTGCGCTCCAGCCACACGGTGACGAGCACGCCCACCACCGCAGCCACCAGCACCAGCAGCATCGGCAGGGGCAGCCACACCAGATGGGCGGCGGCAGGGCTGAGGCCAAAGCCCTCAAGCACGTCGGTGAAGCTGGCCTCCAGGTCGAGGCCGGGCGTCACCAGGGCAGGGGCCTGCAGGGCGGCGGCCATGGCGCTGGCTGGAATGGTCAGCATGCGGGTGGCTGCAGGGGGACTGGCGGGACTGGGGGCAACTTAGGCGGCCGCAGCGGCAGACGGGTCGATGGGGGGTCGCTCGGCGCTGGGCGCGTCAGCGGTCCTCGATCGGCGTCAGCTCGCGGGACGGATAGCCGGTGTAGATCTGCGTGGGCCGGAAGATGCGGTTGGCACCGAGCTGCTCCTTCCAGTGGGCCAGCCAACCGGCGGTGCGGGCGATGGCGAAGATCGGTGTGAACAGGTCTTCTGGGATGCCGAGCTTGCGATACACCAGGCCGGAATAGAAATCCACGTTGGGATAGATGCCCTTGGGACCGAGCCGCTCGGCAGCGGCGGCCTCCAGCTTGCGGGCCAGGTCGTAGAGGGGGTCGTGGCCAAAGGAATCGAACAGCTGCTCGGCCAGCTTCTGCAGAATCACGGCCCGGGGGTCCTTCACCTTGTATTCCCGGTGGCCGAAGCCCATGATCTTGCGCTTCTCGGCAATGGCGCGATCGAGCCAGGGTTCCACCTGGTCCTCGCTGCCGATCTCCTCCAGCATCTCCAGCACGTCCTCATTGGCACCGCCGTGCAGGGGCCCGGCCAGGGTGCCCACGGCCGAGGCCACGACGGCGTAGGGGTCGGTGAGGGTGCTGGCGGTGACGCGGGCGCTGAAGGTGCTGGCGTTGAGGCTGTGCTCGGCGTGCAGGATCAAGCAGGCATCGAAGATGCGGGCCGCCAGGGGATCCGGCTCCTGTTCGGTGAGCATGTAGAGGAAATTGGAGGCGTAGGCCAGGTCGTCGCGGGGCTGGATCGGATCCTGGCCTTTGCGGATCAGCTGGAACGCCGCCACCATCGTGGGGATCTTGGCGATCAGGCGCACCACCGCCCCGTAGATGTACTCGGGGTTGTCGAGGGCGCGCCGCGAATAGAAGAGCCCGAGGGAGGCGGCGCTGGCCTGCAGCGCGTCCATCGGATGCCCCTGGGAGGGGAAGCTCTTCATCATGTCGCGGATGCGGAAGCTCACGCGCCGGTGCATCTGCACCTCCTGCTCAAAGGCGGCCAGCTGCTCCGCATCGGGCAGTTCGCCCCAGATCAGCAGGTAGGTGGTCTCCAGAAAAGTGCTCTGGGCCGCCAGGTCCTCCACCCGGTAACCGCGATAGCTGAGGATGCCCTGCTGGCCATCGATGTCGCACACCGCCGACTGGGTGGCCGGCACGCCCTCCAGACCCGGGCGATAGACCGGAGCGGTCGCCTGGATGCCTGCCTCTGCCACCATGCCGCTCCTCCTGCTGCAGTGGGCAACCTAAGGCCGGCGGCGGAGCCCGCTGGGTAGCGCTACCGACCAGCCAGCAAGGTCTTGGGGCTGAGCAGCAACAGCAACCGGGCCGATCCGGCCAGCGCCTGCTCCGCCAGTCCGTTCTCAGCGGGCAGCTGCAGCAGCAGGGCGCCGGCCTTCTTGAGCCGCAGCCGCCCCTCGGCCTGGCCTGCGGGCACCCCGATCAGCCAGGCCGCCAGACGGCTGAGGTCGGGTTCATGGCCCACCAGAGCCAGCCGGCTCCAGCCCGGCCGTGGCGAGGCCGGCCCCAGCCAGCGCAGCAGCAGCGGCACGGGATCGGCCTCCGGGGCCAGCCCCGACTCCAGCTCCAGATCAGCGGCCAGGCCCGCATCCCGGGCCAGCTCGGCGGTCTGGCGGGCCCGCACCAAAGGGCTGCTCAGCAGCAGCTCGGCCCGCAGATCCAGCTCCAGCAGACGCTGCAGCACCAGGGCCGTGCGTTCCCGGCCGGCGGCCGTGAGCGGCCGGGAGCCGTCGTCGAGACCCTCGTCGCGCTGCTCGGCAATGCCGTGGCGCAGCAGCAGCAGCTGGCGGTGATGGGACATCGCAGCCTCAGCCAAGCTCCAGCAGGGCGTGGAGCCGCAGGGCGCCGCGGGCGGCTGGGGCGACACGGGGTGCGGCTCCAGACGCCGGGGCGGCGGCTGGGACGTCAGCGTCCAGGCTCATGGCGCCCCCCTCCAGGCGCTCGGTCAAGGGGGTGGAGGCCAGGGTCGCCAGCAGGCGCCAGGGCTGCCAACGGGCCAGCAGGCCGCGGGCCGTGGCCCCATCCATCGCCCACTGCACGGGGGCCTGGGGCGTGCCGAGCGCCTGCAGCTGCTCGAGGCGACGACGGGGCTGCCCATGCCCCTCGCGCTGCTGGGCGAGCACCGCCAGCCCCTGGCCCCACCAGGCCAGATCGCCCTGGGCACTGCGGGCCCCGGCGAGGCGGGCCTGGAGCTGGTCGGGGTTGCCGCGCACCGGCCGGGACTCCAGCTGGGTCCAGGCTTCCAGGGTCTGGCCCTGGAGGGTCAGGGGGGCAGCCGTGAAGCCCTGGCCGGTCAGATCGGCCTGGAGGTCCTCGGGGGCGGGGCTGTCGGCGCGGGTGCCCAGCAACCAGCCCTCCTCCTGGCGGGCCCAGAGCAGCGGCCCCCGATCGGCGGCGGCCACCAGCGCCGGCAGCGGACCGGCCTCGGCGGCCAGGGCCCGTGCCAGCACGGGGCCGAGCAGGGCGCGCCAGGCGTCGGGGGACGTGGGCGTGGGCGCGAGTGTCGCTGGCGCTGGCCTGGCCTGCTCAGGGGCGGGTTGGGGGTCCTCCGCAGCGACGGCAACGAGAGCCTCCGCCTCAGTACCGGACGGTGCCTCGTCCGCCAGCTGCACCGGGTCCAGCAGCTGACCCTCGGCAGCCGCCGCGAAGGTGGGAGCCTCAGCGGCAGGGGCCGGCGTTGGTTCTGGCGCCCCCAGCAGGGTTGCCGGGTCCTGGAGCAGGGCCAGGCTGGCGACAGGGGTGTGCAGCTGCTGCTGCAGGACCTCAGCGCCGACCAGCGGCCTGGGGGCCAGGGGGGCGCGGAGCTGCACAAGGGCATCCACCGCCAGGCCCCGCCCGGAGGGGGAGACGGCGGCCACCAGCTCGCTGGCGGGGGAGATCAGCTGGGGGTCGGCCGGCAGGCCCAGCCAGCGCTCCAGGGCCGCCGGCCTGGCGGTGAGCAGGGCAACGCCCTGGCCGAGCCGCGCCACGGCCTGCCGCAGCGGCGGGCTGGCGGCCTGGTTGAGCTCGTCGATCTGCGACACGTCCAAGGCCTGCTCGAGCACGCCGCGGCCGGAGGCGATCAGCACCAGATCGTCGTGGATCAGGGCCGTGGCCAGGGGACGGGGGCTCTGGCCCACCAGGGCACCGCGGCCGCTGATCAGGCCCATGCCCCGGTAGCGGCTGACCTGCAGGTCGGTGCCGGCCAGGCTGCGGGTCTGCCAGAAGCGCTGCAGGAAGCGGCGGGCGCCCTCGTTGTCGCGACTGCGCAGGGCCAGCACCCAGCCGGGCTCTCCGACCTGATCCGGGGGCGTGAGCAGGGCCAGGCTCACCTCACCGCCCAGCCAGGGGGAGAGTTCACTGGCGTAGTCGAGGCCGGCGGCGGCGAAGGCCCCATCGCGCAGCCGATCGAGGGCCTCCGCCGCGGACCGGCGCTGGCGCGGCGGGGCGACGGCCCGGGCATAGGAGCCAGCCGCCTCGGGACCCACCAGCCAGTGCAGGGTGAGCGGGGCGCTGCGCGGCACGAAGCGGGCCGCCAGGGGGAGGGCCAGGGGCTGGTGCTGCAGGGCCAGGGGGCTGCGCTCCAGCACCAGCCACCAGGCCCCGGCCCCCAGCCCCAGTAGCACCAGGGCCGCCGTCAGGACGGCCGCCAGGAAGGGGCGGGCCTTCATGCGACGCACGCAGCAACGACGTCATCTTTATGCATGGCCCCGGGCTTTGGCACGCCAGCGCGCCCACCAGCCAGCCCAACGTTGCAGTCGCCAGCATGGGGCGATGCGCCCGCCGCGGCGACGCCCGCCCCAGCTCCGATCCCCACTCCCCCTCCCGATGCCCACCCCCGCCACCCTGCGCGCCAGTGACCTGCACCGCCGCCTGGAGGCCGGCGAACCGCTTCAGTTGGTGGATGTGCGCGAGGACGCCGAGCTGGAGCTGGCGGCCCTGGCCCAGCCGGTGATCCACCTGCCCCTGAGCCGCTCGGCCGAGTGGCTGGAACGGCTGGACACCCTGCTGGATCGCGAGCGGGACGTGGTGGTGCTCTGCCATGCCGGCGTGCGCAGCTGGCAGTTCGGCAGCTGGCTGATGGAAACCCAGGGCTACGAACGGGTCTGGAACCTGCACGGCGGCATCGACGCCTGGAGCGTGGAGGTGGATCCCTCCGTGCCGCGCTACTGAGCTCTGGGTCCACACCGCACCGCTGGCTCGGTCCGCGTGCCACAACCGGCCGCAGCCCCTACGATCCACCCCACCCCGCGAGGCAGCGCCCCGTGCAACCCCTGCCCCGCCGCCAACAGCAGGTGCTGCAGGCCACGGTGCGCCACTACGTGGACACCACCGAGCCTGTGGGCAGCCAGACCCTGGTGAAGCGCTTCGGGCTGGAGGCCAGCCCCGCCACCGTTCGCTCGGCGATGGGGGCCCTGGAGCAGAAGGGTCTGCTGACCCAGCCCCACACCTCCGCCGGGCGGGTGCCGAGCCAGCAGGGCTACCGCCACTACGTGGACTGCCTCCTGCCGGCCCCCGGCGCCGCCGCCAGCCAGCTGGAGCGGGAACTCACGGGCCTGAGCCTGCAGTGGGCCGCCCTCGACGACCTGCTGCTGCACCTGGCCCGCCGCCTGGCGGACCTCACGGGCCTGCTGAGCCTGATCACCCGGCCCCAGCGCCACGCGCCGGACCTGCAGGCCCTGCGCCTGGTGCCCAGCGGCGACCGGCTGCTGGTGTTTCTGGTGGAGGGCAGCGCCACCACCAGCAGCCTCAACCTGCGCCTGCCCCCCGGCATCAGCGGCGAACTGCCGGCGCTGGAGCGCTGGGCCGCCGGCCAGCTGGAGGGCACTCCCGGGGCTGTTCGGGGCGGCGCCATTGACTGGGGCAGCCTGCCGCCCCAGCTGCGCGGCAGCGGTGAGCTGCTGCGCCAGGGGCTGGAGAGCCACCGGCAGCTGGGCCCCCTGGAGCTGGGCGGCGCCGTGGCCCTGGGGCTGGGGGGCCTGCTGCGCCAGCCGGAATTCAGCCGCACCGAGAGCCTGCGGCCGCTGCTGCAGCTAGTGGAGGAAGACCCCCAGCAACTCCTGCAGGCCCGGGGCGCCGCCGACCTGGGCGGGGTGTGGATCGGCGCCGAACACCCCCACCCGGCGCTGCGCTCGTGCGCCGTGGTGCAGTCGAGCTACGGCACGGGCAGTGGTGGCGTGGGCCACGTGGCCCTGGTGGGGCCGATGCGGATGGCCTACGCCACGGCCCGCTCGGCGGTGCGCTCGGTGGCCACCGTGCTGGAGCGGCTGCTGAGCTGAGCCTCAGCCCACCAGCTGGTCCCCGAGCCTGTCGGCCACGGTGTTCACGTCCTTGTCGCCGCGGCCGGAGAGGTTCACCACCAGCTCGGTGCCGGGGGCCAGGGTGGGGCAGAGCTTCTCCAGCCAGGCGAAGGCGTGGGCCGTTTCCAGGGCGGGGATGATCCCCTCCAGGCGGCAGAGCAGCTGCAGGGCGTCGAGGGCCTCGGCATCCGTCACGGCGGCGTATTCGGCCCGGCCGATCGTCTTGAGGTAGCTGTGTTCGGGGCCGACCCCCGGATAGTCGAGGCCGGCGCTGATCGAGTGGGCCTCCTGCACCTGGCCCTCCTCGTCCTGCAGCAGCAGGCTCATGGCCCCGTGCAGCACCCCCACCCGCCCCTCGGTGATGGTGGCGGCATGGCGGCCGCTGGCGACGCCATCGCCGGCGGCCTCCACCCCGATCAGGCGCACGGCGGTGTCCTGAACGAAGGGATGGAACAGGCCCATGGCGTTGGAGCCGCCACCCACGCAGGCCACCAGCACGTCAGGCAGGCGACCGAAAGCCTCCTGACACTGCTGCCTGGCCTCCTCGCCGATCACGGCATGGAAGTCGCGCACCAGCATCGGGAAGGGGTGAGGGCCGGCCACCGAGCCGAGGATGTAGTGGGTGGTCTCCACGTTGGTCACCCAGTCGCGGATGGCCTCGCTGGTGGCGTCCTTGAGGGTGGCGGTGCCGGCAGTCACGGGCTGAACCGTGGCCCCCAGCAGTCGCATGCGGAACACGTTGAGGGCCTGGCGGCGCATGTCCTCGGCGCCCATGTAGACCACGCACTCCAGGCCGAAGCGGGCGCACACGGTGGCGGTGGCCACGCCGTGCTGGCCGGCGCCGGTCTCGGCGATGATCCGCTTCTTGCCCATGCGCAGGGCCAGCAGCGCCTGACCCAGGGCGTTGTTGATCTTGTGGGCGCCGGTGTGGTTGAGGTCCTCGCGCTTTAGCCAGATGCGCGGGCCGCCCTCGGGCCGGCGGTAGTGCTCCGTGAGCCGCTCCGCCTCGTAGAGGGGGCTGGGCCGGCCCACGTAGTGCTTGAGCAGGTGGTTGAGCCGTTCGGTGAAGGCGGGATCCGCCCAGGCCTCGGCGGCCGCCTGCTCCAGCTCCGCCAGGGCCGGGATCAGGGTTTCGGGCACGTACTGGCCGCCGAACTGGCCGTAGCGGCCCAGGCTGTTGGGGCGGGCCGAGAGCTCCAGGGCGGCGGGATCAACACCGCTCGCGGAAGAGAGGCCGCTGGCGGAGGACAGAGGGGGAACGGTGCTAGTCACCGGCGGCGGGGCAAGATGCCGCCAGCGTAGGAAGCGGGCAGGGGCTCACCGGGGCTGGCGGACCGGACGGGTGGCTTTCGAGGGCTGGGGAGGCGGTGGTGGCGGCGTCACCGGCCAGCCTGGCGGCATGTCGATACGGATGCGCGAAGCCTCGTCGCGGCAGGGCGGGCTGCCGCTGAAGGACGTGCCCAGGCTCTCCTCCCGCTCCGGCGCCGGCCGGCAGAGCTGCTGGGCCGGCTCGCCCTTGAGCCCCAGGCGAACCATCTCGAACTGGAGGGGAGGCAGGTCCATGGCAGGGGCATGGGGCAGGGGGAAGCGGCCGGTGGGCGGCCCCTGCGCTGAAGTGGTGTCTAGCGAATCCACGGGGCATGGCCAAGGGCGGCTGGCAGGAATTCAGCAGGTCGGAGAGCCTGCAGCGGCCGGAGAGCGGCAACGGCGGCGCGGCCTCCGCACCCACGCCCCGGGCCCAGCAGCGGGTGCGGGTGCAGCGCACCAAGGCCGGCAAGGGCGGCAAGCTCGTGACCGCCATCACCGGCCTGGAGGCCCCCGAAGCCGAGCTGAAGGGCCTGCTGAAGCAGCTCAAGGCCGCCGCCGGCACCGGCGGCACCCTCAAGGCAGGCGTGATCGAACTACAGGGCGACCAGGTGGCAGCGGCCCTGGCGGCCCTGGAGCAGGCCGGCTTCCGGCCCAAGCAGGCGGGGGGCTGAGGCCGGCTCCGCGCGCTGGTGGGCCGGGCAGGGCCAGCGAGGCGGCCCAGCCTGCAGGAGAGAATGCCCGCCACAGCTCCACCGCCAGCCCGCTGCGCCATGACCACCAAGGCCACCAACATCGTCTGGCACCACTCCACCGTGACGCGCCAGGCCCGGGCCCACCAGAGGGGGCATCGCAGCGCCATCCTCTGGTTCACCGGCCTGAGCGGGGCGGGCAAGAGCACCCTGGCCAACGCCGTGAACTCGGCCCTGTTCGAGCAGGGCCTGGCCTGCTACGTGCTCGATGGCGACAACGTGCGCCACGGCCTCTGCAAGGACCTGGGCTTCTCCGACGCCGACCGGGAGGAGAACATCCGCCGCATCGGAGAGGTGGCGAAGCTGTTCCTGGACGCGGGTGTGGTGGTGCTCACCGCCTTCGTGTCGCCGTTCCGGGCCGATCGGGACCGGGCCCGGGCCCTGGTGGAGCCCGGCGACTTCATTGAGATCCACTGCGCCGCCGATCTGGACGTGTGCGAGCAGCGCGACACCAAGGGCCTCTACGCCAAGGCCCGCGCCGGCGAGATCAAGGACTTCACCGGCATCTCCAGCCCCTACGAGGCCCCCGAGCTGCCCGAGCTGCGGATCGAGACCGGCCGCCAGAGCCTGGACGACTGCGTCGCCCAGGTGCTGAGCCACCTGGAGGCCCAGGGGGTGGTGCCCGCCAGCGAGGCCTGAGCCGCCTGCCCCTTCAGGACGGCTCCGCCAGCTCCCGCAGCAGGAAGGCCCCCACCAGGGCCGGCAGCACGTAGCGCGACGTGAGCAGCACCCCGAACAGCAGCGGCTGGGCGGTGCCGTAAAGGGGGCCGAGCAGCAGGAGCAGCACCGCATCGCGGGTGCCGATCCCTGCGAACGACAGCGGCAGCAGGCCCACCAGCACCGCCGTCACCATCACCAGCAGGCCTGAGGCCGACCACAGGTCCATCGCCAGGGCCTGGGCGAACAGGCCCATCTGCACCAGATGCAGACTCCACAGCCCCAGGGACACCAGCAGGAAAACCAGAAAGTCGGCCCAGCGGAAGCGACCCGCCACCAGGCCCGCCTCCCGCAGCTTCAGGGGCAGGGGCTTGAGCAGCCGCGCCACCACACCGCCGTGGCGATGGGGCAGCAGCACCAGCAGCAGCGGCAGGGCCAGCAGCAGCAGCAGGGGCGTCAGCCCCAGACCGGCCAAGGGACCAGCCAGTTCGGGGATGCCCGGCACCGCCCCCACCAGCCGGCGCAGCAGCCCCAGCAGGGCGCCGAGCAGCACCAGGGAGAACAGGTCGGCCACCTTCTCGTAGACGGTGAACACGTGCAGCTCGAACGGGTAGGCGATCCGATCCAGCCGGCCGCAGAGCAGGCCCTTGCCCAGGTCGCCCAGCTTGGAGGGCAGCACCAGATTGAGGCAGGCCGCCAGGAAATAGCTCTTGAGGGACGTGCCGTAGCCAGGGGCCGGGGTGATCCCGAGCCTGCGGGCGAAGTGGGCGTAGCGCCAGGCGGTGGCAGCGCTGAGCAGGCCCCCCACCCCCAGGGCCGCCAGGAACAGGGGCAGGGACGCCCGGCGCAGGGCCGCCAGCAGCTGGGCCGGATCCACCTGGCGGTACAGCAGCCAGAGCAGCAGCAGCGACACGCCGATGGCCAAGGCGACCTTGAGGCCGGAGCGGCGGCGGCTCACCAGCGGCGCTCCAGGCTCAGGCCCGGCCCGTCCTGGCCCAGGGCACTGCGCAGCGGCTCCTGCAACTCCAGGGCATAGGGGTGGAACACCCGGCTCATCACCACGTGGCGAAAGCTGCTGAAGGTGGTGGGAATCAGGCTGGCCTGCGCCGCCTCCGCCGCCGGCAGCCGCACGCGGTCCTCCACCACCAGCCCATCGTCCCGAAAACGCAGCCGCCGCACGAAGCTCCGCTGGGGATCGGGCCGCGCCGCGATCAGAAGCCTCTGCATCAGGGCCCGGATGCCATCGGCCCAGTAGCGGCCCAGCGAGAGCATCAGCAGCCGCAGCACGATCAGCTTGAGGGGGGTCATCGGCTGGGGCCGGTAGGCGCTCAGCGGCCCCTCGATCCGCAGGGTGGCGGCATCCTCCCAGCACCAGCGCAGCTCCGGGGCCTGGGCTGTGGCCAGATAGGTGGCCGCTGCAGGCCGCCGCCAGCGCAGCAGGCCGCGGGGGCGGGGCTCGACCCGCAGGGCCAGCTGGGTGTCCTGCACCACGAAACGCTCCTGCCGGTAGAGGCGGAAGGCGCCGCCGAGCCGCAGCGACACATGGGTGCAGCAGTCGCCGTGGCGCAGCCAGAGGTGGCCCGCCTGGGGCAGCTGCCGCTCGATCTGGGATGGTGGCAGATCCGCAGCGCCGCCCGGTTGCGAGGCCCCCCAGCCTGCGGCCACCAGCCCCCGCAGCAGAGGCAGGCAGCGCAGGTCACTCCAGAGGTGGTGCTGGATCACGAAGTCGTCGCGGACGGCGGTGGGGTAGCGGATCCAGCGGGCTTCCAGCACCCGCAGCAGCAGCTCCAACTCAGCATCGCCGTCGCCGCGGTCGGCCCGCTCGATCGCGTGGGCCAGCAGCCCGTGGCCGAACCAGTTCCAGGTGGCGCGGGCGAACAGCTCGCCGCCGAGACAGCCATCGGGCTCCACCGCCGCCAGGATCAGGCGGGCATGGCCGTCCAGCAGGTCCTGCACCCGGGGACGGCACTCGGGCAGCGCCTCCGCCAGCTCCCGCAGGCAGGCGAAGGTGAGCGACTCATACCCAACATCGAAGCCGCCGTACTCCTCGAACCAGCCCTCCTCGCTGCGCCAGCTCATCAGCCGCTCGAAGCGCTGCCGGGCCACCGCCGCCAGGGCCGGATCGCCCAGCAGGGCAGCGCCGCGGGCCAGGCAGAGGCTGATCAGGGCCTCGTGGTTGGAGAGGCGGCCGCTCTCGCGGTGCTGCGCCAGCCAGTAGAGCCGCCGGGCCAGCCGCGGCAGCAACTCACTCGGCAGCTCCAGCGCGCCCAGGCGCTGGGCCTCGAGGATCGCGAACAGGGAGAAGGCCGTGGCGCCGGCGGCCTGCTCATAGGGGAAATAGTCGTCGACGCTGCCGTTGCCGTGCTGGCCCTGGAGCGAGAAGGCGGCCCCGGCCTGGATCAGGCGGCGCAGCTCCTGGCCGGCCGCCGCACTCAGCTGGGGGAAGAGGCGCTGCTCCAGGGCCAGGGCCAGCGGATACAGGCACTCCTGGGACATCCCGGAGGGGAAGTCCTTGATCTTGTACTGCCACCAGGAGCGATCGAAGCAGCCGTAGCTGGGGGCGTAGGGGGTGCGATCGGCAAGGGTGAGCAGGTGGCGGCAGCGCTCCTGCAGGCTGGCCTCCAGCGCCGCCACCAAAGCCGCCGGATCGGGTGGAGCACCACGCAGGGCCGGCAGGGCGAGGCTCATCGGCCCGCTCCGGGCGATGGCAACGCGGCAGCTGGCGCGGCGGGCGGAGCAGCCGGCAGCGCAACGGGTGGAGCAGCGGCGGCCTCAGCCGGGGCGAACTGGCAGGCCACAGACACCAGCAGGAGCTGCTCCGACGCGGAGGGCTGCGGCCCCGAGGCGCGCCGGTCCGCTGGCAGGGGAGTCGTACAGGCCGCCCGGGGCCGCACGGCCGCCAGGTCCTCCCGGGGGGCCAGCATGTGGCTCACGCGCAGGCGCCGCAGCTGAGCGGCCAGCTGGGGATCGTCGCGTCGCAGGCTGTCCTCCACCAGCTCCTGCTGGCGGCGCAGGCGCAGGCCATCGCGGATCGCGGTGCGGTGGAAGCCCCGATCCATCTCCTCCGCGTAGAACACCCGCACCCCGGCGGCCACCGGCAGGGCACTGGCCAGCTCGGAGCTGCCGTCGCCCGGCAGCACCAGCACCTGGCCCGTGGCGGGCACCTGGGCTGCCACCGCCCGGATGGCGGCAGCGTTCACCGGCAGCAGGTCCACCGGCTCCCGCAGCAGCGGCAGGGCCAGGGCCAGCAGCAGGGGCAGCAGCCGGCCACCCCGGAGCGGCAGCAGCCAGGCCAGCACGGAGAACTCCGCTGCGGAGAGCAGCAGCACCGCCGGCATCATCAGGTAGCGGTTGGGATCGTGCAGGCGGAAGGCCAGGGCGAAGGAGAGGCCGTAGAGCACCAGCGCCGCCAGGGCCAGGGCCAGGGCGAGCTGGCCGGCACGGCTGCGGCGCTGGGGATCGGCGTCGCGCCAGAGGCGCCAGCGCTGGGCCAGGGCCGCTGGGCCGCCACGCCGCAGGGGCCCCACCAGGCGTACGGCCGCCAGCAGGGCGGCCACCGCCAGCACCGAGGCCGGATCGCCCAGCCAGCCGAAGGCATGCTGGCCGCTGGCCGGCAGGGGCCGAAAGCGCTTGTCGCGCAGCAGCTCCAGCAGCACGGCCGGAGTGGGTCGGAAATCGTGGAGGCTGGCGACGCTCGGGCCCAGATCCCCCTGCAGCAGGGCCGGCTCCAGGGCTGGGGCGGCACCGAAATGGCCGGCCTCGAACAGGCGGAACGTGGGCCCCCAGGTGGCGGCGTGGATCTGGGGGCCAAGCAGCTTGAGCCCGAGCAGGGTTGCCAGCACCAGCAGCAGCAGCCGGAGCGCCAGGGGCCCGAGCGCAGCCCGGCGCGGCCAGCGCCAGCGCCAGCGGGGCGCCCCGGCCCAGGCCGCCAGCAGGGCGGCTCCCGCCGTGGTGAGCAGGCCAAGGGCGCCGAAGGTGGGATAGGCGGCCGCCAGCAGCGCCAGGCAGAGCAGGCTCCAGCGCCAGCGACCCTGCAGCTGGGCCAGCAGCAGGGCAAAGAACAGCAGGGTGCCCAGATCCCGAGGGGTTCCGGTGAGTACCTGGTTGCTGAACACCGCATTGGCCAGCAGCAGCACCGCGAGCAGGGCCCGCCGCGCCGGATCGCGCAGCAGGCTGGTCGCCAGGCCCCAGCTCAGGGCCGCCAGGGGCAGCAGCAGGGCGAAGGCCAGCAGCTTGGTGGCCACGGGCACCGTGAGCTGCAGTCCGCCCGCCAGGGCCAGCACAAGGCCCTGGTAGATCCGCGGCGCGGCCGCCGCGAAGTACTGCACCTGGGGCTGGGCCGCCAGCCAGCCGTCGCCCTTGAGGGCCGCCACCAGGGGCGGGCCGTACTGGCGGGTGTTGTCGAGGAGCTGGCCTGGATCGGCCACGGCGCCGCCGAAGCGGAGCAGCAGCACGAGCAGGAACAGCAGTGGCGCCAGCCAGGCCAGGCCGCCGGCGCCAGCCCATCGTCCTGCCGCGGACCTGAAGGCGCTCATCGCCCCGCTCCGCCACTGCGGTCGCGCTGCAGGGCCAGCAACTGCTCCGAGAGGCGGCGGTTGATGCCGCTGAGCAGCGACACATAGCTGATCGCCAGCAACTGCAGGGCAGTGAGGAACATCACCGCCGCAAAGATCAGGCTGGGCACATGGCTGCGCGGCGAATCCTCCAACCAGAGATAGATCCAGCGCAGGAACAGCACCGAGGAGGCGGCCAGCAGCACCCCGGCCAGGAAGAGGGTGATCTTTTCGGCCCGGTAGATCAGCAGGGTGCGCAGAATCGCCGTGGTGGAACGGCGGATGTAATCGCCGCTGCTGCGCACCAGCCGCGAGGGGCGGGTGCTGGGGTTCACCCGGATCGGCACCGACACCACCCGCAGGCCATTGAGACCCGCCTGGATGATGCTCTCCAGGGTGTAGGTGTAGTCGTCGTAGATGTTGATCCGCGCCGCTGCGTGGCGGCTGAGGGCTCGGAAGCCGCTGGGGGCATCCAGCACCGGCGTCTGACTCACCAGCCGCACCACGGAGCTGCCGATCTTCTGGAACAGCTTCTTGCTGACGCTGAATTCCTGGTGGGAATCGATCGGGCGGGCCCCGATCACGATGTCGGCCTGGCGCTCCAGGATCGGGCGCACCAGGGCCAACAGGTCGCGGGCGTCGTACTGGTTATCGGCATCGGTGTTGACGATCACGTCGGCGCCGAGCCGCAGCGCCTCCGCCACTCCGGTCTGGAAGGCGGTGGCCAGGCCGCGGTTCACCCCATGGGCCACCACGTGCTCCACCCCCAGGGTCGCGGCCACGGCCAGGGTGCGATCGGAGGAGCCGTCGTCCACCACCAGGATTTCCCAGCGCAGCGGCCGCCCGTCCGGCAGGTCCGGGGCCTGGGCCAGGGCCGCGCGGATCGCCGACACCGCCTCCGGCAGCTGGGCCTCCTCGTTGAAGCAGGGAATCTGGATGATCACCCGCAGCGGCACAGCGGCCCCCGCCGGCGCCAAGGGCGTCAGGGCCTGCATCGCAGGAGGGGCCGGTGGGGCACGGTCACGCGGCAAACACGGGCGACCACCACAGCAGGGGATTCACCTTGAGGGCTCACCTTACTGAGCGGCATCCGGCAGCTCCCAGCGGCGGGCCAGCTCGTCGAGCAGGGTCTTGAGGCAGCTGGCCACCGGCACCGCCAGCAGGAGTCCCAGCAGGTCGCCCAGCCCCATCAGGCTGCCGAAGCGGGCCCCGATCGGCAGGCACACCAGCAGCCAGGCCGGCTGCAGGCCCACGATGCTGCCCATCAGCCGGGGCTGGATCACCTGGTCCACCACCTGGCCCACGCTGATGGCCGCCGCCAGCACCTCCAGGCCGGTGCGCGGCTCCTCCAGGGCCAGCAGCACGCTCACCAGCACGATCGTGAGGGCGCTGGCGTAGGGCACCAGGGTGGTGAAGCCGATCAGCACCGCGAACAGCACGCCGTAGGGGATGCCCAGCAGCGTGAACACCACCATCTGGGCGCCGCTGAGGATCAGGGCCAGCAGCACCTGGCCGGCGAAATAGCCGCGGAAGGTGCGCCCCAGGGTGGAGAGGATCAGACCACGCCACTGGGCTGGCAGCCAGCGGGCCAGGCCCGCCACGATCGACTCGCCGCCCAGCAGCAGGAAGATCGCCAGCACCAGCACGATCACGGTGTTGACCGTGACCCCCACCGTGGCCCCCAGCAGGCCCAGCAGCTGCTGACTGACCTGGCTGGCCACCTGGCTGACGCGGGTGAGCAGGCTGCTGCTGAGGTCGCCGATCTCTGTGGGCAGGCCCCGCTGGGCGGCCCACTGCTCAAGGCGATCCAACCACTGCTGCCCCTCCGCCAGCCAGGAGGGCAGGGCGTTGATGAGTTCGCCGAGCTGCTGCACCAGCCGCGGCACCAGCCACAGACCCGCCAGCACCAGCAGCCCCATCCCCAGGCCCACCACCAGCAACACCGCCAGGCTGCGGGGCAGGCCGCGGCCCACCAGCCAGCGGGTGGGCAGGTCGAGCAGGAAGGCGATCAGGGCCGCCCCCAGGAACAGGGCCGGGAAGGGCGCCAGGGGCAGCAGCAGCTGGCGCAGCACCCAGAGGTTGAGCACCAGCAGCGGCAGCGCCAGGCTCAGCCGCAGCCAGGAGGGGAGCACCAGGCGTTCGAGCATCGTCCGCCGTACGGCTCCGCGGGGAAAGGGTTCAGGAGTTGGCGCCCAGTCTGCTGGCGCCTGCCGCAGCCTGCCACCAGAAATACAGCCAGGCGGCGATGCCGAGGAATTTGAAGCCCTCCTCGAACAGCTGCGTCAGCTCATAGCGGAAGGGCAGCAGGCTCTGGATCTCATCCACCAGCACCGAGCTGCCCAGCAGCACCACCGCTGCAAGGAAGGAGAGCCCCCCGAGGGCGGGCACGAGGCTGCGGTAGCGCAGCAGCAGGGCCACGGCGAACACCGCGTAGAGCGCGTAGAGGAAGTTGGCGCCGATGTAGCGATCGTGCAGCAGGAACATGTCGTCGAGGGCGAGCAGCAGCGAGAAGCCGCCGCCCAGCAGCAGCAGCTGGCGGTGCCGCCCCCGCGCACCGGTCACGCCGGAGAGGGCGCCGAAGAAGGCGATCGCCGCCGCCGCCATCCAGAGCAGGTAGCCGAGGTTGGAGAGCAGCCCAACCCCCAGGGGGTACTTGCAGGTCTGGGCCAGGTCGCGCAGCACCAGTTCGGCCTCGATGCCGGCGGCGCCACTGAGCCACAGCGCCAGCACGTACACCAGCAGGGCCGGCAGCAGGGCCAGGCGCAACAGGGGAACGAGTCCGGCTCGGGGTTGGGAGGGGGTGTCGGACATGGAGGAAAGCGCCAGGGGGCGCCAGGCCTGTCGGCACCCTACCGAGCCCGCGCCAGCCGGTTCTCCGGGCCGGGATCTGGGCCCGGGCCTCAGCCCCAGCCTCCGGCCATACGGTCCAGGTAGACGGTGCTGCCCAGCTCCTGGAGGCGCCCATCCTTGGCCACCACCTGGTCGTGCAGGCTCTGGCGGTAGGCGGCCAGCCGCTCGGCCAGGGCCGGATCGGCGAGGGCCAGGATCTGGGCCGCCAGCAGGCCGGCGTTGGTGCCGTTGCCGATGGCCACGGTGGCCACGGGGATGCCAGCCGGCATCTGCACGATCGAGTGCAGGGAATCCACCCCCGAGAGGGCCTTGCTCTGCACCGGCACGCCGATCACCGGCAGGGGGGTGAGGGCGGCCACCATGCCGGGCAGGTGGGCGGCACCGCCGGCGCCGGCGATCACCACCTGGAGGCCACGGCCGGCGGCCTGCTGGGCGAAGGCCACCATCTCCAGGGGGGTGCGGTGGGCGGAGAGCACCCGCACCTCCACCGGAACGCCGAAGTCGTCCAGCAGGTCCACCGCCGGCTGGAGGGTTGGCAGGTCGGAGTCGCTGCCCATCACCACCGCCACCCGGGGGCCCCCGGGCCCTTGAGGGCTGCTGGCGGTGGGATTGCTGGCGAGAGGCTTGCTGGCGGCCATGACCGGAATCCCCACGGAGGCGGCGAGGATGCCATTCTCCCGCCCCGGCGCCGTTCCCTCCCCCGCCCGGTGCCCATCGCCATGCGCTGGCTCAGCAACCTCCGCCTGCCCAACGCCGCCCCCAGCCACGCCAGCCAACCGAACCGCCGCTGGCGGGTGGGGCTCGACGGCCACGGCCAGATCGCCGCGGTGGAACCCCTGGCGCCCGGCAGCGCGGCCGCCGGCGAGAACTGGCAGGGCGACTGGCTCAGCCCTGCCGCGGTGGACCTACAGATCAACGGCGGCCTGGGCCTGGCCTTCCCGGAGCTGACGCCGGCCGACCTGCCGAAGCTGCTGGAGCTGCTGGAGCGGCTCTGGGCCGATGGGGTGGAGGCGATCAGCCCCACCCTGGTGACCTGCGGCGTGGCGCCGCTGCGCCAGGCCCTGGCGGTGCTGCGCCAGGCCCGCGCCGAGCACCGGCAGGGGCGCTGCCAGCTGCTGGGCGCCCACCTGGAGGGGCCGTTCCTGGAGCCCAGCCGGCGCGGCGCCCACCCGGCCCAGCACCTGGCGGCCCCGAGCCGGGCGGCGCTGCTGGAGAGGATCGGCGGCTTCGAGGCCGAGATCGAGCTGATGACCCTGGCGCCGGAGCTGCCCGGCGCCGGCGAGGTGATCGAGGCGCTGCGGGAGCTGGGGATCCTGGTGAGCCTGGGCCACAGCGCCGCCGATGAGGCCCAGGCCAGCGCGGCCTTCGCGGCAGGCGTGACGATGCTGACCCACAGCCTCAATGCCATGCCCGACATGCACCGCCGCGCCCCCGGGCCGGTGGCAGCCGCGGCGCTGCGGGGCGACGTGGCGCTGGGGCTGATCGCCGATGGCGTGCACGTGGCGCCCACCATGGCAGTGCTGCTGCAGCGGCTGGCCCCCGGGCAGCTGGTGCTGGTGAGCGATGCCCTGGCCCCCTACGGCCTACCCGACGGCACCTACCGCTGGGACGACCGCCCGTTGACGGTGGAGGGCGGCAGCTGCCGGCTGGAGGACGGCACCCTGGCGGGGGTGACCCTGCCGCTGCTGGAGGCCGCCTGCCGGCTGGCGCGCTGGAGCGGCGAGCCGGAGCGGGCCATCGCCGCCGCCACGCTGCACCCCCGCAGGGTGCTGGGCGACGAGCGGCCGCTGCCGGAGCTGCTGCTGGGGCTGCCCCTGGCGGAGACCCTGCGCTGGAGCGGCACGGCGGAGGCGCTGCGCTGGCGGCGCTCCGCCTGAGGCCGGCGGCCCGGCGCTGCGGGCCCCCAGGCAGTGCTGCCTAAGATCCGCGCCACGTCCCGCCCATCAGGCCCCCTTCCGATGCCCCCCGAGCAGCTGCTGGATCCCAGCCAGACCCAGGACGCCAAGGCGGCGGAGAAGGCCGAGGTGCAGGCCTACTTCAACAGCACCGGCTTTGAGCGCTGGAACCGCATCTACAGCGAGAGCGAGGCGGTGAACCGGGTGCAGCGCAACATCCGCATCGGCCACCAGAAGACGGTGGACAACGTGCTGGTTTGGCTGCAGGAGCAGGGCGACCTGGCCAACCGCACGTTCTGCGACGCCGGCTGCGGTGTGGGCAGCCTCAGCCTGCCCCTGGCGCAGGTCGGAGCCGGCCACGTGGACGCCTCCGACCTGTCGGAAGCAATGGTGGCGGAGGCCGGTCGCCGCGCGACCGAAGCGGGGATCCCCAGCGAGCGACTGCGCTTCACCGCCTCCGACCTGGAGAGCCTGAGCGGCCGCTACGACACGGTCATCTGCCTGGACGTGTTCATCCACTACCCCCAGGCCCCGGCGGAAGAGATGGTGCGCCATCTGGCCGCCATGGCCGAGCGCCATCTGATCGTGAGCTTCGCGCCCTACACCCCGCTGCTGGCGCTGCTGAAGGGCATCGGCCAGCTGTTCCCAGGCCCCAGCAAGACCACCCGCGCCTACACGCTGCGGGAGGCGGGGATCGTGGCGGCGGCTGCTGAGGCGGGCTTCGTGCTCAAGCGCCGCAGCCTCAACCAGGCGCCCTTCTACTTCTCGCGGCTGCTGGCGTTCGAGAAGGCGGCCTGAAGGGGGGCCCGCGGCGGGAGCCATCCATCCGACGCTTGCACCAGCCGGGCCCAGGCGGCGGAGAGGCCCCAGGACAACCGGTGATCAGGCAGCCAGCCACTCAGTCATCCCCAGTCGCACCTGCAGGTGCCCCTGTCGTCGGCCAGCGCGGGTCGAGGTGAGGATCATCAGATCGCGCCGTGGAAGGGTCGGCGAGGGGCCGGAAGCCATCGAGATACTCAAAGCGGTCAACAACGTGTCCCTGCATGTAGGGGCGACCAGTGCTGGGGCAGCGGCGGAACTCCCAGGTGTGCTCCAGGCGGGCCTTGAGCAGTTCGCTCGTGGGGCTGCCCTCCGGCCGATGGCGACAGGTCCATAACATCACTGTCTTCGCAGTTGTAGCAGGACGCTGGACAGAAACCAGGATAGTTGAGTAGCTATGGAGCTCATCAAAGAACTTGCGTTTAACGATTTGATGCCGCTCAAAGTCGGCGTAGCCGATCCAGGAGGTTTCCCCAAAACGCATGTAGAAGGCCTCACTGGCGATGATCGGAAGGAACCAGGAGAGACCGGCCTGACGGTCGTGCAAGATTCCCCACTGGAGGATGATGGCGCGGGCCTCATCCTCTGAAACGAGATCAATGTTCGGCACTGGAGCAGTGACAGAACGACATGGAGGAACCGTAGCCAGCTGATCCGCTCGTGGGCTTCGCGCCCAAGCGCCGCAGCCTCAACCAGGCGCCCTTCCACGTCTCGCGGCTGCTGGCGTTCGAGAAGCCGGCCTGAGCCTGACGGGCGGAGGCTCGTCGGGCGCCAGGACAGCGCCGATCTCGCGGAAGATGGCGTCGGCGCCGTTGCTGTACCCACCGGTCTTGTCAAAGGCTGCCTCGTCAAAGGTCACCGCGACGGCGATCGCGATCTTCTTCGACGGCAGATAGGCCATCACCCCGGCCTGCCCGGAGAACAACGGGTTCTGGAGGAGCCACGGGCCCGAGAGCACGATACCGATGCCATAGGTGTAGAAGTCGTCGAGCGTCGCGCAGGTGACACAGCCCTGGATGGGCTTGCCGAAGCCGCGCAGGGTCGGAGCGATCTGGAGGCGGTGCATCTCGGGCGACACCAAGCGCCCGGTGCCGATCGCCTCGGCCGACGTCACCATGTCGGCGATGGTCGTGTATTGGATCGCGCCCCGCGTGATCGTCCACGACGGATTCCAGTAGGTCGACTCCTCGTAGAAGCGCGTGGATGGTGGGATGCCAAGCAGCTGGCGCCGCTCCGACGAGAAGGCGTGAAGCACGGGCTGGGCGATCCTGGGTGTGCCGTCAGGGTCGCGCGTGTGGCGTAACGGCAGGGGGGCGAAGATCCGCTCCTGCATCAGCTGCGGGATCGTCATGCCCGTGATCTTTTCAAGCGCCAGGCCCAGGAGGATGTAGTTCGTGTGGGCGTAGTTCCAGCTGGTACCAGGCTCATACCAAAGGGACTGGAGATTCGCATAGGAGAGCAGCTCCTGCGGCGTGAACTGGCGGAAGGGATTCGCGTAGACGGTCTGCTCGAACGCAGGGTTGCCGATCACGTAGTCGCGGTAGCCGGATGTCATCCGGGCGAGCTGGCCGAGGGTGACGCGATGGGCATTCGGGATCTCCGGCAGCCAGCGCGAGAGCTTGTCGTCAAGGCTCACCCGCTTCTCATCAACCAGTTGCAACAGCAGCGTGGCGACGTAGGAGATGGCGATGGCACCATTGCGCACGTGCATGTCACGGGTGGCAGGAACGCCCGTCATCGATTCGCCCAGCGCCTCGGTGACGACATCCTGGCCATCGATCGTGACGCGCACGAGCACCGCCCGAAGATGGTCTGAGGCCATCCGGTTGCGCACGATCCGCAGGATCGCGTCGGCCTGGGCCGAGTCCGACACGGTGCCGCCAGGGCTGGCCAGGGCGGGCGCTGCGGCCAGGCATGCCGCAACTACTGCACCCACAATCAACCTGGAGCGGGAGCCTGGCCGACGCGCCGCAGCTCGTACCTGGGCGAGCAGGCCACGCGTGGATCGGCAGACCTCCTGCCGCAGCGACCAGCGTGCCTGAACAGGCTCCATGGAGCGAAAGGCCGGAGATCGTCAGTGATACAGCATCTCAGCATGATCAGCAACGTCCGTGCCAAGCCGTCGACCGCAAGAGGACAACCATGGCGAGGGATTAGATCTCGCCGAGGACTCTGCGGAGATCAAACAGAAGATCACCGCAGACCCAGATAGCCCGCCAGCAGGAGGAAGCCGACTCCGAACAAGAACCAATACAGCCAGTCCGACTGTGCGGTGTTATCGAGAACAGCAGACGCCGGCCTCTTCGGATTGTAGTAGACCCTGACCAGCTTTCCGGGCACGTATGGCCTCAGAAGCTCATCCATTGCAGCTCGACTGACTCCGTATCCGGAGAAGGAAGCGCGAAAGCCCACATAGGCTCGACCACCAACGTCGTAATGGTAGCGCAAAACGGGCTTCGTCATGTCAATGTGCTCATCGTCCACACGAGACTCGGTGATGCGCCCGATAACACTGGGCCAAGACAAGCACTCCTTCGAGCGGGCCCTTAGCCATAGGGACAAGCCCACCAAAGCGGCACCAGCAAGGAGTGACACTGAAGCAAACACCAGAGCCATGGATCCGAGGCTTAACGGAAGATTCGGCTGGAGCCAGGTGACGCGTGGTCATCAACTGACCTGAGTGGATCAGTATCGCGTGCCAAACAGGCGGCGCGCATCATGGCTGGCTTAAGGCTTGGATCATGGCAGGAAGAAGGAATCCAATCAAGACCAACGACAGGGCCGGACGCAGCAAGTTTACAGGCTTTGAATCCCTCTCCATGATGGCTGAGGCGGCATGATTCGCTGCCGAGAAAGAAAAGAACATCAACATCGCGGTCACGATCGTGGCATCTGCATGGCGCCCCCAATCCAGGGCATAGACGAGCAGTGCCGTCACTGCGGTAGCCGCATTGGCCAGACCCGATTGGACTTGATAGGCATGATTGGGCGCATAGCCAATTTTCACAGAGGCCGCTTCTCCCAACACCAGGGACTCAAAGGCCACTGTTCCCGACATGAGCACAACAACGAAAGGCCCCAGAATATGGAATCGTGAAATCGCATCATGACCGAGGAAGGAAGCGACTACAAAAGCCAGTCCGATGCCGACGGGCCGAAGCCACTCCATGAACACGGCCAGATTCTGTTTTGTCATGTCAGCTCACATCCACGCTGTCGATTGCTCACCGAACAATTTGCAGAAGAGGGCCCACCCGAATTGCTGGGGCGGATCGCTGCGAGGAAGGGTAGGCCGCGCTCAAGGCTTCACTTAACTCCATCGGATGAACCAGCCCCATAAGCCAGATAAAAGCCATGCACTGCCCCCAGTAGCTCGCGTAAGCGGGCGCCTAGGCACGAAGCGCCTCACCTGTCGCATCCTCATCTAAGGGAGACAAAGCCCCGGGGTCGAATAGAGAGGAATGAACTCCTCTCGCCCCGTGCAGGCTCCACGACGATGCTATCTCCGGAAGGGGAGAGAAACTGGATCGTCGCACCTTGCTCCTACAAGCCTTGAGATGCTAAGCCTTGCAAAGAAGCGAAGACCCGGCATCTGCAGCGATGTGGACCAGCCATGAGGCACCAGATGCGTAGGCGCTTGGCAGTTCATAGTGGCGGTGAAAAAGATGAGCCTTACAGATGACATACAGAACTACTGACAGGGAAGCATGCAGCAAGGGACCTCGAGCCTCCGAACGCCCAAAACAACGTTGGATAGCACGCAGCGACAGAAACAGGAAAGCCAGCATCCACATGCTGGCCTTGAAACCAGAAGGAAGACGCAATACGACCAGGCAATCCACATCGATTCCCCGCAGATAACGATGACCTGAGGGAGATACACATTCAGGACATGACTAGAACCAGGCAGCGCGAAGGGCACACAGAGCGCGGAGCCTAGTTCATACTCAACGGATGCCTAAGCTGAATCCAATAGATCGAACAGAGGTGGCCGATCTCGTTCTATCTGACGAAGAGCCCGCGCCACCTTAACGAGCAAGAAGGAGGATGTCGCAAGCCGTCCTAGAACTTAAAGCGAAGTGACATGATCAGAAGGCCAATTGCAGTACAAACTAGCAGCCCCAAGAGCCCACCGAAAAGAAGGCCCGCTGCGATAACGAGAACCACGAATACTGCCTGAATCAATCGTATATCACGGTTAAGCTGGCGAGACCGCTCTTCAGCCTTTCGTCTTCGCGCAATCCGCTTTAGCCGGTACTTCTCAGAAGTCTCAGGGTCCTCGGCCCTTGGCCCCAGTGAAGCAGATTGACGCTGGGACTCTGCCCAGTTAGTCTGCTGATTCAACAGCCGCTGCCGGAATATCTGAGCTCCTGCGCTCTTCAGAAGATCATCTCCACTGACCTCGGGGGGCGTGTCAGGCACGTGATGGCTTGATTCATTCTCATTGGTGCAGTCGCGATGAGTCATATTGAAGTCTGATATCCACCAACGCGGCACACTGTGCCCCCACTTCATGCGTCGGTTGCGATCCTCGGACGTCATGCCACTTCCTTAACGCGACAGCGGACTCTTGCTAACCAAGAGTTTGCGAAGAGTAGGCCATACCCTGAACGATGTCAACATATAGCGCAAGCACCTTGATGCGGCTTGACCATCGATCTGGCCTCCCCATCGCAAAGCCCCCAGTTACAAATACAATCGACTGATTCAGGATGGGATCCCTAACCATCAATCACACCCGCCAATGCGTGCGCCAGGAGGTCACTTTCTTGATGATCTAGGCCACACGTTCCCGCAAATGAATGATATTGCCCTCCGGGTCGCAGACATTGCGAACCCGCAGGCTGGGTCCCGGCCACACTGGCCCGCAAAGTAAGCCGCCAGACTCTACTACCGCTTTCTCGGCGTCCTCCAGACTGCTGACTGTGAAGAATGGCTTGATCGCCTGCTGATCGCGAGGTGATGGTGGTGCGGCGATCTCGATCTGATCGGCGTACATTGCAGGGATGGCATGGATGATCAACTGAGCATCCGCCGACTGCAGCACTCTGTGTTCAGAGTCTGCGAAAAGCAACTTGGCTGATAGCAACCTCTCGTAGAAGCCTGAGACAGATTCGAGGTCTTTAGCGTAGATCAGAACACCTGTGGTCGCTGGCCCAGGCATGTGGTCATCCGAGGGAGTAGGTCACTGAGTATGGCCTGTGAGGCCAAGGGTTCCAGATTGGAACCGGGCTGAGGTCTTGGTCAATCACAGGATACGTGCTGCTCCGGACATCTGGATCTGGAAGTTAGGCCACTCAGTTGTACATCGCCGCTTCACGTCTTCTGGGACAGTTCCTCGGCGGCGATGCCAAACACTTCGTCTGCCGAACCGATTGCCACGAAGTGACCGGCCCCCGCCACCGGATGCCACACAGCTCCAGGCATTTGGTCGGCAAGCTCCTTGTTGATCGCATCGGGCACGAGCCGGTCGTCCAGGCCTTGCCAGAGGTGAACACGTCGCTCGATCTGGCGAACATCAAAGTCCCAACCCCGGTAGAGCAGCTCGGAATCGCGAACTAAACCCTCGATTCCATGGGCAAAGCATTCGGCGCTTGCTTCGCTGAAGGCAGCTGCGAAGCCTGGTCGCCGCACAATCTCCTGGTCATACGGGTTGATGGCCCTCAGCAATTGCTGGATGTAGGTCTCGCGGAAATCAACGGCGGTCTTGGCGAGTGCCGCATACATGAGACGGAAGCCAGGCTGAAAGTGCAGTGCGAGAAAGCCCCCTAGCGCATCAACTGCGGAAAGGTGCTTCTTTGCCGAGTTGTCGCCGAAAGCTCCGTAGCTGCCGCCGGCGATGCTGGTCACGTGGCGCAGTCGAGCTGGGTCGATGTAAGCCGCGGCCGCCAGAGCCCACGGGCCACCCTCCGACCAGCCTGTCACTCCAAACTCACGGTGTCCCAAAGCGTCGGCGATGGCCGTCATGTCGTCAGCCCATCCCGAGTAGCTGCGTTCCTCCTGGGGAGTGGACTGTCCGATGCCGGGCCGGTCTACGCAAACAAGGCGGAGCCCATGCTTGGACGCCGCCTCGGCAAAGAGTCGGGCCTCAAGCCTGCTACTCGGCCCGCCATGATTATGGATAATGAGCGGACCATAAGGATCTCCAACTTCGAGATAGGCGAGAAGACGGTCGTCTTTCGTTACCAGCATCGATCCGCTCCACGGGAACTATGATCGCAATGGCCGATTTAAGATGATCTTAGGATTGATTGGCATGAGGCTGGCAACGAGGCCTGCCATCGGCAATGAGAGGGCAACGCTGCCATGGGAGCAGCCGCCTCCGTCAAGACAATCTAGGGCATTCCATGGGGCCCAACATTCGCCATCAGCCACGGGAGGTAAGAATGTCCGCTGCATGGCATTGGTGGGCAGCGGCGCCGCTTGCTCAGTAACCAAGAACGCGTAGATGCATCGCATTGACATCAGCTTGAGCAGCTTCGCCTCGCAGACGGACTGCATCTCCATGAACCTCTGGAAGATAACCCCTAGGAACTCAACAACCTTGGCGAACTTGGGGCTATCCAGCCTCCTCCGATGCCTGGCCAACGATCACGATCAGCAACGGGAGGTAGCACTCTTCGCATCCCATGCATCATTGGCCCCCGTTCGCTGAATCTTGATGTCAGCTGTCAGCGCATTGAATCCGCAGCATTTCGCATGCTCCTCTCTGGAACTCGTAGTCCACCCGCTGAATCGACACCTTGTGTCCAGCTGTACGTAGCAGCTCGACACTCGTTTCAAGATGGGGCGAGATGGCACCACCAAATGCAAGAAGCGGAAACACCCTGACTTCCCTGGCAACTCGGCATAGCTCAAGCAGCGAAGAATGATGGAACGCCTCGTCCAGCTGTTGGCTATACAAGAAAAGTAGATGGGAGCAGAGGGCCAAGTCGAAGTGCCTATCAGAGAATGGGAGAGATGGTAGTTCCGAGTTCAAGTACCGTCCCTCAACAAGGCCGGCTGGATAGTCATCCAAGAAAGTTTGCATTGCGGCCATGCGGACCTTGCCGAGCTCCTCAACTGATGCGATGGCTTTCCAAACGAATTCGTTCTGATTCTGCCTGGTCTGATCGATCACGAGCCTATAGGTCGCGGCAATGCGAGCTTCGATATCGGCTCTGCTGAATGCATAGATTGGATCGCACGAAATAACCTGAGCGCCTCTTATAGTAGCTTCTGCATTGAAGCCTGCTGGTCCATCCCCACAGCCAAGGATTCGGCCAGCCATATCGGCCCCGGCCAGCGAGAACATGGCCGAGTACTCCTCGAAAGAACGGCCCCAGGGAACAACCTGATCAAGCGCGAACATGGTCTCTTTGGCGAAAGGCTAAAACTCAGGATCAACGGCTGGATTTAGCGCAGTCAAGTGGAGGCATTCGCACTATACTGACCTTACCCAATGGCCCAGAGCTAACAGTGCCAAGATCGCCGAGATGAAGGGCCCGCATGATCCGACCCGGCCCATGGAAACCCCAGTGTAGATCCATTGGCGACTGACTTCTGAGACGTCCTAGACGAGTGCCGACGAGGCAGCATGGTCAAAACGGAGGGCTTCCATCCAGTCCGGCATCTCCCGCAACTTGCAGAAGTCGTTCGCGTCAGTCGCGAACGTCGGAATGAAAGACCTTGGAGATCACCTGCCAGCGTCCGTCCACGTGGATGAGCGTCAGCAGATCAATGAAGTCCCTGGGCGGGATCGAGCACTGCAGCCGGGCATGGGCGGTGACCGGTCCGATGAGCTCAATCGACAGCACGCGGTCGGTGCGCGGCTGGCTGCTGGCCGCAGGTGCAGGGCGCGCGTCGACTACGGGAAAGTACTCGTCCATCCGCAAAACGATGGGCTTGTCAGCGACCGCTGTGGCATACAGCGCATCCTGATGGAAGACCTGCGCCAGGAGAGTCGTGTCGCTGTGGTACAACCCGTCGAAGTACAACTGCAACACCGAATGGATAGCGTCGAACTCGGTGGGGCTGCTCATGGGCCGGTCCCCCGCTTGGCGCGCTCGCGCAGAACGGCGACGGTCTCGCCGGCGATGCCCCAGTGATCGGTCTCGACCTCCTCGATGACCACGAAGGTGGTGGCAGGATCCTTGTCGAGCACCTGCACCAGGAGATCGGTGGCGCCGCGAATGAGCTGGGCCTTCTGATCGCGTGTCGCGCCTTCGCGCGTGATCTGGATCTTGACGTAGGGCATGGCGAGCTCCTCAGGCGATCAGGCCTTCGGCCTTCATCGCGGCCTGCACCGCGGGTCGGGCCGACACGCGCGCCATGAAGGCGCCGATGTGCTTGAGATCCGATAGATCGATCTGCACAAACTTGGCCCAGCCGAGCACGGTGAAGAGGTAGGCATCAGCCGCAGTGAAGGTCTCGCCGGTGAGATAGCTCTTGCCCTCGAGCTGGCCGTCGAGCCAGGCCAGCTTCTTGCGCAGCACAGCGGCCAGCGCCTTCTTCGCCGTGGCGTCCACGTCGTTCTGGAAGAGGGGGGTGAACGACTTGTGGATCTCGGAGGTGATGTAGTTCTGCCACTCCATCACGCGGTAGCGTGCAAGGCTGCCGGCTTCCGGCATCAGCGTGTGCGCGTCGGCGCGGTCGGCGATGTACTGCGCGATCACGGGGCCTTCGGACAGGTGGGTGCCGTCGCCGAGTTGGATCAGCGGGACCTGCCCCCTGGCGTTGATGGTGTAGTAGTCGACGCCGCCGGCGGTGAGGTGCCTGGCGGTGTCGACCTTCTCAAGGGTGAAGGCCGTGCCGGTTTCGCGCAGCAGGATGTGCGGGGCGAGCGAGCAGGCGCCCGGCGTGAAGTAGAGCTTGAGAGGGGTGGGCATCGAAAGAAGTCCTGGCGGAAGTGGAGCTGCGCCGACTGTATTGGCTACGCGATCGGAAATAAACATGTCATCATTCAATTCACTTATTACATAGAGATCACCAATGAGCCGCCAGTTCCAGGACCTGCGCCTGGGCAGCATCGAGTTGTTCTGCCTCACCGCGCAGCACTTGAGCTTCACAGCAGCAGCGAAGTCAGCGGGGCTAACGGCGGCCGCCGTTAGCCGTTCGGTCACGCGGTTGGAGGGGCGCCTAGGGGTACGCCTCTTGATGCGCACCACACGCCAGGTGCGCTTGACCGACGTCGGCCAGCGCTACTACGACCAATGCCGCCAGGCGCTTGGACAGTTGAGTGAAGCCGAGCGCGAGGCCACGGGTCAGCAATTGAAGCCCTCAGGGCTGGTGCGCATGAGCCTGCCCACGTCCTATGGCCACTACCGCGTGCTGCCTTTGCTGCCGGACTTCGTGCGGCGATATCCAGATATCGAGATCGAGACCCAATTGACCAATCGCAACGTGGACTTCACCGATGAAGGCTTCGATCTCGCGGTGCGCGGCCGTGTGCTGCCCGACTCCGGCCTGGTGGCGCGCAAGCTCGAGGACGCGCCCTTGCTGATCGTTGGAGCGCCCAGCTACCTCAAGCACCATCGTCCGCCGCGCACCGCCGACGACTTGGCACAGCACGAGTGCATCCAGTTCGTGCTGCCCAGTAGCGGCCAGGTGGTGCCTTGGCTGGTGCAGAGCGAGGGGCACACGATGGAGTTCTCGACGCCGGGTCGGCTGCGCTGCGCCGAAGACATCCTCGCGCCAATCACGCTGGCGCGCGCCGGAGCGGGTTTGGTGCAGACCTACCGCTTCCTGGTCGAGGACGACCTGCGCGACGGGCGCCTGGTTGAGGTGCTGGCCGATCACGCCGGTGCGTCACGCCCGTTCTCGCTGCTCTATCCCGGCAACCGCCACATGACACTGCGCGTGCGCACCATGATCAATTTTCTGGTTGACGCCCTCGGCCCTGGGCCGCAACGCTCGCGTTGACCTGCCCTTTGGCTAAGTCACAGCAGAGGTCTCACACGCAACGGCACTGAGGACCGCACCCCCAAGGGCCATCCCCAGCGACTGGTTCGGCGGCTCGGCACTGTTGACGTGACCCCCTTTGTCGGTCCAGTCCTTATGAGAGTGGGTGGATGTGGTCATGCTGCAACTCCCTGTTGAGCTGCCTCCAGGGGCGTACGCCCC
>NZ_NQLA01000099.1 GCF_002252705.1 Vulcanococcus limneticus LL
ACCCTCAGCGCCCAGGCCCTGGCGGCGTTGCTGCAGCAGTGGCAGCTCACCCGCACTGGCTCGCTGGAGGCCTTCAGCGCGGACAGCAAGGACAACAGCGCGGGCCAGCGCAGTCAGAGGCTGGAGCAGGCGTCCCTGCGCCTGGCGGAGGGAAACCCGGCGGAGGACGATCCGCAGCTGGCGGTGTTGCCGCAGCTGCTGGAGGGCCTTGATCACCAGGAGCTGGCGGTGATCCGCGGCCTGTACCTGCGTGAACCGGCGCTGAGCAAGGCCCAGCTGCGCCGTTCCCTTGGGCTGACAGCAGAGGAACTGCAGACGGTGGAGCAGCGGGCCCTGGCCCGGATGCGCGCCACGGCCCACGCACTCCTCAAGACGGCCGGAAGCTGACGGCCGGAACCAGGGGCCCTCTGGAGCTAACGCCATGGGGCGCCTGGAGGTAGCTGACGGGACGGACTGGAGGTAGAGAAGCACCGCAAGATCCCCGGCGTTCGGCTGTTGTTACAAGAGCTATCAACAGCACGTTCAATCGTTCAGCTCTGGACACGCTGCCCGTATGGGCCTGCCGGTTGTGGCGGTTGGGGCCGCTCCACTGCTCCCCTCCCACCGGCCTTGGATCCCGCGGCCCTGCGCGCCTCGACGCGCCACCTGCTGACCGACATCGCCACGGCCGCCAAGGGCTGGACCGTGGCGATCTGCAGCGAAGATCTGCTGCTCAAAGCCTCCGGTGCCCTGCTCCTCGACTGCTGCAGCCTGGTGGCCGCCAGCATCGGCGAGCTGCAGATCCGGCTGGAGACCACGCCGGGGCCCTGGCTGGTGATCTGCAGCGACGACTGCGCCGATGGCGGTGCCGATGCGCTGATCGAGCAGCTGCGCAGCGTCCTGGGGGCCGCCCGATGCCGCTTTGTCGTCGTGCTCGCCGATGCGGTGGCACCGGAGCGGCTGCAGCGGATCTGGTCCAGCGGCGCCGAGGCGCTCTGCTGTCTGCAGGCCTGCGGCCAGGGCCAGCTGCTCCATGCCCTGCTGCTGGTGCTCAGGGGCCAGAGCTGCGTGGATCCGCTGTTCCGCCAGCGGCTGCACCAACCGCTGGCCCTCCGCGGCGCCGATGGCCAGAGCCTGGAGCTGAGCCGCCGCGAACAGGAGCTGATCACGGCGGTGGCCCGCGGCCACAACAGCCGCGAGATCGCCGCCCTGCACCAGCTCCGCGGCGACACGGTGCGCCGTTATCTCAGCAACCTCTACCGCAAGGTGGGGGTGCGGGACCAGCGGGGACTGATCAGCTGGAGCCTGGCCCACGGGCTGATCAGGCTGCCCGATCTGCACAGCCATCCGCGGCCGCTGCAACTGGGCGCAGAGGGCAGCAGGCACCGGAGCCTGGGAGCAGATCGCTCAACCGGCTGGCCTGCAGCAGCTCGCCCAGGCTGAGCAGCTGCAGCTGCTCCCGCGTGCGCGGCAGCCAACCGGCCAGCAGCTGGCGATCACCGAGGGGCACTGGCCGCAGCAGGGGCACCAGGGCGCCGAGGAACGGCAGCCAGCGCTCGATCCCATCGGCCTCGCGCCAGGGCTCCAGGCTGGTGATCTCGGCGATGGCGGTGATCGTCTCGCAGCCGGAGCTGAGGGACACCAGATAGGAGAGATCGGCGGCCTGCACGGCGCTGAGGGCCAGCGGCATCCAGAAGCCGCGCTCGCAGGCGTTCTGCATCGCCGCGCGGTGGTGGTGGGTGAGCAGCAGGTTGCGGGGCAGAGCGCCAGGGGCGCTGGTGGAGTTGGAGCGAATGACGGTCATGGGGAACGTGCGTGACTCCTCCGTTGTCGCCAGGAGCCGGGGTCCAACACCGCCCACGGCTGTGGCCCGCGGTGGCCGCAGCGGTGAGCGCGGCTGGCCACAACTGTGGGCAACGGCGCGCATCGGCTGGGCGTGCCGATGGCGCCGCAACGGGTCTCGGCGATGGCGCTCTCGCCCCAGTCCCTGATCTCGACAGAAAGGCTTCCACTCCCGCTGGCCGCCGGAACCCTTGGGGGACTGCTCTCCAGTGCCATGGCCTCCCTCCGCACCACCACCAGTTCCCTGGCCCCAGTCGCCCGCGGTGGTGCACTCTTCGGGCTCGGGCTCGCCGTGGCAATGCAGCTGTTCCAGCCCACACCGCTGCGGGCGCTGCTCAGCGCGGCCCTGAAACCGGCAGCAGCCGTTGCCGCACCTGGCCAGTCGGCAGCCCTGGGTAGCCTCCCGCCCCTGAACTGACCCGATGCCTCCGCGACTCCGCCGGCCCATGACCAGCGCCGAGCGGGCCTTTGCCTGCCAGCACCTGGGCCTGGCCCACCGCCAGGCGCGGCGTTTTGCCCAGCGCTGGCAGCTGAACACCGATGAGCTGCTCGGCCCGGCCTATGAGGGCCTGTGCAAGGGCGCCATCGGCTTTGATCCCAGCCTCGGCCACCGCCCCTCCAGCTACCTCGTCCCGAAGGTGAATGGCGAGCTGCTGCACCACCTGCGCGACACCGGATTTCTGCTGCGCATCAGCCACCGCCTGCGCGAGCTCTGGATCAAGGCGCGGCGGCCCCTGGCGCAGGGGCTCAGCGACGATGAGATCGCCCGGCAGCTCGGCGTCTCCCTGTCGGTGTGGCTGGATTGCCGCCGCGCCTGCGGGCAGCGGCCCGTGCCGCTGGAGGAGGTTCAGGGGGATTGAAGGGGATGGCTGAAAGGGATGGCCAAGAGGAGAGAATCCGTACCGCTGACACTCATGTCCAGCGGCAGGCAGTGGAAAACGATGCTCTAGCAGTCCTGCCACTAACCCATGAATCCTGACTCCTGGAGGCCTTTAGGCAATGGCGCTCAGCCTTTGCAGAAATGATCGACTAGCTTGACAGCCCAAGGGGGATTAGCGCCGACCGAAAAAGCCTCCAACTCAATGGCCTTACTAGAAGGAGGGCCCTTGTACAGGGGCGAGTCGAGTTGATGTTTAAAGACTTCTGCCGCGTTAACCGGAATCCCCATGGGCTCGCTGTTCCGTCCCAGCCCACCAGCGCGACAGGATTGAGCCACATGGGCTGCTTCGTGAGCCAGGGCTTCCGACAAAACACGGGAACCCATGGAAACGGTCGATGGACGGATCCTGATTTCGGCCAGACCAGGATCCCATTCTCCACCCGCATGATCCATGACCTTTTCACTGACTAGAAGGCGCACCCCTTTCGCCTGCAGTCGTGCAATCAGCTCACGTGTCACGGCATGAACCGATTGCTCAAGGGGTTGTGAGTCATTCTTTTGAGCCTGCCCGATTAGAAGCTCAATATCAGCAGGGGTCTTAATCCACCAAGCACCCCTACTTGATGGACTATATGGAGCAAGCCAATGAGACACAGCCCTTGGATTGGCCATGAGAAAGAGATACATGCCAACCAGGCCGGCTGGCATGAGCCATGCAATCACGGTCCTGGCAGAAGGTGGATGAGTCCATCTGCGCGAGACCAGACTCGACAAACTCACCTGGCGCCTTCGTCTCGTCTGACTGCCATCAGTCATCGGCGCCCCGCAGACTGCGCACACAGCCCGGCCACCAAGGCTTCGGTCGTATCGCACCGATCGGCCATTGCATTGTTGGCATTTCTGCGCCATGGGGCTTCAACACGAAAGCGGTAACAAGCAGGTCATTCCCCGCCGACAAATAGTCAGGAGACGAGCCAAGAGCTTCAATATACTATAGACAGATTCATGGGCCCACACTCCTAAGGCAACCTCCGAAGGCCGCCCCTCAGTGGCAGGCATGGAGTGCAGGGCAGGGCTGCCTAAAAGTGTGATCAGGTCTTGGTGTCGGCCGTCATCACCCCTCCCAGGGCCAGCATCCCCTTGATGTCGTAGGCCAGCTCGCGAAAG
>NZ_NQLA01000100.1 GCF_002252705.1 Vulcanococcus limneticus LL
GCTGCGTCACCTCGATGACACGGCAGACGTCGGCCACGGTCTTGCCCTGGGCGATCAGCTGCTCGGCGGTTTTGAGCTTGCGGATGATCTGCTCCGCCGTGTGCCTGGTGCGTTTCATGGTCGAGTCCCCGGCCCAGTCTGGCCGGATGAGGACTCTCATTCACCCTGGACCGGTTTCCGGGGTCCACGTCAAACACGCCGAGCTCAAGAAGCTGCTGGGCGAGCTGGATCTCGAGGGTGTGCTGATCCAGGCGGACGCGCTCCACACGCACAAGGCGTTTTTCGACAGCTCACGGAGCAGGGGGCCGACTTCGTCCTGAGCGTCAAAGCCAACGAGAAGACCCTGCAGCGGCAGGTCAACTGTCAGCTCGAGGGGAAGCGCCAGATCCCTTTTGCTGCAACGCATCACGAGATCGGTCACGGCCGTGACATCACCTGGGCGCTGCGGGCCAAGGAAGCACCGGAGCACATCAAGGCGGACTGGCCAGGGACGGCCTGGATCGTTGAGCTGGTCGCCAGCGGTAGCCGTGGCGGCAAGCCGTTCAAGGCCAGGCATCTGTTCCTCACCAGCCTGCGCACCGCCCCAGAAGCCTTGCTGCAACTGATCCGGGAGCGCTGGAGCATTGAAAGCTGGCACTGGATCCGCGACACCCGGCTCCAGGAGGACAAGCACCGCTACCGGGGAAATGGCGCTGCCGTCCTGGCCGCGATGCGCACCGCAGCCCTGAATCTGCTGCGCCTGGCTGGATTCGACTCAATCCGCGAGGGCCTGCATGCGGTGATGCACGACATCACAGCGCTCCTGGCGATGGCAATGCGGCAACCAGAGGAAAAGCCGATCTGACACTTTAAATCAGCCCTGACGGCGGGGGCGGGCTGATCGGACTTTCAGTTAGCCCTGGGAGGCGTTCCGGTACTCGGCCCCGTTTGATCCATCGATGATGGTCTATTTTCGCAAGCGACTGCAGGAATCAGTCGTCAACGACTGCAACGAGCGGATCGTGCGTCATGGCCTGAACATGATTCAATCAGCAGATTCAACGGATGATGGGGATGGTGACAATGGCAGCTGTTTGCTCAGCATTGATCAGCCAACGCAGGCTGAACCTGAAAAACCATCGTCCAGCCAGGGCACCCTGTTGATTTATGCCACGTGCGTGCCAGCCGATATCCGTTACCCAACAGACCTCTCTCTGCTCAATGAGGCCAGGGAGGTCACCGAAAAGCTGATTGATGAGATGCATCCTCATGTCAGAGAATCCTTTGGCTATAAGACACGCACGCACCGCAAGAAAGCCAGACAACAGTTTCTGGCCGTGGCCAAGATCAAGCGGCCTCGCATCAGTAAGATACGCAAGGCCATTCAGCAGCAGCTGGGCCATCTGGAACGGAATCTGGCCAGCATTGATGCCCTGATTGCCTGCGGTGGCTGGCTTCTTGTAGCAGGCAGGCATTGGTACCGCAAGCTACTGGTTGTGAGTGAGCTGGTGCGACAGCAGAAGATTCTCTACCGTTCAGACAGCAGAAGCATCCCCGATCGGATTGTGAGCCTCTATCAATCTCATATCAGGACCATCGTTCGCGGCAAGGCCAGGAGCAACGTTGAGTTTAGCGCCAAGGTCTCCATCTCAGTGACGGGTGAGGGCTTTACGTTCCTCGATCGGCTGAGTTTCAACCCCTACAACGAGGAGGAAGACCTTAAGGCACAGGCAAGATCTTATCGCCGTCGGCATGGACACTATCCAAAAGTGATCTGTGCTGATCAGATCTATCGCATCAGATCAAATCGAGCCTTCTGACAGCGTCATGACATTCGCTTGAGTGGATCGCGCCTTGGACGCCCCAAGAATGACCCACAGTTGGTGGCTGCCGAGAAGAAGCAGTTTGCAGATGACCAACGGCAACGCAATGTTGTCGAGGGCAAGATCGGCCAGGGAAAACGACACTACGGATTGGCTCTCATCCGGGAGAAGCTGGCCATCACCCAGGGTTTAACCATTGCCATGAATGTGCTCGTCATGAACCTGGCGAAGCTCCTCGAGCTTCTTTTTGTCCTTTTGGCCTGCTGGCTATATCTTCTAATGGCCAACAGTTCAGCCTGGAAGAGCGAAACGGCGCTGTTTAGTAATCAGCCGGCAGCAGCCTGAGGATGAAGCAACATGCTGAGAGGGTATTCGCAGTATTGCCAGGTCAGGCGCGCTCTGCTTTCTCAGGAGGCCCCATGTAACGGCGCATCGTTGGCACCCTGATAGACGCATGTTCAATCGCTGGATTACGAAGCGACTACCAGGTCTGCATGAGGCGGATCCTCAACGTAGTGGCCCCTGGTCAATGGACTGAATGAAAGCCAACATTTCCAGAGACCCCCTGGCATGCATGCACTGCATAAACATGTTGCCTCATTTGCAGTGATACCCACTACGATTCCATCCTAACGCATTCATCTTATTGCCGTAAATTGCGTCTGAACGCGTGTAACTGGGATTGAAAATTGTTCCATGGGTATAGAGGCAGACGCGATCACAAGGATTAAAGCTTAATTTGATGACTGGTTCGTTCCGGCCAATAGGGCGCACGGTGAGACTAACGCCTTTTGCTGTTTCTTCCGGGATGCTAAAAGTCTTTCTGCTCCAAGCTGCATCGGCCCCAACCAGCTGCCCACTACTTGATTCCGGCACCGAAATTGGTACCCCCCCTGGCAATGTTATCTGTTTGGGTGATGCTGGCATATATGCGAACCCATATTCTACGGTATACCCTGCTTTATTAATGAGCTCTATGGATCCTTTATCGCCGGCGATGGGTCCGCGCCCTCGGAGGTCGTAAGTGCATCCATTAGGCTTGATTAGTTGTCCGCTTGCATTTCTTTGCCTTTCTTGGGCAATCGTAAAGCTCAAATCCTGATTACTGGTATTATTGCCTCTTGCTTGGCGAGATAGGAATTCTTTGGGACTTGAAAAACTAGTGATGGCCAATGAAAGATTGGACTTAGCTTGATAAGCAAGCCCAGGGGTGCCGCCCACGCTAGTCATGCTAATAAAAAGAAAAGCTGCGGCAAGGAATTGATTTTCTTTGGCTGATGCCATGGCCCAAGTCAATCCAATTTCCAATCCCAGTGTAGCACATAGCAAGCTTTAAGTGTGGCCTCCTGCCAGGTTCTTTGGCTGTCACGGGGCTGAGTTTCGCTGGTTTCGCCTAATGAGCCTCTGAGCAACAAGCCTGCGGGAGTCCTTTAGGTCTACTAAGTGTTCGCAATGGACATTGTCGATGCCCGCGAAGAGGCTCTCCGCAAGCTGCTGCGCCTTGCCACAGCCTCGCTCGTGCAGGCCCACTGCACCTTCCACCGCCTCGTGCGTGATGGCATGCCGGTGGATGTCCACCGACCCGATGGCAGCATCGCAGGCGACCATGTGCGGCTGGTCGATTTCGCTACCGTTGCTGCCAACGATTGGCTGGTAGTCAACCAGTTCTCCGTGAGCGACGGCCAGCACAACCGCCGTCAAGAGCTGGTGGTGTTCTTCAATGGACTGCCCATGGGCCTGATCGAGCTCAAGAACGCCTCCGCCGAAGGCGCCACCATCTGGGCGGCCCGGTCCCCTGTTCTCCTACGTCTCCACCGAGGAGCGGATCCCCAGGGCCCATCCCCTGCGGCAGGTGCGGCGGCTGGCGGATCAGGCGTTGGATGG
>NZ_NQLA01000017.1 GCF_002252705.1 Vulcanococcus limneticus LL
TCGGCGGCGGCCCGGGCCTCGGTGGCCTCACGCTCCAGTCGGTCCTGCTCCTCGCGGCGGTTGATGGCCAGCACCTGGGGCGGCTTGCGCACCGGCGCCTGGGCTGCGGCGGGCCGCACCGGCGCCGGCGGCGTCGGCCGGGGGGACTGGGCCTGGGGCCTGGTCGGCGGCTGGGGGGGCTGCGGGGTGCCGGATCCGGCCATGACCACGAGGGATGCACAGCGCCACACTGTAGAGACGTCCCCTGGGCTTTCTGGATGCGCCCCTACCGCCGTCTGGAGCAGCTCAGCTGGCCCGAGCTGCAGCGGGCGGCTGCCCGGCCGAGCAGCACCGTGATCTGGCCCTTCGGCGCCTTCGAGCAGCACGGCCCCCAGCTGCCGCTCGGCACCGATGCCCTGTTCGCCGAGCGCCTGGCCGCGGCGGTGCTGGAGCGGCTGGGGCAGGACGGTGCTGACCCACCGATCTGGAGCCTGCCCTGCTGGAGCTTTGGCTTCTCCCCGGAGCACCGCGGCTTTCCCGGCACCCTCAGCCTGCCGGCGGAGCTGCTGATCGCCCAGGTCGTGGCCCTCGGCGGCCAGTTGGCCGCCGCCGGGTTCCGGCGCCTGGTGCTGTTCAACGGCCATGGCGGCCAGATCGCCCTGCTGCAGGTGGCCGCCCGCCAGCTGCGGGCCGCCCATCCTGAGCTGGCGGTGCTGCCGCTGTTCCTGTGGAGCGGCCCCGAGGGCGTCGCCGAGCTGATTCCCGAGCCCGAGCGCAGCCAGGGGCTGCATGCCGGCCTGGCTGAAACCAGCCTGATGCTGCACCTGGCGCCGGAGCTGGTGGGCCCGCAGCGCCCCGTCGATGGGCTGCTGCCGGAGCCACCGCCGCCCGGCTGGAGTCTGGAGGGGGCGGTGCCCCAGGCCTGGCTCACCGCCGATCTCTCCCGTTCGGGAGTGGTGGGGGATGCCCGCGGAGCCGACGCCGCCCTGGGCGAGCGCCTGTTCGAGCAGCTCGTGGCGGGCTGGACCCGGCTGTTCTCCGACCTGTTGGCCAGCGCCTGGCCGCCCGTCAGCTCCGGATCGCCATGGTTACAGTCGTGACCTGACCTGTTCCTGTTCCGGTAGCCATGGCCACCCTCGACACCGCAGCGGCCTCCGCCACCCTCGAGGGCTCCGCACTGCCCGATTTTGCGAGCGCTACCTATAAGGACGCCTACAGCCGCATCAACGCGATCGTGATCGAGGGCGAGCAGGAGGCCCATGACAACTACATCGCCATCGGCAGCCTGATCCCCGAGCAGGCCGAGGAGCTCACCAAGCTGGCCCGCATGGAGCTCAAGCACAAGAAGGGCTTCACCGCCTGCGCCGCCAACCTCGGCGTGGAGGCGGACATGGCCTTCGCCAAGCAGTTCTTCACCCCCCTGCACGACAACTTCCAGGTGGCCCTGGCCGAGGGCAAGGTGACCACATGCCTGCTGATCCAGGCGATCCTGATCGAGGCCTTCGCCATCTCGGCTTACCACATCTATATTCCGGTGTCCGATCCCTTCGCCCGCAAGATCACTGAGGGTGTGGTGAAGGATGAGTACACCCACCTCAACTATGGCCAGGAGTGGCTCAAGGCCAACCTGGAGAGCGTGCGCGAGGAGCTGGAGCAGGCCAACCGCGACAACCTGCCGCTGGTGCGCAAGATGCTGGAGCAGGTGGCCGATGACGCCGCGGCCCTGCACATGGACAAAGAGGATCTGATGGCCGATTTCATGACCTCCTATCAGGAGGCCCTGATCGAAATCGGCTTCACCTCCCGCGAGATCGCCCGCCTGGCCACTGCTGCCCTGCTGGGCTGAGGGGGCTGTTCGGTCGCGTCAGCCGGTCGGGCCGGCAGCCCGTGGCAAACTGTGTTCACGGTCACATCTGACCCTGCGCCCGCCGCCCTCCAGCTACCACCCACCTGCATGTTCGGCCTGATCGGTCACTCCACCAGTCTTGACGAGGCCCGGAGCAAGGCCCTTGCCCTTGGTTATCCCGAGTACGCCGAGGGCGATTTCGACATGTGGTGCGTGGCTCCGCCCCAGTTGGTGGAAACGGTGCATGTCACCAGCCGCACCGGCCAGGTGATCGAGGGTGCCTACATCGATTCGGTGTTCGTGCCTGAGATGCTGAGCCGCTTCAAGACAGCGCGCCGCAAGGTGCTCAGCGCCATGGAGCTGGCCCAGAAAAACGACATCGCCATCACGGCGCTGGGCGGCTTCACCTCGATCATCTTCGAGAACTTCAACCTGCTCAAGGAGCAGCACATCCGCGGCACCACCCTGGAGTGGGAGCGCTTCACCACCGGCAACACCCACACCGCCTGGGTGATCTGCCAGCAGGTGGAGCGCAACGCCCCCCTGCTCGGCATCGACCTGGCCAAGGCCAAGGTGGCCGTGGTGGGCGCCACCGGCGACATCGGCAGTGCCGTCTGCCGTTGGCTGCAGCGCACCGGCGTGGGCGAGCTGCTGCTGGTGGCCCGCCAACAGCAGCGCCTGCAGGAGCTGCAGAGCGATCTGGGCGGCGGCCGCATCCTGCCCCTGGAGGAGGCCCTGCCCGAGGCCGATGTGGTGGTGTGGGTCGCCAGCCTGCCCCAGGGCCTGGCCATCGATCCCGCCAGCCTCAAGAAGCCCTGCCTGATGATCGACGGCGGCTATCCCAAGAACCTGGACAGCAAGTTCGCCGGTGAGGGCGTCTATGTGGTGAAGGGCGGCATTGTGGAGTTCTGGCAGGACCTTGGCTGGCAGATGATGGAAGTCGCCGAGATGGAGAACCCCAGGCGCCAGCTGTTCGCCTGCTTCGCCGAGGCGATGCTGCTGGAGTTCGAGGGCATCCACACCAATTTCAGCTGGGGCCGTAACAACATCACCCTGGAGGCGATGGAGCTGATCGGTGGGGCCTCCCTGCGGCATGGTTTCCAGGCCCTCGGCCTCGATCCGGCCCGCCTGGGTCAGTTGGCCGCTGTCTGAATCGCACCGCCGTCTGAATCGCACCGCTGTCTAAATCGCACCACCATCTGAATCGCACCGCAGCCTGGATCGCACCGCCGCGCGAGGTCAGTTCTCCATCCAGGCCCCTTCCTTACGCCCCCCAGTCCGCCCCCCGCCATGGCCCGCCGCCCCCTGCTTGAGTTTGAGAAGCCTCTGGTGGAGCTGGAGGAGCAGATCGAGCAGATCCGTCAGCTGGCCAAGGATTCCGAGGTGGACGTGAGCCAGCAGCTGCTGCAGCTCGAAACCCTTGCCGCCCGCCGCCGTGAGGAGATCTTCACCAACCTCACCCCGGCCCAGAAGATCCAGGTGGCGCGCCATCCCCAGCGGCCCAGCACCCTCGATTACATCCAGGTGCTCACCGATGAGTGGATCGAGCTGCACGGCGACCGCCGTGGCAGCGATGACCAGGCACTGGTGGGCGGCGTCGGCCGCATCGGCGACCAGGCCTGCGTGCTGTTGGGCCACCAGAAGGGGCGCGACACCAAGGAGAACGTGGCCCGCAACTTCGGCATGGCCTCCCCTGGGGGCTACCGCAAGGCCCTGCGCCTGATGGAGCACGCTGACCGCTTCCGCCTGCCCATCCTGACCTTCATCGACACCCCCGGCGCCTATGCCGGCCTGCTGGCCGAGGAGCAGGGCCAGGGCGAGGCCATCGCCGTGAACCTGCGCGAGATGTTCCGGTTGCGGGTGCCGATCATTGCCACCGTGATCGGCGAGGGGGGCTCCGGCGGGGCCCTGGGCATCGGTGTGGCCGACCGGCTGCTGATGTTCGAACACAGCGTCTATACCGTGGCCAGCCCCGAGGCCTGCGCCTCGATCCTCTGGCGGGATGCCGGCAAGGCCGCCGCCGCCGCCGAGGCCCTCAAGATCACCGCCAGCGACCTGCTCAAGCTGGGCGTGATCGATGATGTGATCACCGAACCTTCCGGCGGCAACCATTGGTCGCCGCTGCAGGCGGCTGAGGGGCTCAAGCAGGCGCTGCTGCGGCATCTGGGCGAACTCCAGCGGCTGACTGAGGCCGAGCTCACCCAGCAGCGCTACGCCAAGTTCCGTGCCATGGGGCGCTATCTGGAGGCGGGTGCCACCGATACATCGCTGAGTTCCTGAGCGGGGCCTTCGCCCCGTCCGCTCGAGGATCCGAACCTTTAAGGTTTCGTTTCCTTTCCCGGGGGCAGTGCCCCCTGTGTGCTTGCCCGTTGCCTTGATCACCGGCGCCTCAAGGGGCATCGGCGCCGCCGCCGCCCGGCGCTTCGCCGCAGCCGGCTTCGACCTGCTGCTGCTCTCCCGCAGCGCCGACCCCTTGGAGGCGCTGGCCGAGGAGCTGCGCCACGGCACTGGCGAGTTCAACCCCGCTGGAGGCCTCCCCCCTGGAGCCCGCCGGATTGAGACCCTGGCCCTGGATCTGGCCGATCCCGGTGCCATTGCCCCTGGCCTGGCCGGGCTGCTGGGCCGCGGCCTCACCCCCCAGGTGGTGATCAACAACGCCGGCGCCGCCTATACCGGCCCCCTGGCCGCGATGCCCGTGGAGCGCTGGCAGTGGCTGTTCCAGCTCAATTTGACCAGCGTGTTCCAGGTGAGCCAGGCGGTGCTGCCCGCCCTGCGGGCGGCCGGTGGCGGTCACCTGATCAACCTGAGCAGCCATGCCGCCCGCAACTCCTTCCCCGACTGGGGGGCCTACTGCGCCAGCAAGGCCGCCCTGGCCTCCTTCAGCCGCTGCCTGGCGGAGGAGGAGCGCCCCCACGGGATCAGGGTGAGCACGCTCACCCTGGGTGCGGTCAATACGCCCCTGTGGGATAGCGAAACCGTCCACAGTTCCTTTGATCGGCGTGCCATGCTTGATCCCGAGCGTGCGGCCGAAGCCCTGCTGTTCCTCGCCCAACAGCCCGCCTCCCAAGTTGTGGAGGACCTCACCCTCATGCCGGCCGCCGGCGCTCTCTGAGATCACTCCATGACCTCCACCCTTCCCTCGGGCTTCACCAGCCAGCCGACCACCCCGGACTCGGCACCGCTGCCTGTGAGTCTGCGCATCCGCCAGCGGCTGGAAGCCGCGGGGGTGCCGTTTCTCGCCAACGACAACATCGCCAACCAGCTGCTTGAGGGCGAACTCGACCAGCTGGAGATCGAGGTGGCCGGCAAGGTGCGGGAGCTGCTTCGCAGCCTCGTGATCGACATCGATAACGACCACAACACCGAGGAGACGGCCGAGCGCGTCGCCCGGATGTATCTGCATGAAGTGTTCAAAGGCCGCTATCACCAGCAGCCCAAGATCGCCAGCTTCCCCAATGTCAAGAAGCTTGATGAGATCTACACCGTGGGACCGATCACGGTGCGCTCCGCTTGTTCGCACCACCTGGTGCCGATTCTCGGCTCCTGCTGGATCGGCATCAAGCCGGGTGAACGGGTGATCGGCCTCTCCAAGTTCGCCCGGGTGGCGGACTGGGTCTTCTCCCGACCCCACATCCAGGAGGAGGCGGTGATGATCCTGGCCGACGAGATCGAGCGCCTCTGTGAGCCCCAGGGCCTGGCGATCCTTGTCAAGGCTCAGCACTACTGCATGAAGTGGCGCGGCGTGAAGGAACCCCAGACCAGCATGGTGAATTCGGTGGTTCGCGGTGATTTCCGCCACGACCCCAGCCTCAAGGCCGAGTTCTTCGAGCTGGTGAAGCAGCAGGAATCGCTGCTGGGCCACTGAGCCTCAGTTGCCCAATGGCGCGTAGATCAGCTGGCTCCACTGGGGGCCAGCTGAGTAGCTCTTCAGGGGGCGGCCTTGACCGGCCCCAGTGGCGCTGACGCCACCCGCTTGACCTGGCCGTTCTGCGTCACCACGGTCACCACCATCAGCTTCTGGCCAATGTCGATCGGGCTGGGAACGTAGGTGGTGCCTTTGGCACCTTCGATCAGTACCCAGCTGCGCTGGCCCGGGGCCAGGCGATACCAGTGGTAGTTGGCCGTCGGCAGGGCCGCCTGTGCGGAGGCGACGGCGGTGGCTGTGAGCAGCCCCCCCACGGCGGCATTGCCGTCCAGCACCAGCTGGCTCAGGCCATTGATCTGCTGCTGCACGGCCCCCTCCTGCAGGAGGGTGTTCGAGAGCTGCTGCTCCAGGGCACGGATCTGCTGCTGGGGATCGGCGCTCACCCCCGGCACGCACTGGATGTTTGCACCCACCAGTTGGCAGCCCACCAGATCCTGGGCTCGGGCGGCACCCCCGAGGGCGAGGACGCTCGCGGTGAGGCCGGTCGCGCCGAAGGCAGCGGCAATGAAGCCTGTGGCAGCAAAGGCAGTGGAAGCGAAGGCAGTGGCAGCGAAGGCAGTGGCAGCGATGCTGGCTGCCGCCCCGTGGCCAAGGTGGGCACCGGCGACGGGAAGGGGGAACCGGGAGGGGGCCATGGACGCAGCTCAGCTGGGCTGATCCTGGCGGAAAGGCCGCAGGGCAGCCACCAGGGCGGCGACCCGCCCGAGGTCCTTGTCGCCCGGGGCGTACTCAAGGGCACTGGAGGCATCGAGGCCATCGGGGCGCAGGGACGCCAGCACCGGCGCCACCCGCTCGGGGCCGATGCCGCCGGCCAGCCACCAGGGCAGGCTCGGGCGGAATGCCTGCAGCCACTCGATCGGTATGCGGTGGCCCGTGCCGCCCAGCTGGTCCGGCACCCAGGCATCCAGCAGCAGCGCATCCACGTGGGGGGCGTAGGCCTCCGCCAGCTCCAGATCCGTGGGCCGGCGGATGCGCAGGGCCTTCCACAGCCCCAGCTCCGGGCCCAGGCGCTGGCGCAGCTCGACGCAGCGCTGGGGCGACTCGTCGCCATGGAGCTGCACCACCTGATGCCCCAGCCCCGTCGCCAGCTCCGCCAGCTCGGCCTCGCCGGGGTTGGCCACCACCAGCACTCCCAGGCAGGCCGGGGCGGCCTCGGCCATCGCAGCAAACAGGGCGGGGCGCTCGTCTGGCGCTAGCCAGCGGGGCGAGCGCCGCACGCCGATCACGCCCAGGGCATCGACCCCCAGGGCTGCCACGGCGGCCGCTTGCTGGGGCTGGCGCAGGCCGCACACCTTGAGCAGCGGGCGCTGGCGAGGCCACACTGGAGCTTGGGGCGCTGCGGGCACAAGCTCGCGGGCAGAACCCGAGCGGGGTGTGGGTGGGGTGGACACGGCGGACACGGCGGCGGAGACGGCGGCCTGAAGGGTCCGACCTTTCTAGGATCGGCGCACTGGGGCTCCGTGCGTGGGTGAAGGCTGGCAGCTGCTGACGATCCGGGGCATCCCCCTGCGTATCCACCCCAGCTGGTTTGTGATCCTGGGCCTGGCCACCCTGGCCTTCCAGCAGCAGTTCGCCGCCGAGTTCGCGGCCCGCGGCAGCGCCGCGCCGCTGCTCTGGCTCGTGGCCCTGGCCACGGCCCTGCTGCTGTTCGTCTCCGTGCTGCTGCATGAGCTGGGCCACTCCGTGGCCGCCCTCAGCCAGGGGGTGAAGGTGCGCAGCATCACCTTGTTTCTGCTCGGCGGTGTGGCCAGCGTGGAGCGGGAGTGCAGCCGCGCCAGCGGCGCCCTGCTGGTGGCCGCCGCCGGTCCGGCCGTGAGCCTGGCCCTGGCCGGTCTGCTGATCGGTAGCCGCCATGGCGCCGCCCACCTCTCGCCCCTGCTGGGGGCGATGGTCACCGAGCTGGGCACCCTCAACCTGGTGCTGGCTCTGTTCAACCTGCTGCCGGGCCTGCCCCTCGATGGCGGCCTGATCCTCAAGGCTCTGGTGTGGCAGTGGACAGGCAGCCAGCGCAAGGGCACCCAGGTGGCGACCGCCACCGGCCGTTTCCTGTCGCTGCTGGCGGTGGGCCTGGGCACGGTCTTGCTGCTGCGCAGCGGCAGCGTCGGCAGCCTGTGGCTGATCCTGCTGGGCTGGTTCGGCCTGGGCTCGGCCCGCAACCAGACCCAGATGCTGGCCCTGCAGCAGGCCCTCAAGGATCTGACCGTGCGCGATGCGGCCCGCCGCCGCTTCCGGGTGCTCGAGGCCGGCGCCAGCCTGCGGGACCTGAGTCGGATCCGCATCGGTGAAGCCAAGGGCCCGGCCGACTGGCTGCTGGTGTGCGAGGGCGGGCGCTGGCGCGGCGTGATCGACGATGCTGCCCTCAATGCGCTGCCGGTGCAGTGCTGGGACCAGGAGCGGGTGGAGGACCACATGCGCCCCCTGGATAGCCTGCCCTCGATCCGGGAGGACTCACCCCTCTGGCAGGCGGTGCTTCAGCTCGATCGGGAGGGGGATCCGGCCTCACGGCTGCTGGTGCTGGGGCCGGCGGGTCTGCCCAGTGGCACCCTGGAGCGCCCCGAGATTGCCGAGGTGGTGCTGGCGCGCCTCGGGGTGAAGCTGCCGCCGCCACTGCTGGAGGCCGCCCGCCGCCAGGGCAGCTATCCCCTAGGCATGGCCCTGGCTCAGGTGGCGCGGGCCATGGTGGCCAGCGGCGACGTGGCCTCCGGCGCTGACGACACCAGACTCGCGCCGGCCGCCGGCCAGCGGTAGCGCTCAGCGCGGGCCTGGACGGCGGCCCACTCTTCGCCACCCAGGGGCTGCTCCTGCAGCCCTCCCGCGCAGAGGTCCTGCTCGGCGCAGCGGCGCAGGAGCGTCATGAGCTCATGGCCCCCCAGGCCCAGGGGCGGCAGCGGTGTCGGCGCTTCGCCGAACACCTCCCGCCACAGGGTTTCCGATGGGGCCAGCAGCAGGCTGCCGTGCTGCAGAAGCGTTCCCTGGCGCCAGAGCTGGGCGCTGCCGATGCGCTTGGCGCCGTTGGCATGGACCAGGTCGGCAGCGGTGCTGGTGGCGAAGCAGCTGGCGCGTTGCAGGGGGGCCTCTGCCCGGGCTGCCGCCCGGCCCATGGCCAGGGGCTGCCCCAGCTCCCGGAACGCCCGCTGCAGCCAGCGGCAGCTGTCGGCGTAGGCCCGTGGCCGATTGGCCTGGGCCGGCCTCTGGACCAGGGCATAGGTGAGGCCCGCCTGCTCCGGCTCGTGCAGCACGGCGCGGCCGCCGCTGGGGCGCCGCACCAGAGCCAGCCGGCCGGCGGCGGCCAGGGAGGGCCAGTGGCTCTCCAGGCGCCGCTGGTGGAAGCCCAGCGACAGGGTCGGCCGGCTCCAGCCATAGAGGCGCAGCACCGGCGGCCCGCCCGCCAGCGCCTGGTCCAGCAGCCAGTCATCCAGAGCCATCTGCAGGGCTCCATCGGCCTCCAGGAGGGGGATCCAGCGCCAGGGAGCCGTCAAGGCCGCATGGCGCCGGGCGCTGCGTCAGTCGAGCCCATCCCAGAAGCTCCCGTCCAGCTCAAAGCCCAGCACCGCGGCCATCTGCTCCAGGTTGCCGCGGCAGCTCAGTCCCTGCTCCCGGCCCCAGCCATCCAGCAGGAAGAGCCGGTGGGTGATCCACAGTTCCAGGGCCTCGGGGGCAAAGCGGATCCCCTCGCTGCGGCTGAAGCTGTGGGGCAGCAGCATCGCCACATGGCGCGTGAGCTGGCCGCCACTGCGCTCCAGCAATAGGGGCAGCCAGGGGCAGAGGGCATCGGCCCGCAGGCTCCACACCCTCAGTTCGGGGATCTCGGAGAGCTCACGGGGATCCTCCGGATCGCGGGGCCACTCGAAGGCGAGTTCCAGCGTGCCGCTGCGGGCTTGGAGCTCGCTCGCGGCCAGGCCCCGCAGTGGACTCAGGGGCGCCAGGCTGCGCCGGCTCACGGCCTCCGCCGGAATCGTCAGCGGGGCCGAGGGGAGGGGCGACACGGTCCGGGGCGGCAGCAGGGCCTGGACGGTAGCGGCTTCGCGATGGGAGTGACCTTGCCCGCTGCCTGGGCGTGGTCCGTGTGCCAGCGGAGGGCCCTGGCGGGTCCCGCCGGATCCATCGGCCGGATTGGAGACCAGTCTCTCGGCCAACGCGCCGGGGGCGAGGGGGCGGGCGGGGGACCATCCCGGGCCGCCATCAAGAGCTGTGACAGCCCTCCGACCTCGAAGCGCGCGGGCGGCCGGGCCGCAGACAATGGGCCCGACATCTTTTGCTCAGAACAGGTCATGGTTTCGTCCCTCACCCAGGCCGAAGTGCTGATTGCCCTGGTGGTGGCTGCCCACGCCGGTGTGCTGGCCGTGCGTCTGGCCGCCAGTCTCTATCGCGCCTGATGCCCTTGGCAGGCTGGGGCCGGCCTGCTACAAGCGGGCCAGCCCCGCCGCTACCCCAGCCTTGAGCTCCCCCCGGCACGCCCAGCCATCTCAGCGGAGATCCGCACGCCGGGACCCCAGCTCCTCCACGCCCAAACCCTCCAGCGCCCGCCCCGGCTCTGGGCGTCGCCCGGGTGTCACCGCAGCGGCGGCCCCAGGGGGTCTTGTGGGTGCCCTGGCCGCCGGCCTTGACAACCGCAGCCCGGACCTCCAGGCCGCGGGCTCCGCCCTCAGCAGCCCCTCCCCCCTTCCGGAGCACCCCGGTCTGAGGCCCTCCAGCGGCCAGCAGGAGCTGATCTGCAGTGCCATGGGCCTCACCCTCAAGCTGGGGCTGTCGCTGGTGGCCGTGGTGAGCCTTGTGCGCCTGGCGGGGGCCTACCAGGAACGCCTCGATCGCCACGGCGAGATCACCGCTGTGCTCGAGATCCAGAAGGCCAAGCTGTTCAAGGCCCGCGAGCGCTTCGATCAGCTGTTCGCCACCGGGGGCGAGCAGCGCCTGATCGAGGAGCAGGACCAGTGGATTGCTCCCAACCGGCTGCGGGTGGTCTGGGAACAGCAGAACCAGCAGATCGGCGCCGCCGGCTCCTCGGGCCCCTCCAGCCCGTTTCCAACTGTTGAGCAGCCCCCTGGCACCCCCGGCACCCGCCCTTCCCATCCGTAGGTTGTGACCCGCCGCGCGCAGGGCGCCATGGTTTCCAGTTCCACCACCAGCACTCCCTCCTCCACGGCGGCCACTCCCGGAGCAGTCCTGATCACAGGCACCACTTCGGGGGTAGGTCTCAACGCCGTCAAGGCGCTGGTGGACCGCGGTTGGACCGTGGTGACCGCCAACCGCGATCCGATCCGGGCCGCCGCCGCCGCCAAGTCCCTGGGGATTCCCCAGGAGCGGTTGCACCATCTGCGCATCGACCTGGGCGATCTGGACAGCGTGCGTATTGGCGTGGAGACCCTGGTGGGCTCCCTGGGTTTTCCCATCGATGCCCTGGTGGTCAATGCCGCTGTCTACAAGCCGCGGCTCAAGCAACCCGAGTGGTCGCCGCAGGGCTATGAGATCTCGATGGCCACCAATCACCTGGGCCATTTCCTGCTGATCCAGCTGCTGCTCGACGACCTGCACAGATCCACCCATCCCTCGCGCCGGGTGGTGATCCTCGGCACCGTGACGGCCAATTCCAAGGAACTCGGCGGCAAGATCCCGATCCCGGCCCCCGCCGATCTGGGCGATCTCTCCGGCTTCAAGGCGGGCTTCAAGGCGCCCATCGCCATGGCCGATGGCAAGCCCTTCAAGCCCGGCAAGGCCTACAAGGACAGCAAGCTCTGCAACATGATCACCACCCAGGAGCTGCACCGGCGCCTGCATGCCTCCAGCGGCATCGTGTTCAGCTCGCTCTATCCGGGCTGCGTGGCGGACACCCCCCTCTTCCGCAACACCCCCAAGGCGTTCCAGAGGATCTTCCCCTGGTTCCAGAAGAACATCACCGGCGGTTATGTGAGCCAGGCCCTGGCCGGCGAACGGGTGGCCCAGGTGGTGGCCGATCCCGACTTCGCCGTGTCGGGGGTGCACTGGAGCTGGGGCAACCGCCAGAGCAAGGGCGGCAAGCAGTTCAGCCAGGAGCTCTCCGACAAGGCCAGCAATCCCGACACCGCCAAGGGGGTGTGGGAGTACTCCCGCACGCTGGTGGCCCGCCCCTGAGCCGCGAACCCAGCACCGCCCTGATGGCTTCGCCCCCGGTCCGCCGTGCCTATCCCCCCGCCATCCTCGGGATCGGCAAGAACTACGCGGCCCATGCCCGCGAGCTGGGCCTGGAGGCCCCCACGGAGCCGGTGCTGTTCTTCAAGAACCCTGCCGCGGTGATCGGCGATGGCGAGCCCATCCTGCTGCCGCCGGTGGTGCACACCCCGGATCCCGGGGTCGACTACGAGGGCGAACTGGCGGTGATCCTGGGCTGTGATGCCCGCGATGTGCCGGAGGGTGAAGCCCGCTCCGTGCTCTCCCACGTGGCCGTGGCCAACGACGTGAGCCAGCGCTGGTGGCAGTGGCATGGTGGCGGCGGCCAGTGGTGCCGTGGCAAGAGCTTCGATGGCTTCTGTCCCCTGGGTGAGCCCGTGCCGATCGGCCAGGTGCCGGATCTGCAGGCCCTGGAGCTGCGCACCAGCCTCAACGGCGCGCTGGTGCAGCACGACAGCACCGCCTCGATGCTGTTCCCGGTGGCGCGGCTGATCGCCGATCTGAGTCGCGGCACCACCCTGCTGCGGGGCACGGTGATTCTCACCGGCACCCCCTCGGGCGTGGGGGCCGGCCGCACGCCGCCCCGCTTCCTGCGCCATGGCGACCGGGTGGAGGTGAGCATCAGCGGCGTGGGAACCCTCAGCAATCCGGTGCTCGATCCGCTGCTGTCAGAGGGTTGAACCGGCGGCCCCGCCGCTCCTTCCGTCTTCCCGACGGGCCAGGGCAGCCGGCCGGGCCCTCCGTTGCTAAGACCCGGGGGCACTGCCTGAGCAGACGATGAACCGTGCCCTGCGCTGGGGCCTGGCGGCCCTGCTGGCGACAGGTCTGCTGGTGGGTGCCGTGGTGCTGGCGCCCTTCAGCTCCTGGCTGCCCGGCGGCACCGTGGCCGATGTGCCCCTGGCCCAGGTGGTGAATGGCAGCGCCTTCAACCGCCTGTTCCCGGCTCCGGAGGCCGGCCAGCAACTGGTGTTCACCCAGGAGAAGCGCGGCTTCAGCGAGGCCAGGCTCAAGCAGGGCGGCGAGGCCCTGGCCCTGCTCGCCATCTCCGACACCCGCACCGCCCCTGAAGCCCGCGCCAAGTTTGAGGGCAGCCGGGAGCGCCTCCAGGGCTGGCCGCTGCTGGAGCAGGGGGCCCAGGCCAGTGCCCTGCTGGTGGCCGATCGCTTCCAGGTGAAGGTGATCGGCCAGGGCCAGGGCCTGGCGGCCGATCAGCGCCACGTGCTGCTGGAGGGCTTCGATCTGCCGGGTCTGGCGGCCCTGGCCCCCGCCCGGGGGCGGACTGCCGCGGGCCGCCTGCCGGCCGGAGCGGCGGGCCCTCCGCCGGTAGCGGCCGCCCCGGGGATCCGCAACGGCGCCTACAGCTCTGAGTCCGCCCTGCAGGAGGCCGCATGAGCCCCACCGTTCTCGATCGCCTCGATCGCCTGCCCCGCCGGGGCCTCACGGTGCTGGCCCTGCGGGGCATCGCCACCCTGGTGCCCGGCGGTTGGAGCAACCCCACCAACGCCGATGCCCTGATCGCCGAGGTACTCGGCGACGACGATCCGTCCCTGGTGCGCCAGGTGCGGGCCCGGGCTGACCTGCTCAGCCGCGCCCGCCACGAGGGCTACGGCCGGGCCCTCAGCCTCTACGACGCCGTGAACCGTTCCCAGCGGGCCAGTGGCGGCCTGCGGGTGCTGGCCAACGTGACCGCGGGCCTGCCCCTGCTCAAGCGCATCGGCAGCATCACGCCCCCCAGCGACAGGCTCCAGGCCGCCGACCTCAGCCTCAAGGTGGGCGCCGAGCTGCTGGCCTTCACCCAGGTGAATGGCCTGCCTGGAGACTCCTTCGGCGACTTCACGGCCGCCCTGGCGGACTACGCCGGCGATGCCCGGGTGCGCATGGCGGCGCTGATCTGCTTCGACGCCTTACTGCCCCTGGGCAACCAGGCCCTGGAGCGCCTCGACGGCCTGCTGGGCCAGGTGAGCGGCGGCGAGTTGCGGCAGCTTCCGGCCTACGGCCGCCTCAGTGGCCTGCTGCCCGGCCGCGGCGACCAGGCCCACCTGGGCTTCCTGCGCCGTGGCGTGGAGAGCTGGGCGGGCTGGGCCGGCGGCTTCATCGGCCAGCTCGGTCTCACAGGCCAGAGGGCGGTGCAGGCGCTGGAGGGCACGCTCGGGCCTTGGCAGGGGCGGATGGAAGGGCTGGCGGCCTTCCTGGATGCCTTCACCGACACCTATGCCCACACTGGCGTGCAGGCGGTGGCCCGGCGGCTGGTGGAGCGGGCCGTTGCCGAGATCTGAGCAGTCGCGTCTGAGCTGACGCCAGGATCCGGGCCCTGCCCGCCCAGATCAGGGAATGCGGCCCTGGAGCAGCCGCTGCAGTCGGCTCAGGATCCGCCCCTGCAGGGTGGGCTCCAGGGGGTAGGGCCTGGGGGGGCGCTGGGCCCGGCGCCGTTCAGCCTCCTCCAGCGAAGGGCTCTCCATCAGGGCTCCGGCCTCGTAGTCCTGGGCCATGTGGTCGATTCCCTCACCCACCACCAGGTAGGCGAACAACAGGGCCGTGCCGAGAAACAGCAGGCCGATCAGGCCGGAGATCCACTGGCTGGCCTGGCTGATCCCCCCACGGCGCCGTTGGCCGGGGCCGGCACTCCGCCGGATCCCGCTGCTGCGGCCCCTGGAATCCGGGGTGGGTCTGGAGGACGGCATGGGTTGCACCATGCCATGGATGACCTGACCTGAACAGGGGGATCCCGATCAGTCGAAGCCCAGCAGGTCGAAGATCTCGCGATCCTTGAGTGACTCGGCCTCCAGGGGCTCCACCTTGTCGAGCATGCGCTGGGCCAGGTTCAGATACTCCTGCTGCACAGCCTCCACCTCGGGGCTGGCCTCCATCTCGAAGATCGTGCACTTCTTCAGGCGCGAGCGGCGGATGGCATCGAGATCGGGGAAGTGGGCCATGGTCTTCATGCCCACCCGCGCGTTGAAACGATCGATCTGGTCGGTGTCCTTGGAGCGGTTGGCTACCACGCCGCCGAGCCGAACCTTGTAGTTCTTGGCCTTGGCCTGGATCGCGGCGATGATCCGGTTCATGGCGAAGATCGAATCAAAGTCATTCGCCGTCACGATCAGGCAGTAGTCGGCATGTTGCAGGGGCGCCGCAAACCCACCGCAGACCACATCGCCGAGCACGTCGAAGATCACCACGTCGGTGTCTTCCAGCAGGTGGTGCTCCTTGAGCAGCTTCACGGTCTGGCCGGTCACGTAGCCACCGCAGCCGGTGCCCGCCGGCGGGCCACCCGATTCCACGCACATCACGCCATTGAAGCCCTGGAACACGAAGTCCTCGGGCCGCAGTTCTTCGGTGTGGAAGTCAACCGTCTCGAGGATGTCGATCACGGTGGGCACCATCGACTTGGTGAGGGTGAAGGTGCTGTCGTGCTTGGGATCGCAGCCGATCTGCAGCACCCGCTTGCCGAGCTTGGAGAAGGCCGCCGAGAGGTTGGAGGAGGTGGTGGATTTGCCGATCCCCCCCTTGCCGTAAACGGCGATCACCAGGGCGCCCGCCTCGATGTGAAGGCTCGGGTCCTGGTGCACCTGCAGGGAGCCTTCGCCATCGGGACGGGAGAGGGTCGTGGTCATGGGAGGGGGAAAAGGGGGGAAAAGGGGTAGAGGGATGGAACAGCGGGGGCGGGACCTAGGCGCTGTAGTGGGCCTTGGCGTCGAACAGCACCTCCTCGCTGATGGCGCTGAGGCCGTGGTCGCGGGCGTAGCGCTCGGTGTTGCGGCGCACCTTGCCGCGGACGAAGAAGGGGATGCGGGCCAGCTGGGCCTCGCCGTCCGGGGTCCAGGCCAGAGCCGCGTCGATCGCCCCCGAGGCCGGAGCAGCGGCGGGTGTTGCGGTGGCCGCCGCCGCCGACACCCCTGAGGTCTCCGCCGGCACGGTGTTTGTCCCCGTGGCCTCGGCGGCTGGCGCCCCGCCCAGGTGGCTGCGGTGGCCCTCCACGAACTCGAAGTCGTGGCGGAACATGCCGATCAGGTGTTCCTCCAGGCCCATCATCAGCGGGTGCACCCAGGCGTCGAACAGCTCGTTGGCCCCCTCCCAGCCCATCTGGGGGGCCTGGCGGGCCGGCACGTCCTGCACGTGCAGCGGCGTGCTGATCACGGCGCAGGGGATGCCGAGCCGCTTGGCGCTGTGGCGCTCCATCTGGGTGCCGAGCACCAGCTCGGGCGCCGCGGCGGCCATGGCCGCCTCCACCGCCAGGTAGTCGTCGGAGATCAGGGCCTCCAGCCCCAGCTCGGCCGCCGCGGCGCGCACCTCCCGGGCCAGTTCGCGGCTGTAGCTGCCCAGGCCCACCACCTGGAAGCCGAGTTCCTGGGTCGCCACCCGGGCCGCGGCGATGGCGTGGCTCGCGTCGCCGAAGATGAACACCCGCTTGCCGGTGAGGTAGGTGGAATCCACCGAGCGCGAATACCAGGGCAGGCGCGAGCGCCGCTCAGCCTCGGAGACCCCACCGGCACCCGGCTCCAGCTCGGCCGGCAGCTCCAGGCCCAGCAGGCCGTGCAGCTCCCGCAGGAAGGCGGCGGTGGCGCCGATGCCGATCGGCACCGTGCGCACCGTCGCCATCCCGAAGCTGCGCTCCAGCCAGCTGCAGACCGGCCCCGCCAGCTCCGGGTAGAGGCACACGTTCAGATCGGCGCTGGGCAGCCGCTGCAGGTCGGCGGGGCGGGCGCCGAGGGGCGCCACCACCGACACGTCGATGCCGTGTTCGGCCAGCAGTCGGCTGATCTCCCGCACGTCGTCGCGGCAGCGGAAGCCCAGCAGGGTGGGTCCCAGCAGGTTCACCCGCGGCCGGCGGCCCTCCTGGCGCCAGCGGGTCGGTTCCGGCTTCGGCTGGCCCGGTGGCGGCATCTGGCCCTTCAGCAAGCTCCGCACCAGTTGGTAGAAGGTCTCGGCGGCGCCCCAGTTCTCCTTCTTGGAGTAAGCGGGCAGCTCCAGGCCCACCACCGGCAGATCCCCCAGGCCCATGCCCTGGGCCAGGGCGGCGGGCTGGTCCTGGATCAGCTCGGCGGTGCAGCTCTCGCCCACCAGCAGCGCCTCGGGCTGGAAGCGCTCCGCCGCCTCGGCGATCGAGCGCTTCACCAGCTCGGCGGTGTCGCCGCCCAGGTCGCGGGCCTGGAAGGTGGTGTACGTCACGGGGGGGCGCCGTCCGCGCCGTTCGATCATCGTGAACAGCAGGTCGGCGTAGGTGTCGCCCTGGGGGGCATGCAGCACCAGGTGCACCCCTTCCATCGAGGCCGCGACGCGCAGGGCGCCCACGTGGGGGGGACCTTCGTAGGTCCAGAGGGTGAGTTCCAAGGGGTTCGGGTGGGAGCGAGTGGGGAAAGCGGAACCCGTCGCGGACGGGTTGGTGAGCCGGGCGTGGTGGATCGGAGGCTGGCGGCCGTCTCAGGCGAAGCTGAGCAGGGCGCGCCGGCGCAGCGGGCGGGCGAACAGTTCGGCCAGATCGCCCGCCTGGTCGATGCCGTGGATGGGGCTGAACACCAGCTCGATCGACCACTTGGTGGCAATGCCCTCGGCCTCGAGCGGATTGGCCAGGCCGAGGCCGCAGAGCACCAGGTCGGGGCGGGCGGCCCGCAGCCGATCCAGCTGGTGCTCCACATGCTGGCCCTCGCTGAGCTGCACACCCGGCGGCAGCAGGGCCAGCTCCTCGGCCATCAGGCTGCGGTCCAGATAGGGCGTGCCCACCTCCAGCAGCTCCATGCCGCACTCGCGGGCCAGGAAGCGGGCCAGGGGAATCTCCAGCTGGGAATCGGGCATGAGGAACAGCCGTTTACCGGCCAGCACCTCCCGGTGGGGCGCCAGGGCCCGCTGGCCCCGCTCCACCAGCGGCGCCAGCACCGCCTGCACGTGGGCTGGCGCCACCCCGAAGGCCGCCGCCGCCGCCGCCATCCAGGCCCGGCTGCCCTCCACCCCAAGGGGATAGGGCGCCGGGATCAGCTGGGCCCCCCGCGACACCAGGGCCCGGGCCGTGGCCGAGAGGAAGGGCTGGGCCAGCAGCACCCGGGTGCCGGGCCCCACCGGCGGCAGCTCGCTGGCGCGGCGCGGCGGCAGGCTGTCGATCCTGGGGATGCCGAGGCGGCTGAACAGGGAGCGAAAGCGGTCCTCCACCCCATCGGCGAGGGTGCCGACGATCAGCAGCTGGTCCGGGGGAGCTGCGCCGCTGCCTGCAGCCATCGCGACCGGCGCCGCCGGCAGCAGCGGCACCAGGGCCAGCAGGGCGTTGTCCTCCCCCTGGGTGAAGGTGGTCTCGATGCCGCTGCCGGAGTAGCTCAGCACCTGCACCCGGCCCGCCAGCTGGCCATTGAGCCGCTCCGCTGCCTTCGCCAGATCGAGCTTGATCACCTCGCTGGGGCAGGAGCCCACCAGGAACAGGGTGCGGATCTCGGGGCGCCGCTCCAGCAGATGGCCCACCAGCCGGTCCAGTTCGGCGTTGGCATCGGCCAGGCCCGCCAGGTCCCGTTCCCCCAGGATCGCGGTGCCGAAGCGGGGCTCAGCGAAGATCATCACGCCGGCGGCGCTCTGCACCAGGTGGGCGCAGGTGCGCGAGCCAACCACCAGGAAGAAGGCATCCGGCATACGCCGATGCAGCCACACGATCGAGGTGAGGCCGCAGAACACTTCCCGCTGGCCGTTCTCCCGGATCAGTGCCGGGGCGTCCGGGCTGCCGGTGGGTTTGGGGCTGGCGAGGGTCTGGGCCATGGATGCCCATGCCGAAGGTCCCCTCCTGGGTAGCCGCGCCGGCCCTGGCCGGCAGCCCCTGGGGGGAAGTCTTCGGGATCAGGTGTGCGGATCCGCACGCCAGCAGCCCCGCTGGCCCCTGGCGGCCTCACTCAGGAGGCAGGGCCTCCAGGGCGGCGGCGGAGCCCATCACCACCAGCAACTCGCCGGCCTGGAGCACCTGGGAGGCCGGCGGGTTCACCGTGAGCCGCTGGCTGGGGCCAGCCGCCAGCACGCTCACGTTGTGGGTCTTGCGCAGGTTCAGATCCCGCAGGGTGCGGCCCACGAAGGCCGAAGGCACGCGGATCTCCTCGATGCTGTTGCGGTCGTCGAGGCGCAGCTGCTCCAGCAGGTTGGGGCGCATCAGCTCCAGGCCCAGGCGCTGGCCCTGCATCTTGGAGGGGAACACCACCCGGTCGGCACCCACCCGGCGCAGCATCTTTTCGTGCAGGTCGCTGGTGGCGCGGGCGATCACCTGGCGCACCCGGGTGCCCTCGCCGTCCTTGCAGATCAGGGTGGCGGTGATGCTGGCCTCGATCGGCTCGCTGATGCCCACCACCACCGTGTCGAGGTCGAGCACGCCGGCCGCCCGCAGCGCCTCCTCGTCGGTGCAGTCCACCACCCGGGCCTCGATCGAGGGGTCGATCTGACGCAGCTCGTCGATGGCCCGCTGGTTCAGGTCCACCGCCAGCACATCCGCGCCGCAGCGCACCAGTTCGGTGATCACGGCGGAGCCGAAACGCCCCACGCCGATCACGGCGAAACTGGCCCGCCCGCCCGCCTGGTCGGCGGGCCATTGCCACCATTGGTTCATTGGACTGGAAGGCACAACGGAAAAAGGGGAAAAGCTCAGAGAGAGGCGCTGGCCGGCAAGCCAGGCAATGGGGGGCCTACACGTAGAGGTCCTCCCGGGGATAGCCGACCCGGGCCTGGGGTCGATTGGCATAGAGGGCCGAGAGCAGCAGCAGGATCCCCAGCCGCCCCACGAACATGCACACCATCAGCACCAGCTGGCCCCAGCGGTTGAGGTTGGCCGTCACGCCCACATCCAGGCCCACGGTGCCGAAGGCCGACACGCAGGTGAACAGTTTCTCGAGGAAGCTGAACGGCTCATGGCCGGGCACCCCCGCCGCGCTGGGACCCACCTGCAGGAGCAGGGTCATCAGCACCACGAACAGGGCCGAGGCCAGGGTCACCCCCACGGCCCGCAGCACGGTGGAGGAGGGGATCAGCCGTCGGCCGATCACGACGTCGTCGCGGCCCTCGAGGGTGGAGCGGGTGGCCCCCATCAGGATCGCGAAGGTGGTGGTCTTGATGCCGCCGCCGGTGCCGCCGGGGCTGGCGCCAATGAACATCAGCACGACCATCAGCAGCAGACCCGCGTCCGAGAGGGTCTCGATCGTGAGGGGGATGGTGTTGAAGCCGGCGGTGCGGGTGGTGATCGACTGGAACAGCGTGATCTGCAGCTGCTGCAAGAGGCTGAACTTCTGCAGCGTGCCGTCTGGGGCGAAGTGCTCGGTGAGCAGCAGGCCCACGGCCCCCAAGAGGATCAGGCCGATCGTGCTGCGCAGCACCAGGCGCGTGTGCAGGCTCAGGCGCCGCAGCCTGGCGAGTCGCCGGCGGTTGGCCCAGAGGTCGTTGATCACCCGCCAGCCGATGCCGCCCACCACGATCAGGCTGGCGATCACGCCGTTCACCACCGGGTTGTCGCGGTAGTTCTCCAGGTTGTTGGCCCATAGGCCGAAGCCGGCGTTGTTGTAGGCGCTGATGCAGTGGAACAGCGAGGCCCACAGGCGGGCCAGAGGGTTCGGGATGTCGGCGAAGCCGAAGGCGTAGAGCACCACCGTGCCCAGCCCCATCACGCAGAAGCCCGTGAGCAGGATGCTGTGGAAGGTGGGGCCGATGCCCCCCACGCCGAATTCATCGAGGGAGCGGCCCTTGTCGAGCCGGTGGCGCAGCCCGGAGCGCCCCTGCACGAAGCCCTGCAGGAAGGTGGTGATCGCCATCAGGCCCAGGCCGCCGGTCACGATCAGGCCGGCCAGCACGATCTGGCCGAAGGGCGTGAGGTCGCGCTCCACCACGATCACCGACAGCCCCGTGACCGTGATGGCGGAGGTGACGGTGAACAGGGCCTGCCAGAGGCCCACCGCGTCGGTGGAGCAGAGCGGCGAGGCCAGGATCACCGTGCCGGAGGCGATCACCAGCAGGCCCGTGACAGCCGTGAACTGGGGCACCGTGAGCTGGTGTCGCCAGCGCTGCAGGCGCACCCAGAGGGTCAGCGGCGCGCTCAGGGTCATCGGGTGCTGTTGCGGCGGCGGCGGGGTGGTGGAACTCCCGGATCGGGAGGCGTGGCACGGGCGCCAGACGGGCAACCGTAGCCGGAGTGCTGGTCTTTCTCTGTCTCGCAACGGCCCAGAAGAAGACCGGCGGTAGGTTCCCCGCAGCTCTGCAGGACCCGTCGATGGATCCGATCGTCGTGCTGCTGCTGATGGCGGGGGTGATTCTGGTGGGCTCCGCCATCGCCACCGGGGTGGAGGCGGCGATTCTCACGGTGAACCCGATCCAGGTGCACACCCTCACCAAGCGGGGCGTCCCGGGGGCCCGGGCGCTCGAGCGGATCAAGAACCGACCCGGTCGGGCCCTGGCGGTGCTGGTGGTGGCCAACAACCTGTTCAACATCTCCGGCTCGATGGTGCTGGGCAGCCATGCCGACGGGGTGTTCCAGGGCGGCTATGGCGGCGCGGCCGGCCTGGTGATCTTCAACGTGGTGTTCACCCTGCTGGTGATCCTCTTCGCCGAGATCCTGCCCAAGGCGATCGGCAACAACCTGGCCATGCCGCTGTCGCTGGTGTCGGCTCGGGTGCTGCTGGTGATCGAACGCCTCAGCCTGCCGCTGCTGCTGCTGCTCGAGCGCCTGATGCCGGCCATCACCGCCGAGGCCGAACTCACCACCAACGAGCGGGAGATCCACCTGCTGGCGAGGCTCGGTTCCGAACAGGGCCAGATCGAGGCGGACGAGGCCGCCATGATCGGCAAGGTCTTCGCCCTCAACGACCTCACGGCCCGGGAGCTGATGGTGTCGCGGGTGGCCACCCCAGCCCTGGCGGGGAGCCTGAGCCTGGAGCTGGCCCGCGACCAGATCGTGGCGGCCCCGGAGGACACCTGGTGGGTGGTGCTGGGCGAAGGAGTCGACCAGGTGCTGGGGGTGCTGAGCCGCGAGGAGGCGATGGCGATCCTGCTGCGGGGAGGCGGAGGTCGCCAGGTGTGCGAGGTGTGCGATGCGCCCCTGTTCGTGCCCGAAATGATCCGGGTCGACCGCCTGCTCACCAGCTTCCGCCGCGGTGACCGCAGCGCCGTGCGGGTGGTGGTCGACGAGCACGGGGCCTTTGTGGGCCTGGTGAGCGCCGCGGCCATCCTGGGGGTGCTGGCGGGATGGAAGCGGATTCAGGGCCGTCCCGAGAGTCTCGACGCCTAGAGGGTGCTGGCCAAGTTCGCCCCCACCCCATCTAAGGTTCGGGCCAGCTTTGTAAACGCGCCCTTGACACGCCCAGCGTCTCCTGCCTGGCACGCCCTGGCCGCCGATGAGTGCCTGCAGCAGCTGGACGCGAGCCGGGCCGGCCTGTCCACGGCCCAGACCTCCGAGCGCCTCGCCCGCCTGGGCCTGAACCGCCTGGAGCTGGCGGCCGGCCGCAGCGATCTGCAGATCCTCTGGGATCAGTTCAGCAACGTGATGCTGATCATGCTGCTGGCCGTGGCGGCGGTGTCGGCGGTGGTGGCCCACGTGGAAGCCCGCTTCCCCAAGGACGCCATCGCGATCGTGCTGATCGTGGTGCTCAACGGCCTGCTGGGCTACCTGCAGGAGAGCAAGGCCCAGCAGGCGCTGCTGGCCCTGCGCAACATGGCCCAACCGATGGTTCAGGTGCGCCGCGATGGCCAGTGGCAGCGGCTGTCCAGCGAGCAGCTGGTGCCCGGTGACCTGATCCGCCTGGAGGCGGGCGACCGGGTGCCCGCCGATGCCCGCCTGCTGGAGGTGGCCGAACTGGGCCTGCGGGAGGCGGCCCTCACCGGCGAGGCCGAGGCCGTGTTCAAGAAGGCGGAGCTGGTGCTGGAGCCGGGTACGCCGGTGCTCGAGCGCCAGAACTGCCTGTTCCAGGGCACCGAGGTGGTGCGCGGCCGCGGCGTGGCCTTGGTGACGGCCACGGGCATGGCCACCGAACTGGGCCAGATCGCCGAGCTGATCAACACGGCCGGCGGCGAGGACACGCCCCTGCAGCAGCGGCTGGATGGCCTGGCCAAGGTGCTGGTGAGCGGTGCCCTCGCCCTGGTGGCGGTGGTGATGGGGGTTGGTGTGGCCATGGGGCTGGACCTGCTCAACCTGCTGGAGGTGGCCCTCTCGATGGCGGTGGCGATCGTGCCGGAGGGTCTGCCCGCCGTGATCACCGTGACCCTGGCGATCGGCACCCAGCGCATGGTGCGCCGCGCCGCCCTGATCCGGCGCCTGCCGGCCGTGGAGGCCCTCGGGTCGGTGACCGTGATCTGCTCCGACAAGACCGGCACCCTCACCCAGAACCGCCAGGTGGTGCAGGAACTGCGCAGCGGCACCGAGGCGGTGACCGTGGGGGGTCAGGGTTACGAGCCGGTGGGCTCCTTCAGCGCCACCGCCCTGACCGCCCCGGCCGGGGCCAGCCCGGGCAGCGTGCCCGGCGGTCGGTCGCTTTTGCTCCAGGCCGGGGTGCTCTGCAGCGACGCCGAACTCAAGCAGGATGGCCCCAGCGCCTGGGAGATCCTGGGTGATCCCACCGAGGGGGCCCTGGTGGTGGTGGCCGCCAAGGACGGGGTGGACGACTTCGCCCTGCGCAACCGCTTCCCGCGCTCGGCTGAGATCCCCTTCAGTTCCGAGCGCCAGCTGATGGCCGTCTGGGTGGAGGACCCGGACGGCACTCTGCAGGCGCCCCTGGGGGCGGTGGCCGCGGGTTCCAGCCGGCTGCTGATCACCAAGGGCGCTCCGGAAGTGATCGTGGCCAGCTGCGACCGCTGGCTGGATGGCTCCGGCGTGGTGCCTCTGGATCCGGCCCAGGCCCAGTGGTGGCTGGAGCAGGCCCGGGAGCTGGCCGCCGGCGGGCTGCGGGTGCTGGCCTTCGCCTGCGCCCCCCACCATCCCAGCCCGGAGCTGGAGCTGGAGCGGCAGGTGCTGCTGGGCCTGATGGCCCAGCTCGATCCCGCCCGCCCCGAGGTGACCGAGGCCGTGGCCACCTGCCGGCAGGCCGGCATCCGCCCCGTGATGATCACCGGCGACCACCCGCTCACCGCCCGGGCCATCGGCGCGGGCATCGGCCTCACCAGCGCCGATGGCGAGGTGGTGCTGGGCCGGGAGCTGGAGGGCTTCGATGACGCCACCCTGCAGCAGGTGGTGGCCCGCTGCAGCGTCTACGCCCGGGTGGCCCCCGAGCAGAAGCTGCGGATCGTCAAGGCCCTGCAGGCCAACGGCCAGGTGGTGGCCATGACCGGCGACGGCGTCAACGACGCCCCGGCCCTGAAGCAGGCCCACATCGGGGTGGCCATGGGCATCACCGGCACCGAGGTGAGCAAGGAAGCCGCCGACATGGTGCTGCTCGACGACAACTTCGCCACGATCGTGAGCGCGGTGGAGGAGGGGCGGCTGGTGTACGCCAACATCCGCCGCTTCGTGAAGTACATCCTCGGCAGCAACGTTGGCGAGCTGATCACCATCGGTGCCGCGCCCCTGCTGGGCCTCACCGGCGTGCCGATGACGCCGCTGCAGATCCTCTGGATGAACCTGGTGACCGACGGCGTTCCGGCCCTGGCCCTGGCCCTGGAGCCTGGGGAGGACGGCTTGATGCTGCGGCCACCGGCCCGCCCCGGCGAGTCGATCTTCGCCCGCGGCATCGGCCGCTACATCGTGCGCATCGGCCTGGTGTTCGCTGCCATCACGATCGTGATGATGGTGTATGCCGCCCGCAGCGGAGCCCCCTGGCAGCCCATGGTGTTCACCACCCTCTGCCTCGCCCAGATGGGCCACGCCCTGTCGGCCCGCAGTGACCTGCCCCTGAGCCGGGTCGCCCCCTTTTCCAACCCCTGGCTGCTCTGGGCCGTGGTGCTCACCACGGGTCTGCAGCTGGCCCTGCTCTACGTGCCAGCCCTCTCGAGCTTCTTCGGCACGGTGCCCCTGGCCGGCCACGACCTGCTGGTGTGCGTGGGCTTCAGCCTCGTGTTCTTCGTCTACCTGGAGCTGGAGAAGTGGTGGCGGCTGTGGCGGCGCCGTTCCAGCGCCAACGCCTGAATCTGCCGCTGAATCCAGCAGCGCCGGCCGCCCTCAGGGCTGGCGCTCCACGACCCGCTCCGTTGCGGTGGGTTCATCGGCATGGGCTTCGGCTGCCATCTGCAGCTCTTCCAGCATGCCGATACCGATGGCGAGGGGCACCAGCATCACCACCCCCAGCAGGATCAGGCCGTGGGCCCTCAGCCAGCCCACCATTGGGTTGGGGGCATGCTGCGGCTGGGGACGCCCGCAGCCACAGCACACCAGCTGCCGGCCGACCAGGCTGAGCATGTGGTCACCGCAGTGGGGACAGGCCATGCGGAATCTTGAAACAAGGTTCAACCCTGGCAGCTGGGGCTGAATGCCCGCTGTTCCCTGTGAACAGTCGGGCTGTGGGGCCGTCTGTCCGGAGCTGGAGGGCGGTTCAGATCTCGGCGATGCGGCGCACCCGCCGCCACTTCAGGCTGCTCCAGGCCAGGAACACCAGCAGCAGCGGCAGGATCCCCACCAGCACCACCAGTCGGAACTCATCCGCCGAGTCCGGCAGACTGGTGGAGAGCACCTGGTCCACCAGGTAGAGCCCGTAGAGGGCCATCAGCAGGCCGCCCTCCAGGCGGTTGATCACGCCCCCGGTCCAGAAGATCGGCAGGCAGGCCAGGGTGGTGGCCACCATCACCGGGAAATCGCGGACGAGCATCACGGGATCCACCCCCAGGCCGCGCCCGCCGCTCACCACCCCGCACAGCCCCAGGATCACGAGCTGGTTGAGCAGGTTGCTGCCCACCACGTTGCCGATGGCGATGTCGGCCTTGCCGCGGTAGGCGGCCACCAGCGAGGTGACCAGTTCGGGCATCGAAGTGCCGGCGGACACGATCGTGAGGCCGATCACGGTTTCGCTCACCCCCAGGCCCAGGGCCGCGGCGGTGGCGCCCTTCACCAGCAGCTGGGAACCCACCACCAGCAGGCCCAGACCCGCGGCCAGCTTGGCCAAGGCCACCGGGGTGGGGGCCGCGTCGGCGGCATCGAGCTCATCGCCGTCCGCCTCCGGCTCCTCCTTGGCCGTGCGCATCTCCCAGATCACATTGATCACCGTGCCGGTGAGCAGCGCCAGGCCCGCCACCCAGGTGAGCCGGCCGCCCGAGGCCATGCCCCAGGTGGCCATCGACACCCCGAGCAACAGCGGCACGTCGCGGCGCACCAGCCGGCTCTTGACCCGCAGCGGCATCACCAGGGCGCTGGCGCCGAGCACCACCAGCACATTGAAGATGTTGCTGCCCACCACGTTGCTCACGGCGATGGCATCGCCGGCGGCGTTGCCCTGGATGGTGGAGAGCAGGCTCACGAACAGCTCCGGCGCGCTGGTGCCGAGCGACACCACCGTGAGGCCGATCACGATCTGGGGAATGCCCAGCAGCAGCGAGATGGCGATCGAGCCGGCCACGAACAGTTCACCTCCGCCGAAGAGGAGCAGGATCCCGCCGAGGATCTCAAGCACGTTCCAGAGGTAGGGCATGGCGGGGGCAAGGGTGCGGGCATTATCGGCACCTGCGGCCCGCAGGCTGCGGCCGAGCGCCGTGGCCGGGCCGGGCCGATCTCCATACGATGGCCGCGAGCCCCGCCCATCCACTCCCCCCACCCCCGCCATGACCCGACCCCTGCTTTGCCTGGCCCTCCTCGGCGCCATCGGGGGCCTGAGCGGCGCGGCGAGCCCGGCCCAGGCCGCCAGCGCGACCTTCGGCTCCTACATCTCTGAGGTGGATGCCTGCAACCGGGCCCAGCTGCCACTGCCGGCCAACGCCATCGTCACCCGCACCCGGGCATGGGTCGGCCGCCAGGGCGGCACCGTGACCTACACCTGCCGTGTCGATTGGAGCGACCGCAGCGGCACCCAGCCCAGCAACCTGCCGATCCTGTTCTGACGGGCTGGGGGTAGGGCGGATGGCCTGGGCCTGGCCTCAGTCGGCCCAGCTGTCCTGGAGGTAGCTCTCCAGGAACGTATCGACCGGCAGGCCGCCCTGCTGCAGGAAGGAGAAGCCACAGAAGGCGTTGTGCATCTCCGGATCGCACCACTGCACCGTGGCCTCCAGGCTCACCACCTCGGGCGACTGGGCATCGCGCATCGTGAGCTGGCAGCGGTGGCCCACCTGTTCGTCGAGATGGCCCTGCACCAGGGCACAGCAGCCCTCCCGCGTGATGTCCCAAAGGGTGGCCGGGTAGGTGAGGCCAGCGCCGTCCTGGCCATCGCCGTCCCCGGCAAAGCTCACCTCCACCACGATCACCCCGGCGGAGAAGGGGATCGGCTGACGCTTGTGGCCCCGGGGGACCTTCTGCACGTTCGGCATCGCAGCCGTGGGAGGACGCAGCCTCAGCCTAGGGATGTTTCCCAGGGTTGCTAGCTGGGTGCTTACGGTTCGCCGCAGGGCTTGGGCGACGGCATGGGCCAGGCAGGCGTGCGGTGCGTGCGGAGGCTGGGACGTTGGCTCGGGAGGTGGCTCGGGCGTTGGCTCGTGCGGTGGCGGCGGGGGCTGCCAACCCAATGGTCTCGCCTGCGGATGGCCTTGCAGTGCCTGGAGCCGCCGCTGCCGGCTTCCGAGGTGTTCCGCCGGGTCTCGGGTTCGGTGGTGGCGATCGACGTGCCCGACGGGTCCGGCGGCGGCGTGCTGCTCAGCCGCGCGGGGCTGGTGGCCACGAACCACCACCTGGTGGAGGGCTGGAGCACGGTGCTGGTGCGGCTGACCAACGGCCACCGGGGGGCGGGCCGGGTGGTGCGGGCCTACCGCGATCCCGACCTGGCCTTCGTGCAGCTGGAGCCGCCGCTGCTGCAGGAGGCGATCGGCCTGGCCTCCCAGCCCCTGATCGGCGAGCGGGCCCCGGAGGGGCGGATGCCCCAGGTGGGTGAGACCGTGTATGCGATCGGCCATCCCCTCGGCCTCGAGTACAGCCTCAGCTCCGGCGTGGTGAGTGGCATCGATCGGTCGATCGAAGGGCGCCGCTACATCCAGCTCGATGCGGCGATCAATCCGGGCAACAGCGGTGGCCCCATCTGCGACGACCGGGCCCGGCTGGTGGGGCTGATCACCTGCAGTCGGGCCGAATCCCAGGGCCTCAACTTCGCGATCCCTGCGCCGCTGCTCTACCGCCGCTTCAACGACTACCTGCAGGAGCGGGCCCAGGGCGGCGTCCACTACTGCCCCAGCTGCGGCATGGCCTCCCGCAGCGCCGACTACTGCCACAATTGCGGCGCCCTGATCGCCCTGGCCGATGCGTTCGAGGAGCTGGGCGCCACGGCCGGATCCCCGGAAGCCCCCGGAGCCGCGGCAGATCCTGAGCCCCCCGCCGCCGAGCGCTGCCCTGTCTGTGGGGTGCCCAACCCCGAGCACCTGCCCTACTGCCCGGTCTGCGGCGCCACCCTCTGACGGTCGGCCGCGGCACGGGCAGCCGCGACACGGGCGGACGTGGCGATGACGGGCTTCCTCCCCGATCTGCTGGCCCGCTGGTTGCCCCACGAACCGGCCAGCCCCTCCCTGGAGCAGGTGGTGGACCTGGTGGATGAGGTGCTGGCGGGGCTGGGCATCGATGGCCAGCGCGAGGACGGCGACGACGGGGCCGACTGGTCGTTGCAGGTGGGCAGCGCCACCCTCGAGCTGGGCCTGCACCACAACGTGATCCTCGATGAGGACACCCTGGAGGTGCGTTCCCCGATCCTGCGGCTGCCCGAGCGCAACCTGCTGGCCTTCTACCGGCGCTGCCTGGAGCTGAACCGGATCGTGGTGGGCTGCTGCTTCGGGGTGGACGAGGACGTGGTGGTCGTGGCGACGGAGCGCACCCTGCCCGGCCTGGGTAAGCCGGAGGTCGCGCGGATGCTGCTGGATGTGGCCAGCGTGGCCGACCAGTTCGATGACGAGCTGGCCCGGGAATTCGGCGCCGAGCAACTGGGCCAGGCTCCCTAGCGTGGGGTTCAAGCCGCCCCTCGGCGCGTGTCTGATCCCGCCCCGCCGAGCTGGCATGCCCTCGCGCCGCAGGCCTGCCTGGCTGCCCTCGCGGCCGCGCCGCTGGGGCTGACGTCGGAACAGGCGGCCAGACGGCTGGCTCAGTCGGGTCCCAATCGGCTGGAGCCGGAGCGGGGCCGGAGCCGTGTGCGCATCCTGCTCGACCAGTTCGGCAACGTGATGCTCCTGTTGCTGCTGGCGGTGGCCGGGGTGGCGGCCTGGCTGGATCTCAGCGCCCAGCGGCTCCCGCGGGACACGATCGCCATCGGCCTGATCGTGGTGCTTAACGCAGCACTGGGCTACCTGCAGGAGAGCAGGGCCGAGCGGGCCCTGCTGGCCCTGCGCCAGCTGGCCCAGCCCCAGGTGCCGGTCTGCCGCGACGGTCAGTGGCAGGTTCTGGCCGCCGAGCAGCTGGTGCCGGGCGATCTGATCCGCCTGGCGGCGGGCGATCGGGTGGCCGCCGATGCCCGCCTGCTGGAGGGCAGCGAACTGGGGGTGCGCGAGGCGTCCCTCACGGGCGAGTCGGACACGGTGGACAAGCGGGCCGAGCTGGTGCTTCCCGCTGGCACGCCGGTGGCGGAGCGGCGCAACTGCGTGTTCCAGGGCACCGAGGTGGTGCGCGGCCAGGGCCTGGCGCTGGTGACCGCCACCGGCCTGGCCACCGAGCTGGGGCGCATCGCCCTGCTGCTGCGCCGCACGCCGCGGGAGCGCTCGCCGCTGCAGAGGCGGCTGGATCAGCTCTCGCAGCAGCTGGTGGGCGGGGCCCTGGTGCTGGTGGGGGCGGCGATGCTGGTGGGAGCCTGGCGGGGGCAGCCCCTGCTGGAGCTGCTGGAGATGGCGCTGGCGGCCGCGGTGGCGGTGGTTCCGGAGGGGCTGCCGGCCGTGATCACCGTGACCCTGGCCCTCGGCACCCAGCGGATGGTGCGCCGCCATGCCCTGATCCGGCGCCTGCCGGCGGTGGAGACCCTCGGTTCGGTGACGGTGATCTGCACCGACAAGACCGGCACCCTCACCGAAAACCGCCAGGTGGTGCAGACCCTGCGGGTGGGCACCGTGAGCCTGGGCTGGGGGAGCGCGTCCAGGCTCGCTCCAGATCCTGCTGTTCCCGGCCAGCTCACTCGCAGCTCCTGGACCCGGGAGGTCCCCGGGCATCCGGCAGATCCCGAGCCCTTGCGACGGGAGGTGCTGCCACCACCGGCCGGGGCCCGGCCCGGCAGCACGTCCGGGGCCCTGTCGCTGCTGCTGAGCGCCGGGGTGCTCTGCAATGACGCCCGCTGGAGTGCGGCGGTGATCGCCGGCAGCCCGGCGGCTGGCGGGAAGCAGGCGACTGGCGAGCCAACGGCCTGCGCTGGGCCAACCCTTGCGGGGCCAACCCTTGAGGCGCGAACCCTGCTGGGCGATCCGACCGAGGGGGCCCTATTGCTGGCCGCCGAGCGCGCCGGCCTCGATGGCGAGGCGATCCGCCGGCGCCACCCGCGCTCGGCCGAGCTGGCCTTCTCGGCCGAGCGCCAGTGGATGGCGGTGGCGGTGCTGGACGGCGACGGCGCTCTCCAAGCTGGCCTGGCGGATCCGGCGGCTGGGACGGACTCCCTGGCCGCAGCCGGGCAGCTCGCCCTCGCCAAGGGGGCGCCCGAAGTGCTGCTGGCCCGCTGCAACCGCTGGCTGGATGGCGCTGGCGTGGCGCCGCTGGACGATCTCCAGCGGCGCTGGTGGCTGGAGCAGGCCCAGGGTCTGGCGGCTTCCGGCCAGCGGGTGCTGGCCCTGGCCTGCGGATCGCCCCGGGCGCTGGCCCAGTTCGACGCCAGCGACGACTGGATCCTGCTGGGGCTTGTGGGCCAGCGGGATCCCGCCCGGCCGGAGGTGCCGGAGGCCCTGGCCCGCTGCCGCAGCGCCGGCATCCGCGTGGTGATGATCACCGGCGACCATCCCCTCACGGCCCGCAGCATCGGCGCCGGCATCGGCCTGGCCGACCCCCAGAGCCCGGTGCTGCTGGGCCAGGAGCTGGAGCTGCTCAGCGACGCCGAACTGGCGGTCGCCGTTGCCGGCTGCGACATCTACGCCCGGGTGCCACCGGAGCAGAAGCTGCGCATCGTCCAGGCGCTGCAGGCGGGGGGCGCGATCGTGGCGATGACCGGCGATGGCATCAACGACTCCCCGGCCCTGCGCCAGGCCCATATCGGCGTGGCCATGGGGCAGCAGGGCACGGAGGTGTGCAAGGAGGCTGCGGACATGGTGCTGCTCGACGACGACTTCGCCACGATCGTGAGTGCCGTGGAGGAGGGCCGGCGGGTGCTGGTCACGATCCGCCGCTTCGTGACCTACGTGCTGGCCAGCAACATCGGCGAGCTGGTGGCGATCAGCGCCGCCCCACTGCTGGGTGTGCCGCTCACCCCCCTGCAGATCCTCTGGATCAACCTGGTGACCGACGGGGTGCCGGCCCTGGCCCTGGCCCTCGGCCCCGTGGATCAGGCGCTGATGCAGCGGCCGCCACTGCCGGCCCGCGAGCCGATCTTCGCCCAGGGCACCGGCGCCGCCATCCTGCGCATCGGCCTGGTGTTCGCGGCCCTCACCCTGGGGCTGATGCTGGTGGCGGCGCGCTCCGGAGCCCCCTGGCCCACGATGGTGTTCACCACCCTCTGCCTGGCCCAGCTGGGCCATGCCCTCTCGGCCGGCAGCGAGCGGCCCCTGCTGGCCACCAGCCCCCTGCGCAACCCCTGGCTGCTGGGGTCGGTGCTGCTCAGCGCCACGGCCCAGCTGGCCCTGCTGCAGGTGCCTGCCCTGGCCCGTTTCTTTCAGCTCACGCCCCTGACGGCGACCAACCTGGCCATCTGCCTGGGTTGCAGTGGGCTGTTCGTCGCCTACCTGGAGGCCGAGAAGGCCGTGCGCCTGTGGCGGCGGGCGCCGACCATCCAGACGCCGACCGTTCAGCTGGATCCGGATCAGACGCTCCCGGCTCAGTCAGCCCAGTGCGGGTCCAGATAGGACTCGAGGAACTGCCCTTGGCGCAGGCTTCCCTCGGCGAAGTGGATCCCGAGGAAGGTGGACCTGAGCTCGGGGTGACTCCAGCGTGCCTGGCCCTGCACCTCCAGGCTCTGGTGGGTGGACTCGCAGATCAGGCGCACCGTCACCAGCGCACCGTCCAGCAGCTCGTCGATGAAGTCGCGCACCACCAGGCAGGCCCCGATCGGGCTGATGTCCCAGAGCTGACCCCGCGGGAAGACCTGCTCCGCCGTCACCAGCTCGGCCCGCACCGCCCCCGTCATCAGCGGCACGGGGGTTCGCCTCATGGCCCGGCGCTCGATTCGCTGTCCTGCCTGCTGATGGAGCTGCCGATCCCTCGCCGCGCTGTCGCCCTTTCTCACTTCAAACCAATCCACCGATCTTTACTAGCCAGGGGTCCGGGCCAGGACAAGTCCCTTCATGGGGCCTCTTAGGGGATGCTCCTACCTCCCATGGAGGTGTCCTGTGCGGTCTCTCGCCCTCCGGGGGGCTTGCCCTCAGATGCCAGCGCCGTCGGCGAAGGTCTCGTTTCGGGCCATGGCCTGGGTCACCGTGGCCCCCGCCGGCACCGAGGAGGTGAGCCACACATTGCCGCCGATCGTGGCGCCGCTGCCGATGGTGACGCGCCCCAGGATCGTGGCGCCGGAGTAGATCACCACGTCGTCTTCGACGATCGGGTGGCGCGGTTCGCCCTTGACCAGATGGCCGTTCTGGTCCACCGGGAAGCGCTTGGCTCCCAGGGTCACCGCCTGGTAGAGCCGCACCCGGTTGCCGATCACCGCCGTGCCGCCGATCACCACGCCGGTGCCGTGGTCGATGAAGAAGCTGTCGCCGATGCGGGCGCCGGGGTGGATGTCCACGCCGGTGCAGGAGTGGGCCGTCTCGCCGATGATCCGCGCGATCACCGGTACCCCCAGCCCATGCAGGGCATGGGCGAAGCGGTGGTAGGTGATCGCCTTGAAGCCTGGATAGCAGGCCAGCACCTCGTGCAGGCTGTCGGCGGCGGGATCGCCGATGTAGGCGGCGCGCAGATCGGTGTCGAGCAGGTGGCGGATGGTGGGTAGCTGGCTGGCGAAGTCCTGCACCAGCGCCCGTGCCCTGGCCAGGAGGTCGGCGCTGTCCGTGCCCCCGGGTTCCGCCGGATCCGGGGCGCCCGGACCTTGGGCGCTGCGCCCTTCTGCCTGGTTCACCTCCAGCTCGATGCGCACCTGCTTCGCCAGGGCTTCCAGGGCCTCCTCCAGGCTGCGGGCCACGGCGCCGTCCACGTCGTGGTCATCGCCCGCGACCCGGCTGGTGGGGTAGAGGGCGCTGCTGAGGGCCTCCACCACCTGGGTCAGGACAGCCTGGGATGGCAGGGGCAGCAGGGTGCGGGGATGGGGCCACTCCTGCTGCCAGCGCTCGCGTCCATCGCGCAGGGCCCCCACGATCCAGTCCAGGTCCCAGTGGCTCAGCGGCGTGCTCATGGGGCCAGACCCTGCTCAGTGTGGGGCATCTGTGCTGCACGGTACTGATGGGGTGGGCCGTGCCCCCTCCAGCCCCTGGCAACGGGGACGGGACAGGGCGCTTGGCCTGTTCCCTGGGGCACGCCGGGGCCAGCCTGGGGGCACGCCCTGGCGGGGCTGGCGCTGCATAGGGTCCCAGGCCAGATCCATCACGTCGTCCATGGTTGACCCGCTCACGCGCTGGCAGCGCCGCCTCTCCCTGGCCCTGGTGGCGCTGGTGGCCTCGGTGGGAATCGCCACGGCAGGACTGGCGGCGGGCGGCGTCACCCCCCAGCAGGTGATCGCCACCTTCGAGCAGAACTTCGGCGTGCACTCCGGCCAGCGCCGCAACCACATCAAGGGCAGCTGCGCCAGCGGCAGCTTCGTGGCCAACGCCAACGCGCGCCAGTATTCGCGCTCGCCGATCTTCTCTGGCCAGCCGGTGCCGGTGGTCGCCCGCTTCTCCCTGGCCGGAGGCAATCCCAAGGCCCCCGATACCGCCCGCTCGCCCAGGGGCCTGGGGCTGCAGTTCAAGCCCAGGGGTGCCGGGGTGGTCAACATGGCACTGATCAACACCCCCGTGTTCGGGGCGGCCACGCCCGAGAGCTTCCACGGCAACCTGATCGCCACCCGGCCCGATCCGGCCACCGGTAAACCCGATCCGGACACGGTCAAGGCGTTCCGCGCCAGCCATCCCGATACCAAGCCCCAGGCTGCCTTCCTGGCCGCCAACAATCCGGTGGCGAGCTACACGAGCAGCAGCTACTACAGCCTGCACGCTTTCCGCTTTCTGAACAGCGCCAACCGCTCCCAGCTGGTGCGCTGGGCCTTCGTTCCCCAGGACGGTGAACGGCGCCTGAGCGATGAGGAGCTCAAGGCGGCGCCCGCCAATTTCCTGGAGCAGCGGCTGCTGGAGCGCACCCAGCAGGGGCCGGTGAAGTGGGATCTGGTTCTCACCCTCGGCAGGCCCGGCGATGTGGACAACGACCCCTCCGTGGCCTGGCCCGAGGACCGCAAGACCGTCACCGTCGGCACCCTGACGCTGAGCGGAGCCTCACCCCAGAAGGGCGGTGCCTGCGAGGCGGTGGCGTTCGATCCGCTGGTGCTGGGCGATGGCATCGTGGCCACCAACGATCCGGTGCTGCAGTTCCGCTCCGGGTCCTATGCCATCTCCTACGACCGGCGCAACCGCGGCGTCTGACAACAGAGCCTCTGATAACCAAGCCTCTGATAACAAAGCCTCTGATAACAAAGCCTCTGATAACCAAGCCTCTGACAACAAAGCCGGGGAGATGGATCCATCTCCCCGGCTTTCCATTGATCGAGAGAAGGCGTAGCGGCTCAGACCGCCTGCAGGTTGGAGCGCTCGGCGGCGGCGAAGAAGCTCTCGCGCCAGTCATCACCCTTGCGGGCCCAAACCCAGTGGTCGCCGTTGAGGCGCTTGGAGAAGAAGCTCAGCTGGGGCACGGTGATCTGGTAGCCGTTCTCGGCGGCGACGGCGACGATCTCCTCCGGGGACTGGACCTGGCGGAGTTTCTCCTGCACGGGGCTGCTGAAGGTGGCCAGGGCGGTGAACAGATAGAAATGATCCGACGACATCGGTGACAGCGCAATCGAACGCCCTTGACCCTAAAAATCACCTCCGCACTGTGATGTAGCGGCATCCACATGCCTTTATCGCTCCCACTACCCGCCCACCCCAGCGATGGGCTGGGTGGGCGGCCGGCGCTGGCGGGCCGATCTGGCTAGCCCTGGAGCACCGTGAGCCCCCGGGGAGACCCATGAGCCTGCTGGAGCCCACCAACTTGCTGTTGCTGGCCTGCGCCCTGATCTACGCCCTGATCGGCGAGCCGGTGGACGGCGCCATCCTGCTGGTGTTCGTGGTGGCGATCGCGCTGCTCGATGCCGTGCAGCAGCGGCGCAGCAGCCGGGCCCTGGCGGAACTGGCGCGGCTCTCGGCGCCCCGGGCCCACGTGCGCCGCGATGGCCAGGAGCTGGAGCTGCCCGCCGAGCAGCTGCGCCTCGGCGACCTGCTGCGCCTGGAGGAGGGCGACCGGGTGGCGGCCGATGCGGCGATCACGGAGGCCGTGGGGCTGTGGCTGGATGAGTCGCTGCTCACGGGCGAATCGCTGCCGGTGGCCCGGACCCAGCCCGGCGAGCGGATCCTGGCGGGGTCGCTCGTGGCCAGCGGCCGCGGCTGGGCCGAGGTGGTGGCCGTGGCGGAGGGCACCGAGCTGGGTCGGCTTGGCCGCAGTCTGGCCACGGTGCAGCCGCCCTCCACCCGCCTCCAGCGCCAGACCCGCCGGCTCACCGGCCGGCTCACCCTTTTGGCCCTGGGGCTGTGCGCGGCCCTGGCCGTGGTGCAGGGGGCCGTGAGCGGCGACTGGCCCCGGGCCCTGCTGGCCGCCCTGGCCCTGGCCCTGGCGGTGCTGCCCAACGAGATCCCCGTGGTGCTGGCCCTGTTCCTGGCCCTGGGGGCGCTGCGGCTGGCGCGGATCGGCGTGCTGGCCCGCTGGCCCGCGGCGGTGGAGAGTCTGGGCAGCGCCACGGTGCTGGCGGTCGACAAGACCGGCACCCTCACCGAGAACCGCATGGCGGTGCAGCAGCTGCTCACCTGGCCCGGGCAGTTGGGCTGGCGCGCGGGCAGCCTCCTGGAGGAACCGTTTCACCGGCTGCTGGAGCTGGGCGTGCTGGCTAGCCGTGGCGATCCGGTGGATGCGATGGAGCTGGCCATCCAGCGGCTCGCGACGGCCCAGCTGGGGGGCACGGAGCACCTCCATCCCGACTGGCCCCTGGAGCGGGACTATCCCCTGCAGAGCGACCTGCTGGTGTTCTCCCAGCTGTGGCGCGATGGCGCGGGGGCCTGGCAGCTGGCCGCCAAGGGGGCGCCGGAGGCGATCGCCGACCTCTGCCACCTGGAGCCTGGGCCGGCCGCCGCGCTGCTGGCCGCCGCTGACGGCCTGGCCTGCCAGGGGCTGCGGGTGCTGGCGGTGGCCTGCGGCCTGGATGGGGCGCCGCTGCATCCGGAGCTGCAGCCCGAGCGGGCGGCGAGTGCCCCCGGCCAGCCCCCCGAGCAGGTGCACGACTTCCTGTTTGAGCCGCTCGGGTTCATCGCCCTGGCCGATCCGCTGCGCCCGGACGTGCCGGCGGCGATCGCCACGGCCCAGGCGGCCGGGGTGCGCGTGGTGATGATCACCGGCGATGGCCCGGCCACGGCGCGGGCCATCGCCGATCAGGCCGGCCTGCCCGCGGGCGCCGTGCTCAGCGGAGCGGAGCTCGAATCGCTCGAGCCCGGGGCCCTGGCCGCCGCCGCCGCTACGGCGCCGGTGTTTGCGCGGGTGATGCCCCAGCAGAAGCTGCAGCTGGTGCGGGCCCTGCAGGCGGCGGGGGAGGTGGTGGCCATGACCGGCGATGGCGTCAACGACGCCCCCGCCCTCAAGGCCGCCGACATCGGCGTGGCCATGGGCAAGCGCGGCACGGCCGTGGCCCGTGAATCCGCCGATCTGGTACTGCTCCACGACACCTTCAGCGATCTGGTGCAGGCCCTGGCCCTGGGGCGGCGGGTGGATGCCAACCTGCACCGCGCCCTGGCCTACACCCTGGCCGTGCACCTGCCGATCGCGGTGCTCGGGCTGGTGCCTCTGCTGCTGCCGGGCCAGGCCCTGATCCTGCTGCCGGTGCACATCGCCCTGCTGCACCTGGTGATCGATCCGGCCTGCACGGTGGTCTTCGAGGCCCTGCCGGGTGGTGCCGCCTTGCTGCGCCAGCCGCCGCGGCGGCCTGATGCGCCCCTGTTCGGGCCCGCCACCTGGCACCGCGCCCTGGTCCAGGGCGGGCTGGTGACCCTGGCTGCCCTGGCGCTGCTGTTCTGGCCCGCCGCTACCGGCCTGGGGGGCGTGCTGGCCAGCGGGCTGCGCGACGGGGCAGACGCCGTGGCGGTTCAGCGAAGCCTGGTGTTCGGGCTGTTGCTGGTGGCGGGCGGGGGCTTGGTATGGCTCAACGGCGATCCCCGCAGCCCGATCACGACCATGGGTGCCGGGCTGGGCCTGGGCCTGTGGCTGCTGGTACTGGTCGTTCCGGGGCTGCAGCGGCTGTTGGGCCTGACGCCCCTGGCCGGCCCCCAGATCCTGGCGGTCCTGATCAGCGCGGCTCTGGCGCTGCTGCTGGCGGGGTTGCTGCAGCGTCGGCTGCGTCCTGGCGGGGCTGCCAGTTCTGCTTGACCAGCTGCCGGGCGCGGCCCAGGGCCAGGGCGCCGGCGGGCACATCCTTGGTAAGTGTGGAGCCGGCGGCCACCGTCACGTTGGCGCCGAGTGCGATCGGCGCCACCAGCACGCTGTTGGCCCCGGTCTTGCTGCCGGAGCCGATCACGGTGCGGTGCTTGGCCACGCCGTCGTAGTTGGCGGTGATCGTGCCGGCCCCCACGTTCACCCGCTCGCCGAGTTCGGCATCGCCGATGTAGCTGAGGTGATTCACCTTGGAGCCGGCGCCGATGCGGCTCTTCTTGATCTCCACGAAGTTGCCCACACGGCAGTCCGCTGCCAGATCGGCTCCTGGGCGGAGCTGGGCGAAGGGGCCGATGGCGCAGTCGTCCGCCACGCGGGCCTCGCGCACCACCGAATAGAGCACCTCCACATTGCGGCCGAGGTGGGCGTTCTCCAGCAGGGAGCCGGGGCCGATGTGGCAGCCATCGCCGATCTGGTTGGCGCCGCGGAAGTGGCAGCCCGGCTCCACCAGCACATCCCTCCCGAACACGGTGCGGTCGCTGAGGGTGCAGCTGGCCGGATCCACGAAGGTCACGCCCTCGCGCATCCAGTGCTGGCGCAGCCGCTGCTGCAGCACCGCCTCGCACTGGGCCAGCTGCAGGCGGTCGTTGATGCCGTTGATCTCATCCGGGTCCGCCACCTCCAGGTGCATGGCCGGCCGCAGCAGCGCCACGGTGTCGGTGAGGTAGAGCTCGCCCTGGTCGTTGTCGGCGCGCAGCTGGGGCAGCACGGCGGCCAGCTTGGGCCAGTTGAAGATGTAGATGCCGGCGTTGGTGAGGGTGTTGTCGCGCTGGGCGTCGGTGCAGTCGCGGTGCTCGATGATCCCGGACACGTTGCCGGCCCCATCGGCGAACACCCGGCCGTAGCCCGTGGGGTCGACCAGGCGTGCGCTCAGCAGGGTCACGGCGGCGCCACTGGCGCGGTGCCGCTCCACCAGTTCGGCGATGGTCTGGGGGCGCAGCAGCGGCACATCGCCGTTGAGCACCAGCAGGTCGCCCTGGAAGCCGGCCAGGGGCTCGAGCAGCTGCTGCACGGCGTGGCCGGTGCCCCGCTGTGGCTGCTGCAGCACGAATTCCAGGCCGCTGTGGGCCGCCAGGGAGTGCTCCACGCGCTCGGCCTGGTGGCCCACGATCAGCAGGCGCCGCTCCGGTTCCAGCGCTTCGCAGCTCGAAAGCACCCGCTCCACCAGGGTGGCGCCGGCGATCGGCTGCAGCACCTTGGGCAGCTCGCTCTTCATGCGGGTGCCCTTTCCGGCGGCCAGGACGGCAACGGCGAGCATCGGCAGCAGCGGGCGGTTGGGCGGGAATCTACCGGGGCTGGCCCGCTGGGCCGAAGCCGCTGGACCGGCACCGTGGAGTCCGGCGGGCGGCCGGGTCAGCTCAGGGAGCCAGGCCCCAGCGGCGGCGCCAGGCGCTGGTGCTGCCGGCCGTGCTGGTGCCCTGGGCCCGCTGCCGCTCCGCCAGGATCTCGGCGGCTGGGGCCCTGCCGCTGGGGTCCCGGTAGGGCTCGGCGGCGCGGGTCTGCAGGTGTTCCAGCTCCAGGGGGCCCAGGGCCCGCAGGATCCTGGCTGGCGGGAGCCCCCGGCCGTCCAGCACCGGCAGGGCCTGGGGGCTGGCGGCGGTGCCGTGGCTCCAGAGCTGCCCCGCCCCGGGAGGCTGGCCCTGGGCGTCGGCAGCGTCCTCACCGGCCGCCGCGATGCTGGCCAGCTGCAGCCCAGCCAGCTGCAGGCTCCGGCGCACGGCGGCGGCGGCGCAGTAGGTCAGTAGCCGGCCGTCAGGCCGCAACAGGGCCGCCAGAGCCGCCAGGAACTCCATGCTCCAGAGCTGGGGGCAGTGGCCCGGTGAGAAGGCGTCGTGCAGCACCAGATCGCACTGGCCCCGCGCCTCGGCCAGCACCGCCGCCAGCTGCTGACGGGCATCGCCCAGCCACCAGCGGCCGCGGCTGCCGCCTGGCACCGCCCCCGCGGCGGGGCGGTGCCAGGCGCCCTGATCCCGCAGCTGCTCCAGCAGTGCCACGGTGCCCGGCCGCCACAGGCCCCGAAAGCCCGGATCCGCCAGGGCCAGCTGCAGCGGCCGGGGATCGAGCTCCAGTCCCCACCAGCGCACCGCCAGCCCCCGATCGGCGGCGGCTTCCAGCAGGGCGGCGCTGTTGTAGCCAAGGCCCACGCACACATCCACCACCTGCAGGCTGCTGCCCGGGGCAAAGCGCTCCAGTTGGGCGGGGGCCACGAACTTGGCATGGGCCTCCGCCAGGGCACCGCGGCCGCAGTGGAAGGCCTCGCCAAAGTCCTCGCTCCAGAGGCTCAGGCTGCCGTCGCCGGTGCGGCGGGCCTCCAGCCGGCCGCCGGGCGCGCCAACTTCGGCGGCGGCGGCGGCGCGGGCCCCCTCAGGCCCGCAGTCGCTCGAGGTCATCCCAGAAGGTCGGGTAGGACACGGCCGCCGCCTCGGGGCGATGCAGCCTGGTGGTGCCGCTGGCGATCTGGGCCGCCACCGCCAGGCTCATGGCCACCCGGTGGTCGGTCTCGCTGTCCACCTCGGCGCCGTGCAGCGTCGTCTCCCCCTGGATGGTGAGGCCGTCGGCGTGCTCCTCGATGCGGGCGCCCATGGCGCCCAGCTGGCGGGCCATCACCGCCAGCCGGTCGGTCTCCTTCACCCGCAGCTCGGCGGCCCCCGTGACGCGGCTGACGCCCTCGGCGCAGCAGGCGGCCACCGCCAGCACCGGGATCTCATCCACCAGCCGGGGGATCAGCTCCTCGCCGATCGTGAAGGCCTGCAGCGGGCCGTGGCTCACCTGCAGGTCGCCCACGGGCTCGCCGGCCACGTCGCGGGCATTGAGCACGGTGATGCGGGCGCCCATCTGCTCCAGCACCTCGAGAATGCCGGTGCGGCTGGGGTTGAGGCCCACGTTCTGCACCGTCAGCTCGGCGCCGGGGGTGATGGCGCCGGCCACGAGCCAGAAGGCGGCCGAGCTGATGTCGCCGGGCACGATCACATGCTGGCCCCGCAGGGCGGCGCCGGGGGTGACGGTGACTTGCGTGTTGCCTGCCCCCCCCACCACCAGGTCGGCCCCGAAGGCCCGCAGCATCCGCTCGCTGTGGTCGCGGCTCTGGACCGGCTCGATCACGGTGGTGGGGCCGTCAGCGGTCAGGCCCGCCAGCAGGATCGCGCTCTTGACCTGGGCCGAGGCCACGGGCGTGCGGACCGTGGCGCCCTGCAGCCCCCGACCCTGGATGGCCAGTGGGGCCAGGTTGCCGCCGTCGCGCCCGGCGATCGTGGCGCCCATTTCCGCCAGCGGCCCGCCGACGCGCCGCATCGGCCGGCGCCGCAGCGAGGCGTCGCCGTTGAGGACGAAGTGGCGACTGGCGCGGCCCGCCAGCAGGCCCAGCATCAGCCGCATCGTGGTGCCGGAGTTGCCGCAGTCGAGCACGTCTTCCGGCTCCCGGAAGCCATCGAGGCCCACGCCCTGCACGGTCACCGGCTGGCCCGCCTCGATCGGCGAGACGGCCACCCCCATCGCCCGCAGGCAGGCGGCGGTGCTGAGCGGATCCTCGGCCGGCAGCAGCCCTTCGATGCGGGTGGCGCCCTCGGCGATGGCGCCGAACAGCAGCGCGCGGTGCGAAATGGATTTATCGCCCGGCACCGTGACCGTGCCCCGCAGGCTGCCGCCTCCCGTCAGGGTCAGCGGGCTGGGGTCAGCGGCGGGATGGGCCAAGGCGGGAGGGGATCCGGTGGGGGGATCCTATGGAGCGCCCCGGAGGGGGCCGGTCGGACGTTGCTGGCCCCGCCAGAGCCGTTCAGGCCAGAGGCAGGAAGCGCAACGGGCCCCGGGGCTCCATCCCCAGGCTCCAGAGACCGCCCGCCAGGGCTCGCAGCTCCTCCACCAGGGCGGTGGTGTCGCCCGTGGCGATCCAGCGGGCCTTGAGGGCCGGCAGCTGCTCCTGCAGCGCGTCGATCGGCACGGTGAGCACCAGCAGGCTCTGGTCGCCCGCCGCCTGGCGTAGGGGCGCGGCTGCGCTGCGCTGCCACACCCGCAGCAGCAGCTCCAGGGCCTGGGCCCGGGCCACCTCGCCGGGATCGCCAGCGGGCGGCAACGGCTCCCGCAACGAGAGGCCCTGCAGGGGCATGGCCCTTTGGCCCCCCTGCTCCAGCAGGGCCAGGATGATCAGATAGGGGGCGTCGGCCATGGCGCAGCGCAGCGGAGGCCAGGGTCGGCGGAACCCCAGGGTCCCAATCCTGCGGCATGGGTCGCCCGATCCTTTGGCGCCAGGTCACCAGGGCGCCCAGTTCTCCTTCCCCCGGTGGCGCCGCTCCGCCGGCGCCGCTACCACGAGGACGCCCTGCCGCCATTCCATGGCCAACCAGCTTGAGGCCGTCTTCGTGTTCCTGGGCCTGATCCAGGGCGATGCCGACCTGCGCGCCCGCCTCAATGAGGTCTGCACCGCAGACGAAGTGGAGGCGATCGCCGCCGAGCGGGGCTACGCCGTGCCGGCGGCCACCCTGCTGGAACTGTTCCAGCGCTGCAACGAGGCACCGATCGCCCGCAGCGGCCTGATGGATGAGAAGCTGATTCGCGTCTGGCTGCGGCGCCAGAGCCTGGTCGCTGGCTGACGGCCCGGCTCAGCCCGCAGCAGGCTCGCCGGGTCCGGGTTCAGCCGAGCATCAGGCCGCCCCCATTGCTGAGGGTTTCCCGCCAGCTGCGCAGGTCGTAGAGCAGTTCCTCCAGGCTGAGGGCGGCCAGTTCCCGCTCCAGGGCCCGCCGCAGCCGCCGCTCCAGGGCCAGCAGCACCTGGGCTTCGGGATCAGCCGGAGCCGTGTCACCGTCTGGGCCGCTAGCTGATGTCGCGGCCATGGCCTGGGGAGCCCGTCCCCCCAGGTCGGGCATCGCCCCCACCGCCGCCAGTAGCTCCGCCACCGGGATCTCCCGCGCCGGCCGGCGCAGCCGGTAGCCCCCGAGGCGCCCCCGCCGGGCCTCCACCAGCTGGGCCCGCCGCAGTTGCAGCAGCAGCTGTTCGAGCATCGGGGCCGGTAGGTCCTGGGCGCTGGCGATGGCGGCCACCGAGCGCCACTGGCGCGGATCCCCCGCCGCCAGCTCCAGGGCGGCCCGCAGCGCCTGCACCCCGCTCTGGCGCAGCATCTCAGCGTCTGGTCCGATCGCCCGCCAGCCGCTCGAGCACGTGCTCCAGCGTGTAGCCGAACAGGGCCGGATCGGGTGCGGCATCGCCGAGGTCCGCCAGGCCCAGCTCGGCCCAGCGGGCATCGAGGCGCGCCTCCAGCTCGGCGGGCCGTTCCAGGGCCTCCCCCCAGTCGTGGCGCTTCTCGGGGCCGATCTTGGTGGTGGCATCGATGGCCAGCCGGCCGCCCAGCCCCAGGCGCTCGCTGGCGAAATCCAGGGTGTCGAAGGGCGTGTTCTCCAGCACGAACAGATCCCGCTGGGGATCCACCAGGGCGCTGATCGCCCAGATCACCTGGCGCGGGTCGCGGATGTTGATGCTCTTGTCGACCACCACCACGAACTTGGTGTAGGTGAACTGGGGCAGGGCACTCCAGAAGGCCATCGCCGCTCGCTTGGCCTGGCCCGGGTAGGCCTTGTCGATGGCGATCACGGCCAGCTTGTAGCTGAGGCCCTCCATCGGCAGGAAGAAATCGACGATCTCCGGGATCTGCTGGCGCAGGATGGGTGTGTAGATCCGGTTGAGCGCAATCGCCAGCATCGCGTCCTCCTTGGGCGGCCGGCCGCTGAAGGTGGTGAAGTAGATCGGGTCGCGCCGCTGGGTGACGGCCTGGATGCGCAAGAGCGGAGAATCTTCCACACCGCCGTAGAAGCCCATGTGGTCACCGAAGGGGCCATCGGCCAGCTCCTCGCCGGGCGTGATCGTGCCTTCGAGCACCACCTCGCTGTGGCTGGGCACCTCCAGGTTCACCGTCTTGCACTTGGCCAGGCGAACCCCTTCACCGGCATAGAGGCCGGCGAACAGCCACTCGCTCAGCTGCACCGGGATCGGCGTGGCCGCCGCCATCACCAGCAGCGGGTGCACCCCGATGGCGATGGCGACCTCCAGCTTCTTGCCCATCGCCGCCGCCTTGCGCAGGTGGCGGGCGCCGCCGCGCACGCTCAGCCAGTGCACGGTCATCGTGTTGATCGACTGCTGCTGCAGCCGGTACACGCCCACGTTGGGGGTGCCAGTTTCGGGGTCTTTGGTGATCACCAGGCCCAGGGTGATGATCCGGCCGCCATCCCCCGGCCAGGGCCGCAGCAGCGGCAGGGCATCGAGGTTCACGGCCTCGCCCCTGAACACCTGCTGGTGGCAGGGGGGGGTGAGATCCAGATCCGGCCGGGCCTTCAGCACATCCCAGAGCACCCCGCCGAAGCGGGCGGCCTCCTTGAGGCCCTTGGGCGGCCGCGGCTGCTGCAGCAGCGCCAGCCGTTCACCGAGGGACTCCAGCTCCTCGGGCCGCTCCATGCCCATGCTCCACAGCACCCGCTCCTGGGTGCCGAGCAGGTTCACCGCCACCGGCATCGAACTGCCGATCACGTTCTCGAACAGCAGGGCCGGGCCCCCCAGGCTCAGCACCCGATCGGCGATCGCCGCCAGCTCCAGATCGGGATCCACCGGGGCGGTGATGCGCCGCAGCCGGCCCCGCTGCTCCAGCAGCTCCAGAAAGCCGCGCAGATCCCGGCGGCTGCGCTGGCTGATCAGGGGCGCTGCCATGGGCTGGCTGGGGTGGGGAAAGGGATCTGGCCACTGTGACGCAGGCGGGTGGGTGCCCGCGGGTGCGCGGCATCGCTTGCGGTTCAGCCCGGAAGCGGGCGGTCCAGCCTGCAGCCCGCCCCAGGCTCGGCTGCCTACGGTGGCCAACTCTTCCCCTGGCGGCGGCCGTGCAGATCTCCTATTTCCACACCTCCGAAGCCGTGCCGGCGGTGCGTCCCATGGCCGAGGGCGGCCCGGATGCCGCCGTGGCGATCGATGTGCTGCGGGCCACCACCACCATCGCCTGGTCGCTGCGCAATGGCGCCGAGGCGATCCAGGCCTTCGCCGACCTGGCGGAGCTGGAGGCGGCGGCCGCCGCCTGGCCGGCCGAGCGGCGCCTGCGGGCCGGCGAGCGGGGCGGCAAGCGCGTCGACGGCTATGAGCTGGGCAATTCGCCCCTGGCCGTGACACCGGAGCTGGTGGGGGGCAAGCGCATCTTCATGAGCACCACCAACGGCACCCGTTCCCTGGCGGCGGTGCGTGCCGTGCCGCTGCTCCTCACCGCCTGCCTGCCCAACCGCACGGCCGTGGCCCAGCGGCTGATCGCCGCCGGCGCCCAGCGGGTGTGGATCGTGGGCAGCGGCTGGGAGGGCGACTACTCCCTGGAGGACAGCCTGGCGGCCGGCGCGGTGATCTCGGCCGCCACCGAGCTGGCGGTGGCCCCCCATGTGGGTGTGACCACCGGCAACGACGAGGCCCTGGCGGCCCTGGCTCTGTGGCAGCAGTGGCGCCATGAGCCCGAGACCTGCCTGCGGGCCGCCAGCCATGGCCAGCGCCTGATCGGCCTGGGAGACCACGATGCCGACTTCGCCTGCTGCGCCGCCGTGGACAGCCTGCCGGTGGTGCCGACCCAGACCAGCCCGGGCGTGCTCCAGCTGGTCTGAGGGCCGCCGGCGCCTCAGGCTGGCCGTGGGCCCCGTGGCTGGCCGCGGCGGCTCCCCTACAGTGCCGCCGACAGCGAGACTCCAGCGGTGACAAGCTTTCTGGCGGCAGCCCTGCAGCTCACGAGCACGCCGGATCCCGAGGCCAACTTCGCCGCCGCCGAGGAGCAGATCGAGCTGGCAGCGCGCCGCGGCGCCGAACTGGTGGGCCTGCCCGAGAACTTCGCCTTCATGGGCGACGATGGGCGCCGGCTCGAGCTGGCCCCGGCCCTCGCGGAGCGCTGTAGCCGCTTTCTCGTCACCATGGCGCGCCGCTACCAGGTGACCCTGCTGGGCGGTGGCTTCCCGGTGCCCGCCGGCGAGCGGCTCACCCTCAACCGGTCCGAGCTGGTGGGCAAGGACGGGCAGCTGCTGGCCCGCTACGACAAGATCCACCTGTTCGATGTGGACCTGCCTGACGGCAACACCTACCGGGAGTCGGCCACGGTGCAGCCGGGCAATGAGCTGCCCCCCGTGGTGGAGGTGCCGGGCCTGTGCCGCGTAGGCCTGTCCATCTGCTACGACGTGCGCTTTCCTGAGCTGTACCGCCACCTGGCCGGCGCCGGCGCCGACCTGCTGATGATCCCCGCCGCCTTCACCGCCTTCACCGGCAAGGACCACTGGCAGGTGCTGCTGCAGGCCCGGGCGATCGAGAACACGGCCTACGTGGTGGCCCCGGCCCAGACCGGCAACCACGGCGGCCGCCGCCAGACCCATGGCCACGCCCTGGTGATCGACCCCTGGGGCACGGTGCTGGCCGATGCGGGGGTGGCTCCGGGGCTGGCGGTGGCGCCGATCGATCCGGTGCACCGCGAGCGGGTGCGGGCCCAGATGCCCAGCCTCCAGCACCGCCGTCCCGCCCTGTTCTGAAGACGGTGAGCGTGCGCGGCCGATCTCTGCTGGCGGCGGGTCTTCCCCTAGTGGCGGGCCTGGCCACGCTCTTCTCGGCCCTGCCGGCCTGGGCGGGCAGCGCGCTGGGCGCCTGGCGGATCAGTCGCGAGGGGCAGCTGGAGCTGCGCACCTCCCCCGACATCCAGATCCAGGCCTTCTACGAGTCGGGCCGCGGCCGCTCCGGGCCGCGCATCTGGGTGGACCTGCCCGGCGCGCCGATCCGCACCCGCACGATTCCGGGGGCCGGCCTGGTGCGCCAGGTGCGGATCGGCAAGCCAACCCCCTACGAGACCCGGCTGGTGCTGGAGTTCCAGCCCGGCACGCCGATCAACCCGGCGGACCTGCGCCTGGTGGGCACCGCCCGGGACCGCTGGCGCATGGATCTCAAGGCCCTGGGGGCCGGCTTGGTGCCCCTGGGGGAAGGGGATGTGGAGGCCCCGAGCGCGCCCACCTGGCGCCAGGGTCCGCCGGCCACCGCCTTCGTGCCCCGCGGCTCGGTCAACGCCGGCAGCCTGCCCCAGGTGCCCCGGGGCCGCTTCAAGGTGGTGCTCGATCCGGGCCATGGCGGCCCCGATCCCGGGGCCGTGGGCATCGGCGGCCTGCGCGAGACCGATGTGGTGCTGGATGTGGGCCTGCAGGTGGCCCAGCTGCTCCAGGCCCGCGGCGTGCAGGTGCTGCTGACCCGCACCTCCGAGGTGGATGTGGACCTGCCGCCACGGGTGGCCCTGGCCAACAACAGCGGCGCCGATGTGTTCCTGAGCATCCACGCCAATGCCCTGAGCATGGCCCGCCCGGATGTGAACGGCATCGAGACCTTCTTTTTCCAGAGTTCCCTGTCCCGCGCCCTGGCCCAGGCCGTGCAGGAGCAGATGGTGGCCATCTCACCGGGCTCCCCCGATCGCGGCGTGCGGCCGGGCCGCTTCTTCGTGATCCGCCGCACCGTGATGCCCTCGGCCCTGGTGGAGATGGGCTTCGTGACCGGTCAGATCGACGCTCCGCGCCTGGCCGATGCCGGCTTCCGCCGCCGCCTGGCCGTGGCGATCGCCACCGGGTTGCTCAACCACCTCGGCGGCCGATGAGCCGCCCGCGACCGACTGACTCTGGGGATCCCGGGAGCCAGCGTTCTGGAAGCCAGCGGGCGGCTGCCCCGATCGGCATCTTCGATTCCGGGGTTGGCGGGCTGAGCGTCTGGCGGGAGCTGGTGGCCCAGCTGCCCGCCGAATCCACGGTCTACGTGGCGGACCGGGCCCACGTTCCCTACGGCAACCGCAGCAGCGCCGAGATCCGCCGCTTCAGCGAGGCCATCGCCGACTTCCTGGTGGCCGAGGGCTGCAAGGCGATCGTCGTGGCCTGCAACACGGCCTCGGCCGTGGCCCTGCACGGCCTGCGCGAGCGCTTTCCCGGCGTGCCGATCCTGGGCCTGGAACCGGCGGTGAAGCCGGCGGTGTCGCTGACCCGCTCGGGCGTGGTGGGGGTGATGGCCACACCGGCCACCTTCCAGGGGCGCCTCTACCGGGCCACCGTGGGCCGCCATGCCGCCGATGTGCGGGTGGTGGAGCAGGTGTGCATCGGCCTGGCGGACCTGGTGGAGCGGGGCGAGCTGGAGGGGCCCGGCTGCGAGGCGCTGCTGCAGGGCTTCGTGGGGCCGATGCTCGCCGCCGGCGCCGACACGATCGTGCTGGGCTGCACCCACTACCCTTTCGTGATCGAGGCCATCCGCCGCCTGGCGGGTCCCGCGCTGGAGGTGGTGGATCCGGCGCCTGCTGTGGCGCGCCACCTGGGGCAGGTGCTGCGCCACTTTGCATTGGAGGCCCCGGCCGGGGTCGGCTTCCCGCGACACCGGTTCTTCACCAGCGCCGAGCCCGCCTGCTTCGATCGCGCCGCCGGTCGGCTGCTGGGCCTCCACGCCAGCAGCGAGGGCCTGCTATGGCGCGATTCGGAGCGCCAGGCCCTGATCCGGGAGGCCCAGCACTCCCGGCCAGCAGCGGGCGCCTTCTAGGATCGGCCCACCGCAGGGGGTCATGGCAACGGTCGCAGAGCTGCTTCAGCCCGTCGAGGCCGACCTGGAGGCCCTGCTCAGCGACCTGCGCAGCCTGATCGGCGCAGGTCACCCGATCCTGCAGGCCGCCGCCGAGCACCTGTTCAGCGCCGGCGGCAAGCGCCTGCGGCCCGGCATCGTGCTGCTGATCTCCCGGGCACTGGCGCCCGATGGCGAGCTGAGTGCTCGCCACCGGCGCCTGGCGGAGATCACCGAGATGATCCACACCGCCTCGCTCGTCCACGACGACGTGGTGGACGGGGCCTCCACCCGCCGCGGCGTGGACACGGTCCACAGCCGCTTCAACCACCGGGTGGCGGTGCTGGCCGGTGATTTCCTGTTCGCCCAGGCCAGCTGGCACCTGGCCAACCTCGACGACCTCGAGGTGGTGAAGCTGCTCAGCCGCGTGATCATGGATCTGGCCGATGGCGAGGTGCGCCAGGGCTTGTTCCGCTACGACACCGGCCAGAGCTTCGAGACCTACCTCGAGAAGAGCTACTGCAAGACGGCCTCGCTGATCGCCAACAGCGCCCGCGCCGCCGGCGTGCTCAGCGGCCTGGCTGAGTCCCAGCTCGATGCGCTTTACCGCTTTGGTCGCCAGCTGGGCCTGGCCTTCCAGGTGGTGGACGACATCCTCGACTTCACCGGCAGCGATCAGCAGCTGGGCAAGCCCGCCGCCAGCGACCTGGCCAGCGGCTACCTCACGGCTCCCGCCCTCTATGCCCTGCAGGAGCGACCGGCCCTGGCGGGCCTGATCGAGCGCGAGTTCAGCCAGGAGGGCGATCTCGAGCAGGCCCTGGAGCTGGTGCGGGGCAGTGAGGCCATCCCCCGCTCGCGGGTGCTGGCGGAGGGCTTCGCCAACGAGGCCCGCGAGGCCCTCACCTGGCTGCCCGCCTCCGAGTGCCGCAGTGCCCTGCTGGCCCTGCCGGAGTTCGTGCTGAGCCGGCTCTACTGAGCCGCTGTTCACAGCACCAGCTCCCGCAGCGAGTCCAGCCAGCGCACCCCCTCGGGATAGGCCGCCGGATCGCCGCCCTCCGGCAGCAGCACATGCACGCGGCAGCCGGCCGTGTCGGCCGCCTTGGCGCCGGCGGGCGAGTCCTCGAAGGCCCAGCAGCTGCCGGGCGCCTGGCCCAGCCGCGCCGCCGCCAGCAGGAACACATCCGGCGCCGGCTTGCCCTCCCGCAGCTCCGGATCGTCGCCATGGACGCGGACCCTGATCAGCTCCAGCCAGGGGTGGGGCGCGGCCTTGAGGGCCACGGCGGCTCGGGCACTGCTGGTGGCCAGGGCCATCGGGATCGCCAGCTCGGCGCAGCGCCGCACCAGCTCAGGCGCCCCTGCCATCGGCTGGGCGTGCACCAGCAGGGCCTCGGCGATCGGCTGGCGCACCGCTAGCAGGGCCTCGAGACTCGGCGGATCGCTCCTGACCGCGCCTTCTGCCTGCTCGGATGCCCCCGCGATCCAGCCGCGCACCTGCTCGGCGCAGTCGAGGCGGCGGCGGCCCCGCAGCTGCATCAGCTCCGCCGCATTGAGCTGGCGGCCGAAGTGGGCGGCGGCTTCTCGCCAGGCCCGGGCGTGCAGCGGCTCGGTGTCGAGCAGCAGGCCATCGAGGTCGAACAGGCAGGCGGCGGGTCGGGCCATCGAGCCATCCTGGGTCAACGCGGGCCTGGGTCAGCGCGGTGCACGGCACGGCAGCGCGAGTCTCTGCCCACGTCATGAACGCGATGCCGTTGGATTGGGCCGACCCGGTCGGCGGCCCTGGCAGCGGCGCGGCGACCCCGGCCCGTTACAGCGGAGTGTCCCGGGCCCGTTTCTCGCTTGAATGGCAGCTCGCCGACCACCGCGTCCCCGTCGCCATGAGTGATGCCACCATCGAATCGGTGCTCCAGGAGCAGCGGGTGTTCCAGCCCCCGGCGGCGCTGGCGGCCTCGGCTCGCATCGGCTCCCTGGAGGCCTACCGCGCCCTGGTGGCCCAGGCCGAGGCTGATCCCGACGGCTTCTGGGGCGAGCAGGCCCGCCAGCAGCTGCACTGGTTCGAGCCGTTCCACACGGTGCTCGATTGGAGCAACCCGCCCTTCGCCAGGTGGTTCGAGGGTGGCCGCACCAACCTCTCCTTCAATTGCCTGGATCGGCACCTCGGCGGGCCCCGGGCTGACAAGACGGCCCTGATCTGGGAGGGCGAACCCGGCGATGTGCGCCGCTTCACCTATCGGGAGCTGCACGCCGAGGTGGCCAGGGCCGCCAACGCCCTCAAGGCCCTGGGAATCGGCAAGGGTGACCTGGTGGCCCTCTACATGCCGATGGTCCCCGAGGCCGCCATCGCCATGCTGGCCTGCGCCCGCATCGGCGCCGTGCATTCGGTGGTGTTCGGTGGCTTCTCCGCCGATGCCCTGCGTGATCGCCTGATCGACGGCGAGGCCAAGGCGGTGATCACCGCCGATGGCGGCTTCCGCAAGGACAAGGCCGTCGCGCTGAAGCCCGCGGTGGATGAGGCCCTGGCGGAGCAGGGCGGGGCCCCCAGCGTGGAGCACGTGCTGGTGGTGCGCCGCACCGCCCAGCCGGTGGCCTTCGAGCCTGGGCGCGACCACTGGTGGCACGAGCTCGTCGATGGCCAGAGCGCTGACTGCCCGGCCGAGCCGATGGCCAGCGAAGACCGGCTGTTCGTGCTCTACACCTCCGGTTCCACCGGCAAGCCAAAGGGGGTGGTGCACACCACCGCCGGCTACAACCTCTGGGCCCACCTCACCTTCCAGTGGATCTTCGACATCCGCGAGGACGACATCCACTGGTGCACCGCCGATGTGGGCTGGATCACCGGCCACAGCTACATCGTCTACGGCCCGCTCTCCAACGGGGCCACCACGGTGATGTACGAGGGGGCGCCGCGCCCCTCCAAGCCTGGGGCCTTCTGGGAGGTGATCCAGAAGCACGGCGTCACGATCTTCTACACCGCCCCCACGGCGATCCGCGCCTTCATGAAGAGCGGCCGTGAGGTGCCCGATCAGTACGACATGGGCAGTCTGCGGATCCTCGGCACCGTGGGTGAGCCGATCAATCCGGAAGCCTGGATCTGGTACCAGCAGGTGATCGGCCACGGCCGCTGTCCTGTCGTCGATACCTGGTGGCAGACCGAGACCGGCGGCGTGATGATCAGCCCCCTGCCCGGAGCCACCCCCACCAAGCCCGGCTCCTGCACCCTGCCCCTGCCTGGCATCGTGGCCGACGTCGTGGACCACAACGGCGTGTCCCAGGCGGCGGACCAGGGGGGGTACCTGGCGATCCGGCGCCCCTGGCCGGGGATGATGCGCACCGTTCACGGCGATCCCGATCGCTTCCGCCGCAGCTACTGGGAGGAGATCCGCCCCGCCGACGGCAGCTACCTCTACTTCGCCGGCGATGGGGCCCGCCGCGACGGCGACGGCTACTTCTGGGTGATGGGTCGGGTCGATGACGTGATCAACGTGAGTGGCCACCGGCTGGGCACGATGGAGATTGAGAGTGCCCTGGTGAGTCATCCGGCCGTGGCCGAGGCCGCTGTGGTGGGCCGCCCCGATGAACTCAAGGGCGAGAGCGTGGTGGCCTTCGTGACCCTCGAGGTCGGCCGCAGCGGCGATGACGCCCTGGTGGCGGAGCTGCGGGCCCACGTGGGCAAGGAGATCGGTCCGATTGCCAAGCCCGATCAGATCCGCTTCACCGATTCGCTGCCCAAGACCCGCAGCGGCAAAATCATGCGTCGGATCCTGCGTTCCCTGGCCTCCGGCCAGGAGGTGAGCGGCGACACCTCCACCCTGGAGGACCGCTCGGTGCTGGACGCCCTGCGGGTCTGACGGTGGCGGCGCGACCAGGCTGCGGGGGCGGGGGTCAGTCCCCGCCGGCGTGCCAGCGCTGGATCCCCTCGGCCAGGGCGTCGATCTCCCGCTGGCGCTGCGGATCGTCGGCCCAGCTTCCCAGCAGGTTCTGGCGCAGGCCGGCGCTGGCCGGGGTGAGGTGATCTCCCGACCGCTCCACCAGCCGTGAGCGGTCGCCGCTGCGGGCCTGCAGCACCGTCAGCAGCCGCTGGCTCTGGTCCAGACCGTCGGACTTGAAGCGCACCAGCAGGTTGCGGGGCTGGCGGTAGTGGGCCCCGGCCAGGCGCAGGGTCTCCTCTGGCGAGGGGCTGAACTCGCTGCTGATGCCCAGCCGGGGCCCCAGCTCCGCCAGCAGCGGCACCGAGCGCTCGGCGGAGAAGTTGTTGAAGCTCAGGGCCGCCAGGCCGCTGCAGGCCCTGCCGTTGTCCGGGGCCAGCAGGTGCAGCTTGCAGCCCAGGCTGTGGCCCAGCCGCAGGATTCCGCCAGCCAGCTCCAGGGGCTGGCGCTCACGGGCCTGACGGAAGGCGCGCCAGGCCTCGTTGGCCTGGGCCTGGTGGTCGAAGCCCGGCACGTAGCTCCAGGCCCGCACCATCAGGCCCTGCCGGGCCAGGGCCTCCAGCAGGCGCCGGTAGCTCAGCTGGGGCGTGGCGGCCAGGTAGCTGCCGCCGATGAACTCCACCAGGGCGCTGGGCCGAGGGGGCGTCAGCACCCAGAGGCTGCCCTGCTGCCGCCAGTTGCCCGCCAGGGGGCTGGCGCTCATGCGCTCTGCAGGGCCTCCAGGGCCCGACGGGCCTCGGCCACGTGGGCCGGCGCGTTGAGCAGGTCGTTGAAGACGTGGCGGATCACCCCCTCGCCATCGATCACGTAGGTGACCCGCCCGGGCAGCACCAGCAGGCTGTTGGGCACCCCGAAGGCCTGGCGCAGGCGGTTGCCCTGGTCGGCCAGCAGGGGGTAGGGCAGGCTGTGGCGCTCGGCGAAGCGCCGGTGGCTCGCGGCATCGTCGCCGCTGACGCCCCACACCTCGGCGCCGAGCTCGGTGAGGACGCCGTGACTGTCGCGGAAGGTGCAGGCCTCGATGGTGCAGCCGGGGGTGTCGTCCTTCGGGTAGAAGAACAGCACCAGTGGCCGGCCGGCCAGCTGATCGCTGCGCCGCTCGATGCCGTCCTGGTCGCCCAGGGCGATCAGGGGAGCGCGATCACCGACGCCAAGGGCCTTCGCCACGGGGTGCTTAAGCAGTAGATCCAGCCTAGGCAGCGGCTTGCCTGGCCTGGGATCATGGCGCGATCCAGGGAAGGGCCATGGCCAGCGCGGGGGACCAGCAGCCGGAGCGGCAGACGCGCCCCGCCGCGGCCGAGTGCGACCCGATCCAGCCCGGCCCTGCGGTGTGGGAGCAGACCGACCTGCTCTCCCTGGTCGCGACCCTGGAGCAGGCCGTCCCTCCGGAGCAGCCAGCTCCTGCCGCTGGCCTGCCCGACCCCCGCGCCCCAGGGGAAGCCGCCGCTGGCCCACCCCAGGAGCCAACAACACCATCGGATCAGCCGGCCAGCACCGAATCCGATCTGCTCCAGAGCGCGCAACCGCAGGCGGCGGCTTCCCCGGCTCCGGAGCCAGCACCGGCTCCCCAGGCCCCAGCCCCAGTCGCGCTGCCGGCGCCGCCTGCCGCGGAGCCCGTCCAGCTCCCCTCCTTCGTGGCTGGTGGCGGCCAGCCCCGCTGCCCCCAGCGCCTGCTGATCCTCGACACCGAGACCACCGGCCTGGATCCCGAGCACCACAGCTGCATCGAGCTCGGCGCCGTGCTGTTCGACGTGCCCCACCGGGCCGTGCTGAGCCAGGTGTCGTTTCTGATCCCTTGCCAGAGCAACCCCGCCGAAGCGGTGAATGGCATCCCGGCCGCCGTGAGCCGCTTGCCCCAGCCCTGGCGCTCCGGCCTGGTCTGCTTCGAGGCGATGCTGGAGGCCGCCGACGTGGTGCTGGCCCACAACGCGGCCTTTGATCGCCAGTGGTTCGGCCGGGGCGAGCTGCCCGCCATCCGCAAGCCCTGGCTCTGCAGCATGGAGGACCTGCGCTGGCCGGCCGAGCGCAACCTGCGGGCCACCCCCTCGGTGCGGGATCTGGCCCTGGCCTATGGCGTGCCGGTCTGGGCGGCCCACCGCGCCCTCACCGACTGCATCTACCTGGCCCAGGTGTTCGAGCGCTGCGCCGACCTGGAGGCCCTGCTGCAGGCGGGCCTGGAGCCCCGCCAGCTCTATCGGGCCCGCCTCTCCTATGAGGAGCGCCACAAGGCCCGCGAAGCGGGATTCCGCTGGAACGAGCCTGTCAGTGGCGCCTGGAGCCGCCGGCTCTCGGAGCGGGAGGCGGCCCTGCTGCCCTTCCCGGTGGTGCCCGTGCCGAGCGATGGCGCAGGGCTGCGTCGCTCCGCCTGAGGCAGCCCTGTCGCCGGAGGGGCTCCATCGGCTGAGGAACTCCGCCAGTTGAACAGCCCGTCTCACCGGCTCCGATTCTCTTTCGCTTTCCGAAGCTGATCGGCGGCTTTGGCCCGCTCCGCTCTCGCCTGGCCAAGCTGGACGCATCACGCCGTGGCGATGGTGAGGCAGCCCCCCTCCCACTGGTTTCACCGGGGTGCCCGCCTGCGGGAGCAGGTGCGGCGCTGGCAGGACATCCGCACCTGGGCCCGGTTGATCCGTGAGGCCGAGGCCCTCTGGCATGTCGATGTGCGCGACTTGCGGCGCCTCGGCGCCATGGAGCTGGGCCAGCTGCTGGAGGAGGTCCCGCCAGAGCTGCGGCCCCGCGTCAACCGCTGGCTCGCCTGCTATGGCGTGAGCACCCGCCTGACCTGAATCCCGCTGCAATCAGCGGCCCAGACAATCACGTCTGACGACTGCGTGCGGCCATCAGCTCTGATGGCACCTAGTCGGCGCATCCAATCAGCGCGACAGGCCAGTTCCACTCAAGCAAAACAGCGACTGAGCGATACCGCTTACATAGAGCTAGCCACACAACAACCGCTCACAACAACCGTTTACAACAACCAATCACAGAAATCCGCCCACAAAAAAACCGCCTGGGGAGGGCGGTTGGATTCAGCCATCAGTTGGATGACCTTGGGAATGGACCGGTGATTGTAATCGGAGCGACAGGATTTGAACCTGCGACCCCCACTACCCCAAAGTGGCTCTCATCCTGCAAGAACCTGTGCCCTGGCTTGGCTTCGTCGAGTGTTCTTCTTGATGGTGGACCGGATGGTGGACCGATCTGGTCTGTGGTCCTCACTGCTTGACGGTCGCAGAAGGCTTATCCCAGGCGGGCGTGTTGAGTTGTCGGGAGGCTTTTCTCCAGGCCGTAGCTGTTGGTGGAGCTTGAGCCTTGATTGGTGCAGGGCGACTCAGGCCTCCACGAAGGGCTGGATTTGAGCCAGCTGTGGTGCGATCGCCCGGCGCTGCAGCTCCAAGTCATGGGCTGCCTGAGCTCGCAGCCAGTACCCCTCGCTCAACCCGAAGAACTTGCTGAGGCGCAGGTCGGTGTCTGCCGTGACCCCCCGCTTGCCCTTCACGATCTCCCAGAGGCGGGTCTGGGGCACGCCGATCTCCTTGGCCACCCGGTAGACGGTCAGGCCCATGGGATCGAGGAACTCTTCGCGGAGCAGCTCGCCGGGGGTGATGGGGGGAAGCAGGTCCATGGCGCCCTCCTGGGCTGGCGGGTCAGTGGTAATCGACGATCTCGACGCCTTCTGGGCCGGCCTCACTCCAGGTGAAGCAGATCCGCCATTGCCCGTTGATGCGGATGCTGTGCTGGCCCCGGCGGTCGCCCTGGAGGGGCTCCAGGCGGTTCCCAGGGGGAACGCGCAGATCGTCCAAGGTGGCCGCGATGGTGAGCTGCAGGAGCTTGCGGCGGGCCACCTTCTCGAAGGCAATGAACCGCCGGACGCGCACACCGCTGGCTAGGGCCTGGGTGTCCGCACAGCGGAACGACCGGATCATGTCCCGATACTAACGACCTCCGTAAGCACTCGTCAGCCTCGCCTCCTCTGCCTTCCCCGGCTGATGAGGCGACCCTGCCATAGCTGAAATGCAGGGAGGGGGTGGCCAGGGCGGCGGTCTCCGCGAAGGTGTCGCCGTGCCGGCGGAGGTAGCCCTTGGCCTGGGCCGCCGCGGCGGTGACGGCATCGAGGGGGATGGAGACATCGAGCCGGCCGCGCTCGGGGAGAGCCTCGTCGGTGAGGTCGCTGGCGGCACCCAGGCCCAGGCGGGAGGAGCGGCCCAGCAGGGTGCGGAGCGCCTTGTCGTAGCGATCGATCCGGTCCGGGCGGAAGGCGGGCACCAGCTGCTGGAACTCGCGCAGCAGGGCGAGGTCACGCTCCGCGGGGTCGCGGTAGGGGGCGCGGAGGTGGATGCGGGCCCGGCGCACCAGGCGGTTGAAGCTGGCATCCATCACCCCGTGCAGGCGGGTGATGGCGTCGTCCTCGAGGGAGCGGAGGCGCTGGTTGTAGCGCTCCAGGAGGTTCACGGGGTCCGGGCGGCTCGGCGCTCTGCACGACGCTGCTCGGCCTTGGCGGCCCGCTCGGCCATCACCCGGGCGCGGTTCTCCCGGAACTTGCGGATGGTCTCGGGGTCGCTGACTGCAACGGTGGCGGGCAGGTCCCTGTAGTCAGGATCCAAGTCCGAAAGGATGAGGCCCTTGCGGACCCAGCCAGAGTGGGATGGTCACAGGTTGCACAATATCAAATTAACTTATACATGTCACATAGTTATAGGCGGCTATCTAGTTTTCCTTTGCGTGAGAGCAAAGCGCCGGTGCTGTCTGTATTTTCGCATCTGGCAACCAGGGATGTCCGCGATATAGGCAATTGCGGTGACTTTCAGGAAAGTTGCCACTCTTGGGCTGCTCTTCAAGCAGCCTGAGCCAATGGTACCGCCAGTGCCGACTGCGGCTCTTCTGGTGGCCTG
>NZ_NQLA01000101.1 GCF_002252705.1 Vulcanococcus limneticus LL
CGGCGGAAGAGATGTCGGGCATCGCCAGCGGTGAGACCCACCGACCTAAACCGATGCTGACAGGGGCGCGGATGACACCGTGGACAGACTTTTAGGCGGCCCTGGCTGTGAGGCCATCATCTCGGGCCTCTCCCCTGCCATCGCCCGCACCATCGTGGAACTCGGGGTGAATGTGGGTGAAATCCGCACGACTGCCACCCTCCGGGACGCCTTCGAAACGGCACTGACCAGCCTGGGCACCCGCATCGGTCAGTCCCGGCTGGAGGAGCAGGGCACAGCCCTGAGCCTGCGGTGATTGAGGCCGCAACAACGAAGACGCAAGGAAGGATGGAGTGAGCATGAGGGAAGCCCAGAACTCAGGCATCTCCATTACGAAGCTGCAAGGCATGCTGCTGGTGACCATGCAGCCCGATCTGGATTCAGACCAGTTCCGGGATCTCAACACCCTGCTGGGCGAGAAGGTCGCCAAGGAAAGGCCCAAGGCAGTTGTGCTGGATTTTTCGACGGTGCAGTTGCTCAGCCATAGCGAATATGAACGCATCTATTCCATGCTTCTTTCCCTGCACCTGCTGGGGCCACAGGTGGCTATCTCGAATCTCTGCCACGAAGTGGTTCTCTATCTTGCAGAGTCAGAAGCCATACACCCTGAGATCAGCTTCTTCCTTGGCATTGAGGATGCCATGGAGCACTTCTCAACTGAAGGGGCGAGCAAGCATGCCCGCTGAAGCAGAGGCTGAACAGAAGATGGCCGCCTTCCAGATCGTGAGCATCACCAGCCTGTATGGCGCCGTGGCCATGACCCGAAGACTGCCATTCATGGCTGATCTCAGCGAACAGGACAAGGTAATGATTGCCACCGTGGTATCAGAACTGGGGACTAACATCCTGAAATATGCCGGCACAGGAACAATTGAGGTTCATCGCACCGTGGACCACGGCCATGACGCCATTCAGGTATCAGCAGTGGATCAGGGCAAGGGTATCGACGATGTCGAGAAGGCCATGAAGGATCACTTCAGCACCTCAGGGACCCTGGGGATGGGCCTCCCCGCCATCAATCGAATCATGACCAACATGGCCATCGAGACAACCCAGGGTGAGGGCACCAGGATTGTGACGAACAAATGGCTGGATGGAGAACCGATCAAAGCCAGGCAGCGTGTTGAGGATGCGCAGCCTGCTGATACGGCCAAGCTGAATCTGGAGCATTACGATGTTGGCTTATCCATCAGACCGATACAGGGCGAGCGCGTCAGTGGCGACATCAGCATCCTCCAGAACCATCCCGAAGGACTGCTTGCCGGCCTGATTGATGTATCGGGCCATGGGTCGGATGCCCACGTTCTGGCCTGCCAGATGCAGCACACTGTTCTGCAGCATGGTGGCGCAGGGATTGGTGAGATCCTCGAGAAAGTGCATCTGGAGCACCGCGGAAGCCGTGGAGCAGCGATCGGCTTGGCCCTGCTGGATCAGACCAGGCACAAACTGCTCTTTTCTGGAGTGGGAAACATCAGCATCCGGCTGCTGGGGCAGCAGCGATGGCAAGGAGTCAGCAGGGATGGAATTATCGGCCAGAGAATGCGATCAGCGTTCATTCAGGAAGTCGATATCCATCCGGGAGACATCGTCGTGATGACATCCGACGGCATCTCCGAATCAACCTCTCGACACCTCTGGGACCTCTACAGGCCAGGCATGAAAGCGCAGGACTTCAGCGACATGATCCTGCGCGATGCCGGCAAGATCCATGACGACGCCTCCTGCCTGATTGTGAGATGCCTACATCCTTAGCCATTGGATCGCTGGAAGTGTGGGACGAGGCCTCCTGCCTTCTGCTGCGCAGCAAACTGCATCGTGTGCTGCAGGTGTTAGCCGCCGACTTACCGATCAGAGCCTGTCTGGCCTGGGTGGGGGACTGGTCGCAGCTGGTCTCCGAGCTGCATCCGATTCGTGTGTGCGTGGAGCTGGAGCAAAAGCCTGAGCAGCCTTCTCTCACCCTGCGGCTGCAGACGGAGTGGAACTGTCAGCTACCGCGCTGTCCGATCCGACTGGTTCAATTGGAGACAGCAACCACGAATTACGGACGGAACGAGCAGATCCTGAGGCTGCCCCTCTCAGCTCAGTCCATGTCAGAAGAACGGATCAAAGAGGCTGCAGCGATCATTCAGGAGCAATCCAGGGAGGAACTGTTCCGACAGACTGGCCTGATGAATGAACAACTCAAGGACTCAATTCTGCAAGCCGAAGAAGCCACCAGAGCAAAGTCTGAGTTCCTGGCAAAGATGAGCCATGAGCTGCGCACACCAATGAACGCCATCATTGGCCTCTCCCATCTGGCGCTGAGAACAGAACTGTCCGAAAAACAGGAAGATTACATCTCAAAGGTTCACAATGCAGGCATTCACCTGTTGGGCATCATCAACGATATCCTCGATTTCTCCAAGATAGAAGCCGGAAAGGTTGAGCTAGAAGACGCGACCTTTGAGCTGGATCAGATTCTTGAGGAAATCTCGGATATCGTGGCCTTCAAGGCAGAGGAAAAGAGCCTTGAAATCTCCTATCACGTCGAACAAGGCGTACCAACCTCGCTCAGGGGCGACTCCCTTAGGCTCAAGCAGGTACTGATCAACCTGATCACGAACGCGATCAAGTTCACAGAAACGGGTCTGATTGACGTGCACATGTGGGTGGCGGACAGAAAAGAGGACATGATCAAGCTTGCGATCGACGTGCGGGATACGGGTATCGGGATGTCAGCAGAACAGATCGATCGACTGTTTCAAGCCTTTACTCAGGCAGAATCCTCCACAACCCGCACCTATGGAGGAACAGGCCTGGGGCTCACGATCAGTCGACGATTGCTGGAGCTGATGGGCGGAGGTCTCTCGGTGAGCAGTGATCCAGGAGTGGGAAGCACCTTCCATGGCCTGGCATGGCTGGGCATGGTGCCGCAGATGAGCCGGCAGGTAGACGGCAACCTGGAGGTGCTGCAGAACTGGCGGATGCTGCTGGTGGATGACAACCCTGTGGCGCGTTCGGTGCTGGAGGATCTTCTCAGCGAGCTGTGTCCCCGGATTGAGACTGCCGCCAGTGGGCAGGAGGCCATCCAGATGGTGCTCTCGGCCGTTGAACAAGAGCATCCCTACGATGTGATCTTCATGGACTGGATGATGCCAGGCCTGGATGGCTGCAGCACGGCTGAAGAACTAGAACTGAGGCTGAAGCGACACTACCCACCCGTCATCATGGTTACGGGCTTTGACAAGGATCATGCACTGCGAGACCATCCCCACACCACAATTGAGGGATTTCTCACAAAGCCGGTCACCGGTAGTGCCCTTCGCAAGACACTGGCTCGAATCACACAAGGAGAAACATCCAGAGTAGAGAAGCCTGCGGCAGGAAACGGAAGCAGCCGCTGGAACCTGGAGGGGCTGCGCGTGCTGCTGGTGGAAGATAACGAGATCAATCTGACGTGGACCCCGGAAACCGGTCCAGGGTGAATGAGAGTCCTCATCCGGCCAGACTGGGCCGGGGACTCGACCATGAAACGCACCAGGCACACAGC
>NZ_NQLA01000102.1 GCF_002252705.1 Vulcanococcus limneticus LL
CGCCGACGCGGCCCTGCAGCGCGCCGCCGAGCTGGAGAACGCCGCCCGCGCCGCCCGGGGTGAGGAGCCCCTGGCCCCGGTGGCCCCCCAGCGCCCCGCCCGCCCCGCCGGCGGGGATGCCGAGCTGTTCGACATGGGTGCCCTCGAGGGCCTGACCATGGCCGACCTGCTGGGCCCGGACGACAGCAAGCGCCGCGGCGGCCGGGGGGGCACCACCGGTTCGGCCAAGTCGTTTGGGGCCGCAGGGGCCGCGGCCCAGAGCCAGCCCCGCGCCGCCGTGCCCTCCCGCACCGTTGATGAGTTCGACTTCGACGAGGAGGCCTTCCTCGCCGCCCTTGATGAGAACGAGTTCGTGGGCTCCACCGGTGAGGTGGCCAAGGGCGTCGTGGTGGGCGTCGAGAGCGATGGGGTGTATGTGGACATCGGCGGCAAGGCCCCTGGCTTCATGCCCAAGAAGGAGGCGGCCCTGGGCGTGATCACCAACCTCAAGGAGCGCTTCCCCCGCGGCCTGGAGGTGGAGGTGCTCGTCACCCGCGAACAGAACGCCGACGGCATGGTGACCGTGAGCGCCCGGGCCCTGGCCCTGCGCCAGAGCTGGGAGAAGGTGCGCCAGCTCGAGAAGGAGGGCAAGGTGGTGCAGGTGAAGGTGAACGGCTTCAACCGCGGCGGCGTCACCGCCGACCTGGAGGGCCTGCGCGGCTTCATCCCCCGCTCCCAGCTGCAGGAGGGGGAGAACCACGAGGCCCTGGTGGGCAAGACCCTGGGCGTGGTCTTCCTGGAGGTGAACCCGGAGACCCGCAAGCTGGTGCTCTCGGAGAAGAAGGCCGCCAGCGCCGCCCTCTTCCAGAACCTGGAGGTAGGCCAGCTGGTGGAGGGCCAGGTGGTGGCCGTCAAGCCCTATGGCCTGTTCGTGGACCTGGGCGGCGTCAGCGGCCTGCTGCACCAATCGAGCATCAGCGGCGGCCAGCTGCGCGACCTGCGCGAAGTGTTCGACCACGGCGATCGGGTCAAGGCGCTGATCACCGAGCTGGATCCAAGCCGGGGCCGCATCGCCCTCAACACCGCCCTGCTGGAGGGCCAGCCCGGCGAGCTGCTGATCGACAAGGAGAAGGTGATGGCCGAGGCCACCGACCGGGCCAACCGGGCCCGCAACGTGCTGCGCCAACAGGAACAGAACGCCGGATGAGCCAAGTGATCGAAGCGTCCCCTGGCCTGATCCAGGCCGACTGGGAACTGGACTATTACTCCCGTCCGATCCTCGAATCCGACGGCAAGAAGCGCTGGGAGCTGCTGGTGTGCTCCACCACCGCGGCCGAGGCACCGGCCGGCGTCGAGCCGTTCCGCTGGGTGCGGCGCTGCCCGGCCACGAGCGTCAACTCCACCTGGCTCAAGGAGGCCCTGGCCGAGGCCCAGCAGGCAGCGGCGGAGCAGGGCTACGCCCCGCCGCGGCGGGTGCGCTGCTGGCGGGCCTCGATGCGCACGATGGTGCAGCGGGCCGCCGAAGCCCTGGGCCTCGAGCTGGTGCCCAGCCGCCGCTGCTATGCGCTGGTGGAGTGGCTGCAGGAGCGCCAGGCCACGGTGTACCCAGCCGAGGAGGGCTACATGGCCGGCCCCCTGGCCCCGCCGCCCCAGCTGATCCAGCCCCTGGCGGTGCCCCTGCCGGAGGCGGCCCGCGGCCAGAGCTGGAGCTGGGCCTCCCTGCCCCTGGGGGCCCTGCGGGAGGCCGGCCAGTGGGAGATCAGCTTCCCCGGACTGGTGGCCCTGCCCGCTGACCTGGCCGATGACGTGCCGGTGAGTGGGCTGCGCCTGATCGGCGGCCCCCGGGCCCTGGCCATCGCCGGCTGGCTGGCGGGTCTGGAGCCGGTGCGGCTGGCGATCAGCGACAACCAGCTGGTGCTGGAAGCGGGCCTGGAGGATCGCTGGCTGCTGGGCCGCCTCGACGCCGAGGAGGCCCAGGCCGCCGCCGCCGCCTTCCAGGGCGCCCGCGAGCAGGCCGGTGGCGTCCAGTTCCTGGCGGTGCAGGCCTCCGAGGCGGAACCCCGCTTCGAGGGCTTCTGGATCCTGCGCGACCTGCCCGATGCCTGAGGGCGGAGAGCGCTGATGGCTGAGGCTGTCGATCCCCCGTTTGAGCGGCCCGATGCCGGCTTCAACAGCCTGGAGGGCTGGACCTGGGTGGGCTGCTACGGCGGCTACTACCTCCAGGCCGACCTGCTGGCGGCCTTTGAGCACGGCTTCTTCACCCGCCAGTGGCAGGGGCGGGGCCCCGGAGAGCTGGCCGGCTACGTGAGCGCCGGCGTGAGCGTGCACCGACCCCGGCAGGTCCACAGTGCCCGGGTGCTGCCCGCCAGCGCCGCCGGGGGCGAGCCCTGGCCAGAGGCCGATGGCCTGGTGAGCGATGGCGGAGGCCAGAGCCTCTGGGTCTGCGGCGCCGACTGCACGCCGGTGCTGCTGGCCGATCCCGCCAGCGGGCGCGTCGCCGCCTGCCACGTCGGCTGGCGGGGCCTGGCTGGTGGCATCCTGCTGGAGGCCATCGCCCAGCTCGTGGCGGCCGGCAGCCGCCGGGAGCAGCTGCTCGTGGCCCTGGGGCCGGCCGTGAGTGGGGACAACTACCAGGTGGAGCGCCCCGTCAGCGTCCGGGTGGCGGCGAGTGTGCTTGCCGCTCCCGGGGCCGCGCCCCTGCAGCCCGAGGCGCTCGGGCCGGAGAAGCTGGAGGCCGCCCTGGCCAACCTCTCGGAAGCGGGTGCCCTGCTCCCGGATCCGGATCCAGCCCGCGATCGCCTCGACATCCGCCGCGCCACCCGCCTGCAGCTGGCCAACGCCGGCCTGGATCCCGGCCGCGTCGCCCTGTGCCCCCTGTGCACGGTGGCGGAACCGCTGCTGTTCCACTCCTGGCGCCGCGATCAGGTCAAGGCCGTGCAGTGGAGCGGCATCGTGGCCCAGGCGGCCTGACGCCGCAGGAATCGACGCCGCTGGCCAGGCTGCGGGTCTCGGGTCCCGATCACGCTCCGGGGTCCTGGTCCAGATCCAGATCCAGATCCAGATCCAGATCCAGATCCAGGCTGAGCTGCCCGGGAGCCAGCCGGGCACGACCACCAGAGAGCCCTGCTCTGCGGCCGCTGCCGGGGCCCCTGGCAGGGCTTCGTCCGGATGTCGGGCCAGGGGCGGCTGAGTCCGACTGCCGGGCCCTGGACCCTGAGGTGGCGCCGCTGCGGGCTATCGCCAGCCAGCTGGCCAGGTCGCGGCGGGCGGGGCCATCGAGGCTGGCGAGATCCAGGGCCGGTGGGAACAGGGCGGCTTCCCGGTCTTCGGCCCAGCCCAGCACGGCCTGGGGGAAGTGACGTGGACCCCGGAAACCGGTCCAGGGTGAATGAGAGTCCTCATCCGGCCAGACTGGGCCGGGGACTCGACCATGAAACGCACCAGGCACACAGC
>NZ_NQLA01000103.1 GCF_002252705.1 Vulcanococcus limneticus LL
CCGCACCTCCGGAATGACAGCTCGTCATTCCACCTTGTTCAACCTCTGATCAGGGCATTCGGGCCTCGGGATTTACACCACGCGAAGGGACGCGGCCTGCTGATACAGGAGAGTGGCATGGAACAGGTCTGCGATTCGCCCCGGGTGGAGAACGCCGATTCCCCCTGAATCGACACCACTACAACCGGGGAGACAACTGCTGGCATTTCCCGGAGACCGCAGGTCAGTCAAGCCTTGAGGTTGGCGGGAGCACAACGCGAGCGGGCCATGAAGTGAATTTTTTCATTGGCCGCTCCCGATCGATGCTTGTTGCCCTCTATGAGCGCCAGGGTGACGGCCGGATGATTCTGGGTTCCATCGCGGCCACCCCGTTTCGCTGTCAACGGGCAAGACCCGATCCCGCCCGTGAACAGATGGGGTCTGTAGACGCCTTATTGTCGGCTGTCGCAGGATGGCGTGGGATCGAGCAGGAGCTGAGACCGGGCGTGCAGTATGGAGCGTTTGTATCAGCCAAAGTTGCACCCGAATTCGATGCAGACAGCTTTTGCTCGGAGGATGTGAATGGCATGTTTGCGGATAATTTGGTTTGCGGCCTTCCGGATGAATTGCCAAAGGATGGGTTCAGTCTTCACTTTGGGTGCCTATTAAATCAAAATAGCTTTATTCATCTCATCATTGATTACGATGTAAACGACAGACTGAGTCGCTGGGTAGAGCGTCGATATCAACCAACCATGCACGGGTGATTGAAGGTGAAGCCAATTTGCTTCAGCTTTTCGTTGCTAACGCGCGCATTTAGAATCCGATCAGTCGTATCTATTGTCAACCACTTGGCCAATAGCAGGCCAGCGCGTTCACAGAGGCGATCTGTAAGTTCTTGGCCACTCAGCTGCGTATCGTTCACAAGATTATAAGTGTTATTAAGACCTTGATCGAATGCGAAGCAAACACCCCGGACAATGTCATCGCGGTGAATCCAGCACGGAACATTCTGGCCGTTGCGTTGCACCAATCCACCAGCCGCTGATAACAGCATGGTTGGGATGTCGCGCCCGGGGCCGTAGATGCCTCCCAGACGAAGCACGCAGACCTTGATTGTGTCAGAGCGGATGGATCCCATCATCTCCTCTGCTTGGAGCAGAACCTGATTGACAGGATGGTTATCGCTGATCGGGGCCGTTTCGTTGGTGAGGGCTCCATGGCGGTTGCCGTACACGCCGCAGCTGCTCAGATGGACGATCTGCAGAGGTGTGTTGCGGGGGCGTCGATCCAGCGTCTCGACGAGTCGTTGCAAACCACCGAGAAAGGTTTTCCGGTATTGGCCCAGATCAACCTCGGAACCCTTCGAGGGCGCGAAGGAAACCAGAATGCCATCCAGATCAGCGGTGAAGTCGAGGTTGGTGCTGGGGTCCGTCGAGTCAAAGATCAGCGGGGTTTCCACAAGCTCGGCCAACTCGCCGAGGCGCTCACGCCGGGTGGTGGTAGCCCACAGCGCGTGACCCTCCTGCTTCCAGGCCCTGGCCACCTCCTCGCCCACGTAGCCGCAGCCGAGGATGGCGCGCCGTTCGCCCGAGGGCAGGACGGGTCTCTCCTGCTGGGCCAGCAGCTGGTAGAGGGAGGCCAAATCCGGGGAAGTTGTCACAGCGGGCAACTCAACAAGTGAATATTTGTAAAGCATAGGCGCCCAGGCCGCTGCCGGTGTGCTGTTCCATACCGTCTTACCAGGACAGGCTGAAAAGGCCCTCCTATGGGAGGGTTGATCACCGATGCGGTGCTTTCATGCCCACCTATCGTGTTGCTGCCGCAGGCCTGGAGGCCATGCAGGTCAACGTGCCCGGCTGCAGTGGTGATGCTCTGAGCCTGGCTCTGGGGCCGCTGGGGCTCAGCGACTTCAGAGTCGAACGGCGCAGCCAGGACGGGCGCCAATGGTTTTTTCAGGCAACCTTCAAGCCCGGCGGCATCGAGGCTCCGGCCGCCGGGCTTGTCACGCGGTTGGTGAGCGTCGATCGCATTCTCGACTGACGCCATGGGAGCCCCGCAATGGCCCACGGCCTCTGCGCAGCTGTGGATCGCCTGCCTGGCCTGCAACAGCCCTGCAGGAAGCTGGTCCTGGAGGGGACACCAGCACGGAGCCCGCCTCAGCCCCCAATCAATCGCGAGCTGCTACGGAAGATTAAGTTCTTTATGGTTTTTACTTGCCCCAAGCCTGAGCCCATCGCAGCAGTCAATACTTTCTTGCGTTTGCTTCCTGTCTGCTCAATGACCCTGCCTGTTCTGGCCACCAAACCTCTCACCAGCAACGCCAGGGTCAGCAACTTTCTGGCAGCCAGCGACGAGACCTCTCGCCAGATTGGTCGGCAGGCCAGTCAGCTGGATGGAGCTGCCGCCGATGCCCTGATCGAGCAGGCCTATCGCCAGGTGTACTTCCACGCCTTCAAGCGCGACCGCGATGCGATGCTCGAATCGCAGCTGCGCTCCGGCCAGATCAGCACCCGCGAGTTCGTGCGCCAGCTGCTGCGCTCGGAGAAGTTCCGCAACGACTTCTACCGCTGCAACAGCAATTACCGCGTGGTGGAACAGGTGGTGGGCCGGGTGCTCGGCCGGCCGGTACACGGCCAGCAGGAACGCATCGCCTGGTCGATCGTGATCGCCCAGCAGGGGCTGCCAGCCTTCATCGATGCCCTGATCAATTCACCGGAGTACCTGGATGCCTTCGGGGAAGACCAAGTGCCCTACCAGCGCGCCCGGGTGCTGGCCGGCCAGTCGGTGGGCACGATGCCCTTCAACCAGCAAGCGCCCCGCTATGACGCCTATTGGCGTGACACCATGGCCAAACGAGCTCCCGGCTTCGGCAGCGGCAGCTGGGACGGCTGGCCGCGTCCGGCCTGGCTGGCCAACCAGCCCACCCCGGCTGTGCAGAACGCTTGGCGGTATTTTGTGGCCACTGGTGGCTTCGTGCTGACCGGCCTTGTGCTCTGGATAGCCCTGGCGATGTTGAGCACCGGAGGCCAGGGCTGATCCGAGCCCCAGGATCCCCGATGAGGAGGCTCGGCAGGCTGCTGGTGATCGCCACCTTCAACAAGGACCTCGCAGCAGCATCGCCAGACACGACCTGCGGGCCGAGCAGACCGATGATGTTGGCGCTCAGGGGCAACTGGTGCTTGAAGGCGTGACCGATGGCCTCTATGAAGCCGTTCGAGAGGCGGTGTGCAGCCTGCCACTGATTCCCAGGCTCATCAAAGATGAAGCCGTCAGTGAGGATGTGACGTGACCCCCTTTGTCGGTCCAGTCCTTATGAGAGTGGGTGGATGTGGTCATGCTGCAACTCCCTGTTGAGCTGCCTCCAGGGGCGTACGCCCC
>NZ_NQLA01000104.1 GCF_002252705.1 Vulcanococcus limneticus LL
GTTGCGGCAGCTCAAGGCCAGAGGCCGCACCCGGGTCGGAGCGGTGTTCCGGTTGCATGTGGTGGCCTACAACCTGATCCGCCTGGCCAACCTGCTCGCTCCACGGGAGGCGTTGGCATGAACCACACGGAGCCGGGCACTCAGAAGTGGTCAGCCGGCTGGGTATCTGTACGGGCGGCAACGATCACCTCCCGATGCGGCGACCAGCCTTGCGAGGGGGACTGGAGCAAGCCCACGCAGCCCAATCCGTCATAGATGGGCTCGGGTTGGCGGCTATTTCAGCAGCCTCCTAGGGGTAGGTCTTTCCGATTCCTGACGAGGCCTCTGGCGGCCCCAGCTCCTGGCATCGCTTCAGCGCACCGCCGTGGCCAGTGCTTTCCGCCCCTGCACCGGCGCGTGCAGGGCCTGCTCCAGGGGCGCCACGCCGTAGTCACGCTCCAGCAGAGCCATCACGGTGCGGCCGAAATCGGCGGGGTTGGTCTCGAACGCCTCCAGGCAGATCCGGCCGAAGGTGCTGCCCATGGGTTCGGGGTTCCAGAGCAGCTGGCGGGCGGTCCAGGGCAGCATGCTCATCGGGTTGTAACCGGGCTGGATCAGCCCCTGATCAAAGCCGTACTGCTCCAGGTGGGTGTGGGGCTGCAGACCGATGAAGAAGATCGCCGGCTCCACCTTGTCGACCCCGAAGATCCGCTCCAGCTCGCGGTGGTAGGCAATGGTCTGGCGGATCGTCTCGGGCCGCTCGTCGATCACGTTGAACGAGTAGTTCACCGACACATGCTCGCGGAAGCCGGCCCGCGCCAGCATTCGGCAGCTCTCCAGCACGGTGCGCAGGTTGTAGCCCATGCGCATCTTGCGCACGAGCTCCTGGGAGCCGGAGGTGATGCCGATCTCGAAGTAGTCCATGCCGGTGGCCACCATCAGCTCGGCCAGCTCGGCATCGAGGTTGTCGGCGCGGATGTAGGCCGCCCAGCGGATGTCGTTCCAGCCTTCGGCCTGGATTGCCCGTAGCAGCTCTTTGGCATCCCCGATGTAGCGGCGGGCCGGGATGAACTGGGCATCGGTGAACCAGAAGCCACGCACGCCCCGCGCGTAGAGCTGGCGCATCTCAGCGATCACCTCGTGCACCGGGTTCACCCGCACAGCCTTGCCCTCCACCACGGTGTAGACGCAGTAGCAGCAGTTGTGGGGACAGCCGCGCTTGGTCTGCACGCCCACGTAGAAGTCGCCCCCCTCCAGATACCAGTCGAGCTGGGGCCAGATCTCAGCGATATAGGCATAGTTGCAGGCGGTTTTCTCCATCCCCGCCGGCTGCTCGTGGATCAGCCCGGGCCGAGGCTCCTCACCTGCCACAAAGCAGCGCTCACCCGCCAGGCCTTCCCCTCGGATCAGCTTCTCCAGCAGCGGCTCCCCTTCCCCCACCGACACCACCGTGCCCTTCGGCAGCTGGCGACCGAGCTGCTCGTAGAACACGCTCACTGCACCGCCACCCAGCACCGCCGTGGCCTGGGGGTGGTAGCGCCGCGCCCGCCGCAGACCCCGGCGCACCAGGCGCAGGTTGCGCCACAGCTCGCCATAGAACGATGCCATCAGTCCCAGGCCGCCGAGGGCGCCGCGCAGGCGCCTGAGCGGATTGGCGGCATAGAACACCTCAAAGGAGTTCTGCAGCGGATTGCCGCCGCGTCCGTCCACCGGCGCGTAGATCTGGATGTCGCGCCAGGAGAACACCAGCAGCGTGGGCCGGAACTGCTCCACGGTGCGCAGCAGCACCCGCTCCACATCGAGCACGGGCAGGGCCGCCAGATCAAGGATCCGCTGCGGAATCGCCGGGAACTGCTTGTGGATGTGGTCGGCCAGGTAGACGGGGCCGACCGGGAAGATGGGATTGCAGGGGAGGCGCACCAGCAGCACCCGCTGGTCCGCCGGGGCGGGTTGGCTCACGCGGAAGCGCCTGTCGCAGGGTTGGACGCTAACAAGCGGGGCCGGGCGGCGTGCGGTCGGGCCTGGTGTGGTCAGCCCACAGCCGCCAGCCGGGAGGCCAGCACCCGGGCCTGCCCCGCCAGGGGCCGCGGCAGCCAGGACCACCAGCCCCGATGCACACACAGCCGCGGTGTGAGCTGCCAGCCGGCCTCAGCCAATACGGCCGACAACGCCTGCGAGCTGGGCTGGGGGTAGGCCGGGTTGATCACATCGCCCGTGTCGATACCGCCCAGGTCGTCGATGCCGGCGGCGAGGGCGGCGGGCAGGGCGGACAGCGGCCAGAGATTGGGGGGCGTCTGCAGGTGCACCTCGGGCGGCAGGATCGCGCGGGCGTCGCTGATCAGCCCCAGCAGATCGGCTTGCTCCCCGGGGCTGAGCGGCGTGGCCTGCTCCCCGTCGGGTCGCCAGGGCTGCAGGATCACCTCCTGGATGTGACCCCAGCGCCGCTGCAGCGCCGCCAGCCACTCCAGGGCCTCCAGCCGCTCGGAGCGCCGCTCCCCCACCCCCAGCAGCAGACCGGTGGTGAAGGGGATGCCGAGGCGGCCCGCCTGCTCCAGCTGGCCGAGCCGCACGGAGAGGCGCTTGCTGGGGGCGTGGGCGTGCAGGGCGTCGTAGGCGGGGCCGAAGCCCTCGAGCATCAGGCCCAGGGAGGGGTTGAGCCGGCCCAGGGCCGCCATCTCCCGCAGGGAGAGCGGACCCGCATTGGTGTGGGGCAGCCGGCCCGAGGCCAGGGCCAGGCGACTCAGCGCCAGCAGGCGGGCGAACCAGGCCGGCCGTTCCTGAGAGGCCGGATGGACCTCGCCACTGAGCAGCAGCACCTCCAGGGCCTCCGGCCGGGCGGCCAGCCCGGCGGCGGCGGCGGCGGGCTCGAGCACCTGCTCCTGGCCGGGAATCCGACGGAAACTGCAGTAGCTGCAGGCGTTGAAGCAGCCGTTGGTGGGCACGAGCGTGAGGCTCGGACTCCAGGTGACGCAGCGGCCGAAGGGCCTGGCCCGGAACGAATCCGACTTCATGGAACGCAGGCCGAGGACATCCCTCTTCACAGAACGCGCAATCTTCCGTTACAGTGCAGCAGGCGGTCGGCCCCGGGCTTCCGAGCCGGTTTCCCGCCCTACTTACCGCTCCTGG
>NZ_NQLA01000105.1 GCF_002252705.1 Vulcanococcus limneticus LL
CGGTACATGTGGAAAACTTTGGTCGGCAATTTGGCCGTAACAGGCCGATTTGCGCACATTTTACCGGCAGAAGCTGCTCAGATCCATTGCGGCGCAGGAGATCTGGTGTTTCTCAGGAGGCCCTCATTGGCGGCAATCCTGGGGACGTCGGGGGCGGCGTGTCTGAGGTGCGGATCAACTACGGCCCTGGATACAGGGTCTACTACCTGCAGAAGGGAACCTCCTTGATCATCCTGTTGGCTGGCGGAGACAAGAGCTCTCAGGCGAAGGTCATTGGTGAGGCCCTTCTGCTGGCAGTCAATCTGAGTGAGGAGTCCCGATGAAACCCACGACCAGCCCCTACGACGTCGCCGCGCATCTACGAACACCTGAGGAAATGGCGGCCTACCTGGAAGCCTGCATCGAGGAGGCAGATGGAGATGCCGCCTTCATCGCCAAGGCCTTAGGCGACATCGCACGGGCACAGGGCATGACCCAGGTGGCCAGAGACTCTGGCCTTTCCAGGGAGCGCCTCTACAAGGCATTGTCTGGCGAGCACAGTCCGAGCTTTGACACCATCCTGAAGGTCGTCTCTGCCCTTGGATTGAAGCAGAGCGCCAGTGTGAGAAGTTAAGCGGAGGTGGCTTGAACTCTGCTGGCGAAGCGTAGGCCCGCAATCGTTGCTTGTGGAGATGCGACACCTTCGAACAAGCCCCTGGAGTGGACAGGCCGCCTGCGATTCTGGTTCGATGCCTATAGCTTCCTGCCTGCCACTCAAGGGCAGCGTTCGCCGAAATGAAACAGGCCGCTTACGTCGATGGCTATTCCCGACTTCCGCGATGACGGACGATTGCCTGACGGGCTTCATCCTGCCAGCGAGTCTGAAGTCACTTTTCGCTTCGGCTCGGCGACACCTCGCCGGCGGCGTCTTGCTTTGCGGCTTCGGCGTTGGATCGCCTTAGCGCGTGCGGTCCACGCCAAGCGTTTCCTCGTTGATGGTAGTTTCGTGACCGCGACTCCGGATCCTCAGGATGTCGATGCGGTCGTCTGGCTGGAAGACGACTTCTCAACGCGAGTATCCCGCGGCGATGTCGAGGCTGTGGAGCTTGAAATGATGCTCCTCACTCGCCAGCCCGAAGAGATCTATGCCGCCGGCACCCGGCGGGACTGGGAAGACTGGGTACAATACTTCAGTCTTACCCGAGAAGCCGACGGTAGGCGGAAAGGCCTTGTGGAGGTGGAACTGTGATAGCCACAGAAATCGAGTATGAGAAAGCCCAGTTGGAGTTGCGACAGTTGCAAGAGCGGCTCGAGCGATTGCAGCAGGATCATCCGATTGGTGAGAACGGATTTACAAAGGCAGGAATTCGGAAGTTGATTGCGAGGCTCAACGAGGAACTTGCAGTGTTCGAGGGTAGCGAAGAAGCACGTTCCTCGCCCGCGACATAGCGGCGAGGACTGGCGAACAAAGCCTTGCAGCCGACTCGCGAGAGCGTCTTGCGGTATGGATGCCGTATTGGCTGCGAGCGGCTGAAGGCCGGTGTTAGGCAGACAAGACATGCGTCCGAACATCTCGGAATTTAGCTACGGCTTCGCTCTCACTAGCGAGCTGGTTAAGGCACCTGGGGGCGTCACGGCGGCACCAGTCTTCCCTTCTCTCATTGCCGAAGGGCAGGCCGGTGGAGGATGGGATGTCAGGCTTGATCGTCCAGGAGTACCGCTCTTTCTGCAGTTCAAGCTGTGTGACAAAATGACTCGTCGTACTTGCAAAGAAGTGCGCCATGCGGACTTCAACGTGCCGTGTTATCGAATGCATCTGCGGCCGTCTCGAACCTCAAGCCAGCACGAAATGCTGCTTGACCTCGAGGCATCTGGCCAAGAGGTCTTCTACACAGCCCCAATGTTTCATCAGCCCGAGGAACTAAATGCTGCGTTCCTCGATGGTGCGATTCGCGCTCGTTCAATTTGGATCAAGCCATCCGACATCGGTCCTCTGCCTGATGATCGTGATCATCACGTCTCTTTCGAACTAGGAAGTCCTTGGACATTGTTCTCGGAGCCACGGCAACTCGAGACTAAAAGGACGTTCGAGGATGTAGCCACTGATCTCGAGGAACGCCTCCGACAGAGAGGGGAGGTTGACCTCTCCCGAATGAACCTCGAAAGCTTGGCAGACACCATCTCCGAGATTTCCGAAAAGTCAAGAGATATTGGCGTGCGGCAGCTCAACATGGCTAGGGAAGTGGCACGTCAAGCGGCGCCCCTCCAGCGGATTGCGTACTACGCTTCTGTATTCTTAGAATCGCAGTTGTTCATCGTTCAGGGAAGGCAGCAGGCCGCCTAACTTCGGCTTGCAGTCGTTGGCGGCCCGCGAGATGATGAGTAGACTCAACAACTGAAGCGGCAGCGTTACGCAGACACAACTCATATGGCTCAAAAGACAAGACTATTTCAGGATGTCCTCCGCGTGGTAAGCAGCCCCGGAAGCGTCATTTACAACGCGTATCTCGCTAGTGTAAATGGCATTGGGCATATGGACTGTCCGGCTCCATCCTGGGATCCTGACGGGACTTACCGATTGGTGGCCGTATCAGGAAGCCTAGTGATCCAGCACCTAGTTGAAGGCTCGTGGGAGTCTGCGCCAACGGAAGATCCAAAGAGGAAAGCAAATGTTGTACAGGGCTCAGTTTCAACAAAAACAAGAACGATCCTCTGAGGTGGATGGCTTTTATTGGACAGATTCGGCCCCTGACATCGTTAACCCCGGGCGGGAAGAACAGGGTTTGGTCTCAGTGTAGACCTCATGGGGAGTTTTGCCTCCCAGTGCGCTGTGCGGTCTTACATGGCCATACCTCCAGAAGAAG
>NZ_NQLA01000106.1 GCF_002252705.1 Vulcanococcus limneticus LL
TGCTGATCAAGAGCCCCAGATGACAGGTACCGGCCACGGCAGGAGCGGCAACAGCAATGCGGCGCGGGTCTGGGCGGCTATTTCAGCAGCCTCCTAGGCGCTCTTTGCCGCCGCCGCTGGGGTCAAGACCTGGCGGATCCGGGTCTTGATGCCTCGGCCCCTGCTGGGTACGCCCACCGGCACCGAAGGCTTCCGGAAGTCGCTGGAGCGGATCTGGGCAAAGGATCAACAGACGGTGGACTGGAGCGCCTGAACTCGGGCACCCTCCAACTGGGCCTGGGCAACCAGGCATTTGCTGGTCTGCAGCTCTGGTGGGTCAGCCGCACCCTGAGAAAGCGTGAGCTGGCACGACCGATGACCGAGGGTCAGCTCCGCAGGCCCCTGGACTGATCAAGGCCGAGACGGCCCGATCCACGCTGGTGTCACAGAACTTCATAGAGTGTCGGTGGTCATCGAGCGGTCCTGGACGGGTCCGCTTTTTTATGAGGTGACGGGAGAAGGGGTGGAGGGCCTAGTCGCTGACCACCTTCCACACCCACCACCCCGCCAGGCCCAGCAACACCAAAGCCAGCAGGGCCCGGAAGATCAGCAGGACCACCAGCACGACCGCCGCAGAGACCACGGTGCGCTTGGTGAGCGCCTTGGCTTCATCAGTCATGAAGCCCCAACGGGGCAAAGGGGGCTTGGCGGAAGGGGAGGAGGAACAGAAAACCTCTTAAGGATCCGCTGAGCCAGGGGCAGGGTGCCCAGATCCTGCTCACACAACTCCCACGCGTTCAGTAGGTCCCCCAGCAGTGCACTACCCCTTTGTGCAGAGCCTCAGGGTGCACAGAGACCGCGAGGGCAAGCAAGGTGAGGCGGGTGGTCAGGCCATGAAGAACCTGCAGGTGCCCTGGAGCAGTCGGCCATTGCTCGAAGATGCCAACGTGTGCACAAGCCCTTCAGAACCCATTCAATGCAGGCAAGCAGGGTGAGTGCATCCGGCGTCAGTGACCGACTCACCGACTATCGGCACCGCCCAGATGACGACGGAGGTCTGGGCGAAGACCTGGCGTGTCTCCACGACCTGGCCCAGCGCGAGGTGGTGAGCCACGACAACCGGGCAGCTGGCCTCCAGGTACTGCGAGCAGAACTCCAGGCCCTGAGGCGGCGGATTCAGGAAACCACCACTCCGCTATCGCCAGAGCGGGATGCACTGCTCCCGGAGTACGAGTCGTTACGGGAAACGTGCTGGCCCTGGCGGATGAGCTCAGCGATGAGTGAAACCACCAGGGCCGGTGATCTCCAGGTTGCTGGTGATTGGAGCTGGGCTTCCAGTTTGTGGTTGCCGCAGTAGACTTGTGCTTGAAATGAAAGCCCCACTACGGGTTTCGAAGGGAAGCAGCATTCTTAGCAACCCGGGTCCAGGGCAAGCCAAAGATCAGGCAAGTTACAGTGTGAGATTGGGAGTAATCCTGCTCCGAAGTAGTTCGAGGCCCGACACGATAGTACGACTCAGTGTTTCCACATGGAGGCCAAGCGGCTCAAAGTGCCATCCTTCAAGATCTTGAACCAGGGGTGGGTATGGCTGCCGATAGGCCAGCTGTGCCTCCAGAAACGAGACGTCGTCCTCTGCAATAGAATCTGAGCGGAACCGCACCAGACCTGTGAGGTTGAACAATTCGGGGCTTCCTTTGATCAACTCCTCTGTCTGGAGCTGATTGGGCCGTGTTCCTGGACTGCGGAGCCTCCAGCTCGAGCGCAACAGCCGCACAGTGTTGCTGATCTCCGGAGCCAGGAATACGGATGGTTGATCGCGAATGAAAGGTGGAGCGGGCCAACTTGACTCGATTTGCCTGAGAAGCTCCGACGCTGCGGCTGCGCCAAGCACAGTCCGAAGCAGCTCTTGACGCCGCAGAGGTGCATGACTGAGAACTTCAAGCAGAACAATGAACTTACAGCCAAGACTGTGACCTAGCCAAGAGAAGGCGGGTGGTTCACCATAGCTACTCAGCAGAGCTCGGATCTTAAGCTGCTCTCGGTATAAACCGATCGCCACCTCCCAGTGATTGAACTGAAGCGGGTTGAGTGGAAATCGATAGAGGACTATGGAGTAGCCCTGGTCACGCAGCAGGCCAAGCAGGGGAGCATAGGCCTGCTGGGGAAACGAACCGAACAGAAAGCTGCCGATGAACTGGATGACCCCCTTCTGCTCGGGAGCCAATAACAGTTTGCTGGTGGCCAAGCGAGCAGAGTGCATTGACCCAGTCCGCTCAAGACCGGCTAAGGGAGAGAAGTGAACCCCCGCTAGCCAAGGGGAGTGCATAGGCCAACTCTCCGAGCTTACTGGCATCAGCGTTGAAGAAGGTGCCGCGATGCTCAGCTGTAACCAGTAGATCGACAGATGTGGGGGTGGAGACTGAACTCAGGAACACTTCCACGTAGCCGCGCAACTCGTAGTTCTTTTCAGCACGTAGTTCCGATTGAAGCGCTTTGGGCTGGAGGATGAACAGCCCTGTGTCATTGCCATTCAAAGGGATACTAAAGCGTGTCTTGCGAACATCTGCATCGATGGCAAGGCTGTCGATAGGCCGTTGATTGCTCGGCAAGCGGTTGTCTCCTGTGGCCTCCAGGGTGGTGCTAACCGGACCATTAACCCCGGTGGTGTCAAGGGTAGTAAGGATCTTATCCGTCTGAGGTGGTCTGGGTTTTCTGGACAGGCTCCATCGTTAACCTGTGAGGCGGGGCACCGCCCCTGACAGGGGGCTCCCACCCATGAGCAAACGCCGCACCCATAGCCCCGAGTTCAAGGCCAAGGTCGCCATGGAGGCGATCAGTGGCCGCAAGACGCTCCAGG
>NZ_NQLA01000107.1 GCF_002252705.1 Vulcanococcus limneticus LL
CATTGTATCGCCCAGAACCATTGCAGTCACTGGGATCTGCGCGGATTTCACGGGTGGCTGCGGAGAGGGGGCGCGGTTCTATGCGCGACAAGCTCCTAGGTCCCGAAGCCTCTCGCACTTGCTCAAGATCCCGAGCACTGCCACCAAGAGCAGGTACCAGGCCGGGATGCGCACGCCACGCCGCATACGGGCATCTGGGACCACCTTGAGGTAGCTGATCAGGTCGAGATCGGTTGCGGAAGGGACGCTTTTAGGCACAGAGAGGAGGCAGCCCGCCGACCTCAACCCATGGTCGCAGCCCCGGCAAGAAAGCCTATGCCGGACTTTCAATCATCCCTGCCATCAAACCCACTGGTGAATGAACTGGTCGGGATGGAGAGGCGTCGACTTTCCTGGTAAAGGGGGTTCCTGGCAAAGGTAGATCATATTATATTAGAGCAGTTGTCGAGATACAATTATTCAGGCTCTTCACGCCCATGGACCCACCAATTCTTTTTCGCCCTTTGTGGTTTGGCATGATGTGGATTGGCAATCGAAGACACCACTCGGTACTGACGCTGCCGTGAGACAAGGGATCCTCCCAGAGTTTCTGCTCAGAATTAATCATCACTTCTTCTTGCCAGCTCACGCTGATTATGCCTTCGCTTGATTCCAGTCGTTTCACTCTTGATTCGTCGCGCATACTCTTGGCACAAGGAGTTCAACCTGATGCATGCCAATTTCAGATTGATGCCCCTTTGGGCGGTATCGAGCTTAGTGCTGGCTCTTCTATTCAGACGCCGTTTCTTTCAATTGCCAGTGAACACGCCTTATGGATTGGCGTCGGCGAAGCCTCTGGCACTGGATTAATACGTATCTTTTGCCAATACGAACGCAGTGGCGACCGCATAGATTTAGTCACATTGGATCTTAGGCATGCAACAAACAACGAGATTCGCCTATCCCTGGATCCCACCGAGGAGCGACAGAGTTACTTGATTTCTCATTTTGGCAACGATGGAGAATCTTGTTGCATCACCAACTTGCGGATTTGTCACATTCTCCAAGCTGGCCGCATCAATGCATTGGCAAATTACCAAACCAGGCTGGCAAATGAAATGGGCTGCTTCTCCAGTAGCTCGTACCTTCACCCGATATATGGCAATGATGAGTCAGTTGCGGGAAATGGAAATCTTCAAACACATTTCAGAAGACTCTCTCAATATGACTCAGATCGCGAGAAGCTGCTTCAGTCACTTGCGCGCAAGAGACTCTGCCTAATTGATCCATTGCCTGGTGAAGTAGCGTTCAATTATGCAATGCGTTCACTCTCGTCGCTGTTGCCACATTCGCCTCCAGACTTTTTTTCAAGAGTAAAGGGACGCAGTAATAATGGAGCAATTCGGATCCTATCCATTCTTGCTGGCGCGGCGAGAATCGAAGCTCAGCTACTTTCCCACTGCTCAGGAGCTGTTGAGCTCGTTCTCTTGGATGCCAGCACTGAACTAATACAACGCGCAGCAGACACTCTTTCGATTCTCAGAGATGACATCACTGTAACCTGCCTGGTTGGCGATATCAACGAGGGGTTGCCTCTCGATCGTCAGTTTGACATTATTATTTGCGTCTCTGCGCTACATCATGTCGCAAGGTTAGAGCTCGTCCTGTCACAGATCAATGAATGCCTGGCTGATGACGGTGAATTTTGGAGCATTGGTGAGCAGATTGGACGGAATGGCAACCAATTGTGGCCAGACGCCTGTCAGATGGCAGATATTGCATTTTCTGGCTTGCCTGAGAAGTACCGCAGAAATGCTTACTCGGGCTTGATCGACGAGCAACTCAGCAAGCAGGACTACTCAGTTGGCTGCTTCGAGGGCATTCGGAGCGAGGAACTTGAGTCTCTTTTGGAAGCGTATCTCCTTCCTGTCCATCTTTACAAGCGCAATGCTTTCCTATGGCGCCTAGTAGACGCGACCTATTCGGATAATTATGATCTCTGTCGCGAGGAAGACATACACTATCTCCGTGGCTTAGTGGCTGCCGAAGCGGCGCACTGGACTTGTGGCGGTCGCTCGACAGAACTTCACGGTATCTATCGCAAAAAGATGCTTAATATTTAATTCTGTAACCTCTGGGCACCCTGTAGGCGCCAGAGAAGAAGCTGCCACGCCCTTTGCTGCCTTTCATTGCCCATGCTGTCCACTGCACCGGCAGAGCGTGGCCCAGATCGCTGCGCCAGGGGTTGCTTGCCCAGGGCGATCACCTCACCCGCCGCTGCCACGGCTGGACCGATGACCTGGCGCGACAGCGGGGCTGGGCACCGGATGGCCCGCCCCCATCTGTTCATGGGCACCGATACTGGCGATGAGGATCGCGGAAGCCGTCTGGAGTGGAGAGCAGCTGGTCGACAATTGCCTGATGCTTGAGCCGTAATTTGCTGCCGCGGTGATCTTCCCCGGGTTTTCACGTGACCGCCTTAAATCTGCTAGTGTGTTAGCGTATAACTGAGAGCTATAGATTCATGGGTTGTTTTGTGTTGGCTGGTGAGCGAATTTGTTGTTATTGAGTCCGGTCCGCGCCCCCTGCTTGTTGCCTGGGTCTATGGGTGGTCATGGAGTTGATTCAACGGCGTGTCTTTCAGAGGCTTTATGACTGTTAGCGTAATCACTCCTACCAGGTTGTTGCCGGATCGGTGACTTTCAGGAAAGTTGCCACTCTTGGGCTGCTCTTCAAGCAGCCTGAGCCAATGGTACCGCCAGTGCCGACTGCGGCTCTTCTGGTGGCCTG
>NZ_NQLA01000108.1 GCF_002252705.1 Vulcanococcus limneticus LL
TCGGTGCAGCCCCTGCCCCACCGGCTTTCTGTGGATCGGCTTCGCGCAGCCCTCCTCATGGTCCGGGGTGGCCTCAAGGGCTGCGCAAGTCAGCCGGACTGGTGCGTTGGCTGCGCTGCGCTCCGCATCTCGGAGGGGGCTGCCCCTTGACCCCACCCCGGCCTGCTTCGGGGTCTCCGCTACGCCTGCCATGGCTACCGCATCCCGCATCCGCTCCTTCCGGTCCCTCAGCTCCCGCACCCTGGAGCTGCTGTGCGAAGAGGCCTCCGCCCACCGCCCGGCTCCTCTGGGGCGGCTGGAGCGGCTCTGCGCTGATCTCCTGTTCGATCGGCAGCTCCTCAATCCGCCGGTGGTGAGCTCATTCCCGGAGAGCGAGCTGCCCTTCTGAGGCTCAGGCCTTCAGCCCCGGCTGCGGCCGGGGCCTTTTTTGTGCTTCACCCGTACCACAATCCCTGCCCCACCGGCCCTCAGTGGATCGGATCAATCCGCTGGATCTGCCCAGCTGGGGCCAGGAGCTGGAGCGCCGAGCAGTCCGGCCCTGGCCGCTCGGCCGGGGCCACTCAGTCCATGCCCCTGGTCCCTAGAGGCTCCGGCTGCAGTCAGGGTTTTCTGTTTCCCCTCCAGCGCCGGGCGCGGCGTTGCTCTGAACTCTTGGGTGATCAGCGGCAGCGCAATGCGATGGGGTGAATCAACAGCTGAGCAACACCTGAGCCCGTTCACTGTGACAGTCCTCACCTACTTGACAGATGGCCCTCCCAGGAGATAGTGTTTGATCAGGGGTTGTCGAACAAACGACATCACCTGTTCGCCAAGTCAGTTGCTCGTCCAGCTGTCAATGCTGCGGCTTGCGCCGTGGGCTATGCACTGGCCATCTCAGGGCCGACGGACTATGTCCGCGTCGGGTTGCTGGAGCACATCGCCAGCCGGATTCATGCTCGGGGGCAAGAGCTCAGCGAGCAGCGGCTAGGGCAATCCGTCGTGCACCAGCAGTGCTGCTGCTCAGCACCTGAGCAACACCAGGACCATCACCATCGATTCCTCCACCCACACCTCCTTGCCTATGCCGATCTCCCTCCAGCCAACGTCCCGCCACACCGTTTTTGTCTACGGCACGCTCAAGCGTGGCCAGTCGAATCACCACTACCTCCACGGCAGCATCTACCTCGGACGCCGGCGGTTGGTTGGCGCCCAGCTCCACAACCTCGGCCCCTATCCGATGGCGCTGCTGACGGGTCGTAGTGAGACCGTGATCCATGGTGAGCTCTACCGCGTCAACGATGGGGGCCTGGCCCTTCTGGATCAGCTCGAGGGCTACCCCGGCTACTACGACCGATCCGAGCTCAGCCTCAGTGACGGCACCATCGCCTGGACATACCACGGCAATCGGGAGCAAGTGGCCGCTGCCCCGGTGATCCCCGCGGGGGAGTGGCAGACCACGGCGGTGTTGCATTACGGCTCCAACCTCGATCCCGACCGCCTGCAGGCCCGCTGCCATGACTGGGACGGGGACGGGGTCGTCGCGCAGCTGGAGGGCTGGAGCTGGGGCATCGACAAAGTGGCTTGCGGTCGGCCTGGCTACGGCTATGCGGGGATCCAGCTCTGCAGCAGCGCCACCACCTGGGGCGTCGTGACGCACCACAGCGCTGACGACGTCGCAGCGCTGGATCGAGCCGAAGGCATCCGCGGGGGTCACTACCAACACCATCGGGTGCGGGTCCGCAGTCGCTGCGGCGCCACGTTTGAGGCCCTCACCTATGTGCCCTGCGATGACAGGCGACGGCGAGGTCTGCAAGCGGAGGACTCCTACCGGAACCACATCCTCCAGGGGCTCGATCACTGGAACCTGCCGGCTGCCTGGCGCTGCAAGGTGCTCGAATCCCTCTGCACCACCACGTAGGGAGGAATGAGCTGCCAGGTGCCCGTAGACCGGCTGCGCTCAAACGCCTTGCGGTACGGATGCTCCACCAGCACCCCACTGGTGACGTACTGCCAACGGGGCTCTCCACTGTCTGGATTGACCAGGCGACCGTCATCCCGGGCCAGAAAGCGCTGCTGGGCTGCCTCGGGCGTCAGGCCTGCGGAGCCACCCCGGCCCGCAACGGCCGCTCTGCCCAGCACCTGCGCCAATCCCACCAGAACCCGGGTGGGAACGTTGGGGCTCTTGAGCTGGCTGCCCCGGCCCAGCTCTCCGACGGGCTCTGCCGTGGCATCCACCACCAGCCAACCCTCCTGGCTCCATTCCGCCAGCTGGGCTTCCGCCAACCACTCACTCAGCACCACAATCGTGGAAGGCCCCCGCTCGGGCTGCAACAACAGGGTGAGGCCAGTGGTACCGCGTCGTCCCTCCGCGTCGTACAGCTGATCCAGGAGCTCTGGATCCGCGCCCTGGCAGAGCAGCAGGAGCTCCAGCAGGCAGGTGGTGGGATCTTGCACCAGTACATCAAGCGGCGGAGTGCCTCGCTGCTCCTGTCCCTCCTGCCGGTGCCGCCCCACCAGCTGCTGGAGGGTGTCGCTATCGACGCCGCCGCTCTCGTGGAGGCTGCAGACCGCGCGATAGAGCCGCGCCCGCGTGAGTTCGGTCGGGCCCTGGAGCACCGCATCCAGCAGATGGGCAGCCCACTGCCACTCCCGGCCACGCATCGCCACACTTGATTACCCAGCTCGCTCCGCAGCGCAGGACCTGAGCCCATAGACTGGTACACAAATACCAGTCCGGCCATGGCCCGCAGTGCGATCCAGTTC
>NZ_NQLA01000018.1 GCF_002252705.1 Vulcanococcus limneticus LL
GCTGTGTGCCTGGTGCGTTTCATGGTCGAGTCCCCGGCCCAGTCTGGCCGGATGAGGACTCTCATTCACCCTGGACCGGTTTCCGGGGTCCACGTCACCAGCACACTGATGCCGACATTCCCCATTTCTCTTCCCGTGAATGGAATTGGGCCAAGGGTGCCCTGCAGACGGTGGATCGCCCCTACGGACCGCTGCTGAACCTGCTCCACCACGGCATCGGCTCAACCCATGTCTGCCATCACATCAACCCGGCAATCCCCCACTACAACGCCTGGCAGGGCACGGCTCTGCTCAGGCAGCGCTATCCAGAGCTGATGCGCTACGACCCCACCCCGATTCATCGGGCTCTGTGGCGGGTGGCCACGCGATGTGCCGTGGTGAGCCAGGTGGCTGAGGGTGGAGGATTCTTCTATCAGCCGCTGTCGAGTTAGCGTCCTGGAGGCCGGGCCGCCAGGTTGATTCCAGTTGATTGTTGATCCCAGTTGATCCTTGAGCCCGGTGGATCCAGGCGGGCTCAAGGACGTCCGGTAACAGCGTTCAACTGGCCTTGGCGCTGTAGCGATCAGTCGAGTAGTGGAAAGCGCTCCGCGATGGGATCGCCCGTGAACTGGGCCACCCAGCCGGCGGGATTGTCAAAGAAGCGGATCGCGGTGAAGTTGGGGGCGCTGCCCATGTCGAACCAGTGCTTGGTCCCGGCTGGCACCTTCAGAAAGTCGTTGCGCTCGCACAGCACCTGCAGCACGTCCTCGCCGATGTGCAGGCAGAACAGGCCGCGGCCCTCCACGAAGAAGCGCACCTCGTCTTCGCTGTGGGTGTGCTCGGAGAGGAACTTCTGGCGCAGGGCCTCCCGGTCCGGGTGCTCGGGCCCCAGGCGGATCGCATCGACGGTGGGGTAGGTGCCGCTGGCCTGCACGCGGGCAATGGCGTCGGCGTAGGCCGCCAGGACCTGCTCGGGGGAGGCCGCGGCGGGGAGCGACTCGGCGGCCGGCCAGCGCTCGAAGCCGATGCCCCGCTCCGCCAGGGCCGCGGCGATGGTGACCGGGTCGCTGCTGGTGAGGCTGGGAACCGCCGGGCTGCCGCCGGCCGGGTAGATCGCCAGATGGCTCAAGGCATCGATGCCGTTGGGGCTCCAGCCTAGAAAGGGCCCCACTGGCTTGACCGCCCCTGGAGGCCTCCGCGTTGCCGCCGCTACAGCCCGCCGCCGCAGCCCCGCCGCTGCCGGGAGTCGATCTGGCGGGGGCCGAGCGGGGATCCGCACAGCCCGGCGTGGTGCTCGTGGGGGTGGGCCCCGGTGATCCGGAGCTGCTCACGGTGGCGGCGGTGCGCGCGATCGCCACCGCCACGTTGGTGGCCTATCCGGTGGCACGCCCCGATGCCGAGGGCATGGCCGCCCGGATCGCCGCCCCCTGGATCCGGCCGCACCAGCGGCGCCTGCCTTTGGTGTTTCCGATGGTGAGCGAGGCGGAGCCCCGCCGCCTGGCCTGGCATGCCGCCGCCGCTGCCCTGGCCGCGGCGGTGGCGGCTGGCGAGGCGGTGGTGCTGCTGTGCGAGGGCGATGCCTCGCTGTATGCCAGTGCCTCCTATGCCCTGCTGGCCCTGGCCGAGCGCCATCCGGCCTGTCCGGTGCGGGTGATTCCTGGGATCACGGCGGTGGCGGCGGCGGCGGCGGCCGCATCCGGTCAGGGCCTGCCCTGGCCCCTGGCCCTCCAGCAGGACGCCCTGCTGATCCGCCCCACACCCGAGGCCCCTGACGAGCTGGAGGCCCTGCTGCAGCGGGCCCGCCGCGAGGCCACCGTGCTGGCCCTGCTCAAGCTCGGCCACCGCTGGAGCTGGGTGCGGCCCCTGCTGGAGGCCGCCGGCCTGCTGGAGGCCGCCCTGTTCGCCCAGCGGGTGGGCTGGCCCGACCAGCTGCTGGCGCCGGCCGCTGCGGTGCCAGCCGAGGAGCAGCCCTACTTTTCGCTGCTGCTGATCCGCCAGGGTTGGCCCCAGGTGCTGCCCTGATCGGCGGCGCCCCAGGCCGCCTGGCCCGCCGCAGCCCGCCCGGGCCTCTCCCCTCCCCGTTTGCCCTGTCGCCGGCCCCATGCCCCTGACCCCGCCCGCCCTCAGTCCGCTCGCCTGGGCCGCCCTGCTGCACCCGGTGCTGGTGATCCTGTTCGTGTATCCGGTGGTGGGCGCCACGATCCGGCTGGGGATCCTGGTGCGCGAGCAGCGCCTGGGCATCACCCAGCAGCCGGCCCTGGTGCCGGTGGAGCACGCCGACCATGGCCGCTCGGTCACCACCGGGGTGGTGGTGGCGGTACTGATCGCCCTGCTCTGGTGCTTTGCGTCGGCCTGGCTCGATCCGCTGCGGGGGCTGGCGGGCGGCCCGCTGCGGCCGTTGCAGCTGGCCCTGGTGGCGGCGGCGGCCCTGGCCAGCTGCCTGCTGCTCTGGCGGGTCAGGCATCCGGCCCTGCGGGCCGGCTTCGGTCTGCTGGCCTGGGCCGCCCTGCTCAGCCTGGGGACGCAACCGGAGATTCCCCGCCTCAGCGACAACCCCTTCCAGGGAGACTTCTGGCGCTCCCACGGCTGGAGCGGTCTGCTGCTGAGCGGCCTGCTGCTGTTCGCCATGGCGGCCAAGCCCGAAATCCAGGCCTCGCCGCGGATGCGCCGTCTGCACGTGGCGCTGGCCTTCCTCGTAGCGCTGTTGCTGGCGGTGCAGGCCATCACGGGCGGCCGCGATCTGCTGGCCCTCGGCCTGGCTGGCTAGGGGCTCGCCCCCGGGCCCCTCAGCCTCGGGCGACGAGCTCCGCCTCGGCCCGCTGCAGCAGCGCCAGCGCCTCAGCCGGGGTGGGGGCCCGCATCAGGGCATGGCGCAGCTGGGGCGCGCCGGTGAAGCCCTGGCAGGTCCAGCCCATGTGCTTGCGGGCGATCAGCAGGCCGTGGTCGCCCTTGGCGGCCACCAGCGCCTGCAACTGCTCGGCCGCCAGCTGCAGGCGCTCCCGGGCGCCGGGGGTGGGGGGCACGGCCCGGCCGCTGAGGGCCGCATCGATCTGGCCCACCAGCCAGGGGGCGCCCATGCTGCCCCGGCCCACCATCACCCCGTCGGCGCCGGTGCGCTCCAGGCAGCGGCGGGCCTGCTCGGGGCTGGTCACATCGCCGTTGGCAATCACGGGGATGGCCAGGCTCCGCTTCACCGCGGCGATGGCCTCCCAGTCTGCTTCGCCCTTGAAGCCCTGTTCGCGGGTGCGGCCGTGCAGGGTGAGGGCCTGGGCGCCGGCGTTCTGCAGGCTGATGGCGAAGGCCGCGGCCGTGGCCCCCAGGTTGATGTCACCGGAGCTGCCGCACCAGCCCAGCCGCGTCTTGACCGTGACCGGAATCGCCACGGCCTCCGCCACCGCCGCCACGATCCGGGCCGCCAGCTCGGGCTCGCGGATCAGGCCGCTGCCGCCGCCCTTTCTGGCGATCTTGCGCACCGGGCAGCCCATGTTGATGTCGATCAGAAAGGCGCCGGCCGCCTCGGCCCGCCGGGCGGCATCCGCCATGGCGGCGGGGCGGTGATCGAACAGCTGCACCCCGATCGGCCCGCGTTCTTCCGTCAGCTCCTCCACCTTCTGGGTGCCGAAGCCCAACTCCAGGCTGGTGGCGTTCACCATCTCGGTGAACAGCAGGGCATCGGGTGCCCAGCGCCGCACCAGGCCCCGGAAGATCCGATCGCTCACCCCCGCCAGCGGCGACTGCAGCACCCGGCAACGCAGCCGACGCGGCGTGCCTCGGCCCGGCAGCAGCAGGGCGTCGGGGAGGGCTGAGGCCGGGGAGGAGTCGTGGTCCGCCGCGGCGGTGGAGGTCGCAGCGGCGCTGGAGATCGTGGGCATTGTGGGGCCATTCTGGTGCACTCCAGGCCGCCCGCCCCCGTGACCGCCGCCGCCACCCCCGCCCCCTATCCCCTGAGCCGGGCGCTGCTGGAGGCGGTGCTGGCCGACCGCGTCAGCGATCGCTTCGTGGCTGAACTGATCTGGCCGCGCCTGGGTTACGCGCCCGATGGCTCCGGCACCTGGAGCGCGGGCCCGGCGACGGAGGCCGCCTGGCGGGAGTCCTTCCCGCTCGCCCCCCAGGTGATCGCCGAGCGGCCCGCCAGCGTGGCCCTCACCCGCTCGATTCCGAAGCCTCACAAGCAGCTGCTCAAAGAGCAGCTCGGCTTTGGCGGCTACCGCATCGGCGAGCTCTACCCGCGCCGCACCCGCCGCGCCACCGCCGTCAACTGGCTGCTGGCCCACCTGGCCGAGCGCGGCGAGTCCCTGCCGGATGTCGGTCCGCTGCCGCCGCTGCTGGAGCCGCCGGTGGATCCGGTGCGCGGCCACCCCGGCGACCTGCCGATCGCCTGAGGTCAGCGGCGCCGCTCTGTAGGGTCAAGTCAGGCAACCGTCGTTGACATAAGGAGATAAGCGGGTTTGGCGCTTCCTGTCGTCGCCATCATCGGGCGACCCAATGTGGGTAAATCCACCCTCGTGAACCGGCTCTGTCGCAGCCGCGAGGCCATCGTCCACGATGAGCCGGGGGTGACGCGCGATCGCACCTACCAGCAGGGCTACTGGCGCGATCGGGCCTTCCGCGTGGTCGATACCGGCGGCCTGGTGTTTGACGACGACAGCGAATTCCTGCCGGAGATCCGCGAGCAGGCCAACCTGGCCCTGGCCGAAGCCGCCGTGGCGGTGGTGATCGCCGATGGCCAGCAGGGCCTCACCGCCGCCGATGAGGCCATCGCCGAGTGGCTGCGGGGCCAGAAGGTGCCGGTGCTGCTGGCGGTCAACAAGTGCGAGTCGCCCGAGGCGGGCCTGGCCATGGCCGCCGAGTTCTGGGGCCTGGGGCTGGGTGAGCCCTATCCCGTGTCGGCGATTCACGGTGCCGGCACCGGCGATCTGCTCGACAAGCTGATCGACTACCTGCCCCCCACCGAGGAGCTGGAGAGCGAAGAGCCGATCCAGATGGCGATCATCGGCCGCCCCAACGTGGGCAAATCCAGCCTGCTCAACGCCGTGTGCGGCGAGAAGCGGGCCATCGTGAGTCCGATCCGCGGCACCACCCGCGACACGATCGACACCACGATCGAGCGGGAGGGCAAGCCCTGGAAGCTGATCGACACCGCCGGCATCCGCCGGCGCCGCTCGGTGAGCTACGGCCCCGAATACTTCGGCATCAACCGCAGCTTCAAGGCGATCGAGCGCAGCGATGTGTGCGTGCTGGTGATCGATGCCCTCGATGGCGTGACGGAGCAGGATCAGCGTCTGGCGGGCCGCATCGAGGAGGACGGCCGCGCCTGCGTGATCGTGGTGAACAAGTGGGACGCCATCGAGAAGGACAGCCACACGATGCCGGCGATGGAGAAGGAGCTGCGCTCCATGCTCTATTTCCTCGACTGGGCGCCGATGCTGTTCACCTCCGCCCTCACGGGTCAGCGGGTGGACAGCATCTTCGCCATCGCCGCGGTGGCCGTGGAGCAGCACCGCCGCCGGGTGAGCACCTCGGTGGTGAATGAGGTGCTGCGCGAGGCCGTGAGCTGGCGCTCGCCGCCCACCAGCCGCGGCGGCCGCCAGGGCCGCATCTACTACGGCACCCAGGTGGCGACCCGCCCCCCCAGCTTCACCCTGTTTGTGAACGATCCCAAGCTGTTCGGCGACACCTACCGCCGCTATGTGGAGCGTCAGATCCGCGAGGGTCTGGGTTTTGAGGGCTCGCCGCTCAAGCTGTTCTGGCGCGGCAAGCAGCAGCGCGACGCTGAGAAGGACCTGGCCCGCCAGCAGGCCAAGGGGCGCTGATCGGCCGCGCCTTCACGCAGGGAGCTCTCGGATGGATTGGCTGCGGCAACTTCCCATCGGCCAGTACGTCGATGGTGGCGAGGCCGGCGGGGCCAGCTGGCTGCGGCGCCTCGATCCGCGCTTGAAGCTGCTCTGGACCCTGGCCTTCCTGCTCACGCCGATCCTGGCCGGCCCCGCCTGGCGCCTGGCCCTGGTAGGCCTGCTGCTGCTGGTGACGGCCGCCAGCGGTCTGCCCTGGCGCCTGTGGCGCCGCAGCCTGCCGCTGCTGCTGGGCCTGGCGTTGCTGGTGGGCGGCCTGGCGGCCCTCTTGCCCGCCGGCGAAGTGGCCGCCGCCAGCCTGAGCCGCCCCCCCACCGAACTGCGGCTGGTGCCTGGGCCCGCTCTGGAGCCCCCGGCGCAACGCAGCGGCACCCCCTGGGAGCTGGTGCGCTGGGGGCCGCTACCGCTCGGGCCGGTGCCCCTGGGGCCCCTGGTGATCACGCGACGCTCGGCCGAGCTCGGCCTCAATGGCGCCACGCTGCTGATCACCGTGATCCACAGCGCCAACCTGCTGCTGCTCACCACCCCGCCGGAGGAGCTGGTCTGGGCCCTGGCCTGGGCGATCGCACCCTTGGGCCGGCTGGGGGCGCCGGTGGAGCGACTCGGCTTCACCCTGCTGCTGGCGCTGCGCTTCCTGCCCCTGGTGCAGGAGGAGTTCCAGAACCTGCTGCGCTCCCTGGCCACCCGGGCGGTCAACCTGCGGCGCCTGGGCTGGAAGCCCTCCCTGGCCCTGGTGCTGGCCCTGGGGGAGCGGCTGCTGGCCAACGTGCTGCTGCGGGCCGAACAGGGGGCCGAATCCCTGCTGGCCCGCGGCGGCCAATGGATTCCGCCGGCCCAGCTGCGCCAGCCGGGGCCCCGCTCCCGCCCGTTGCAGTTGGCCGGTGGGCTCGGGCTGCTGCTGCTGGTGGGACTGCGCTGGAGGTACGGTGCCCTCTGATTGGTGGGCATCCCTACAGACGACGTGAGCACGGAGCGCTACCTCAACCACCCCACCTTCGGGCTGCTGTACCGGGTGGCCGAGGCCGGCACCGGCCGCGACCTGTTCGCCACCCTCTACGCCCAGCGCATCTTCTTCCTGGTGACGATCCAGGAGCGCGGCGCCCAGTTCGAGGTGATCCCGCTGATGGATGCCCGCCACCTGGCCGAGCAGAACCTGGCCCGGGCCCGGCGCGAGGGCCCCGAGGTGCATGCCCGCTGGCGCCAGCTCTTCGACCAGACCTTCATCTGAGCCCCGGGGCCGTGTCCGACGCCACGCCCGACCCCCGGCCCGAGGCCAGGTCCGTCTCTGCCCCTGGGCCCGGCGTTCCCCCGGCAGATCCCGCTGGGGAGGTGGCTGGGCTGGTCGATCGTCTGGCGGAGCTGCGCCGCCGGCTGCCCCCCCAGGCCCGGCTCCTGGCGGTGAGCAAGGGCCATCCCGCCGAGCGGCTGCGGGTCGCGGCGGCCCTGGGCCAGCGCAGCTTCGGCGAGAGCCGGCTCCAGGAGGCGATCCCCAAGCAGGAAGCCCTGGCCGATCTGCCCGACCTCGACTGGCACTTCATCGGCCGCCTCCAGGCCAACAAGGCCCGGGGGGTGCTGCGCCACTTCAGCACGATCCACTCGGTGGACAGCCTGGAGCTGGCGGAGCGCCTGGCCCGCATCGCCGCGGAGGAGGGGCTCCAGCCGGCGATCTTCCTCCAGGTGAAACTGCGCCCCGATCCAGGGAAGACCGGCCTCTCAGTCGAGCAGCTGCGGGCGATCTGGCCCCGGGTTCAGGCCCTGCCGGCCCTGCGGCCCGTGGGCCTGATGACCATCGCCCCCCTGGACCTGGCGCTGGAGCTGCGAGGCGGCCTGTTTGCGGAGTGTGCGGCCCTGGCGGCGGAGCTGGGGCTGGGCGAGCTGTCGATGGGGATGAGCGGCGACTGGCCCGAGGCGGTGGCGGCCGGCAGCACCTGGGTCCGGATCGGTTCTGGCCTGTTCGGGCCAAAAGGTTGCCAGCGCTGACGTGGGACGCTATTCAGGTTGAGAGCCACAGAGGATTCCAAGGTGTCGTTGTTCTCCCGCCTGCGTGCCGTCGTTTCCGGAGACGACTACCTGGATGGTGACTACGACGACGAGCTGGACTACGGCAACGACGAGCTGCCCGACGGCTCGGCTCCGGCCGCCACGAGTCGCAGCAACGCCCTGGCCCTCAGCAGCGACTTCAGCGTCGGTGACGACCCCTTCGCCGGCACCAACGTGATCGGCATGCCCGGCCTCGCCGCCGCCGCCGCCGAGGTGACCCTGATGGAGCCCCGCAGCTTCGATGAGATGCCGCGGGCGATCCAGGCCCTGCGCGAGCGCAAGACCGTGATCCTCAACCTCACGATGATGGAGCCGGATCAAGCCCAGCGCGCCGTGGATTTCGTGGCCGGTGGCACCTTCGCTATCGACGGCCACCAGGAGCGGGTGGGCGAGAGCATCTTCCTGTTCGCCCCCAGCTGTGTGACCGTGACCACGGCTGCCGGCGACGAGGCCTCCTCCCCCACGATCGTGGCCCGCGAGGTCGCCCAGGAGCAGGAAGCGGCCCCCAGCCCCGCCTGGGGTCGTACCGACTTCGGGGCTAGCGTCGGCTGACCCCAGCCCCGCCCCCGATGGGGTGTCTGCCTTGAGCGCGGTTTCCCCTTCCCAGCCAAGCCCCGCAGATCAGCCCATCCCCTGGGAACGCGCAGAGGCAGACCCCCAGCACTCGGCGCCCGAACGCTTCGGGGTGATCGGCCTGGGCCGCATGGCCCAGGCTTTGTTGTGGCCGCTGATCGACGCTGGCCTTGTGCCACTGGTCTCGGTGCGGGCGGCCGTGGGCACGGCCGCCTCGGCGGAGCGGCTGGCGGCGGGGCATCCCGGCCTGGCGGTGGGTACCGACCCCGGCGAGGCCTGGCGGGCGCCGGTGCTGCTGCTGGCGGTGAAGCCCCAGCTCCTGGATACCGTGGCGGCGAGCGTCCCCATGGACGGGCTCCGCGATCCAGGACCCGCCGCCACGGGGGCCACCGCCACTCCGAAACCCCTGCTGATCTCCGTGCTGGCGGGCGTGACCCTGGCGCGGCTCCAGCGCCTGTTCCCTGGTCATCGGGTGGTGAGGGCCGTGCCCAATACCCCCTGCCTGGTGCGTGCCGGCCTGACCGGCCTGGCCTGGGGCGAGGGCATTGAGCCGGCAACCCGCGCCTGGGTGGGCCAGCTGTTTGCCCAGGTGGGGGAGGTGCTGGAGCTGCCCGAGCCCCAGCTCGACGGCTTCCTGGCCCTCACGTCCTCAGGGCCGGCCTTTGTGGCCCTGGTGGCCGAGGCGATGGCCGATGGCGCCGTCGCGGCCGGTCTGCCACGGGCGCTGGCCCATCACCTGGCCCACCGCACCCTGGCGGGCACTGCGGCCCTGCTGCACGGGCAGGAGCTGCATCCAGGCCAGCTCAAGGACATGGTGACCAGCCCCGCCGGCACCACCATCGCCGGGATCCGCCAGCTGGAGAGCAGGGGTGTGCGCTCCGCCCTGATCGAGGCGGTGCTGGCGGCGGCGGAGCGCAGTCGGGAGCTGGCCTGAGACGGCTGCTCAGCCGGGGTCCGTTTCGGCCTTGGGTTGCCCCAGCCTGGGCTCGGTGCCGGCCAGCAGCCGCTCGATGTTGCTGCGGTGGCGCCACACCACCAGCACGGTGGTGAGCAGGGCCAGCGCCAGGTAGGCGGGGCGCAGGCCCGTGCCGGCGCTGGCGAAGGAGCCGAGCATCAGCAGCGGCAGGCTCAGGGCCGCCACCACGCTCGATAGCGACACGATCCGACTGAGGCTCAGGGTCGTGAGGAAGATCCCGAAGCAGGCCAGGCCCACGGCCGGCACCAGGCCCAGCAGCATGCCCAGGCCCGTGGCCACCGCCTTGCCACCCTTGCCGCCCAGCCAGATCGGCCAGCTGTGGCCGGCCAGGGCCGCCAGGCCGGCAGCCACCACGCCCGCGTCCAGGGTCCAGTTGCCCGTGCCGAGGGGCGTCCCGAGCGGCTCCAGCAGCAGCATCGCCAGCCGCACCGCCGCCGTGCCCTTGAGCACGTCCACCAGGAACACCACCAGGGCCGGGCCCTTGCCGAACTGGCGCAACACGTTGGTGGCGCCTGTGGAGCCGGAGCCGAGGCTGCGGATGTCCACGCCGCGCAACCAGCGGCCCGCCAGGTAGCCGCTGGGGATCGAGCCGAGCAGGTAGCCCAAGGCGAGGGCGAGCAGGGTCAGGGTCACAGAAGGTCGTCCTCCAGGGCGAAGTCGTCGGGGCCGGGGGCGAACGCCAGCCAGACGGGGAACTGCAGCACCGCCACATCCACCACCTGCTCGGCCGCGTCCACCACGATGAAGGGCAGCTCGCCCCGCTCCTCCAGCCGGTCGGCCCGCTCGATCAGGGCATCGGCCCGCTCGAACAGCACGATGCCGCTGTTGGGGCCGAAGTCCTCCCGGCTCAGGCCCAGGCAGTCCTGCAAGCCGCGCCGCCATTCCCCCAGCCGCTCGGGCCGCCCCGCCAGCACCAGGGTCTGGAAGCGCTTGCCGTAGAGCTCGCCGAGGATGGCGATGGCCGCGGCTGCCACCAGGGCATTGCGGTTACGGCTGCCGGTGCTGGGCTGGGCGCCGCGGCCCCCTTGGGCCAGGAACCAGCCGTCCAGCAGGGCCGCGGCCGAGGGCTCCAGGCTGCGGCGCAGCTTCCAGGGGTCGGCGTAGAAGTCCGGCGGGCCCTGGAAGGCGGCCAGGCGGTCTTGGATCAGGGCCTCGTCCTGGCTGAACAGGCCCGCGGCGGCCGGTGCGGCCTGGTTCGGATCGGGGGCGGCGGCGGCCTGGTCCAGTGGGGAGGGCTGCACCACCAGGGGCTGCACCACCAGCTCCATCTGTTCGGCCGCGCTGGCCAGATCCTGCAGGGCCCCCACCAGGTAGTCCTGGAAGCCTTTGAGCCGGCGGGCGATGGCGTCGGACTGGCCGAAGAAGCTGCTGCCCAGCTCGCGCTGCAGCTGCTCGCGGCGCCCCTCAAGCTCACTGATCTCCCGCAGCAGGGCGCCCCGGCGGGTCTGCAGCTCGCCCAGGGCCAGCTCCAGCAGCTGCTCCTGGGGCCCTCCGGCCGTGGCGCCAGCCGGGGGCTGCTCGACGCCAGGCTGGGGAGCCGGAGCCGGAGCCGTGGCCCGGTCGGTGTCGCGCTCTGGGGTGGGCTCCGTGACGGGCTCCAGGGCCGGCGTGGCGTCCGGGGGCGTGGCGATCGCGTCGTCGCTCATGGCAGGGCGCTCAGTCGTTGGGTGAGCTGCGCGCGCAAGGTGGTGGCATCAAACAGCACGGGCAACAGGTGGATGCTGCGCTGTTCACGGAAATAGAACAGCACCGGTAGCGGCCCCCAGAACAGCTTCCAGCCCAGCCACTCGACGTAGGGGAAGCGGCGCAGCAGGCTCTGCTGGCGCCACACCAGCAGGGCATCCTCGCTGAACTGCAGCCGCAGCAGCTGGCTCTGCAGGAGCAGGAACAGGCCGAACAGGCTCACCAGCAAAGCCAGCCAGGGCACGCCGCCCGCGCGGGGGCCCACGGGCAGGAGGGCCAGGCCGAGAACTACCACCCCCAGGGGCACCCACACCCTCGGCGCCAGGGTGACGCCCAGCTCCGGGTCGAAGCTCATGTCATCTCCGGTCACAGCGCCGCTCCCCTCTGGTGTTGGCATCGCGTTGTTGTCGGCATCGCAGGGTGGGATCGCAGGGGCTGGAAGCGCAGTACGCGTCAGGCTGCATTCTCAGTGACGGGACGTGCGGCGACGGGGCCCAGCGGCGTGGGTCGTGCTCAGTCGCCGAACAGCAGCTGGGTCAGCACCACGTCCACCAGCGACACGGTCACCAGAATCATCACCACGGCGCCGGTGGTGCTGGTCCCCACCTCCTTGGGACCACCCTTGGTGGTGAGGCCCCAGCCGCAGGAGATCACGGCGATCTGCAGCCCGAAGACCACCGCCTTGATCAGCATCGAGGGCAGGTCGGAGGGATCGAGCCAGGTGCGCACCGAGTTCCAGAACACCGAGGGCGGGATTCCGTAGAGGGCCGTGCTGCTGACCTGTCCCGACCAGACCGCCACCCAGAAGAACAGCAGGCACTGGATCGGTGTCATCAGCACCATCGCCAGCAGCCGCGGCACCACCAGATACTCCACGGGGTCGGTGCGCAGCATCGTGATCGCGTCGATCTGCTCGGTGACCTTCATGGTTCCGAGCTGGGCGGCATAGGCCGTGGCCACCTTGCCGGTGATCAGGGTGGCGGTGAGGATCGGCGCGATCTCCCGGGCCAGGCCGATCGCCAGGATGCCGCCCACGGTAGAGCCTGCGCCCTGCTTGGAGAGCTCGGCCGCCACCTGGATGTTGAACACGGTGCCGGCGGCCAGGGCCGTGATCAGCACGATCAGGACGCTGCCCGGGCCGGCCTCATGCAGCTGCTCGATCAGGTCGTTGAAGCCGATGCGGCCCCGGGCGATCGCGGCCACGGCCTGGCCGCCGATCAGGGCGCTGCTGCCGAGGCGCCGCAGCCAGCGCGGCCGCAGCCAGGCGGGAGTGGGGACGCTGGAGGAGCGGCTCATCCGTCCACTCCGATCGGCTGACCATTCCCCTGGCTGGCATCGCTCCCATCCGGCCCGCTGGTCGCGAGGCTGCGCTGGGGCCAGCGGCGCACCACCAGCAGCCCCAGCAGCACCAGCACCGCCGGGATGATGCCCATGCAGAGCCGAATCGCCACCAGGGCGCTGTCCGGCTGAATGGCGTTGCGGGCGGCCTGGTAGCCGCTCAGGCTCATCAGGTTGCCGAAGAAGAACAGGGCGAAGCTGATGCAGATCTTCTGGCTCAGCACCATCCAGGCGCTGTACTGGCCCGCCGGCTTTTCGGGATCGGCGTCGATCGCATCGGGCAGAAGGGCCCAGGGGATGAGGTAGGCCGTGGAGGCCCCGACCCCCGCCGTGATGATGGTGGCCAGCAGCAGCAGCAGCCGGGCCAGGTTGATCGCCGAGCCGGTGGGGAGGATGGCGGCATCGAGGGCCGGCAGCACCATCGCCAGCAGGCAGGCGGCAATCCAGAGTGCGCCGCCTGTGTGCAGGGCCTGGAGCCGGCCACGGCGGTGGGCGACCCCATTCCAGAGCCACAGTCCACCCAGGGTGCTGACCATGAACGGCAGCAGGATCCAGTTGCTCCAGCCCTCGGGCACGTGCATCACCACCGGCAGGTAGATCAGCGCCGCGGTCTGCATGATCTGCAGGGCGCACCAGAGCAGCAGGTAGAGCCCCAGCACCTTGAGGAAGCGGCGGTTGCGGCTCACTCGCCGCAGCAGCCTGCGCGTGGTTCCCGTCTCACTCACCGGGCGCTGGCAGTGGCGGGCGGCCGGGGCCAGGCCCCAGCCGCAGAGCAGGGTGGAGGCGGAGATGATCAGCCCCGTGGCGATCCCCACCTGGAAGTAGCTGGCGGGGTTGTGATGGTCGCGCAGCAGCAGGCCGCCCAGCACGGTGCCGACCAGGCTGGCGATGATCGAGCCGGTGAAGCGGGCCGTGTTGAGCCGGGTCCGCAGCGACACATCGGTGGTCAGCTCCGCCGCCAGGGCCGCATAGGGCAGGTTGACGCAGGTGTAGAGGCTGTTCGCCACCACGGAGATCAGCACGAACACCGTGAACTTCATCCAGGGCCCGCCCGGTGGCAGCCACCACATGAAGGCCATGGCGACGCCCAGGGGCATGGCGCTCCAGATGATCCAGGGCAGCCGTGGGCCCGAGCGGCTCTGGGTCTTGTCGCTCAGCCAGCCGACGATCGGGTCGTTGATGGCATCCCAGAGTCGCGCCACCATCAGCACCAGACCCGCCATCCAGGCGGGCAGGCCGGCGGCGGCCGTGTAGAAGATGAAGAGATAGAAGCCGATCAGGGCAGCTGCCATCCCCGTGCCGGCATCGCCGAGGCCGTAGGCCCAGAGCAGGCGTCGCCGGGCGCTGCCGCGCAGCTCAGAGGCGTCGCTGACGGGTCTGAGCTGCGCGGCAGCGGGCTCCGTCGGGGTGCCGGACCGGGAGTCGGTGGAGCTCGTCGCCAACGCTGCAACCCGAACGCAGGTCATAATGCTGCAGCCGGCCGCTTCCGCAGGGGCTGGACGTGGTTTCAGGCCACGGGTCCCCAGGTTTCGGTGGCGATCCAAGGGGCGAACCCAGGGTTGCGTTGGCCATTCGGATTCATCCGGATCGTGAACCTCCCCCAATCGCGGGCTTAGTTTAGTGGTAAAACCTCAGCCTTCCAAGCTGATGATGCGGGTTCGATTCCCGCAGCCCGCTTAGATTTTTCAGCTCGATTTTCCATCTTTCGTCTGCGGCTCCATGACGCGAGCTCCGCTGCGTCCTGCAGTCCCGCTGGGCGTGTCAGAGCCTGACACCCTGCAGCAGCGGGCTGGCCACCAGCAGGCCCAGGCTGCGGCCCTCCAGGTGCATCGTCGTGGCGCTCCAGGTGGGGGGGACGGCGGGGAGATCCTCACCATCGCCCAGATCGGTGGCGATCGCCCGCCGCCAGCCGCTCGGGCAGGGCGGCACGCTGAAGTCCATGGCCTGGTGGTAGGCGTTCATCCCGCACCACAGCAGCGGGCCGGCCTGGGGATCCTCCAGGCTCCAGGCCAGGGAGTGCGACCAGCTGGCCCAGTCGGGCTTGCCTAGCTCCACCCCGTGCCAGTGGCGCCACAGCTGACCGGGCAGGTCGCTGCGCCGGTGGGGGACCTCCCCGGGGGCCAGCCCCGTGCTGGGGGCCTCGGCGTGGGGGTGCTCCGGGTTGAGCAGGGGCGCCAGCAGCCGGCGCAGGGCCACCAGCCGCTGCAGGAAGCTGCGCAGGGCCAGGTCGTCGGCGTCGGGGCTCCAGTGCATCCAGCCCAGGGGGTTGTCCTGGCACCAGCTGTTGTTGTTGCCGCCCTGGCTGCGGCGCACCTCATCGCCCATCAGCAGCATCGGCGTGCCGGGGGCCAGCAGCAGGGAGCTGAGCAGGTTGCGCAGCTGGCGGTTGCGCAACCCCTGCACCGCCGGGTCGCTGCAGGGGCCCTCGCGGCCGTGGTTCCAGCTGTTGTTGTGATTGTCGCCGTCGCGGTCCTGCTCGCCGTTGGCCAGGTTGTGCTTGCGGTCGTAGCTCACCAGATCCGCCAGGGTGAAGCCGTCGTGGGCGGTGAGAAACGTGATGCTGCGGCCCAGGCCGGCCGGCTGGCCGCCGTAGAGATCCGGACTGCCCGCCATCCGTTGCCCCATCGGCCAGCAGCTGCGCTCATCGCCCTTCCAGAAGCGGCGCAGGTCGTCGCGGAATCGGCCGTTCCAGGCGCCCATGCGCCGGGCCGGGAAGTCGGCGAGGCGGTAGAGACCGCCGCAGTCCCAGGGTTCGCTCACCAGTTTGAGGTCGGCCAGCTCGGGATCGGCCTCGATCTCCTCGAACAGGGGCGGCAGGTCGAGCGGGGCCAGCTCCTCGCCGCGGCTGAGGGCGATGCCCAGGTCGAAGCGGAAGCCATCCACCCCCAGCTCCAGGGCCCAGCAGCGCATCGATTCGAGGATCAGCCGCCGCACCAGGGCCCGGTTGGCGGCAATGCTGTTGCCGCAGCCGCTCACGTCCAGGTAGTCGCCGCGGGCGTTCTGGTGGTAGTAGAGGCGGTCGTCGAGGCCGCGCCAGCTGAGGGTGGGGCCGGCCTGGTTGCCCTCGCTGGTGTGGTTGTAGACCACATCCACCAGCACCTCGATGCCGGCCTGGTGGCAGGCGCTCACCAGCTGGCGCACCTGCTGGCGGATCTGCAGGGGATCACGGCCGTGCTGGTAGCCGTGGTGGGGCGCCATCCAGCTGATCGGGCTGTAGCCCCAGTAGTTCTGGCGGCCGGCCGGGGCGTCCTGGGGATCGAAGGCCATCACCGGCAGCAGCTCCACCGTGGTGATGCCCAGCTCCTGCAGGTAGGGGATCGCCTCCACTAGGCCCAGGTAGGTGCCCTGCAGCTCGGGCGGCACCGGCGAACCGGCGCCGCGGCTGAAGCCGCCCACGTGCAGCTCGTAGATCACCGTGCGCTGCCAGCTGTGGCGCGGCCGCGGGGCGGCCACGAAGTCGAAGCGCTCCCGCTCGGTGACCACCCCCTTCAGGCAGCTGGCCGTGTTGGGGATCGCGCCCACCGCGTCGGCCCGGCGGTAGACGTCCCAGCCGGCGATGGCCCGGGCGCAGGGGTCGAGCAGCACCTTGGAGGGGTTGAAGCCGTGGCGGCCGGGCTGTAGCGGCCCGAACACCCGATAGCCGTAGCAGCAGCCGATGCCGATCCCCTCCACTTCGCCGTGCCAGTGGTCGCCGGAGCGGTTCGCCACGGGATCGAGGGCGATCACCTGCTGGGGCTCCGGTGCGCTGGCGTGGGAGAACAGCAGCAGCTCCACCCGGGTGGCGAGGGGAGCCACCACGGAGAAGTTGACGCCCCGCGCCGTGGGCGTGGCTCCCAGGGGCCAGGGGTGTCCGGGTCGGAGCGGAGCCACCGGAACGAGCGGACAGTCTCCACAAGCTAGGTGGCGTCACCCGCCGCGACGGTTGCGCACGCTGCTCCAGGCTGGTGCCATGTCCCAGTCCCCCAGCCCCCTCCAGCCCAGCGGCTCCCCGTCCGGAGGTCTCCCCGGGCCCGCCTCCGCCCGATCCGAGGCTGTCGTGCCTGTCCCTGAGGCGCCGGCTGCTGCGTCCTATGCCTGGTCGCCGCCGGCGGAGGCCGGCCGCCCGCCCCAGCCCGTGCTGCCGGGGCTGTGGCTGTTCGCCCCCAGCCGCGACAGCCACGGCGGCAGTGCATGGTGGCTGGAGCATCTCGATGGCGGCCTGCTGATCGATTGCCCCGGCTGGACCGAGGCCAACCTGGCGTTCCTGGCCCGCCAGGCCGGCGGCCGCATTGTGCTCACCAGCCGTGAGGGCCACGGCCGCTGCCGCCGCTTTCAGCAGGCCCTGGGGTGGCCGGTGCTGGTGCAGGAGCAGGAGGCCTATCTGTTGCCGGGGGTGGAGCGGCTGGAGACCTTCGCGGCCGCTCGGCAGCTCTCGCCGCGGCTGCACCTGCTCTGGACCCCGGGGCCCACGCCCGGGTCCTGCGTGCTACTGGCGAGCGGCTGCGGTGCCCCAACCGGCGATGCGGGCGGCCCTGGGGGGGGGCAGCCGGACGACGATCTGGCCGGCCAGCAGGGCGACATCCTCTTCTGCGGTCGGCTGCTCAGCCCCACCGCCCCCGGCCTGGCTGCGCCGCTGCGCACCGCCCGCAGCTTCCACTGGGGCCGCTGGCTGGGCAGCCTGGATGCCCTGCGGCGCCGCCTGCCGCCCGATTCCCCCTGCTGGATTGCCAGTGGGGCCGGGCTTGGAGCCCTGCGCGGCGGCAAGGTGATCAAGGGCGGCCGCGCCCTGTTGGAGGAGCTCGATCTGGAGGCGCTGGCGGCCGCCGCGGCCTCCCCCAACCCAGCGTCCTGAGCCCCGGTCGTGAGCCAAAAGGCCCCAGATCCACACTGCCCCGGACCTTTTCGGTTGCCGGGCTCGCCGGTGCCCCATACGATTGGCGCGCTGAATCCCAGTGGCAGTCGACGTTCCCTCCGACCTGCCCGGCTCCCGCTGACCCAGAAGGCCTCCCCACTCCGATGAACAAAGCTGACCTCGTCAACCTCGTTGCTGCCCGCACCGAGCTGACCAAGACCGACGTCGCCCAGGTGGTCGATGCCCTGATCGACACGATCATCGACTCCGTCGTCGACGGCAAGAAGGTGTCGATCCTCGGCTTCGGATCCTTCGAGCCCCGCGACCGCTCCGCTCGCCAGGGCCTGAACCCCAAGACCGGCGAGAAGATCAAGATCGACGCCAAGCGCGTGCCCGCCTTCACCGCCGGCAAGCTGTTCAAGGACAAGGTCCAGGGCGTCGCCTGAGCCCAGACCAGCACCCTGCAGACCCCCTGAGTCCAGAGCTGCTGCGTCCGGATCTTCCCAGGCTCCTGCTGCCTCGGACGCTGCGGGAGCGGCTGAGGGCGTGGGCTGATCTGCGCCGCACCGGGCGCCGGGGGCGCTATGCCCCCTCTCCCACCGGGCTCCAGCACCGCGGCAACCTGCGCACCGCCCTGCTCTCCTGGCTGGTGACACGCCTCCAGGACGGCGAGTGGCTCCTGCGCCTCGACGACCTGGACACCCCGCGCAACCGGCCCGGTGCCGAGGCCGCGATCCTGGCCGATCTGCGCTGGCTGGGCCTGGTGTGGGATGGGCCGCCGATCCGCCAGAGCGAGCGCACCGGTCTCTACGCGAGCGTGCTCTCCTGCTTCCGCCGTGGCGGACTGCTCTACCCGTGCCGCTGCAGCCGGCGCAGCCTGGCCGATGTGTCGGCTCCCCATGGCGCCTCGCCGGTCTACCCGGGGCACTGCCGCGCCAGGCCGCCCCAGCCCGGGCCGGCCCAGTGGGGAGAACAGCAGGGCCGCCTGCCCAGTTGGCGGCTGGCCCTGGGGCCAGGGCCGTTGCGCTGGTCCGAGCGGCTGGCGGCACAGGGCCAGCTCGACGGACCGAGTCAGGTGGGCGATGTGGTGCTGCGTCGCTCCGATGGCTTCCTCGCCTACCACCTGGCCACGGCGGTGGATGAGCTGTCCCTCGGCATCGCCGATGTGGTGCGCGGCGAAGACCTCTGGAGTTCAACCGGCGCCCAGGTGGCGGTGATGGAGCTCCTTGGCCAGTCGGCTCCGGATTACTGGCACGTGCCCCTCTGGCGCGACGCCAGCGGCCAGCGGCTGGCCAAGCGCAGCGGTTCCGAGGGGCTGGAGGGTCTGCGGGAGCGCGGCCTGGATGCTCCCGGGGTGATCGGCCTGATGGCGGCCAGCCTGGACCTGGCGCCGGCGGGTGCGCGGCTCAGCGTCACCGAACTGCTCGCCGAGCTGCGGGGACGGGGTGGACTTGCCGAGCTGGAACGGCTCCTGGGGGAGCGGGGCAGGCCCCTACGGGGTGGTCAGCAGGCTTAAGGAAGGCTTCGGGATCAAATGCGCAAAACCCAATCACAGTGCTTGCACTGCAGAGCTGGATCCGATGGCGCGAGTCCCCGATGGCCCACGACCAGGCGGATCGCTGGCTATGCCGCGCCTGCGGCTCGTCCCCAGCACCGCCGCAGCCATGGGCGCGGCGCAACTCTGCCCCCGCTGTGGTGGCAGTGGCGTGCTGCGCACCAATGCCTTTGGCTTCCGCACCTGTCTGGACTGCGTCGGTCAGGGGGCGCTGGCTCGCCTGGATCTGGCGAGGGCCCTGGAGCCCCCCCTGCGGTTTCGCCGGCGCTCCACGCCGCTCCCGGAGCCGGTGCAGTTCAGCGCTTGGCTTTCTTCTGGCGCCAGATGAAGAAGGCCGCCGTTCCCACCACCACGGCCAGGGGGGCGGCGGTCAGCAGCAGCAGCGCAACGGCGGTCCAGTCGGTATACATGCATCAGGCCAGCGGTCGCTGACCATCTTCTCAGGCAACTCCATGGCCCCAGGGCGCTGCTGCAGGATTCCGCAAGGTGCATCCCGGCTCTCGAGGCCAGGGCCTGGTCCGTGGGCGCCGGTGGCACCACTCCGGCTCGCGCTGGCCACGGCTGTGGCCCTTCTGGCGGCTGCCCCGGCTCAGGCGGGCGTGCGTTTCGAGAACTGCCAGCCCACCGCCGATGGCGGCCTCAGCTGTGACACCCGCCCCACCGGCAACACCCTGATGAACGACGAGGCGGCCCGCTTCGGTCTGTTCGATGAGGCCAGCCCGGGCTGGAGCGAGTTCAACCCCTACGAGGGCTACGACGACATGTTCGGCGGCAACCAGACGTGAGACGCGGCCCGGTGCCTTCGATCCGAGCCTCAGCAGATCCTGGGCAGATGCTCGCCCCGGCCGGGATCGAGGGGTCTGCTGACCCCCAGGCCATTGCGCAGGCTCACCGGAGGCCTGGACAGGCCGAACAGGCTCCTGCCTGGGCCCGCCTCGGCCCGCAGCTCCCGCCCTGCGGCAGTGTCGGCCGTCAGCTCCCTGGCGATGCCGATCTGGGCAGCGGCCGCATCGAAGCGCCGCAGCACCGCCAGGGCCGCGCCCGCCTGCTCCTGGGGCAGCAGCAGGGTCAGGCGCCCCTCGTTGGCCATGGTGAGGGGATCGAGCCCCAGCAGGTTGCAGGCCGCCTGCACCGCGGGCGCGATCGGAATGGCAGCTTCCTCCAGCTCCAGTCGCACCCCCGCGGCGCCGGCGATCTCCTGCAGGGCGCTGGCCAGGCCGCCGCGGGTCAGGTCCCGCAGGCAGTGCAACTCCAGGCCCGCCCCCAGCAGGGCCCGCACCGGCTCCAGCAGCGGCGCCAGGTCGCTCTCCAGGGGGGTGCGGAAGCCCAGCTCCTCGCGGGCCGCCAGGATCGCCACGCCATGGCGGCCCAGGTCGCCGCTCACCAGCACCGCATCGCCGGGCCGCACCGCCGCCGGACCGATGGTCAGCTCGTGTGACACCTGGCCGATCGCGGCGGTGTTGATGAAGATCCCGTCGCCCTTGCCCCGCTCCACCACCTTGGTGTCGCCGGTGACAACGGCCACCCCGCAGGCGCTGGCCTCGCGGCGGATCGATGCCAGCACCCGCTCCAGGCTGGCGATCGGCAGGCCCTCCTCCAGGATCAGGCCCAGGCTGAGGGCCAGGGGCTCGGCGCCGGCCATGGCCAGGTCGTTGATGCTGCCGATCACCGCCAGCCGGCCGATGTCGCCGCCAGGAAAGATCAGCGGCCGCACCACGTAGGAGTCGGTGGTGAAGGCGAGCCGGCCGCCGGGGCAGGGCAGCAGGGCGGCATCGTGCAGCACCCCATCGGCCGGGCCGAAGGCGGGCACGATCAGCTCGCGGATCAGCTGCTGGCTGAGGCTGCCGCCGCCGCCATGGGCCAGCTGGATGCGGGGCTCACTGGGGGAGCTGCTCGTCATGTGCATGGCTCAACGCTGGTAGCGGTAGTAGGCCGCACAGGCCCCTTCGCCCGACACCATCGGGGCTCCCAGGGGCCGCTCCGGCGTGCAGGTCGTCCCGAAGCTGGGGCAGGCCTGGGGTTTCTTCAGGCCCTGGAGCACCAGGCCGCTGATGCAGGCGGGCGCGGGTGCGTGTGTCGGGCCTTCGCGCCCGTTGGCGCTGCTGAGGACAGGGCCTGCGTCATCGGCCGTGATCTCGACGCGGCTGGCCAGGGTGTCGTAAGGCGGCTTGAGCTCCAGGCCACCAGCAGGGATCGTGCCCAGCCCCCGCCACTCCCGATCGACGGGCAGGAACACCCGCTCCAGCAGGGCGCGGGCACCGGCGTTGCCCTGGGCCCTGGCCGCCCTGGCGTAGGCGTTCTCCACCCGGTGTTCGCCCCGCTCCAGCTGCCGCACCGCGGCCAGCATGCCGCGCAGCAGCTCCTCGGGCTCGAAGCCCGTCACCACGATCGGGCGGCGGTGGCGGCTGGCGATCGCCCCGTACTCCTCCTCGCCCATCACGGTGCAGACATGGCCCGCGGCCAGGATGGCCTGTACCCGGCATTCGGGATCGGCCAGCATCACCTCCAGCACCGGCGGCACCCGCACATGGGCCACCAGCAGCTCCAGGTTGGCCAGCCCCTCGGCCAGGGCCCGCTCGGCCAGCAGGGCCGTGGCCGGTGCCGTGGTCTCGAAGCCCACCGCGAAGAACACCACCCGCCGTTCGGGGTTGCTGCGGGCGATGGCCAGCACGTCTAGGGGGGAGTAGACGACGCGAACGTCACCGCCGGCGCCCCGCTGCTCCAGCAGGTCCCGGCCGGAGCTGCCCGGCACCCGCAGCATGTCACCGAAGGAGCAGAGGATCACCTCGGGCCGACCCGCCAGCGTCAGAGCCTGCTCGATTCGTCCGCTGTCGGTGACGCACACCGGACAGCCGGGGCCGTGGATCAGGGTCAACTGGGGGGGCAGCAGCTGGTCGAGGCCATGGCGCAGGATCGCGTGGGTCTGGCCGCCGCAGACCTCCATCAGGGTCCAGGGCCGGCTGCAGCTGCGGTGGAGCTCGCCGAGCAGGGCCTGGATCCGGCCCACTCCGCTGGTGGCGCCGTTGGCGTTCCCATTGCCGCTCCTCCGCTCCCCAGACCAGTCCCTGCTCAGCTCCATGGGCCGCCGTCACTGAGGTGGCTGTAGCTGCCCACCGCGCGCATGTACTGGGCCCGCTCAAAGGCCTCGGGATCCGGGCAGCGGGCCTGGCTGAGGCAGCCTCGCAGTTCGTCGATCGAGCCGTAGCCGTGCTGCTCCAGCCACTGGCTCAGCTCGTCGCTGATTCGTCGCAGCTGTTCGGGGCCGTGGCGCAGCAGGGTCGCCACCAGCTGGGTGGTGCTGGCCCCCACCATCAGCATCCGCACCACGTCGGCGCCGCTGCCGATGCCGCCGCTGGCCGCCAGATCCAGGCTCAACCGGCCATGCAACAGACCGATCCAGCGCAGCGGCAGGCGCTGGTCGACCTCGCCACTGAGCTGCAGGTGGGAGCGGGTCTCCAGGGTCTCGATGTCGATGTCGGGCTGGTAGAAGCGGTTGAACAGCACCAGGCCCGCCGCTCCGGCGTCCTCCAGCTGGCGGGTGAAGTGGGCCAGGCTCGTGTACCAGGGGCCCAGCTTCACTGCCACGGGCAGTGCCACCGCGGCGCATACCTCCCGCACCACCGCCAGCTGCTCGGCCTCCAGCACGCTGCCGCTGCGGGAGCCGTCGGTGGGCACGGCGTAGAGGTTGAGCTCAATGGCGCTGGCCCCGGCCTCGGCCACGGCGAGGGCGGCCTGGCGCCAGTGGCCGGGGTGCACGCCGTTCAGGCTGGCGATCACGGGAATCGACAGGCACTGGCGAGCGGCGCGGATCTCCGCCAGGTAGCCGTCGAGGCCCAGGTGCACGGGATCGGTACTGGGCAGGTAGCTGAGCGACTCGGCATAGCTCTCGCTGCCGATCTGCTGGTGGTGCTGCCATTCCTGCCAATCGCGTTCGATCTGCTCGAGAAACAGCGAGTGCAGCACCACGGCCGCCGCCCCCTGCTCCTCCAGCTGTGGCAGCAGGGCTGGATCGCCGCTCAGGGGCGCTGCCGCCCCCACCACCAGTGGTGAGTGCAGCGCAAGGCCCAACCAGCTGGTGGCGAGGGGTTCGGGGCTCATGGTGTGGACTCCTCGGTTCCGCCGCTGGCCAGGCGCTGATAGCCCTCCCAGCGCTGCTGCGCCTCCACCTGGGCCTCGCGGGCCAGTTGGCGGGCCTGTTCCGGATGGCTGTAGCGCAACATGCGGAAGCGGTTCTCGCCGGCCATCGCCTCGGCCATCGGCAGGAGGGGGGCGCGGGAATCCAGCACCAGGGCTGGCAGGCCCTGCTCCCTGCGGCGGGGGTCGTGGCGGTAGAGCAGCCAGCGGCCCGAGTCCACCGCCTGCTTCTGGTGCGCCATGCCCTGGGCCATGGCGATGCCGTGGGCGATGCAGTGGGAGTAGGCCAGGATCAGCGAGGGTCCCGGGAACGATTCCGCCTCCAGAAAGACCCGCAGCGTGTGCTCATCGCGGGCCCCCATGGCCACGCTCGCCACGTAGACGTCGCCGTAGGTCATGGCGATCAGGCCCAGATCCTTCTTGGCGGTCTGCTTGCCGCCGCTGGCGAACTTGGCCACGGCGCCCTTGGGCGTTGCCTTCGACATCTGGCCGCCGGTGTTGGAGTACACCTCGGTGTCGAGCACCAGCAGGTTGACGTCCTCGCCGCTGGCCAGCACCTGGTCGATGCCGCCGAAGCCGATGTCGTAGGCCCAGCCGTCGCCGCCGATGATCCAGACGCTGCGCTTCACCAGATCGCCAGTCAGCTCCCGCAGGGCCGCCAGGCGGGGCCGGAGTGCAGCGTCCTGCGTCAGCAGCTGATCGAGCAGCCGCTCCAGCTCCGCCACCCGCTGGCGCTGGTCGTGGATGCCGGCCTCATCGTCCTGCTCCGCATGCAGCAGCGCCTCGGCCAGGGCCGGGGGAATCGTCGAGCCCGCCAGCTCCCGCACCAGGCGCTTCGCCGTGTCGCGTCGCTGGTTGAAGGCCACCCGGAAGCCGAGGCCGAATTCGGCGTTGTCTTCGAACAGGGAATTGCTCCAGGCCGGCCCGCGGCCCTCGCCATTGCTGGTGTAGGGCGTGGTGGGCAGGTTGCCGCCGTAGATCGAGGAGCAGCCCGTGGCGTTGGCGATCACCATGCGATCGCCGAACAGCTGGGTGGCGAGTTTGATGTAAGGCGTCTCGCCGCAGCCGGCGCAGGCGCCGGAGAACTCGAACAGGGGCCGCTGCAGCTGCTGCTGGTTGATGTGGCGCAGGTTCAGGGCGGTGCGCTCGGGGTCGGGCAGCCGCAGGAAGAACTCCCAGTGACTGCGGCTCTGCTGCCGCAGCGGGCGCTGCGGCGCCATGTTGATCGCCTTGCGGCGCGGTTCGCTGCGGTCCCGGGCCGGGCAGACCTCCACACACAGGCTGCAGCCGGTGCAGTCCTCCCCGGCCACCTGGATCGTGAAGCTCTGGCCGTGCCAATGGGGATCGTGGGCGGGGGCGCTGCGGAACCCCTCGGGCGCCGCCGCCAGGGCCTCGGGCGCCACTGCCTTGGCGCGGATCACGGCGTGGGGGCACACCATCACGCACTTGCCGCACTGCACGCACAGGTCCGGCTCCCATACCGGGATCGCCTCGGCGATGTTGCGCTTCTCCCACTGGGCGGTGCCCGTGGGGAAGCTGCCGTCGCAGGGGAGGGCGCCCACGGGCACGGCATCGGCCTGGCGGCGCAGCTGGGGCAGCACCAGCTCGCGCACGAAGGCGGGGGCCGCCGCCAGATGGCTGGGCAGCGGGAGGGGTTCGGGTGCGAAGCCTGTCGGGGGAGGGTGCGGGGCACCGTCCGGGGCGCCCGTGCTGGCCGCGGCTGCCGAGCTGGCCGATGGCGTGATCTCCTTCAGCCCCCCCAGAGCGGCCTGCACCGCCGCCAGGTTGCTCGCCACCACGGCCTCCCCCTTCTTGCCGTAGCTGTGGCGGATGGCCGCCTCGATCGCCGCCAGGGCCTCCGCCATCGGCATGACGCCGGCCAGGGCGAAGAAGCAGGTCTGCATCACCGTGTTGATGGTGCGGCCCAGGCCGTGGCTCTGGGCGATGGCCGAGGCGTCCACCGCAAACACCCGCAGCCCCCTGGCCTGGATGCCCCGCTGTAGCCGCTCGGGGATGAGCGCCCAGCACCTCTCGGGCTCCCAGGGGCTGTTGAGCAGCAAGGTGGCGCCGGGGGCCGCCACCTCCAACAGCTCGAACTGCCCCAGAAAGTCCCAGTGGTGGCAGGCCACCAGCTGGGCCTGGCGGATCAGGTAGGTGGAGCGGATCGGCCGCGGCCCGAAGCGCAGGTGCGACACCGTGACCGAACCCGACTTCTTCGAGTCGTAGACGAAGTAGCCCTGGGTGAACAGGTCCGTGCCCTCGCCGATGATCTTGATGGCGTTCTTGTTGGCCCCCACGGTGCCATCGGAGCCCAGGCCGTAGAACACGGCACGAAACGTCTCCGGCGCTTCGGTGTCGAACGCCCCATCGACGACCAAGGAGCGGTGGGTCACGTCGTCGTCGATGCCCACTGTGAAGTGGTTGAGCGGCGGGGTGGCGCTCAGGTTGTCGAGTACGGCCTTCACCATCGCCGGGGTGAACTCCTTGGAGGCCAGGCCGTAGCGGCCGCCCACCACCCGCGGCAGGGGGCTGGTGGCGCGGGCCGGCCAGTGTTCGGCCAGGGTCGCCACCACGTCGAGGTAAAGCGGGTCGCCGAGGCTGCCGGGCTCCTTGCAGCGATCCAGCACCGCCACGGCCCGGACGGAGGCCGGCAGGGCCGCCACCAGCTGGTCGGCCGGGAAGGGCCGATACAGGCGCAGCTTCAGCACCCCCACCCGCTCGCCCCGCTCCAGCAGCGCCGCCACCGCCTCGGCGGCGGTCTCGCAGCCCGAGCCCATCAGCACCAGCACCCGCTCGGCCTCGGGGTGACCCTCGAACTCCACCAGCCCGTAGCGGCGACCCGTCAGGGCCGCGAAGCGGTCCATCGCTGCCTGCACCAGCAGGGGTGTGGCGTCGTGGAAGCGGTTGGCAGCCTCGCGGGCCTGGAAGCAGAGGTCGGGGTTCTGGCTGGTGCCACGGATCTCTGGATGGTCGGGCGAGAGGCCCCGGGCCCGGTGGGCGGCGATCAGCTCGGCGGGGATCAGCTGGCGCAGCAGGTCGTCGTCCAGCAGGGCCACCTTCTGGATTTCGTGGGAGGTGCGGAAGCCGTCGAAGAAGTGCAGGAAGGGAATGCGGGCCGCCAGGGTGGCGGCGCTGGCGATGGCGGCAAAGTCGCCGCTCTCCTGCACCGACGCCGAACACAGCAGGGCGCAGCCGGTGCCGCGGGCGGCCATGACGTCGGAGTGGTCGCCGAAGATCGAGAGGGCCGAGGTGGCCAGCGCCCGCGAGGCCACGTGAATCACGGCGGCGGTGAGTTCGCCGGCGATCTTGTAGAGGTTGGGCAGCATCAGCAGCAACCCCTGGGACGCCGTGAAGGTCGTCGTCAGGGCACCGCCCTGCAGGGCGCCATGGACGACCCCGGCGGCGCCGGCCTCGCTCTGCATTTCCACCACCGCCGGCACGGTGCCCCAGAGGTTGGGACGCCCCTCGCTGGCCCAGGCATCGGCCCACTCGCCCATCGGTGAGGCGGGGGTGATCGGATAGATCGCCATCACCTCGTTGAGGCGATAGGCCACCCGGGCCACGGCCTCATTGGCATCAAGGCTGGCCAGCTCCGGGGCCATCCGGGGGGGCGCGGCTGGGGCGCGGGAGGCGGCGGCGGTCATGGGTATGGGGTGGCGGCCTGGCGCATCAGCTCGGCGGCGTCGTGGTCGAGCACGGTCAGGGCGATGCCGGCGTGCACGAGTAGCTGGTCACCCACCCGGGCCTCGGGCACGCAGGCCAGGCTCACCTGGCGCAGCACCCCCGCGAAGCTCACGTCCCCCTGGCGCCAGATCGGGTCGGGATGGGGTTCGATGCTCACCAGTTCACCCGGGACCGCCAGGCACATCGCTGTCCGCCGAGGTGTTGCCCTCTCTCTAGCCATGGGTCTGCGGGGGGCCAATGCCGCTCGTTGGTTCCGTTACTGGGTTCCTTCACTGGGTTCCGGCCCCTCCGCCAGCAGCTGGCCAAGGGCGACGGCTCCGTCGTTGCAGGGCAGCCGACGGGGCCAGAGCGGGGTGATGCCGCGCCAGTGCAGTTCGGCGCACGCCAGTTCCAGCAACAGGGCGTTCTGGAAGCAGCCACCTGCCAGCAGCAGCTGCTGGGCCCCCAGGGCGCTGGCCAGCTCGCCGAGGGCCGAGGCCAGGGCGCGGTGGAAGTCCAGGGCGATGGCGCCGCTGTCGCGGCCATTGGCCAGCTCCTGGAGGATGCCCTCCAGCAGGGGGAGCCAATCCAGCTCCCAGGGCTCGTCGGTCTGGTCGCCCCACTCGTCGCGGTGCTGGCCTCCACGCTGGTCGCGGTGCTGGTTGCCACGTTGGATGGGGATGGCGTCCCTGGGTGCCGCGAATCTGCCCCTCCCCCCAGCTCCGGCGTCACCCTCCCGCTCCCAGGCCGCCGTGGCCAGCCCCTCCAGGGCCATGGCGGCCTGACCCTCGTAGCTGCAGCGTTGCACCAGGCCCAGCAGGGAGGCCACCGCATCGAACAGGCGACCCACGCTCGAGCACAGGGGCGCCACGGCCGCGGCCGTGGCGCTCGTGCTCTCCAGCAGGGCGCATACCACGGTGAGCTCCTCGGGCGTGAAGGCTGCCAGGCTGGCCAGGTCCCTGTTCTGCAGCGCCACGAGTCCCGCCGCTCCGAGCCCGGCATGGAGAAGGCCCAGGGCGGCGCGCCGTGGTTCGCGGGCCGCCGCCTCGCCGCCCGGCAGGCGGAAGGGCCGCAGCCGTGCCAGCCGCCGGTACCCCGACGGCGTCACCAGCAGCGCCTCGCCGCCCCAGAGGGTGCCGTCATCGCCATGGCCGGAGCCGTCCCAGGCCACCCCCAGCTGCGGGCCTGCCAGGTCGTGTTCAGCCGCACAGGCCAGCAGGTGGGCGTGGTGGTGCTGCACAGGCCCCAGCGGCAGTCCATCCCGCACCGCCAGCGCCTGGGCCAGCCGGGTGGACACGTAGCCCGGGTGGCCGTCGCAGCGCAGGGCGGCGGGGCGGATGCCATGGCGGTCGAGCCAGGTCAGCAGGGTGTGCTGCAGGTGGGCGGCGCCCGCCTCGCTCTCCAGGTCCCCCAGGGCGGGACTGAGCAGGGCCAGGCTCCTGCCGCCCTCGGCCGGCAGTCCCAGGGCAAAGCTGGCCTTGAGCTGGGCGCCAAGGGCCAGCATCGCGCCCGCTCCGGTGCCAGTCCGGCCAGCCGCGCTGCCCTCCGGCAGATCCAGGGCGATGGGGGCATGGCCCCGCCCCTGGCGCAGCAGCAGCGGCTGGCCGCCCGCGACGCGTGCCACCCCGTCGTCGATCGGGTTGACGATGGCGAGCCCATGGCTGAGCACCCCGTCGGCGAGGGCGGCCAGCACGGCGCCGTCAGCCGTGGCATCCGAGGCCAGGGGCTCGCCGGAGCGGTTGGCGCTGGTGGCCACCACAGGTCCGCCGAAGGACTCCAGCAGCAGGTGGTGCAGGGCGCTGGTGGGGCGCATCACCCCAAGCCAGGCGCTCCCCCGGGTCACGGCGGCGGCGATGGGCGCCGGCGTGCGCTGGCGCAGCAGCACGATCGGGGCGGCCGCCGAGTCCAGCAGGGCCGTCTCCTCCGGGCTGGGTCGGCCGTGGGCCTCGATCCACTGCCGTGGGGCCATCAGCGCCAGGGGCTTGTCGGGCCGGCCCTTGCGGCGGCGCAGCTCCGCCACGGCCACGGCATTGCCCGCATCCACCAGCAGCTGGAAGCCTCCCACACCCTGCAGCGCCACGATCCGCCCGGCGCGCAGGGCGGCCGCGGCAGCGGCGATGGCGGCCCGGTTGGTCGCCGCGGCTCCTGGGCCGGGGTGGATCCCATGGGCCGTTGCAGTCCCGCCGGCACTCGCGCTGCTCCGGCCGAGGTCCAGCCAGGCCAGCCGCGGCCCGCAGGCCGGACAGCTCAGGGTCTGGGCATGGAAGCGGCGGTCGGCGGGGTCGCCGTATTCGTGGCGGCAGGCCGCACACAGCGGGAAGTCCGCCAGGCTGGTGTGCTCCCGCTCGAAGGGCAGGCGCCGCAGCACGCTGTAGCGGGGCCCGCAGTCGGTGCAGCTGATCAGGGGGTAGCCGTGGCGGCGATTGCCGGGATCGCGCAGCTCCGCCAGGCAGGCCGCACAGGTGGCCAGATCGGGCAGCACCAGGGCCCGGGCCGCCGGCGCGGATCCGCCCGCGGCCCCATCGGCGCCCGCTGGGGCCATCGCGGTGGAGGGGGCGATGCGCATCCCCGCCGGTTCCCCCTGGCTGGTCCCCCAGCGGATCGCCACACGGTCGATCCGGCAGTGGGCGGGTTTGGCCTCGGGCAGGGCCGCCAGAAACGCCTCCAGTGCCGGGTGATCCCCCTCCAGGGCCAGGGCGGCGCCATCGGGGCCGTTGGCCACCCAGCCCCGCAGACCCAGCCCCGTGGCCAGCCGGTGCACCCAGGGCCGGAAGCCCACCCCCTGCACCAGCCCCTCCAGCTGGAGCTCCAGCCGCTGTGGCGCTGCCTGCCCCACCCTGCGGACCCCGTCCATGGCGGGCTCAGCCGTGGGCGTGGGCCCGCGCCTGCAGCCCCCGCTGACTCCGCTGCTGTTCCAGCCAGCCGATCAGCTCCACCAGCCCCGTGCCGCTGCGGGCCGACACCTCAAACAGCCGGGCCGCCGGCGCGATCGTCGCCAGGTTTGCCAGCGCCTCATCGCGACGGAAGGCCACCGCCTCGGCCAGGTCGATCTTGTTGAGCAGCACGGCATCGGCGCTGCGGAACAGGGCCGGGTACTTGAGGGGCTTGTCCTCCCCCTCCGTGACCGACAGCACCGCCAGCCGCAGGTGTTCCCCCAGGTCGAAGCCGGTGGGGCACACCAGGTTGCCCACGTTCTCGATCACCAGCAGCTCCATGCCGCGGCTGTCGAGCTGGGCGAAGGCCCGCTCCACCAGGTGGGCCTCCAGGTGGCAGAGGTCGCCGGTGCGGATCTGCACGGCGCGGGCCCCGGCGGCCTGCAGGCGGCGGGCGTCGTTGTCGGTGGCCAGATCACCCACGATCACGCCCACCGGCGGGTGGGGCCAGCGCGCCGCCAGCTGCTCCAGCAGGGCCGTCTTGCCGGAGCCGGGGGCCGAGAGCAGGTTGAGGGCCAGCAGGCCGTGCTGCTCGAAGTGGCTGCGGTTGGCGGCGGCCTGCAGGTCGTTGCGCTCCAGCAGGCGGCGCTGCAGGGTGAGCTGGCGGGTGGCCTCCGGCGCGTCGATCGGGGTTGCCGCTGTCGCCCCCACCTCTGGGGCAGCGCCCCCCCCACAGCCGCACTGGCCGCACATCAGGACACCTCCAGGCCGACCAGCTCCAGCTCCCGGCCCCGCAGGATGCGTGAGGCCAGGGCGCCGCAGCGGGGACAGGCGTGGATCACGTCGGCGGGGTGGAACTCCTGGGCGCAGTCTGGACAGAAGCAGACGGTGGGCACCACATCGAGATCCAGCGCGATGGGGCGACCGCACAGTTCCGCGTCCTCCGGCTGGCCCTGGGGATCGCTCGCCCCCATCACCACCGCAAAGGCCTGGCGCAGGGCCTCGGGATCGACCCCCGCCTGGCTGCCGATCCGTAGCCGTAGCCGGTGGATGCGGCTGGCACCCTGGGCCCGCGCCTCCTGCACGGCGAGGCGGCGCAGCTCCTCCATCAGGGCGAGTTCATGCATGGCGGTGCGCCCAGGCTGTGAGGAGTTCCACGGCTTCCGCCAGGCGGGCGCTGGTGCCGGGGCTGAGCTCTTCGCCGAAGCCGGTGCAGGCCGAAGCGATCGGAATGAGCAGCTGCCAGGCCGATGGACAGGTGCCATGCAGCGCGGTGGTCAGGGACAGCAGTCCGGCGGACGTGGCGTGGTGGGTCAGGGGTGCGCGCGCGGAGGCGCTGGCGGGTCGCAGCGGATCCAGGTGCAGGGGGGGCAAGCCGAGCGAGGCGTCAGCGCCTGGGTTCGGCACCGCCGTGATCACCGCATCCACCAGCACCACGGCGCTGGCCGCGGCGATCGGCTCCACCAGCTCGGGGGTGAGCTGCTGCACCGCCAGCACCTCCAGCTGCGCCAGTGCGCCGGCCTCCACCCGGGCCGCCAGGACCTCGGCCACCCGCCAGCCCACGCCATCGTCCTGGCGCAGGCTGTTGCCGATGCCGATCACCAGCCGGCCTGCCCCGTGGCGCCGGAGTCCGCTGGCACCGTTGCCCCTGCGACCGCCCAGCCCGGTGCCCATCGCTCAGTCCCGCCGCAGCACGTCGCGCAGCTGGCCATCGGCACCCACCAGTTCCACCAGCAGTGGCATCTGGCCGGCGGCGTGGGTGGAGCAGGAGAGGCAGGGATCGAAGCAGCGGATGCCCGCCTCCACCCGGTTCAGCAGCCCTTCCGTCAGTCGCTCGCCGCTGAGGTAGTGGCGGGCGATCTGGGTCACGGTGCGGTTCATGGCGCCGTTGTTCTGGCCCGTGGCGATGATCAGGTTCACCGCCTCGATCAGGCCGTTCTCATCCACCCGGTAGTGGTGGAACAGGGTGCCCCGCGGCGCCTCGCTCACCCCCACCGCCTCGTGGGCGTTCACGCCGGCCCGGGCGCGCACGTGGGTCGCCGTGATCGTGGGATCGTCGAGCAGTTGCTGCATCTGCTCCAGGCAGGCCAGGATCTCGATCAGGCGGGCCAGGTGATACAGAAACGACGCCGTCACCACCCGACCGCCCCGCTGACGCAGCTCCAGCAGTTCACGGTCGGCCTGCTCCGTGCCGATGCGCTCGCACAGGTTGAGCCGGGCCAGGGGCCCCACCCGGTAGCTGCCCGCCTCCGGGCCCAGGGCCCGGACGTAGGGGAACTTCAGGTAGCTCCAGGGCTCCACCGCCTCGGCCAGGAAGGAGGCGTAGTCGTCCTCCCGCAGGCCATCGGCCACGATCTGCCCGTCACTGTCGACGATGCGGATGCCGCAGCCGGCCTCGGCGCCGCGGTGGTGCTCCCACAGGCCGCCCGGGCCCACCAGCCCCAGGAACAGCGAGGGGAAGCTGCCGAACACCTCCAGCTCCTCACCCAGCTGGGTGTCGAGCAGGGTCTTGAACAGGCCCAGGGCCCGCTCCGTGATGGCGAAGGCCTCCGGCAGGCCGGCGCTGATCCGATCGCGCGTCTCCTCGCCCAGGGGCTCGCGCACCCCCCCCGGCACCGACCAGGCGGCATGGATCTTGCGCCCCCCCAGGGCCTCGATCACCCCCTGGCCGAACTGGCGCAGGCGGATGCCGGCGCGGGCCAGGTCGGGGTTGGCGGCGATCAGGCCGAAGACGTTGCGCCGGGCCGGGTCGCTGTCCCAGCCCAGCAGGAAATCGGGGCTGCTGAGGTGAAAGAAGGAGAGGGCGTGGCTCTGGGTGATCTGGGCCAGGTTCATCAGCCGCCGCAGCTTCTCGGCCGTGGGCGGGATCGTCACCGCCAGGATCTTGTCGCCCGTCTTGGCGGCCGCCAACAGGTGACTCACCGGGCAGATGCCGCAGATGCGGGCCGTGATCGCCGCCATCTCGGTGAAGGGCCGGCCCTCGCAGAACTTCTCGAAGCCGCGGTATTCCGTCACGTGGAAGCGGGCCGTCTCCACGGCGCCCGCCGCGTCGAGCTGGATCGTGATCTTGGCGTGGCCCTCGATGCGGGTCACCGGATCGATCGTGATCGTGCGGCGGGGGGGAGCCATGGCGAGGTTGGGGTGGGTAGGGCTCAGCCGAAGCGGATCAGATCCGCCCCGCTCAGCTCGGGCCAGCCGCCTTGCAGCAGCGGCTCCAGGGCGGCGCGGATGCGGGCCGCCGACGGCGGACAGCCCGGTAGGTAGAGCTCCACCGGCACCAGCTCGTGCACCGGCAGCACCCGCTCCAGCAGCTCCGGCACGATGCCGGGGGCGTGGGGCAACTGGCCGCTGCCATCGGCGAGCTCGAGGTAGGCCTTGCGCAGCACCGGATCGGCACCGTGGAGCATGTTGCGCATGCCGGGGATGTTGGCGGTGATGGCGCAGTCGCCGAAGCTGATCAGCACGCGGGTGCGGGTGCGCACCTGATGCAGCAGCTCCAGGTTGTCGGCGTTGGCCACGCCGCCCTCCACCAGGCACACGTCGACGCCCTCGGGGTAGGTCTTCACGTCGGAGCCCACTGGGCTGTAGACGATCTCGGCCAGCTCGGCGAGCTCCAGCAGCCATTCGTCCAGATCGAGGAACGACATGTGGCAGCCGGAGCAGCCCGCCAGCCACACGGTGGCCAGGCGCACCTTGCGGCTGGAGGTGGCGCTGCTGCTGGGGCCGGTGCCGCTGCTCATGGATTCCACTGCTGGTGGTGGCGGGCGTGGACCAGGGCCTGAAGCTGCGCCGGCTCGTCGTGCTTCTCGGCGGTGGTGTCGCCCTTGTGGAACAGGGCGCCGGTGGGGCAGACCTGCACGCACTTGCCGCAGTTGGTGCAGGCGTCCACGGCGCCCCACGGCTCGTCGAGGCCGGCGATGATCCGGCAGTGCTCGCCGCGCCAGCCCACGTCCCACACGTGGGCGCCCTCCACCTCGTCGCAGACGCGCACGCAGCGGGTGCAGAGGATGCAGCGGTTGTGGTCCAGGCCGAAGAACGGGTGGGAGAGGTCGACGCGCCGGGCCGGGAAGCGGTAGGGCAGACGGCTGTGGTCCATGCCCGTGGTCACCGCCAGGTCCTGCAGCTCGCAGTGGCCGTTGGCGACGCAGATGGCGCACACGTGGTTCCCCTCGGTGAACAGCAGCTCCACCACGGTGCGACGGATGTCCTGCAGCCGCGGCGTTGCCGTCTGCACCACCATCCCCTCACTGGCCGGCGTGATGCAGGCGGGTAGGAGTTTGTCGGTCCCCTCGATCTCCACCAGGCAGAGCCGGCAGGCGGCCACGGGTGAGAGGCCCTCCAGGTGGCAGAGGGTGGGGATGGCGATACCGGCCTCCCGGGCCGCCTGCAGCAGCGTCGTGCCCTCGGGCACGGCCAGGTCGCGCCCGTCGATCCGCAGGGTGCGCACGCTCATGGCACTGGCTCCGGGGTGGCTTCGGGCTCGGGTCGCAGCAGGGCCAGGTAGTCGCCGCGGAAGTGGCGCAGGGTGCTGAGTACCGGCTTGGGGGCGCTCTGGCCCAGGCCGCAGAGGCTGGTGTCCTTCACCATGTGGCAGAGGCTCTCCAGCTGGGCCAGGTCCGCGGCATCGGCCTCGCCAGCCAGGTGTTTCTGCAGCAGCAGGTGCAGCTGCACGGTGCCGGAGCGGCAGGGGATGCACTTGCCGCAGGATTCCTCGCGGCAGAAGGCCATGAAGAAGCAGGCCACATCCACCATCGAGGTGGAGTCGTCCATCACCACCATGCCGCCCGAGCCCATGATCGAGCCGAGCTCCTGCAGGCTCTCGTAGTCGACCGGCGTGTCGAGGCGGTTGGCCGGCACGCAGCCGCCCGAGGGGCCGCCGGTCTGCACCGCCTTGATGGCGTGGCCGTCGGGGGCGCCGCCGCCCATCGTCTCCACGATCGTGGCGATCGGGGTTCCCATCGGCACCTCCAGCACGCCGGCCAGGCGCACGTCGCCGGTGAGGGAGAACACCTTGGTGCCGCCGCTGTTGGTGGTGCCGATGGCGGCGTAGGCCTCGGCGCCGATGGCCAGCAGCGGCGGCACGCTGGCAAAGGTCTCAACGTTGTTGATCAGGGTGGGCAGGCCGAACACGCCCACCTCCGCCGGGTAGGGCGGCCGGGGCCGTGGCACGCCGCGTTGGCCTTCGATCGAGTGGATCAGCGCCGTCTCCTCGCCGCACACGAAGGCGCCTGCCCCCACCCGCAGCTCCAGCTGAAAGCCGAAGGCACTGCCGGCGATGGCCGCACCCAGCAGGCCCTGGTCTTCGGCCTGGGCGATGGCGGTGCGCAGGTGGGCGATGGCCATCGGGTATTCGGCCCGCACGTAGATGAAGCCACGGCTGGCCCCCACGGCCCAGGCAGCGATCGCCATCCCTTCCAGCAGCCGGTGCGGATCGCCCTCCAGCACGCTGCGGTCCATGAAGGCGCCGGGGTCGCCCTCGTCGGCGTTGCACACCACCACCTTCTCGGGGCCCGGCATCCGCGCCACCGTGGCCCACTTGAGCCCGGTGGGATAGCCGCCGCCACCCCGACCCCGCAGCCCGCTGCGCCGCACCTGCTCGATCACGGCCTCTGGCCTGTTCTCCTGCAGCACCCGGCGCAGCTGGCCGTAGCTGCCGGCGGCGAGGGCCTCCGCGAGCGACTCGGGATCGATCCGGCCGCAGTGCTCCAGCACCAGCCGCTTCTGCAGCCGGAAGAAGGGCTGCTCCAGGTCGATCGGGCGGGCTGCGGGCGGCGCCCAGGTCCCCAGGTCCGTGCCAGGGCTCAGGTTGGCGAGGCTGGCCGCCACGGCCGCTACACCCTCCGGGGTGATCCCCCCGAACAGCCGGCGCCCCGAGGCGCTTTCCAGCTCCAGCAGGGCGCCTTCGCCGCAGGGGCCCAGGCAGCCCACCCCCTTGAGCGCAAGTCCGCTGGCCGGATCGCCGGTGGTGGCGGCGGCGATCACCGCACCGAGCTGCTCCCGCAGCGCGCTACCGCCGCAGCCGGCGCAACCCGCCGCCGTGCATACCCGCAGGATGCCGCTCATCGCCGCAGCCCCCGCAGGCCCGCCAGCACGCTGGCGGGGGTCTGGTGGTTCCACACCTGCTCGTCAACCACGACCAGCGGCGCGCCGCCGCAGGTGCCCACGCAGCGCACCGTGCCCAGCTCGATGGCTTCGGCACCGGCCGCTTCCGTTGCCCCCCCGGGGGCCAACTCCCGCTCCAGGGCCCGCAGCAGGGCATCGGCCCCCTTGACATGGCAGGCGGTGCCGGTGCAGACCACGCAGCGGTGGGCCGCCGGTGGCTTGAAGCGGAACAGGTGGTAGAAGCTGGCGGTGCCCTGCACCCGGCTGAGGGGCAGGCGCAGGGCCGCGGCCACGTGGCGCAGCAGCGCCGGCGTGAGCTGGCCGTGCAGCTCCTGGGCCCGATTGAGCACTTCGATCAGCCCGTCGGGTCGATGGCCTTGGCGCCGCAGCACAGGCTCCAGCTCAGGGAAAGCGCCACTCCCAGGCTGGCTGCTCGCCTCTCGGCTCGACACGATGCTGTGGTCTGTTGCCATGGGGCCCGGCTGGCCGCTGGCTTCAACGTAGGCAGAGCGGCGCCGAACGCCAGTGTTTTGCCGTGGCGCGCTCTAGCGCCCAGACCCTCTCGTGTTGTAACTGTGTCTACATTTCCGATCTTTCCCAGCCTGCTGCTGTCTAGATTGGGATTGGTCTACCCGTTGTGAGGTAGTCGTGCAGGTTTCAATCGCGCTGGCCCAGCTCCGCAGGACCCAGGATTCCGTGCAGATGCTGCTAGAGAGCGGGCTGGATGAGGCGCAGGGCCAGTTCGCCGCCGAGGCCCAGGAGGCCTTACGGCGGGCCGAATCCTGCGTTGTCGCGGTCTTGGACGCCCAGGCTGCTGGTCTGGGACGGCGCCTGGCTGAGCTGCCATTGGCCAAGTAGCACTTCAGGAACCAGCCCTTGGGCAGGCTGTCACGGTTGCGTCGGTCGTAGAGGTGCACCGAGAGACTTTCGGACGCTGGGATCGCCACCTCCTGGGCCCGAGAGATCAGGCAGAGGCCGCCTCGGCTGATGTCCAAGAGCGTCCCAGCCCAGCAGCTGCAGCCGTCGGCTCTGTCTCCCTGCCACAGGTCCGCCACCTCGCCGGCTCAAACCGCAGCATCCATCTCGCGGACAAACGCGCTCGCCATGCAGATACTGCAGGGGGGGGGGATGGGGGCTCTGATGACCGAATGGCTGCTCTGGCTGCGTGCACCGCTGGGCTGTGGCCCCGGTATCCGGCGGCTCTTTGGGGGCGCCGCGATGGCCGCCCTGATCCTCGGCAGCGCACCTGGCCGCGCCGAACCCTGGAAGGACTGCGCCTACAACGACCGGCCGATTCCCTGCCGCGACAGCCACAGCAACGACGGCACGGTTCGGATCGTCTGGAAGGACGGCAAGGCGATGACCTACCGGCTGGTCAAGGAGGGTTTCCCCCTGTCCACTCTGCGGGACACCCTGGGCGGCCTCTGGGAGCGGGAGATCTATGTGCAGGGCAATGCCGTGTTCGCCAACAAGGCCAATGGCAACCGGGTGTTCGTGCCGCTGCGCTGAGGGGTGACTCCTTGATGGATCACTTCGATGCGTTGCTCAGCTGGAACTCCGGCCATCTGCTGGAGCGCAGCACCTGAGCTTCCTCCTTCGAGTGGCAGCGCTGCCGGGCTCAGGACCTTGATCCCGCCAGCGCAGGCCCCGTGAAGCGGCAGCCCCTGGGGAGTGCCAGGGCCAGGTGGCTCAGAGGACAGGCAATCGAAGCGTGGCCAGGTCTCAACCATGCACGGCCCGCCCTCGGCGCCAACGATGTGCTGAAACGCCCCCTGATGGATTCGAACCATCGACCGGCTGCTTAGAAGGCAGCTGCTCTATCCAGCTGAGCTAAGGGAGCGGGCGGGTCACTCTGGACGCCTAGGCCATTCTGGCAGCCGCCACGGGCGGGACCAGCGATCTCTTCGGCATCGTCGGCATCGTCGGCATCGTCGCAGTTGGTCATGGAGCGGGCTGGGGGCTCGTTTGTGATGTACAACCACTGGGTTGGGTGGTCTGTTGGCCGCAGCCATGGCTGGAGCCAATCCCCCCCTGATCCCGCGGCGAACTGAGCGCTACCCCATGCCGTCCACCCTGGCTGTGGTCACGGCCGTGCTGGAGCTGCCCACGGGACTCGGCCCCAGCAGCCTTACCGGCAAGCTCTGGGATGTCAGCGCCGCAGGCTGCTGCGTGGCCTTCCCCGGCTTCCATCGGCTGGATCTCCCCGGCCTGGGACACCTGCGCATCACGCATCCTTTCCTGGCTGAGAGCCACGTGCTGGGGGTGGAGCTGCGCTGGGCCGATGCCTTCGCCCACATCACCTTTGTGGGGATGCTGTTCAGTCCCGATCTCCTCCCCGAGGGCACCTTCCTCGATGGCTACATGCTGCGCTGCTGGGCCGATGGGGAGGCCACCATGACGCTTGGCCTGGAGGAATAGCCGGCGCGGGCCCACCACGGCTTCTACAGTGGCGGGCTGCAGTTCCGTAGCTTCCATGGCGGCCACCCGGCTCAGCGACAGCCAGAAGGAGCAGATCGTGGTGCGCTACCGCCAGGGCGAGACGGGGCAGGCCCTGGCTGAGGCCTTCGGCTGCAGCCCGAACACTGTGAGCCGGGTGGTGAAGGCGGCCATCGATCCCAGCGAGCTGGCCTCCCTCAAGCGCCAGCGGGGCCGGGCGGCTGCGCCCGAGCCTGTGCCGGCCGCGTCCGTTCCTGTTGCCATGGAGGGCCCGACCGCCGAGGTCCCGGCTGTTGCGGCCCTAGAGGGGGCGGCCCTCGACCTTGACCGTGCCAACCCCTCGGAGGGCTCCGAACCCACGGGGGGCGCTGACGTCATGGAGGTCGCCGCCGGCGTGGTGGATGGTGATGCGGAGAGCGGTTCCCACCTCGCCATCGACGATGCCGACGACTTCGGTGATGAGACTCTCGATGAGGGCGACGACGACGATTGCGACGCTGTCTTCATCCCGGTGGCTGTTGTCCCTGGGCCCGTGCGGGATGGCGCCGCCCAGCGGTCGCTGACCTCGGTGCAGCCTCTGGCGTCCGCGGCTCTGCCGGCTCGCCTCTACCTGCTGGTGGACAAGACCGTGGAACTCCAGGCCCAGCCCCTGGCCGACTTCCCCGAACTCGGCAGCCTGCCCGAGGGGGAGGCGGAGCGCCAGGCCCTCATGCTGTTCACCAACCCGCGCGAAGCCAAGCGCCAGTGCGGCCGCACCCAGCGGGTGATCCCAGTGCCCGAGCCGCGCCTTCTGGAGCGCACGGCACCGTATCTGGTGTCGCAGGGGATCACCAGGCTGGTGCTGGAGGGCGGCGCCCTCTACTCCCTGCCGGGGGCCTGATCGCCGCCGCGGGGCAGCAGGAGTGCGGTGGCGGTGCCACCCGAGATCACGCCCAGCACCAGCGCCACGCCCACCAGGAAGCCTGTGGGCAACGCGATCGTGCGGCCAAAGCCCAGGTTGAGGCTGGCCCGCTGATCCAGGTTCTGGGCCCCCAGGCAGAGCAGCAGCAGCAGCAGGGCTCCACCGCCGAGGCTGCCCAGCAGTAGGCGCAGGCGCAGCAGCATCAGGGGGCCTCCAGGGGGGTCGTCGGTGCTTGGTGCAGCAGAGCGTAGAGCTCACGGCGCGGCAGGCCCGTTTCCGTCGCCAGCTGGCGGGCGGCGTCGCTGTTGCTGACGCCGGCGGCCACCCGGCGCTGCAGCTCGGCCCGCAGCTCGGCGTCGCTGGGGCGCACGGTCTCCTGGGGCGGCGCCCCGCCGAGCACCAGCGTGAATTCCCCCTGGGGCGGCGTGCGTTGAAGGTGCTCCAGCACGGCGCTCACGCTGGGCCCCAGCTGTTGCTCATGGCGCTTGGTGAGTTCACGGCAGGCGGCCAGGGGCCGATCGCCCAGTTCGGCCAGCAGGTCGTTCAGCAGATCCAGCAGCCGGTGCGGTGCCTCGAATAGCACCAGGGTGCGGGGTTCCCCCGCCAGCTCCCGCAGCCGTGCCCGGCGCTGCTGCCCCTTGGCCGGCAGGAACCCCTCAAAGCAGAAGCGCCCGCTGGGCAGGCCACTGCTCACCAGGGCGGTGGTCACGGCGCAGGGTCCCGGCACGCAGATCACGCTGCGGCCGCAGGCCCGGGCGGCGGCCACCAGGGCCTCGCCGGGATCGGAGATGCCGGGCAGGCCGGCATCGCTGATCACCGCCACCGCCTCGCCGGCCTCCAGGGCCTGCAGCAGTTCCGGGATGCGGGCGTTTTGGTTGTGCTCGTGGAAGCTCACCAACCGGTTCTTGATGCCGAGGTTGTGCAGCAGCAGGCCACTGCGGCGTGTGTCCTCGCAGGCGATGCGGCCGGCCCCCTGGAGCACGTGGCGGGCGCGGGGGGAGAGGTCGCCGGTGTTGCCGATGGGGGTGCCCACCAGGTACAGCACGCCGGCGGCCGGCTCCTCCCCCTGCATCACAATGCCCCTTTGGCCCCTCCATGATGCAGCCCGCCAGCCAAGGCATCGCCGCTGCACCCCCTGCGGCTGGCCGGCCCGCCGTCTGCCTGCCGCAGGGCGTGGCGCTGGAGCCCCTGCTGGCCGAGCTTCGCCGCCTCAGCTGGGGTGCGGCGGACATCCTGCGGGCCTACGGCCGTGGCGTGCAGCCCCCCTACGGCTTCCCGCTGGCCCTGAGCGTGGATGACGGCGGCGAAGGCCCGGTGAGCGCGGCGGATCTTGCCGTCAACCAGTGGCTGCTCGACGGTGTGGCCGCCGCCTTCCCCAGCGCCGCCTGGACCCTGCTCAGCGAGGAGACCGCCAAGGAGCAGATCCGTGCCGGTGTGCCCCTGGACGCCGAGTGGCTGTGGATCCTCGATCCGCTCGATGGCACCAAGGACTTCCTGCAGGGCACGGGCGAGTACGCCGTGCATCTGGCCCTGCTGCAGCGGGGTGAGCCGGTGCTGGGGGTAGTGCTGCTGCCGGAGCTGGAGGAGCTCTGGTTCGGGCTCGTGGGGGCCGGAGCCGAGGCCCCAGGCCTGGCCTGGCGCGAAAACCGCGCCGGTGAGCGGTTCGCGCCAGCCCTCAGCCCCCGTCGTGCCCTCGGTGAGCTGGTGTTGGTGGCCAGCCGCAACCACCGCGACCAGCGCCTGGAGCAGCTGCTGCAGGCGCTGGCGCTGGGTGACACGCGGGCGGTCGGCAGTGTGGGCGGCAAGGTGGCCACGATCCTGCGGGGCGACGCGGATCTCTACATCTCCCTTTCAGGCAAGAGCGCTCCCAAGGACTGGGACATGGCGGCCCCCGAGGCGGTGCTGCGGGCGGCCGGCGGGGCCTTCAGCCACGCCGACGGCCGGCCCCTCTCGTACAACGACGGGGACGTGCGCCAGGCGGGCTGCCTGATCGCCAGCCATGGCCCCAGCCACCGGCTGCTGTGCGAGGCGGCCGCGGTGGCGCTGGCGACGATCGATCCGGGGTTTGTCGTCTGATTCCAGGTGTCCGGATCCGTCGTCGGGGGGATCCAACGGCAGTGCCATCCCCGCTGCGGCAGCGCAACCCCGCCAAGGCGGCGACACTGGGCTCAGCGCTCCACCCCACGCCAGGCTGGTCTCGCCATGCCCCTGAACGCCGACGACCGCAGGGCCTTCCAGTCCGACCCCTGTCTGCCCGGCCATCCGGACCCCTATCCCATCTATGCGGCCCTGCGCCAGGAGTCCCCTGTGCAGTGGTGTGAGGGGCCGGGGATGTGGGTGGTGCTGGGCTACAGCGAAGCGGAGGCCTGCATGCGTGATCCGCGCCTGCACAGGCAGGAGCATCTCGACAAGTTGATCCGGCGCTTCGGGGCCGACCGCATCTATCAGCGCCAGAAGGTCGATATCCCCTACATGGATGGAGAGGCCCATACGCTGGCGCGTCAGCACGTGCTCGCCGCGTACCACGCCATCGACCTGGAGCAGCTGCGGCGGTTCTGTGACGACGTTCTGGCGGATCGGCTCAGCCGGATCCCGCAAGGCCAGTGGCTGGATCTGATGCCCAGCCTGGCCCACCCGCTGCCGCTGCTGGTGAACAGCATGCTGATGGGCGTCCCGCCGGAGCGACAGCAGCAGGTGCTTGAACAGGTGGGCCCATTCGTGCGTGCCCGCGGCCTCACCCAGACCGAGGAGAGTGCCAGTGGTGGCGACGAGGCGATGGAGGTGTATCGGCACTTCTTCCTGCCGCTGATCCACGAACGTCGCCAGCGGCCCCGCCAGGATCTGCTCGGGCGCCTGATCGCCGATCCACGGACGGGGCTCGAGATGGGTGATGAGCAACTGCTGCTGATCATCGCCAGCAACTTCTATTCGGCCAGTCTGTACACCGTGCCGCTGCTGATCAGCCATCTGGCGCTGATCCTCGCCCGGCAGCCAGGGCTCTACGCGCGCCTGCGTCAGGAGCCGTTCCTGGTGGATAGCGCCGTCGAGGAGGCGCTGCGTTTCGATCCACCGGCGCAGGCGCTCAACGCCAGTGTCGCCGCGGAGGCGCTGGAGATTGCCGGCCGGAGGATCGCCGCCGGGGATTCGCTCACGGCCCTGGTGGGTGCCGCCAACCGGGATCCGCGGTTATTCGACGAGCCGGATCGCTTCCTCGTGGATCGCCGGCCCAATCCCCACCTGAGCTTCGCCCCAGGTCTGCACCAGTGCCTCGGTCTGCAGCTGGCGCGTCTGGAGGTGCGGGCGATGCTGCGGGCCTGGCTGGAGCGCTATGAGCGGATCGAGGTGGACGAAGCCGCCTCCCAGCGGCTGGTGGCCGACCGCTTCCGCGGCTTCGAGCGGTTGATGGTGCGCTTCGGCTGAACCCACGCGGCTCTGCTGCCATGGCGCCCCGCATGCAGCAACCTGGAATCCGATGGCCCCCAGCGCTCAGCTCGCCGACAGCGGCCTCCCGATCGCCCTGCCACCTCCCCGCCGATGCCTGTCATGCGTGTCCCCCAGGTCCTGATCGATCGCTATCGACGCCTGTTCCGCTTCTATGACCGCGACGGCGATGGGGTTCACTCCCTGGCGCAGGACTTTGCCCCCGTGGCCCGCAGCATCGATGCCCGCTGGCAGGGCCGGCGGCCTCCCTTCGCCAATCTGCTGCAGCTGCTGCTCGACACCTATGCCCACGAGCAGCAGCGCCGCGACAGCGATGGCAACGGCGTGGTGACACTCCGGGAATTCGTGGATTCCCACCAGCGCGTGCTGGCGGCCTACCAGGCCAACCCGGAGCAGGCCCGGGTCTTCATCGAACGTGCCGCCGGCGGCTTCTTCGATGTGCTGGATCTCGATGGCGACGGGGTGCTGGAGCTGGCCGATCTGCAGGCCTTCGCGGCGGCCTATGGACACCCGGTGGAGGGCATCGCCGCCAATCTCGCCGCGATGCTCGGCGAACTGGGGCTGCCACCGGAGCGGCTGCCCCGCGCGGTGTTCCTGACGCTGTTGGAGCAGTACTGGTTCGATCCCTCCCCCACGGCGCCGGGCCGCCTGCTGTTCGGCGGCCTGCCCCTGGAGGACTGATACCTTGACGGCCCTCCCACCGCTTCAGCGGCCGCTGCCCTCGCTGAGTCTGGCGATGGCCCGCGGCGGGGCCAACATTGAGGACTGCCAGGCCCTGCTGCTGGGGTGCGGCGCTTCGGCAGGGGGCCTCACTCCACGGGAGCCGGCTCCGACTGGGGCACGCCCCGAAGGGTGAGGTTGATGCGGCCGCGGTTGTCGATCTCGCGCACGCGCACGGTCACCTGATCGCCCACCTTCACCACGTCCTCCACCTTCTCGACGCGGGCCTCGCTCAGCTGCGAGATGTGGATCATCCCCTCCTTGCCGGGCAGGATCTCCACGAACGCGCCGATCGGGATCACCCGGGTGACGGTGCCCTGGAACTGCTCGCCCTCGGACACGCGACGGGTCAGCCCCTCGATGATCCGCTGGGCCTCCTCGGCGGCGGCACCGTCGTGGCTGGCGATCGTCACGATGCCGCCGTCCTCGATGTCGATCTTGGTGTTGGTGCGCTCGGTGATGCCCTTGATCGTGCGGCCGCCGGGGCCGATCACGGTGCCGATCAGTTCCGGATCGATGCGGAAGCTGAGCAGGCGCGGCGCATGGGGGCTGAGGGTGTCGCGGGGCTTCTCGATTGCCGAGAGCATCTTCTCGAGGATGTGCAGGCGCGCCGGACGGGCCTGGTTCACGGCGTCGGCCACGGTCTTCACCGCCAGGCCGGTGATCTTCATGTCCATCTGCAGGGCGGTGATGCCCTTCTCGGTGCCGGCCACCTTGAAGTCCATGTCGCCGAGGAAGTCCTCGATGCCCTGGATGTCGGTGAGGATGCGCACCTCATCGCCCTCCTTGATCAGGCCCATGGCGGCGCCGCTCACGGGCGCCTTGAGGGGCACGCCGGCATCCATCAGGGCCAGGGTGCTGCCGCACACCGAGCCCATGGAGGTGGAGCCGTTGGAGCTCAGGCACTCCGATACCACCCGCAGCACGTAGGGGAAGCTCTCCTTGCTGGGCAGCACGGGAATCAGGGCCCGCTCGGCCAGGGCGCCGTGGCCGATCTCACGGCGGCCGGGGCTGCGCATCGGCCGGGTCTCACCCACCGAATAGGGCGGGAAGTTGTAGTGGTGCAGGTAGGTCTTCTCGGTGGACGGGTTGAGGTCGTCCATTTCCTGGGCGTCGCTCGGGGTGCCGAGGGTGGCGCAGGAGAGCACCTGGGTGAGCCCGCGCTGGAACAGGGCGGAGCCGTGCACGCGCTTGGGCAGCACGCCGGCGGCGGCACTGATCGGGCGCACCTGATCCAGGCTGCGGCCGTCGACGCGCTTGCCCTCCTTGAGGATCTGACCGCGCATCAGCTTTTTGGTGAGGCCCTTGTAGCTGTTGCCCAGGGCCTTGCCGCTGGCGGCGGCTCGGATCGGGTCGTCCTCGGCCAGGGCGGCGATCTTGCCCACCACCTCGGCCTTGATGGCGTCGAGCTTCTCGTCGCGCTCGGCCTTGGTCTGCTCGAAGTGCTGCAGCACTTCGCCAATGGCGGCGGAGCACTCCTGCTCGAGGAAGGCGGGCAGGGTGGGATCCTCGACCTTGGCCTCGGGGATCACCTGCTCGATGCCCAGCTCCTTGAGCAGGGCCTGCTGGGCCTTGATCAGCTCGCTCACGGCCTCGTAGCCGAAGTCGATCGCCTCGATCACGTCCTGTTCGGGCAGCTGGTTGGCGCCCGCCTCCACCATGATCACGCCCTCGGGGGTGCCGGCCACCACCAGATCGAGCTCGGAGCGCTCGATCTCCCGGTAGCTGGGGTTGAGCACGAAGTCGTCGCCCAGCAGGCCCACCCGCACGGCGGCCATGGGGCCGTGGAAGGGGATCTTGGCCAGCAGGGTGGCGAGCGAGGCGCCGGTCACGGCGAGCACATCGGGCGGCACCCGCTCATCGAGCGAGAGGCAGGTGGCCACGATCTGCAGGTCGTCCCGCATCCAGCTGGGGAACAGGGGCCGCATCGGCCGGTCGATCAGCCGGGCAATCAGGGTGGCCCGCTCGGGGGGGCGGCTCTCGCGGCGCATGAAGCTGCCGGGGATGCGACCGGCGGCGTAGAGCCGCTCCTCGTAGTCGCAGATGAGGGGGAGGAAATCGATGCCTTCGCGGCCGCCGGAGCGGGTGGCCGTCACCAGAACGGCGGTATCACCACATTCGACCAACACCGAGCCCCCGGCCTGGGGGGCGAACCGACCGGTGGTCAGCCGGATCTCCCGACCATCGAAGGAGATCGACTGCGTCTGACCTTGCACTTGCGCTTATGTCCGTTTTGTTGTCAAGGGGGATTCTCGCATCCGGGCCTGAACTGTCGTGGGGGCGACGCCGGCGCGCGCAACAAAAAAGGCGCCCGAAGGCGCCGGAACGGGGTGGTGGTGGGCCAAGAGGCGTAGGCCCGGCCGGAGCGTTCGGGGCCCGCAGGCCCCGGCGGCACTCACCAGGACGACTTGACCACGCCGGGCAGTTCGCCCTTGTGGGCGCGCTCGCGCAGCTGGTTGCGGCACAGGCCGAAATCGCGGTAGTAGCCACGGGGCTTGCCGGTGGCCCAGCAGCGGTTGCGCAGGCGGGTGGGGGCGCTGTTGCGGGGCAGGCTCTGGATCTTGCGGTGGATCTCCAGGCGCTCCATCGGGTCGGCCGCCGACTCGAAAGCCTCCTTGAGGGCAGCGCGCTTGGCCGCGTAGCGGTCGACCAGTTTCTGGCGCTTCGCGTCGCGCGCAATCATCGACTTCTTCGCCATGCGGCTGGTGCTCAGGATCCAATGAGGATTGAGCCTACCGCGCCGTGGTTCCCGGCTTGGTCGAGCGCACTGCTGCGCGCACCGGCGTGGTGGTGAGGGTGTCGCCGCTGGGGCAGAGGTCGGCGATCGGGCAGGCGCCGCAGCGGGGGCTGCGGGCGGTGCAGATGGCCCGGCCGTGGAAGATCAGCCGGATTGAGAGGTTCTGCCAGTCGGCCTGGGGCACCAGCCGCATCAGGTCGGGCTCGATCCGGCGTGGTTCGCCGTGCTTGGTGAGCTTCAGCCGCTGGCTCAGCCGGGCCACGTGGGTGTCCACCGTGACGCCGGCGTTGATGCCGTAGCACCAGGCCAGCACCACCGAGGCCGTCTTGCGGGCCACGCCGGGGAGCACCAGCAGCTCTTCCATCGTGCGCGGCACCGCGCCGCCGTGGCGCTCGATCAGCAGCCGCGAGCTGGCCACGATGTTTTTGGCCTTGTTGCGGAAAAAGCCCGCCGACTTCACATAGGGCTCCACCTCCTCCGGCTCCACGGCGGCGGTAGCCGCCGCATCGGGGAAGCGCTCGAACAGGGCCGGGGTGATCTGGTTCACCCGCTCGTCGGTGCACTGGGCCGAGAGCATGGTGGCCACCAGCAGCTCGTAGGGCGTGCGCCAGTCGAGCGAGCAGGTGGCGTGGGGGTAGAGATCGCCGAGGCGCTCCAGCAGCTCGGGGGCGCGGCGCTTGGCGCTGGGGAAGCGGGGCATCGGGGGAAGGCTCAGCCGGGTGGCTCAGCGGCTGTGCGCAAGGGTTCGGCTCAGCGGCCCAGCAGCTGCTGCACCGCCGCCAGCTGGCTGGTGTCCTTCACGATCAGCACCAGGCTCAGGCCCACCAGGAACACAAAGCCCGACTGCATGAAGGCCATCTGGAACTTCTCGGGCAGGGGCCGGCCCCGCAGGCCCTCGAGCAGCAGCAGCACGAACTGGCCGCCATCCAGGAGCGGTAGGGGCAGGGCGTTGAGCACCGCCAGGTTGATCGAGATCAGGGCGGTGTAGAGGAACAGGCTGCTGCCGCCCTGCTTGGCCAGGGTGGCCCCCATCTCCACGATCTTCACCGGACCGGACACCTGGCTGGCGGTCTGGCCGAAGTGGGTGGCCAGGGTCACGAAGCCATCCACCGTGCGCTTGGTGAGCACCACGAAGTCGCGGCTGGCGCGGCCCAGGATTTCGCCGGGACCCTTGGCGGGCCGGAAGGCCTCCGTGCCGAAGGGCTGGAGCTGGGCGCCGATGCGGCCGATGCCATCGGCGTCAGCCGGGGTGAGGCGCAGGCGGCGCAGCTGGCCGCTGCGCTCGGTCTCCAGGGTCAGGGTCTGGTCCGGGGCTCCCTTGATGCGGGCCACCAGGTCCACCACGGCCTGCTGGCCGCCGGCCAGCTTCTGGCCATCGACGCCCACGATCCGGTCGCCGGCCGCCAGGCCTGAGGCGGCGGCGGCCTGGCCCGCCTGCACGCCGCTCACCAGCACACCCGGCGTGGCGCTGAAACCGGCGGGGATGCCCACGATGGCGCCCTGGGCCACCAGCACCGCCCAGGCCAGCAGCAGGTTGGCCAGCACCCCGGCGGCGATCACCAGGGCCCGCTGGGGCAGGGGGCGGTTCCTGAGCAGGTCGGGGTCATCGGCGGGGATGGCGCTGTCCTCGTCGTCGTCGGGGAAGCCCACGAAGCCGCCCAGGGGAATGGCCCGCAGCGCGAACTGCACGCCGCGCCGCTGCCGCTCCAGCAGCACCGGCCCAAAGCCCACCGAGAAGCTGCTGACCCGGATGCCCTGCCAGGTGGCCGCGAAGAAGTGCCCCGCCTCATGCACCACGATCAGGCCCGCCAGGATCGCCAGGGCCGTGAGAACACCCATGCGGGCCAAACGCTCAGAGGACTCTCATTCTGCCGGGGCTTGAGCGGGCCTGAGGAGCTTCAGCAGAGCTAAGATGTGGTATGGCCAGCAACGGATGGATGCTGTGCCCACACTGGCCCATCCGAAGAAATCCTGACGAAGTCCAAGTTGCCCTCCCATCGATGAGGTCCAAGCTTCTCCTCCATCTGCTCACAGCGCGTCCCCGTAGCGGCCGCGAAGGCGGCTTCACGATGATTGCGGGAATTTTGGTGATCTTGGCCCTAGTGGTGGGCACTTTGGGGGTGGTGGCGATCGTCAACGGTGCCAACCTCGGCATCTTTGGCAGCGGTGAGGCCCGAGATTCCCAGCAGGTGGCGGAGGCGGGGGCCGATCAGATCATCGCCACCTTCAACCAACCGGAGAATCGTCAGCTGCTGGTGGCGGGAAGCACGCCTCCAAATAAATGGTCAACCACCAACACGGACTTGCAAAGCCCGTGTATCTCCTCGGCTGGGGTGAGACCCGGAACCAACGGGTTCCCCTCAACGCGGGCTGTTGGATTCGCAGATGGGCAATTTCGTGATTTAACCGATGTAGACAAAACCAACCAAGGAGATCGTCGATTCAGGTTGGTGTCCGTGCGGTATTCAGCGGGTGCCAATGGGAGCACGGATCGCAGGAGCATCTATCGAACCTTCTCAGCCAACGGCACCGCCCTCAGCCAAGCCGGAACCATCCCAACGGATACCACCTTCAATGCCCTGCTCAATCTCGATGACCCCGATGGCAGCGGGGCACTCACGGCCGGTACCAACACAGGTTTCATTGCGGTAACGGTTGAGGGCCGTCTGTATCGAGCCGATGGCACATTCTCCACCTCAACCATCACCAAGGAATATGAGGTTCTGCCCAAATGCTGCGGCGGTTCCTTTGGAAGCAATGCCTCCGGTGGCTCTACCACGGGCACGCCCCCAGCCAACAGCTTGGGCGCAGATAGCCGCTTCTGCGGCATCGAGTTTGGGATGATCACGGGTCTCAACGGAGGGCGTTTTCTCTCCCAGGCAGCGAACGATCGCTACACCAGAAGAAACGCGAACAATCAAGTGGTCAATATCGGTTCGATCCTAGGCGTCATTGCTGACCCTGATTACAAATGGGATCGCGGCACCAATCAGGTGGTCAACAACATCCAGGTGGGGTGCCGCACCGTTCCATGCCCTCTAAACACGAGCGCAGAAATTATTCCCGGTGACACCAGTGGCAACACGATGGTCACCTATTACAACCCGCTTACCACAGCAACTCCCACTAACTGTCCGGCAAGTTATGGAAATGCTGCATCTATCGCGGGCCGCGCAGCCTCCTGCATCCCTATCGTTCCGCTCTATTTGTCGTCGGGCCTGCCGAGCATCGCGAGCAAATACACCTATGCATGGACATCAGGCAGTAACCCCGACACCGTCAGCAAGCAGACGGTGAGTTCCGCAAGCCCCGGCGGGTACCCCCAGATCTCGGGGGTTGCGGCCGATAAGACGGGAACAAACACCACCGGAGTCGGAACCTGGATCCGAGCCAATAGCGCTACCGGGGTCAATCAGGTGACGCCTGGCAAGTTCCTGGAGTACTGCAACACAAGGTACTTACCTAGCAATGACTGCGCCTCAGCCTTCAATGGATCACAGATTCACACGTGGGCAGTCATTTCCAAGCCAGGAGATGTAACTGGAGGGATAGGAGATGATTTGAGTAGTTATGCAACCTTCGCTCAATTCACAACGAAAGGTGGAGTGACACCCGGTAGCACCCCCCGTTGGCCATCACGTTGGACGACAGCAGGAACTGCGGGCACCCTTGATCGCCCAGCGGCAAGCAGCATCAGATTTTTCCATCCTGGCGCAGCGAACACCACCGCAAACTGGGGCACAGGCTTCGCCAATGCCCCTGCCATTGCCAGGGCTGTCAATCTCCATGCCCTGAGAGAGCCCGTCCTGGAGTTTCGGTTCACCAGAAATCTCAGAACCGGCGCCACAGCAGGGAACAGCTCAGCCTTCGATCTGGATTACAGCTTCTCTTCTCCCGTCACCACGGACGAAGCCGTCGCCACCAATGCCGGTACCTGGACACAGATGGCCACCGTCACAGCCAATGGAGTTGTGGCAGTTTCCAGCGGTGCCACAGGAGCAAATTGCACTGTTTCGGCAGGTCTGTATACATGTCGAATCGGGTTCCCCCCCGCCTCCTACAGCTTCGCCAATCGCTTCAACCACTACGTTAAGTTTCGACTAAGAGCCAACAGCAACTTCAGCAATGTTGCCAACGCGAACGCCATTCAAGACGTAACTTTTCGCGGGATCTCTATCCTGTCTGGTCAAACAACCCCACCCACCAATGCATCGACAGCGGCAGCGGTAGCTCCGCAGTATTTGAACTGGTGTGAATACAGTTCCACCTTCCCGGACACGGCAACGTTCCAGGGCGGTTTCCATTGCCTCGGGCCCACCATTGATCTGCGGGCAGTGGGCAACATCCTCAGGCTTGACACCACCGATGAGTCAATAACCTTCTACTACAACCGCTCCACGGACTCCAGAGGTATTACACCAATCAACCCCTTGATCAATCTCTTTCAGGGGGGGACGATGGCCAACGTCTCCTGCCCAAGAGCCAATCCATTGAGTTCGGCTCCTACGGAAAACTGTAAAACGCTGGTCTCCGAAAACGTTTTTAATCCTGTTGCCGAATATGATCGGTTCAATATCTTTGGACGCGACACAAGCCCCGCCAGCACCTGTATTGACGCAGGCCAGACCAACCAACCCTGCAACCAGATCATCATTATCGCAGCCGATTCCTCTGCCAGCGCCACCAACCGATCCCGGATTGCAGGCGCTTGGTTTTACTTGCCCTGGGGGCTGGTTTCCTTCTGCGTCAACGGCTGTGGGCCGCTGCCCCAGCTTACGGCTGCTGAGCTTGCCCAGGATGACAGCTGGAACTTTGGCGGGCGGATTTGGGTTCGGACCATTTTGGCTGGCGGCCAAAACCATTTTCGCGTTCCTCCATCGGCTTCTTCAGATCTGACTCAACTTGTAGGCGCTGCAGCCAATTCGGCTGATGTAACTTATATCGGATGGGAAGGAGTTGATTGGGTAGCAAGAGCGCCAACTGCTTCTCGAAAGGGTTTTTCATTGAATTAAACATATGCCTGCAACTCTACGAAAGCGGCTCCAGTCGGGTTTGAGATTCGAGCGAGGCATTGGTCTCGTAGAACCGCTTGTGCTCACGGTTATGTTGTTGATTGTGATCGGTTCCACGGCAACGATCTTTAACGGCATCAATCGCAGAACTATCTCCACCCGGCAGCAAGTGGAGATGCAAGCGTCGATTGACAACAACCTTCGCCAGATCAAGACGTTGGCCCGCGATTATACCTGTTGCACAGGAGAGTGCACAACCACCATTCCAACCAACGTAGGCGTCATAGCTGGCGTAACGCAACCCTGTGCAACCGATAATTCACTGGACGACCGTTACTACTTTCCCCAGGTTGATTTAGCCTCAACCACCACTAACTTTCCCAACACCACAACAGCTTCGGAGCCTCTGGCGGTTGGCCAGCTGTGCGCACCCGGCAACAACACTGCCTTCATGACCCCCTTCCGGAACACTGTCGAAGCCTTGGCACAACCTACCAACGCGACCCGCGCAACAGCCATACAGACAGATCATATCTTGAGAATTACTTTTACAGATAACAATAATAATAACAGGGTTGTGCGAGTTGAGAATATCATTCCTCGGATGGCCTACTTCTGCACATGAAGATCAAGCCCTCAGTCCTCCAGCGTAAAGGGCGCCCAAAAGCCTTCACGATGGCTGAGCTGATGGTGACCGTTGCCGTTCTTGGCATCGTTGGCTCCGTCGTGTTTGCCTCATCGCAGGTATTTCTTCGCCGTGATCAAGCCAACGCCGCAGCGGCGGAGTTGGCTGGTTGGCTGGAAGCAATTTCCGGACGATCGGGTGCCTTTGGGCCCTGCACCGTGCAATTCACGACGGCCAATGGGTTGGCGCCGGGTGCCACATTTGCCTCCTTGCAAGCGGGCGATGCCCGATGCATTCCGAATTCCAACCTTGCCCTGCCCTCAACGGGTGGCAACTCAACCTACAATGTTGCTGTGGCATTTACACCGAACGGTGCCACCTCGGCGGTCTTCACGAACCGCAGTGGTGTTGTTGCCAGTGGTGTTGAAGCGATCGTCAAGATTTCCGTGAACAATCAATTACCCTTGCGCTGTGTGAGAATTTCCTTCGGAACTATTAGTACCGGAATAAATAACGCCACCGGTGATGTAAGCCAGACTTGCACGGTATGGGAGCGGACTTGATGAGATCTTTTTTGCGGTATAATCGAATCAATCAGGGCTTTACCTTGGTAGAGTTGCTGATTGGTGGCGTTGTTTCGGCTGTTGTTCTGGGTTCTGTTGCTGTCCTGGCGGTCCATCAGATTCGCATCGCTGATCGCGTTTATGAATCAACAACCATTGACCGTAACTTCAAGCGTCTATCCGATCTGTTGAAAATAGAAGTGGGTGAAGCCTGTTTGCTTCGGCGTGGCGTGGACCCAGGAACATCAAGGACAATTACTCCGCCGGATACACGTTGCAAGCCTGCTCCACCATCCGCCCTCGGTCAGCGCAACAATGCTGAATGCGCCACGCCATCTGCTACCGCAGACTTACGACTTCTGATCCCAGTGGCGGCTGCCAACAACACGATTCAATATAACGTTATTAGATATTATCTCAGCGGTACTGAGTTGCTCCGTGATGGCCCCCAAGTGGGGACGGATGGTCTATTGACTACCACGGCAGCCACGGGCAGCAGGGTACTTTCCAATGTCTCCACGTTCACTCCCACCGTCTCAGCAGATTGCACCTGGGTCAGCTTGGATGTGGGCCTGACCTTGCCGGGAACGGCCACTGTTGTGCCCCCCAGAACGCTCACTCTCTATTCAGGAGCCTCAGAGAGCGTCAACTGATGTGAGCAAGCCTTTCTGGGATCATGGATACCACTCTGGGTCCACCTACGCGAGTGGCTTTTACCGGGAGCTGACGCCAAGTTGGTTGGATTTCGGTGCCCTGCTCAAGGGTCACAAGCCACCGCGCGAATCGGAAGGCGAACCCTTTGTTTTCTTGGATCTGGGCTGTGGCACCGGTTTTGGTCTGGTGCTCTTGGCCGCGCTCTATCCCGAAGGCCGCTTCTTTGGGGTGGATTTCCATCCTGATCATGTGGCCCATGGCCTTGATTTGGCACGGCGTGCTGGAGTCAAGAATGTCGAGATCATTGAGGCTGATTTTCTTGAGTTGGCCGCTTCCGATGCGGTCATGGCTTGGCGGGCCGGTGGATGCCACTACGTTGTAGCCCATGGCATTGCCACCTGGGTGACCGAACCCGTTCAGAATGCACTGCTCGCCGTGGCGACAAGATCCCTGTCGCCAGGCGGGGTGATGTATTGCTCCTACAACACCTATCCAGGCTGGCTGGCCCGTAGCGGCTTTCAGAAACTTCTGGCATTTGAACTCGCCACGGCAAAGAAGGGAGAACTCACTCATAGCTTCCAAGAAACCGCGCGCTTATTGAATCAATTACTGGGCGAGGAATCCCAACCCTCACCACTGGGTGCCACGTTCCCAGGCTTGCGGAGGGAGTTGCAATCGATCGAGTTTGCCCCTCTCGACTATCTCTGTGGTGAGTATGACAACGTCGGATGGGCACCGCTCTACTTCACCGAAATGAATGCTCGGTGTCAGGCCCACAAACTTTCCTTCCTTGGAACAGCCACCTTCTCCGAATCGTTTGTTGAGCTCCTCCCTCCCCCCCTCCGGAATGTTGTCCTCAACGAGGCAAGAACGGACGCGCGCGAATTGTTAACGGATTTGGGCACCAACAAATCCTTCCGTCGAGACATTCTCGCGAAGGGACATGTCCAGCTGACACAAAAAGAATGGGGCGAACGTCTCGATTCCATCTCGTTTCGTCTGTTGCAACCCCAGGAAGATTGGATTCCAATGCCAACGCAGACACTTAATTTTCGCTCCAGCTTTGGAGAAATCCAGGGGGACCCCCTGGCCTACGGACCCTTAATCACTGCCATATCAGCAAAGCCCACCTCCATTCAATCGCTCTTGAGCAACAACCAGCACCCCCAGGGTGAGTTGGTTGTGATGCTATCTCTGCTGCTGGAGGCGGGATGCATCGGCTTTGACCGTGGCCCTGCCGGCGGCAAATCGGCTCCGGTGGTTCAACAGCTCAACCAATTGCTCCTTGATCGCATGCAAGAGGGGCGCAATTACACCCAATTGGGCTTGCCCGCCGTTGGCACCGCTGTGCCCTTTTCCGTTCTTGAAGCCCTGATCTACAAAGCATACCGCGACCAGTTGGAAGAACCTATGTTGAGCAGTTGTGTGTTGCTCTGGCTCAAGGAGTTGGAGGTGCAACTCCTTGACCAGGACAACCAGGTGATCACGGAGCCGCAAGCCCAGGTTGATCGAATCAAAGCCATTGCAGCAGCCTTGAAGAGCGGCAAAGAGCCCCTGCTGCAACGGATGGATGGCGCACCTAGTCTTCGCCTCCATCAGCCCCGATCCGATCGGAGTCGACGCAAGGCACCAGCACGCAAGGGCGTTTGATGTTGCCTTCACCTTCAGAATGGTTTCCAGTGGGGCGGCCACGGTGAGGCCAATGGCCAGATCGCTGCCGTTGAAGGTGTGAATCCTCCTCGTACATAGCTCGACATTGGTCGTTAGGTGTCGGCCTCCCTCAGCCACACCTCCAGGCGGAATGTGCGCGCGTCGCTTGACGCATCGGCATGGTTGAACCAGTACAGCTCCACTTTGTTCGCCTGGTGCAACCGGATCGGGGCGCCCCCCAGCGCACCACCCAGCAGACGGAGGGGGCTGCGTGGTTGGTGCTGCTCTCGGCGTCGCCCTGAAACGACACGAATTCGCTGCGCGAAATGGCCAGCAGGAAGAACTGCTCGCCGCGGCGCTGGCGCTGCAGCAGCACCGGCCCGAAGCCCACCGAGAAGCCGCTGACGCGGATGCCCTGCCAGGTGGCCGCGAAGAAGTGACCCGCCTCGTGCACCACGATCAGGCCCGCCAGGATCGCCAGGGCCGTGAGAACACCCATGCGGGCCATTTGACAAGTGAGTCCATTGTGTTGGCCAGCCGCTGTTCCCGGTGGATCGCGCCGGTTTCAGGCGGGCTCTGCGTTCTCCTCGGGGCCGGGTTGGACCGGCTTGCCCTCCACAATCCTGGTTGCCTTCTCGGCGTCGCCGAACAGCATCACGTGGCCGCAGTCGAGGCACATGATTGATTTCACCTGGATTTCAGCTGGCTCAAGAATGTTGAACCGTGCATGATCGAGCCGCTGATAGATCAGGCCTGTCGATTGAATGTGGCCGGGCTCCAGCGCGGTACCACCGCAGACTGAGCACGATGCGATCGCCATGGTTCACGCTGATAAGCCCCTGGCAACACTAGGAGTCTGTTGCGCGTAGATCCGCCCCCCAGCTCTCCACAGACCCCCCTGAATTTGCCCAGATCCCAGTGACAGCAATGGATCTGGGCGATAGGATGGACCATGCAGAAGCCCAAGTCCTTCCGTCCCTGGCAGCCGGAGCAGACCACTCTGCTGCCGCCGTCACCTCGTGAGTGGCTGTCGCCTGATCACCAGGTGTATTTCCTGCTGGATCTGGTGGATGAGCTGGATCTCTGCGAGATCCTTCTCCCCGCCCAGGCCAAGGACCCGCGTGGGGAGAAGGGCTTTGACCCGCGGATGATGATGATGCTGCTGCTCTACGCCTACTGCGTCGGCATCGTCTCTTCCAGGAAGATCGAGCGGGCCTGCTACGAGGGGCCTCCTGAGAAACACCAGATCTTCTGCGCCGCAATGGATCTGAGCAGCTTCTGCCGGTAAAATGTGCGCAAATCGGCCTGTTACGGCCAAATTG
>NZ_NQLA01000109.1 GCF_002252705.1 Vulcanococcus limneticus LL
TGTCCGGCGACGATTAGATAGGCGGGACCGCGCAACTACATAGGCAGGTCTCAGGACGCGACAACAGGGCTCCAGTTCAGGTCTGGAGCCCCGCGATGCCCGCCCCTCTGTCGTTGCGGATCAAGGAGCGGTACATGGCCAGACGGGCCGCCGGGCTCAGCCAGCAGGTCGCGGCTGATGCGGTGGGGATTTCGGTGCGCAGCGCCCAGCGGATCGATCGGGGCGACCTGCAGCCCCAGGATCAGCAACAGCGCGGCCGTCACTGGCGCACCCGCGCCGATCCGCTGGCAGCGGTGTGGGAGAGCGTGCTGGTGCCCATGCTCGAGAAGGCACCGCAGCTTGAACCCCAGACGCTGCTGCTGCACCTGGAGCAGACCTTCCCCGGCCAGGAGTGGTATCGGCGCAAGCGCACACTGCAGCGCCGCGTCGAGCAGTGGAAGGCCCTGCATGGCCCTGCCCGCGACGTGATGTTTCTGCAGCACCACCAGCCCGGCGTCCTGGGCATCTCCGATTTCACCCTGCTCAAGGGTGGGCCCATCACCGTGGCCGGAGAGGTGCTGGAGCACCGGCTGTTCCACTTCCGCCTGCCCTATTCGAGCTGGTGTCATGTGGAGGTGATTCACGGCGGCGAGAGCTTTGTCGCCCTTTCAGAAGCCCTGCAGAACGCCCTCACGCTCTGCGGCGGTGTGCCGTCGGAGCACCGCACCGACAGCCTCAGCGCCTGCTTCCGCAACCGCGATGGCAGCTACGCCGGCGACTACACCAGCCGCTACCGCGAGCTCTGCTCCCACCTGGGCGTGATCGCCACCCGCAACAACCGCGGCGTGGCCCATGAGAACGGCGCGATCGAGGGCCCGCACCGGCACTGGAAGAGGCGGCTGGAGCAGCAGCTACTCCAGCGCGGCAGCCGTGATTTCGCCACCGAGGCCGAGTACCGGCAGCTGGTGGCACGCATCACCGCCACCCTCAACGGCCGCCATGAGGTGGCTGGGAGGCTGGAGATCGAGCGGCTGCACCTGCAGCCGCTGCCGGTGGAGCGCTTTGCCGACTACGACCCCGTGGTGGTGCGGGTACGGAGCACCAGCACGATCGAGGTTCGGCAGGTCACCTACAGCGTCCCCTCACGGCTGATCGGTCAGCAGCTCACGGTGCATCTGCGCCATGACCGGCTGGACCTCTACCTGCGCAGCCAGTTCGTCGAAACCCTGCCGCGGTTGCATCGGCGAGCGGGCGAGAGCGGCCCCCTGCGGCGGATCGATTTCCGCCACGTGATCGAGAGCCTGCGCCGCAAGCCCCGGGCGCTGCTGCGCGCCCAGCTGCAGGACGACCTGCTGCCTGGCGAAAGCTGGCGGCAGCTCTGGCGCCAGCTGCTGGCGGCCCTGCCGCCGGATGAGGCGGCCAAGGTCATGGTCGATGCCCTCCATGTCGCCGCCCGGCATGACGACCTGGCCGGAGTGGAGCGGTATCTGCAGCGCCAACTGAGCCGCGGTGCGCTGAGCCTCACGGGCCTGCGCGACCACTACGGCCTGCGGCCGCCCCGGGGCCTGGCGGCCATGCCCCAACTCCAGATCCCTGAACACCAACTGAGCAGCTATGACGAACTCCTGGGTGGAGCCCCCCAGCCGGCCGGCACTGGAGAGTGCCCTGCCGGCGCTCCTCAAACAGCTGAAACTGGCGCAGTTCCGCAGCCAGTGGCAGGCGGCCGAACAGCAGGCGGCAGCCGATGGCTGGAGCCCGGCCAGCTACCTCTATGTGCTGGCGGAGCAGGAGCACCAGCAGAGGCACCAGGCGCGGCTGCGGCGGCTGTTGCATGAGGCCCAGCTGCCCTGGCCCAAGACCCTGGCGGACTACGACTGGAGTGCGATCCCCGATCTCGATCGCCATCAGATCGAGCAGATCGCCCACGACACCAGCTGGTTGGACCGTGCTGAGAACCTGCTACTGTTCGGCCCCAGCGGCGTGGGCAAGACCCATCTGGCCTCCGGGATCTGCCGCAGCCTGATCAGCCTGGATCGCTCGGCTCGCTTCTTCTCCGGCACGGCCCTGGTGCAGCAGCTGCAGCAGGCCAAGGCCGATTACGCCCTGGCCAAGGCCCTCACCAAGCTGGATCGCTACGCCCTGCTGGTGATTGACGACATCGGCTACGTCCGCAAGGACGAGGCGGAGACCTCGGTGCTGTTCGAGCTGGTGATGCACCGCTACGAACGCCGCTCGCTGCTGGTGACCAGCAACCAGCCGTTCAGCGAGTGGGAGAACGTGTTCTCCACCAGCGCCATGACGGTGGCGGCGGTGGACCGGCTGGTGGACCACAGCACGATCATCCAGATCAACGGAGAGAGCTACCGCCGCAGACGGGCACGACGGGCAGGGCGCACAGCTGGGGCGTGATTCGGCGCCCTGACCAGGCGTCAATTACCCGCCAACCGACCCCAAACCAGGCGAGCCCCCACCCCCTGCCATGGCAGGGGGTGGGGGCTCCTACCCGCCTACGTAATTGACGCGACCCGCCCACGTAGTTGACACCGGGCACTCCGG
>NZ_NQLA01000110.1 GCF_002252705.1 Vulcanococcus limneticus LL
CAATGTTCGATATAGCATTCTCCTTCTCTGCCGCCTCTTTGGCGGCTTCTTCATGTCTTCAGAACCTCTGCGATTTGCTGATTATTCGAGGTGCCCTAACGTCATTCATGAGCAAGCTCCTAATTCCAAGATTTGTTTCAACACAAATCCCTCGGATACTCTGGAAGCTTTGCAACGCTGGATATGATCTTTGCGCCACTCTTTGCAATTGCATAAACGCCTAACATCAAGATCCAGCGGCCGGGGCCAACATTGCCTCGTGAATGCATTGGGCTTTTACCCGCCGCTGATCTTGAGCGTTGGACATACGGGAGGGCATAGCTATGATGGCCGACCACCAAGAAACGCATTGGAGCGGCAGCACACCTATGCATGACCTTTATTCATACATTTCCGAAGAAAAAGTAACTCAACTGCATGCGCAAGTCAAGAACGCAAGATTCGACGTTTCAGTGGCGCTCGGCGTAGATCTTAAGATCGTCAGCGCAAAGGCTGACCTTAAGGAAAAGCCCAGTCAAATATCTAGACTAAAAGAAGTTCTAGACTCTCTTGATAAGAAATCCTCTATTGTCCCCCTTGGAGAAATTTCGCTGGGCCAGCCACCTCCTGTCTTCTTTGAGTTCAGCGGGACAGGCAGTGTATGCATAGATATGTGCTATTGGTTGGCGGCAAAACAAGGCCATACTGCATTGTTGCTTGCGGGATCACCGTCAAATGCGGCAGGTAATCAAGTGGCGAAATCCAGTCACCTCTCCCCTTCTCTAGATCCGGTAGGCTCTTTCCTTGATGCTGCTGATAAGTTTAATAAGGGCGATAGTCTTGACGATGCTGCTAATTCTCTTAGTTATGCATGGGCTACAATATTTGCTGACAGAAGAAGAGGTCTGCAAGGACCACGTTACAGAGGAGTCGCTGTCTTTAGCGCGATGTGTACGCCTAGAGTCTGGCAATTAGAAAGGGCGGGAATAACAGGCGTTGACTTACTGGTTGTAGGGTCACCTCTGTTTGTCTCCCAGGTATGATTCTTTGCTGAAAGTGCCGATGTCCAACCAGCCCCTTGAGTGGACAGGCATCCATTACCTCTATGCTCCGCCATCCCAAACTCCCTGCCTGCCACTCAGGGGCAGCGTTCGACAGACTAGCAAACAGACTTCAACACTGATAAGTTACTGCTGAATTGAGCGGCAGGAGGCGCTGACAGGATGGGCAAAGAGATTCTCTACTCATTTGCAAATAATGAAAAAGGGGAACTCGTCAAAGCCGATGCGGCTCAACGGGGTGGTGCTTATTACTGCCCATCGTGCCAGAAAGAGATGGTACATCGAATGGGGGAAAAGGTCCGTCCTCACTTTGCTCACAAGAATCTTAGCCAGAATTGCAGCCCAGAGACAGTTCTACACTTTGGTTTCAAGAAGCTCTTGCACGAAAGAATCTCTAAGGCACTTCAGGCTGGGGAGCGAATATCGATACAATGGAAATGCGAGGCATGCTGTGGCAGCCATTTTGGGAACCTGCTCAAGAGAACTACCCATGCTGAGGAAGAGTACAACCTCGGGGCATGCAGGCCGGATATTGGGCTGCTAAGCAAGGAAGGGAATGTTGTTGCAGCTATTGAAATTGTAGTATCGCATTCACCCGATCAATCAGCCATCGAGTTCTACAAGGCAAATGGCATTCCGTTGCTAGTCTTTAAGCTCAAGTCGGATACAGAGCTTAGCCGAGTCGAAGAAGAGGTTCTTAAGCCTGACATTGTGGATGTGTGTCTAAATCCAAAATGCCCTAAGTGCAATGAACACATGCCACGCCTCAACTTGCTCATCATCGATGGCAAGTGCTGGAAATGCAACTCGCCGATGAAGGTCGGCGCGTTAAGCGGAGACGCGGGGTATGAATGCGAATTCAACCTTGATCACATAGCTCTTGCAAATCGACACGGAGCCAATATTACGACAAGATACAGCAAGACAGCTGGACACAGATACGCTGCGAACACGTGCAAGCGATGCAAAGAATTTATTGGCGACCACTATCTGTTTACAGACTATGTCGCAGCAGACGAGTACCCCAGAATTAAACTTGACGCTGGTTACTATTGCCCCATTTGCTGCAATGAACCAGATGATGACTACGATAATATTGCTGAGGATTGACATGCCATTATTAGACGGGGCTGTCGAACAGGCCCCTCGAGTGGACAGGCCACCACCAGCCCCTCTGCTACGCCACCCCAACCTCCTTGCCTGCCACTCAGGGGCAGCGTTGGATGGGCCTCTTATATCATGAATGAAGAATAACTGATACAATCCATGCAAGCCACCGCGCCAGCTTATCTC
>NZ_NQLA01000111.1 GCF_002252705.1 Vulcanococcus limneticus LL
CCCCAGCTGGGCAACAACCTGCTGATGCTCGGCATCCAGGAGGCGGCCACGGAAGCCCTGCGCCGCTTCGGCATCGAGCACCTGGAGGAGATCCTTGAGGTGGAGGAGGAGCCGGGCCTCGGCAACGGCGGCCTGGGACGCCTGGCGGCCTGCTTCATGGAGTCGCTGGCCTCGCTGGAGATCCCGGCCACCGGCTACGGCATCCGCTATGAGTTCGGCATCTTCGACCAGCTGATCCGCGACGGCTGGCAGGTGGAGATCACCGACAAGTGGCTCAAGGGCGGCTGGCCCTGGGAGATCCCCCACCCCGACCAGGCCTGCTTCGTGGGCTTCGGCGGCCGCACCGAGAGCTACCGCGACGATCACGGCCACTACCGCGTGCGCTGGATCCCCGAGGAGCACGCCATCGGGGTGCCCCACGACGTGCCGGTGCTGGGCTATCGCGTCAACACCTGCGACCGGCTGCGCCTATGGCGGGCCGACGCCAGCGAATCCTTCGACTTCTACGCCTTCAACATCGGCGACTACTACGGCGCCGTGGAGGAGAAAGTGGGCAGCGAGACCCTCTCGAAGGTGCTTTACCCCAACGACGGCACCGATGAGGGCCGCCGGCTGCGGCTCAAGCAGCAGCACTTCTTCGTGAGCTGCTCCCTGCAGGACATGCTGCGCAGTCTGGACCGGCGCGGCCTGCCGGTGACGGAGTTTCCCGACCACTGGGCGGTGCAGCTCAACGACACCCACCCGGCGATCGCGGTAGCCGAGCTGATGCGGCTGCTGATCGATGACAAGCACCTCGACTGGGACACCGCCTGGGACATCACCAGCCGCTCGCTGGCCTACACCAACCACACCCTGCTGCCCGAGGCCCTGGAGAAGTGGGGGCTCGGGCTGTTCGGCTCGCTGCTGCCGCGGCACCTGGAGCTGATCTACGAGATCAACCGCCGCTTCCTGCAGACCGTACGGCTCAAGTACCCCGGAAACGAGGACGTGCTGCGCCGGGTGTCGATCATCGATGAAGAAGGAGGCAAGGCCGTACGCATGGCCAACCTGGCCACGGTGGCGGCCCACCACGTGAACGGCGTGGCGGCACTGCACAGCGAGCTGGTGCGCACCAAGCTCTTCCCCGAGTTCGCCGCCCTCTGGCCCGACAAGTTCACCAACGTCACCAACGGCGTGACCCCCAGGCGCTGGCTGGCGCTCTCCAATCCACCCCTACGCCAGCTGCTCAACGAGAGCATCGGCGAGGGCTGGGTGCGCAACCTGGACGAGCTGCGGGCCCTGGAGCAGTTCCAGCACGACAGCGGCTTCCTGGAGCGCTGGGGCCAGACCAAACTCGCCTGCAAGCGCACGCTGGCCCACTACATCCAGCGCCAGAGCGGCCTGCTGGTGGATCCCTCCTCCCTCTTCGACGTTCAGGTCAAGCGGATCCACGAATACAAGCGCCAGCATCTCAATGCCCTGCAGGTCATCGCCCAGTACCTGCGCATCAAGAACGGGCAGGCCGATGGCCTCGCGCCCCGCACGGTGATCTTCGGCGGCAAGGCAGCGCCCGGCTACTACATGGCCAAGCTGATCATCCGCTTCCTCAATGGCATCGCCGAAACGGTAAACGCCGATCCCGACATGGACGGCCGCCTGCGGGTGGTATTCCTGCAGGATTACAACGTGAAGCTGGGGGAGCGGGTGTATCCCGCCTCCGATCTCTCCGAGCAAATCTCCACCGCCGGCCTGGAGGCCTCCGGCACCGGCAACATGAAGTTCGCCATGAATGGGGCCCTCACCATCGGCACCCTCGATGGCGCCAACGTGGAGATCCGCGAGCAGGTAGGGGCCGACAACTTCTTCCTGTTCGGCAAGACGGAATCCGAGATCAGTGCCCTCCATGCCGAGGGCTACCGGCCCTGGGAACTGATCAGCTCGATCCCGGAACTCTCCGAGGTGCTGAAGCTGGTGGAGCAGGGCCACTTCAGCAACGGCGATGGCGACCTGTTCCGGCCGCTGCTGGAAAACCTCACCGGCCGTGATCCCTTCTTCGTGCTGGCGGACTTCAGCGACTATCTGCGGGCCCAGGATGCGGTAAACCGCCTCTGGGCCGACCGGGAGCAGTGGAACCGGATTTCGCTGCTGAACGCGGCCCGAACCGGCTTCTTCTCCTCGGATCGCTCCATCAGCGAGTACGCAGAACGGATCTGGCGGGCCGAGCCCTTCCCGATCACCATCACCTGCGACATGCCCTGAGGCCATGGCGCCCCCCGAACTGGTGCTGGTGCTCAACATGGGCAGCTCCAGCGTCAAGGC
>NZ_NQLA01000112.1 GCF_002252705.1 Vulcanococcus limneticus LL
GGGGCGTACGCCCCTGGAGGCAGCTCAACAGGGAGTTGCAGCATGACCACATCCACCCACTCTCATAAGGACTGGACCGACAAAGGGGGTCACGTCACCTCCACCAGAAGGGCCAGGGCCGTCATCGCGGCTCAGCTGTGCTCTCGCAGGAAGGCGATGGTGCTCTGCAGCTCCTCGGCGAAGCGGTCGCTCTCCTCAATGTTGCTGGTGAATGCCAGGCTGGCCCGCGCTATGCCGCTCAGTCCGTAGTGGCGGTGCAGCGGCTGGGTGCAGTGGTGACCGCTGCGGATGCAGATGCCCGCTGAATCGAGCAGAACGGCGATGTCGTGGGCATGCAGACCCTCCCTAACGACCCCGTGCTCTCCCTCCAGCACCGGCGGGGCTGGGGATGGCCCGTGAGCTCCAACAGTTCCACCTGGCTCAGGGCGATGCGCAACAGCTGGAACTGATCCGGCAGCGGCGATCCATCTGGAAGCTGCTCGAGGAAGGCTGCCTCAGGGTCGAAGGGCACACCTGGCGGGGGCCATCCCCAGACAGCGCGCCCACCGGGCGAGAGCATCTGCCAGTGGCGATCGCGCTCCCTCTGCTCCTGTTGATCTGACGATCACGGCTGTTGCCAAGCAATCCCAACGCACAGCTGCGCCCGACCCCCTTGGGGTGGCACCACGGCTGAGCAGGCAGTCGCCCGGGGGCAGCGCCCCGGGCTTGGGGGCTACGCCATGAAGAAGGGCCCCCTGTGCTTAGGGCCCTACCCCTGCGCGGAAGACTGCGTCTAGCGACCGGTTGCGGAAGCTGCTGCGCCTCACCATCTCCTACGCCCAGGAGCTGGTGGACATCACCGAGCCGGTGGCGGGGAGCGAGCTCTGGCGTGGGATCACTGGGGATGGCGCACCAGCCAGCCGAGCATCAGCAGGGATGAAGCGGTGATCCAGCTGCCACCGACCCGCAGGCCGATGGCCAGCCAGCGGGGGTGGGGCGGCTCCAGCGGCAGCAGCAGGAGCGTGATGAGCACGGCGATGGCCACCGCCTCCCCCAGCAGGGCGGCTGGGGCCCCCGGATGGCCGGCCAGGGCTGAGCCCGCCACCAGGGAAAAGACCAGGGCCAGGGCAGTGGCAAGGGACAGCAGCACCAGGGGCCGCAGCCGCACCCCCAGGGCCACCAGCAGTCCGATCGCCCCGACCAGGGCCACCGATGGGAGGGCCAGCAGCAGCTCAGAAGGCAGGCACAGACCGATCAGGCCCCCCGCCAGCCAGGCCACCGGCAGCAGCAGGGGCAGGCGATCGAGGCCGGGCCTGCCGGACTGGGCGGCCAGAAGCCCCAGGCTGAGCACCAGCAGCAGATCGCTGGGCTCCAGAAACAGCCTCGCCATGCCATCCCCCCAGGGCCCCAGGCCGGTGGCGGTGAGATGGGCGAGGGGAAGACTCACGTGAGGGCCTGCTCCAGAAACCAGAGCCCCACCAGCGCCACGCAGCCGCCGGCCGCCTGCACAAAGCGCCGGCCACCGGGCCAGCGGCGCGTTTCACCCACCAGGATCCCGAGCAGATGCAGCAGCCCCGTGGCGATCACAAGCGCGAGGCTGTAGAGGAGGGCGTTGCTGCCGGCGGGCAGCTCGGTGCCATGGGCATGACCGTGGAACACCGCGAAGGCCGCCACGATCAGAGCCGCCAGCCACAGCGGCGGCCGGAGTTCCAGCAGCACCATCAGGCCCATCACCAGTCCCGAGGTGGCGATGCCGATCTCCACTCCCGGAATCGGTACGCCAAGCAGGCCGAGCATCCCCCCGAAGGCCATCACGATCGGGAAGGCCACCGGCAGCACCCACAGGGCCGGTGGGCCGAGCACCGCCCCCCAGAGGCCGACGGCCACCATCGCCACCACGTGATCGAGGCCGCTGATCGGATGCAGGAAGCCGGCCACGAAACCGCCGCCGGGGTGGCCATCGGCATGGGCCCAGGCAGACATCGGCACTAGGGCCAGGGCCCCTGCAGCTGTGGCCAGAACGGTTGATCGCCAGTGGATCCGCGTCATCAGCTGCAAGACATTGCATTTCATCCTGGATCTGCTGCCCGGACCCACGGCATGACCCTATGGAGGGTGCTCGCAGCAGCGGATCCACTGGCACCGAATCTGGTGGGCGCCAGTGAGCCGCAGCGGGGCTGACGTGACCCCCTTTGTCGGTCCAGTCCTTATGAGAGTGGGTGGATGTGGTCATGCTGCAACTCCCTGTTGAGCTGCCTCCAGGGGCGTACGCCC
>NZ_NQLA01000113.1 GCF_002252705.1 Vulcanococcus limneticus LL
GGGCGTACGCCCCTGGAGGCAGCTCAACAGGGAGTTGCAGCATGACCACATCCACCCACTCTCATAAGGACTGGACCGACAAAGGGGGTCACGTCAGCATGGCGGCATCTTCTCATCGGTGAACCCAGCCAACTGGATTCGGCATTGGCGCTATCCCAATCACCTGATGCTGGCCGTGCCATGGCCGGTCTTCTTTGTGTTGATCGCGATGGGATACCTGCTTCTCCATCTGGTGTTCACAGGCCTTTACTGGCTGGATCCCCATGGGATCTCGGGCGTGTCAGGCCCTGCAACCAGTTTCATGGAAGCGTTCTTCTTCAGTGTGCACACCCTGGGGTCGATCGGCTATGGCGCGCTCTATCCCAGTAGCCTCTTCACGAATCTGATTGTCACCTTCGAGTCACTGGTGGGGTTGATTCTAATTGCGCTGATCACAGGATCGACCTTCAGTCGCTTCTCCAAGTCCACAGCGAGGATCCTGTTCTCAGATGTGGCCACGTTGCATTCCTACAACGGACTGCCCACCTTGATGTTCCGTGTGGCCAATGAACGGCGCAAGACCATCCTCGATGCCAGGATTAGGGCTTATCTCGCCATCGATGAGCGCACTCCGGAAGGTCACCGGATGCGACGCCTGCACCCGATGACCTTGAACCGCGATTGCTCACCCCTGTTTCTGCTCACCTGGACGGTGATGCATCCGATCGATCAACACAGCCCTTTGCATGGACGTACCCCCCAGGAGTTGAGCGCAAGCCAGGCCGACATCGTGGTTTCATTCAGTGGCATTGACGAAATCATGGAGCGGCCGATCCATGCCCATCACAATTACCCCCTTTCCCAGGTGTTGTTCGGTCAGGCCTTCGTGGACATGATGCAGGAGGAGGATGGCGAGGGCCAGAGCTTCGACTTCGCCAATTTCAACCGGATCTATGCCTGCCCATCCGTTGAGCTGCCCCGACCAGCTGGAGCAGCTTCCTGACGCTCAGCTCAGCTCCACCACGGCTTCTCGCCGGTGCGGGGATCGCTCTCGCTCCAGGTGCTGAGCAGCACCCGTTCGCCCTGAACCGCCACATGGGCCAGGGCCAGGGGCAGCGGGGCGGGACCTCGGACCACGGCCCCCTCCGGGTCGTACTGGCTTCCGTGACAGGGGCAGATGAACTTGTTCTCGCCGCTGTTCCAGGGGACCACGCAGCCCAGATGGGTGCAGATGGCGTTGAGGCCGATGGCGCCGATGGCGCCCTCTCCATCGACGATCAGATAGGTGGGATCGCCCTTGAGGCCCTGCACCAGGCTGCGGTCGCCTTCGCTATGGCCAGCCAGCCAGCCGCTGGCCGCGATCGGATTGCCGAGTTCATCCAGGGCCATGGCACCACCAGATGAGCCAGCCTCCCGTGGAGGGATGAAGTAGCGCACCACTGGGTAGAGGGCGCCGAGGGCCACCCCGGTGACGGCACCGAAGGTGAGCAGGTTCATGAACTGACGACGCCCCAGGCTGGGGACCTCGCTGCTGGAGTGGCTAATGGGGACGAGGGTCATGGCATTGAGCCTGCAGATCGGCTTATGACGAGATACGCATAGTGTAGAGAAATCATTGAGCTGGCGTGGCTCAGCTTGTGGCGGCGGCGAGAGCTGCCTGAACCTCCGGCAGGTGCACGGCATACATGCCGCGCAGCTCACCAACGGCCAGGTCAAACGCCTTGTCGTCGGGGTAGTTGTCTTTGATGAACGCCGGCCGACTGGCCTTGGTGCCGTGGCAGGCCAGGCAGCTCGGCTCCACGTTGATGCGGCGGTAGTAGTTCAGGCCGGCGCCCTGTTCCGCCACGGCGGGCTCCCAGAGCCCGTTGATCTCAGGGTGTCGACTGAACAGATCGATCACCTGGCGCTCCTGAGCGTTGGCGGGGGCATGGTCGGGGTTGCGGTACTTGCTGGCCACCTGGCGCACCTGCCAGCCGTTCTCCTTGCCGATCGCCACCGCCCGTATGCCTACGGGCTTGCACACCTCCTTCATCGTTTCGATGGTGGGCTCCTCGGTGCGGCCCTCGAGGGTGGAGGCCAGGGAGATGCGCATCTGATCGAGCTGCTCCATCGCCACAACGGCCTTGGCCAGAGCAGCCGAATCCCCCGGCAGGGCAGGGCTGATTCAAAGTGTGTCACAGGTGCTCTGGCCTGAGCTGCCAGCATGGGGTTTGGTCGGTGGTATCGCCTCCTCCCTGTGCCCGAAATCGCC
>NZ_NQLA01000114.1 GCF_002252705.1 Vulcanococcus limneticus LL
TTTCGCGAGCTGGCCTACGACATCAAGGGGATGCTGGCCCTGGGAGGGGTGATGACGGCCGACACCAAGACCTGATCACACTTTTAGGCAGCCCTGGGGCGAAGAGCACTTTCCAACCATGCCATTCACCTGATCCGCCACCGTTCATTCACTGATGCCAATGAGCAGCTACCGGCCATGCTCTCTGCGGCTAGGTGATGGCAAGCGTTAGATCCATTCTGAACGGGTGGGTCGGAACCAAGCTTGATGAGCTACCACCTCAGCCCAAAAAGTACTTGGATGGTTACCATCGCAAAATGAATCCACATCACGAGGCGATGGTACGCTTGGACTACCACGGGGCTCAGTAGTGACGAAAGCACGGCAAGGCGAGCTGAAGCTTTCTTTCCCTTACATACCTCCCGCTAGCCGCTCCCCCAAGGTGCGAGAAGCGATTAACCACTTGGCGGCCGGAGGTGGAATTGAGGCCAGAGGGGCGGTTTTCACCAAGCCAGAAGTAGTTAACTTTATTCTGGATTTATCTGGCTACAAGGCTACATCTGATCTTTCACAACTGAGGTTGCTAGAGCCTTCCTTTGGCGGAGGAGACTTCCTGTTTCCCGCAATAAAGAGGCTCTTGGGCTCTTGGCGAACACATAAGTCGCGGAATCCGACTAGCAATGAACTTCAAGATTCAATAGTTGCATTTGAGCTTCACAAGAAGACATTCGAAGACACACGAGACGCAATACGTGAACTTCTGACCCAGGAAGGTATTACAGAGAAGGACGCAGGGTCTGTAGTAGACAAGTGGTTGCAGAATGATGATTATCTCCTTGCGCCTATCGATGGAAGTTTTGATTTCGTAGTCGGGAATCCTCCGTATGTTCGTCAAGAGCTAATCCCCGCGCCGCTACTCAGAGAATACCGAAGTAGGTTCAGTACACTTTACGATCGAGCAGATATCTATATTCCATTTATTGAGCGGTCTCTAGGCCTACTTGGACGAAGTGGTGCACTTGGTTTTATATGTGCAGATCGCTGGATGAAAAATAAATATGGAGGGCCTTTGAGAAAATTGATATCTGGGGATTATCACTTAAAAATCTATGTCGACATGTCTGACACTCAGGCATTCCAGTCTGATGTAATCGCTTATCCTGCCATAACAATTATTGAAAGGGGAGCTCCTGGGCCTACCCATATCGCACGGCATCCTGTCATTACTCAAGAGGCCCTAGAAGCCCTTGCGGTGGAACTTACTACTGGCAATCATGGTACAAAGGAGAGGGTCCGCTTCTCCTCTGGTATTACGAATGATTCTGATCCATGGCTTCTGAGCGGTTCCAGTCAGATTGAACTAATCAGACGCCTAGAGGAAGAGTTTCCAACGCTCGAAGAGGCAGGCTGCAAGGTTGGAATTGGCGTTGCAACTGGTGCTGATCGGGCTTTTATTGCTGATTATGAGAAGCTTGATGTTGAAGATGATCGCAAACTGCCGCTTGTAAGGACTAGAGACATAGCAAGTGGGGAGGTTAATTGGCTGGGCAAGGGAATTATCAATCCGTTCAGAGATGACGGGGGGTTGGTTGGCTTATCAGAGTATCCAAAGCTAAACCGCTATCTTGAAGCCCGAAGGACAATCATTTCTGGACGTCATTGCGCACAGAAGAATCCCAGGAACTGGTATCGCACCATTGATAGAATTACCCCCTCTCTTTTAAGCAAGCCCAAGCTTCTAGTGCCAGACATCAAAGGCCAATCTCATATTGTCTTCGAAGATGGTAGATTCTATCCTCACCACAACCTGTACTATATCGTTTCAGAAGAGTGGGATCTGCGTAGTCTTCAGGCCATCCTTTTGTCTTCGCTATCACGTGCCTTTATTTCTGCATATTCTACAAAGATGAGAGGTGGCTTCCTTCGATTCCAGGCCCAATACTTGCGGCGAATTCGGATACCAGAATGGAGCTCCTTGTCTGAACCAATGAAGGTGGCGCTCGCCGATGCAGCCGTTTCTAGGGATATAGCTGCCTGCGATGAAATCGTTTGCAGCCTTTTTGGATTAACTGTTGATGATTCTTGATTACCCATAAGGCTCCGCGACCCTGAGATCCCTTTCGGTGCAAGGCATACAGCAACAGACTGCATTGGCGATCCGTTCGGTCATCGCCGCCA
>NZ_NQLA01000115.1 GCF_002252705.1 Vulcanococcus limneticus LL
CGGCGTAGCTGCGCTGCACCGGTGCCCAGGGGTGGGTCGCCCCGCCAGCCGCACCAACCTCGCGGGGCTTGCCGGAGCGCATGTTGCCCGGAAGGGCTTCGGCGATCTTGTGGGGATGCGGGAGCTTCATAGCCTCCATATGGCCGACGAAATCCCGCTCGGTGGCGTTGCCGCCCAGCCTTGCGTTGAAGGCCTTCTCTTCGGCCACTGAGGTGACACTCCGACCGGTGTAGTCGTGGCCGGGATAGAGCAGGCAGGACTCCGGCAGCGTCAGCAGTTGCTCGGTGATGGAGTTCCAGAGGGTGTGGGCATTGCCCTGCTGGAAGTCGCAACGGCCGCAGCCGCGAACCAGCAGCGCATCGCCGGTGAAGGCCATCGACTGGTCATCAAGCACGAAGCTGATGCAGCCATCGGTATGACCCGGGGTGGCACGCACCTCCAGAGCGCGGCTGCCGAAGTCGATGCGATCCCCATGGGCCAGGGGCCGGGTGACGTTCTCGGCGCGTGCGGCGGCGGCCAGGCCGATGGCACAGCCGGTGGCCTCGTGCATCAGCCAGCTCCCCGTCACGTGGTCGGCATGGGCATGGGTGTCGATCGAGGCCATCAGATCGATGCCCAGTTCACGGATCAAGGCGAGATCGCGGCCATGCTGCTCGTAGACCGTGTCGATGATCACCCCCTTGCGGCTGGGCACATCAGCCAGCAGATAGGTGAAGGTGCCGGTTTCGGCGTCGAACAGCTGGCGGAAGAGCAGGGAGCCACCGCCGGCGGCGGCGGCGAGGGAAAGGGAGGGTGCGGGAGCGACGGCCACGGGTGATCGATCACGAACTTGTATGAGCATAGCCGCATTATGGGCATTAAAGCGATCTCGGTTGTCCGGGTCGCTGCGCGCCCCAGGCCCCCGCCATGCGCGCTTCGTGCATAATGCGTGTATCGACATAAGCTCGTCCATGCGCCGGACCCCGCCCCCGTCACTGCCCAGTCCCCAGCTGCTCGATGAACTCAGCGCCTTCTTCCGCCTGCTGAGCGAGCCGGCCCGCCTGCAGTTGCTCTGTCAGCTCAAGCATGGCGGCGCCATGGATGTGGCCTCCCTGATCGAGGCCACCGGATTCAGCCAGTCCCACATCAGCCGCCAGCTGGGCCAGCTGCAGCGGGCGGGGCTGGTGAGCTGTGAGCGGGACGGCACACGGCTGATCTATGCGGTGGCCGACCCCCTGGTGGAGGACCTCTGCAACCTGGTGCAACGTCGGCTCAAGCAGCGATTGGAGCAGCAGCTCAGCCAACTGCAGGCGGTGTGATCACGGCTGCTTGAACGCCAGCCCCAACGCACGCACCAACGGCGCCAGCGGCTTCAGGAAGCGGCTCTCGTGCAGACGGCCCTTGAGCACCCGGTGCCAGTACACCCACGGGAACACCCGCGTTTCCACCAGAAACATGCTCCAGCGCTCCTGGGTGGGATCCACCAGGAAGGAGCTGACGGGCTGGAGGTCATAGTCGAACTCCGCCATCACCACGCTGTGGAAGCTGGTGATCAACGGACAGGCGGTGTAGCCGTCGTAGTGGGCCGCAAGCGGGCGTCCATCGAGCTGAGCCAGCAGGTTGGCCACCAGCACCGGCGCCTGACCACGGATGGCGGCCAGGCTTTTCGAGGTGGGCAGGGAGCTCACATCGCCGAGGGCGAACACTTCGGCAAAGCGCTTGTGCTGGCAGGTGTCCTTGTTCACCTCCACCCAACCGCCAGGCCCCTCGATCGCCATGGGGCTGTGGGCCACCACATCCGGCGCCGCCATCGGCGGCACCACATGCAGCAGGTCGAAGCGGATCTCCTCCCGGAAGGGGTCCCGGCCTTCCTCGCGAACTTCGAACACCGCCACCTGCTCCTCGGGGCGCACCTCGATCAGGTTGCGCTGCAGACGGGTTTCGATCCCCCGCCGCGCCACGACGCGCTCAACGGTGGCGTTGTAAGCCTTGACCGGGTACAGCTGCGCCAGGGCAGTGCAGAAGATCACCTGGGTGTTCACCCCAGGGCTGCCTAAAAGTGTGATCAGGTCTTGGTGTCGGCCGTCATCACCCCTCCCAGGGCCAGCATCCCCTTGATGTCGTAGGCCAGCTCGCGAAA
>NZ_NQLA01000116.1 GCF_002252705.1 Vulcanococcus limneticus LL
TCATGGAGCGCCTGCACCACTTCAGGTTGCAGCATGACCAAGGTCGTGCCCTCTTGATTGTCGGTCGGCACCTCCAGTTGCAGCGGCAGCACTTCGCTGGGCCTGGGATCCAGGGCATGGGCGTCGAACTGGGCCGAGGCCTCGGGGATCACCTCTTCCCCCTGTCGCACCAGCTCCTCACTGCGGTTCGGCAGGTTCCAGGCACCGCCAAGGCCATCGCTCAGGAGCAGCGGCCTTTGGTGATCCACCACCTGTCCTGGTGAGCGGGCAGTCAGCCGCAGGCGCCAGTCGGCTGGGTAGGCGGGATCAGGCTGCTCGAACAGGGTCAGGCCCCAGGAATGACCCGAGGAATCCGTGAGGGTCCAGCGCTGTGGATCGACTGCTGCCTGGGCCTGGAGCGGCAGCACCATCAGGGTCAGGGCAAGCAGAACAGCGGCGAAGACGGGTCGCCAGCTGGGTCGATGCAACCGGTGAGCAGCAGGGCGGCAACCCGCACCAGCACTTTGAGAAGAAATGCTCATAACGCCTGTCGCGTCATAGAAGGCTTCAACGCTACTGTTTTATCGGGAAGAGTCGGCGCTCGTCAGGTCGTCCACAACGAGGGGCCCCCTCGCCTTCGCAGCTCTCCCCAGCCCCGTCTTCATTCCTAGCCATGACGACAACCATCCTCAAGCGTTCCTGGGGCCACCCATGGAACAGCTTCAAGGACTGGGTAACCAGCACCGACAACCGCCTCTACGTGGGCTGGTTCGGTGTGCTGATGATCCCCACCCTACTGGTGGCCACCTGCTGTTTCGTGATCGCCTTCATCGGCGCCCCGCCCGTCGACATCGACGGGATCCGCGAGCCCGTCTCAGGCGGCCTGCTCTACGGCAACAACATCATCACCGCTGCGGTGGTGCCCAGCTCCAACGCCATCGGTCTGCACCTCTACCCGATCTGGGCTGCTTCCAGCCTCGACGAGTGGCTCTACAACGGGGGCCCCTACCAGCTGATCATCTTCCACTTCCTGATCGGTATCTTCTGCTGGATGGGTCGTGAATGGGAACTGAGTTACCGCCTGGGGATGCGCCCCTGGATTGCCGTGGCCTATTCCGCTCCGGTGGCTGCCGCCACCGCCGTGCTGCTGATCTACTCAATCGGTCAGGGCTCCTTCTCCGACGGCATGCCCTTGGGCATCTCCGGCACCTTCAACTTCATGCTGGTGCTGCAGGCAGAGCACAACGTGCTGATGCACCCCTTCCACATGCTCGGCGTGGCCGGTGTGTTCGGCGGCGCCCTGTTCGCCGCCATGCACGGTTCCCTTGTCACCAGTTCGCTGGTACGGGAATCCACGGAAACCGAATCCCTCAACAAGGGCTACAAGTTCGGCCAGGAGGAGGAAACCTACAACATCGTGGCCGCCCATGGCTACTTCGGCCGTCTGATCTTCCAGTATGCCTCCTTCAACAACAGCCGCAGCCTCCACTTCTTCCTGGCTGCCTGGCCAGTGGTGGGCATCTGGTTCGCCTCCCTGGCGGTGGCGAGCTTCTCCTTCAACCTCAACGGCCTCAACTTCAACCACTCTGTGATGGATCAGCAGGGCCAGGTGATCAACACCTGGGCCGATGTGCTCAATCGCGGTGGCCTCGGCATCGAGGCGATGCACGAGCGCAACGTGCACAACTTCCCGCTTGATCTGGCGGCACTCGAAGCAACTCCCGTGGCGCTCCATGCGCCGGCGATCGGTTAGTGAGACTTTGAATCTCACCCAGTCGATCCTGCTTCGCTCCATGGACTGAGCAGAAAATCTGGGGTCTGGAGTGATCTGGGCCCTTTTCGATCTCCAGAAACCCTTCCGGATCGCGGTTGAGATTCCTGGTCACGCTCAGTTTGATGCCGCCTGTGCGGATCCCTATCCCTTGCCCAGGCACCATGCCCTTTGCCCTGAATTTCGTCCACCCGCTGCTGATGTGGGTGCTGCTGAGCCTGATGCTCTACTCGGGCTACCTGGGCTTCAAGGCCAGCTTGATCCGAAAGGTGAGCGCCGAGGAACGCAAGGCG
>NZ_NQLA01000117.1 GCF_002252705.1 Vulcanococcus limneticus LL
GAACTGGATCGCACTGCGGGCCATGGCCGGACTGGTATTTGTGTACCAGTCTATGGGCTCAGGTCCTGCGCTGCGGAGCGAGCTGGGTAATCAAGTGGCGACATCACCACCCGTGACTTCATCCGCGGCCTGCTGCTCTCCCGCAAGTTTCGCGAGGGCTTCTACCGCTGCAACAGCAATTACAGGGTGGTAGAGCAGCTGGTCGGCCGGGTGCTGGGTCGCGATGTACACGGCGATCAGGAGCGCATTGCCTGGTCGATCGTGATCGCCAACCAGGGCCTGGAGGGTCTGGTGGATGCCCTGCTCAATTCGCCGGAGTACCTCGAGGCGTTCGGCACCGAGGAGGTGCCCTATCAGCGCTCGCGGGTGCTGGCGGGTCGGGCCCAGGGCCAGCTGCCGTTCACCCAGAAGGCCCCCCGCTACGACGCCTATTGGCGTGACATCAGCGCCCGTCGGGCCCCGGCCGATCCCACGGGCCGCGCTGGCGCCCAGTTCAGTGGCGAGCAGATCTCACCGGCCTGGGTTGGCGGCAAGCCTCCCAAGTTCGCCCAGACCCTCTGGCTGGCCCTGGCCGCCATCGGCGGCCTGGAGCTGGTGAGGATCCTGATCACCACCGCGGCGGCAATGCTCAGCACGGGCTCGGCCGGCTGAGGTCCGCGAAACCGAGCGGCTGCCCTCAGGCGCTCATCTCATCCATGAAGGGCTGCTCCTCGTCTTCGGGGAACGGATCGTGCTCCTCCGCCTCGGTGGGGGAGCTTTCCGCATAGGTGGGCACACTGCTCAGATGGAGGTGGGGATGGCCACCATCACCGCGGTGCTCAACGCTCTGTGACGTCAGCAGGTCTTCGAGTCGGGCGATCCGCTCCTCGGTGAGGGCGAGGATCTCGCCGGTGTGGTCCAGGCCGGTATCCGCCTCGGAACGGCCGGCCTGAACGGTGAGATGCTCCTCGATCAGGTTGAGGCGCTCCTCGAGATCGAGCAGCCGCAGGGTCAGGCTCTCCCCCACCTGGCTGAGGGCCTGGAGCTGCTCGCTGATCCGGTGCTGGAGCGTGACGGAGACAGGGGCAGACATGGCGAGCCCGGTGGTGTTGGGCCGGATGGTATCGGTCCTGTCCGCTGCTGCCAGGGGCTGCGCTGCGGCGGGGGTTTGTAACGTTTATGAAGGGCTGGGCTTGCGGGCAAACTGGACCCATAGGATCCGGCAGCAGCCCTCTGGCTGGCCCCCTTTGGCCTGCCGAGTGAGCCTGTTGCTGCAGCGCTTCCCCGGCGACAGCACCAGCCCACTCCCCAGGCCACCGGACGTGCCTGGCCAGCGCCACCCCCAGCGCCCCTCGGCGCCAGCGCAGGTTGCCTATCCGCGCGGCACCGTTTTCGGTGCTGCCTCCGCCACCCCCTCGGCCCGCCCGCCCATAACTCTCGCCAACGCTGCCTACCTGGGCATCGAGCGTCACACCAACAACCGCGTCAACGAAAACTGGATGTCCGCCTCGTCGGACGACAAAGCATCTGTGATCCCTGCCGGCTATCTGCAGGTTCTCGGCAACCAGTACGTGATGGCCAGTGAGCGCCTTGAAGGTCCGGAATCACTCTTGAAGCGCGGCAACCTGAGCGTGCGCAAGCTCGTGCGTCAGGTGGCCAAGAGCGGTCTGTATCGCAAGCGCTTCTTTGAGAGCAGCAATCCCTACCGCTTCATCGAGCTCAACTTCGAGCACCTGCTGGGCCACGCGCCCCAAAACACGGCAGAGATGCTGCACCACTTCACCATCCTGCAGGAGCAGGGCTACGACGCCGAGATCGACTCTTACTCGACAGCGTCGAGTATCAGGATCGTTTCGGTGAAGAGGGTGTGGCCTATCTCCACGGCTGGCACCACTCCGTGGGTCAGCAGGGTCTGCAGTTCTCCCAGGGCTGCCTAAAAGTGTGCTCAGACCTTGTCACGCAGTGGCGCAACGCCTCCCAGCGCCAGCATCCCCTTGATGTCGTAGGCCAACTCTCTGAGC
>NZ_NQLA01000118.1 GCF_002252705.1 Vulcanococcus limneticus LL
GCTGTGTGCCTGGTGCGTTTCATGGTCGAGTCCCCGGCCCAGTCTGGCCGGATGAGGACTCTCATTCACCCTGGACCGGTTTCCGGGGTCCACGTCAGTAGGGCTATCTATGCTCTTGGTGCCCGGTCTGTGTTTCATGTTACTCCCAAGACAGGCTCTGCACTTCTCTGGGTTAAGCGCTGGCGACGATGTGTGCATTCGCTTCGTTGGCATGCTGGCATCCAGCATCGAGTTTAACTACATACGGGTAGCTCACTTAGGCATAGATCGATTCATCTCCTGGACTGTGTGTGCGCGGAGTTAAGTCGGCACATTCATGGTACTGCTGGTCATTCTGAATAAGGTTTGCCCGGGGATGCTGATATGCGCCGCCCTTGCCATTGCTGGCTCAAGCTGGGCTTGGGTGGACCTGCATTCCGGCAGTTGATAGAAGTAAGTCTCGGTAATCGCTACGCTTGATGCATCAGTCGCTTCTGGCTCCCAAGAAGTTATTCCTAGCCATGCCATCAAAGCCATGACGGCCCTTTCCTTTCTCCTGCCTCTGGTGGTTCACGATGTGTTGGCGCTGCTCCCTCTGGGTGTGGCGCTTCTCGCCCTCTCGTGGACACGCCCTGGACGTAGGAGCCATCATTGGATTGCTGGGGCTGGCCTCTTGGCTCTCTTGGGAGGAACTCTGGTGATGGTCCAAGGCAAGGCTGCTCTATTCGGTGCGATAGACGACGCAACCTGGCTCATTGTGTTGACTGGTCTTCTGGCGATCGTCCTGGGGGGAGTCAGTCTGCTGCGCTGGTCGCGGCTCTAGGCCTCAAGATGAAGCAGACGATCCTTGCGGCGCTTTCTGATGGTGAACGGCTGGCGATCACTGGCACCTACACCCTGACCCTGCTGGAGAACCTCTGCATGCTCGCCTATCCAGCGCTCACTGGGCTGGCTGTAGATGGGCTGCTGAAATACAGCTACCAGGGTCTTTCGGCGCTGATCGCCGTGTGGCTCGTGCACCTGTTCACGTCCTTCGTGCGGCAGCGGTACGACACCCGTGTGTTCATGGGAATCTATGCCCGCCTCGCCGTCAACACCGTCGCTGAGCAGAGCGATCGCGGCCACAGCACCAGCATCGTGTCGGCCCGGGTCGAGATGATGCGCGACATGGTGGGATTCTTCGAAGCCGACGTGCCAGCGATGTTCTCCCAGGTGGTAACCGTGATCGGATCGCTGGTGATGCTGTTCACCTACGACATCGAGGCGGGTTTCATCGCGACGGCGGTGCTGCTGCCGACGGCGCTCGTGAACGCCTGGTACTGGCGCCGCGCGCGCCAGTTGCACCGGGGCCTCAACGACCAGATCGAGCGCGAGATCGAGGACATTCAGACGGCGCGAGTACTGCGCCTGCGACGCCATTTCGGCCGTGTGCGTCGCTGGAATGTGCATCTGTCGGACAGTGAGTCGTGGACTTGGACCGTGACGGAGCTCGCCACGATCGTGGCTCTCGTTATCATCCTGATCGACTTCACCCGTTCGCCGTCATTCAGCGCGGGCGCGATCTATGCGGTGCTGGCCTATGTATTCGATTACGTGGAGGGCCTTGACAATGCTCCGGCTTTAGTGAATAGTCTCGCTCGACTCCAGGACATTCAGACGCGGCTGGGGCACTGAGCATCAGCTCGGATACACGAGTACAGGCAACACGATTTGCCTCTGGTATGGCCGCGGCACAGAGGGTACTGGGCGGCTCAATGCCGCCACCTTCGACAAGAAGCTGGCCAAGCAGCTTGGCCGACGACTACGCCAACCCCAACATCCGCACCGCCCACCTGCGCAAGGACCTGCTGCTGTTCCTGCAGGCTGCCAGGGGGCTGGGGCTTGAAACGATGGGCCTGGATGGGCTGAAGGCCCTGCTGTAGTGACGTGACCCCCTTTGTCGGTCCAGTCCTTATGAGAGTGGGTGGATGTGGTCATGCTGCAACTCCCTGTTGAGCTGCCTCCAGGGGCGTACGCCCC
>NZ_NQLA01000119.1 GCF_002252705.1 Vulcanococcus limneticus LL
GGGCAGATCGAGTTCCACCGGGTAGGGATGGGTGTCGGCGGCGGAGCCCGGCTCCAGCACGTGCGGGGCGTTGGCGTGATGCCACCAGTGCTCGCCGGGTAGGGGTTTAGAGAAGCGGGTGTGCTCGATCGGGTAGCGCTGCAGGCCCTCGCGGATGAAGGCAAAGGCCCAGCCCTGGCAGCAGAAGCGCAGCGTCACCAGCTGCCTTGCGCGCTGACGGGCGTTGGGGCTGGCCAGCCGCAGCTGAGCCTGCAGATCATTCCCGAAGTAGATGCCGCCGCTGTGGTGCAGCAGCAGCTCCAGGCGACGCAGGGCCTGGCTGTGGGCGTCGTCCGTGCGGCGGTTGCCGCGTTCGCTGCGGCGCAGGGCGAGGCGATCGAGGCGTTCGCTGCGGATCAGGCCCACGCCGGTGCCGATCGCGTCCTCCTCGAATACGAGATACCAGCCGATGTTGTGAAACAGCAGCTGCAGCGGCCACACGCGGAACGCGCCGCTGGGGCTGTCCGCGAAGGACGCCACCGACACGTAGCGCTCCAGCTCGATGCGGCGCCGCTCCACGATCGCTGTTTCCAGCGCTTCCGCCTGGCGCTCGGCCGCCAGGGAATCGGGCCGCACCAGGGCGCTGCTCACGATCGAGCGATTGGCGAAGGCCCGCACCGGCGGGGCGCCATCCAGGGCGATCCCGCCCCAGCTGAGCCGCTGCTCCAGTTCGCCCAGCAGATCCTGGGCGCTGGGATCGGCCAGCCGGCCGGCGGCCTGGCTCACCACCCCATGGATCTCGCGCAGGCGGTGGGCTGAGAGCAGCGCCGTGCCCAGGGCATAGCCGTGGCGCACGTTGTCGTTGCGGCGGCGGAAGCCGTAGGGGGTGAGCAGCTTCTCGAGGTCCTTGCGCAGGGTGGCCGTCTCACCAGGCAGGTAGGCGCCGGGGATGGCCTCCATCTGGGCGATCAGATGCTCCGGCAAGGAGCGCCCGGGCGCCCGATCGAAGGGTTGCTGCAGCAGGTGGCGCAGCAGGGTGAACACCCGCTGGAACACGGGCGCATCGCCCAGGGGCGGATGGCCACCGTTCACGCCTCCCAGCCACGGGCCCTGCTGCGACGCCGCGAGGGGCGCAGGCGGCTGGATCGGGGCCAGCGCGGGCTCAGCGGTGCAGAAACCATTCGCTTCCAGCCAAGCCAGATCGTCCCGGATCGCCGCCCCATCGCCGTAGCAGGCGCCATGGAGCCGGCGCAGGTAGGCGGCGGCCTGATCGGCCAGGTCGCCCTCCGGCAGTGGCGACACAATCGCCTCCAGCTCGGATCGGGTGGCCGGATCGGCGCTGGAGAGTTCGGGGAAGGTGATCAGCAGCCGCAGCAGATAGAGCAGCCGCTCCAGATCCAGCAACCGCGAGTAGCCGTGCAGCTCAAAACGCCTCTCCCGGTTGCGGGCTGAGCGGATGCGGTGATCGAGGCGGGTCAGTTCGTCGCGCAGCAGCGGCTCCAGCTCGCGCTGGTGGGTGGGCACCACCGCCACCAGGGCCGCCAACCCCGCAGCCCGGGATGGCCCGAAGTCCGGATCCGCCAGGGCAGCGGCCATCTCGCGGATCACGGGTTCGGGCACCACCCGCTGGCGGGTCTGGTTCCACTGCAGGCAGGTGGCGAGCGGTGTGTAGAGCCACCAGCCGATCCACTCCACCGGCGCCGGCAGGCTCAGGGCCTGGGTGATCGCCAGCCGCCAGGGGCGGCGGGCGTGGGTGGCATCCACGATCACCGGCGTGCCGGCCGCCACGGAATCACGGATGCGCTGGTGCAGCCGGGCCTCGATGTCGCGCCAGGGGCCCTGCACGGCCGCATCGCCGAACAGCTCGCCGCGCACCACGTCGGTGGAGAGCACCACGGCACCGGTGAGGCC
>NZ_NQLA01000120.1 GCF_002252705.1 Vulcanococcus limneticus LL
TGTGTGCCTGGTGCGTTTCATGGTCGAGTCCCCGGCCCAGTCTGGCCGGATGAGGACTCTCATTCACCCTGGACCGGTTTCCGGGGTCCACGTCAATGCTTCTGGAGCCGCACCGGAGATGCTGGGACGCCCGGGGCTGAAGGCTGTTGCCATGACGCCATCGGCCGCACCGTGATCACGCCAACAGACCCTATCCTCCTATGCGCTTGCAAGCATGTTTTTATGTATGGGTTGCCACCGTTTCACCAGGGCCTGGCTAGAGAGAGGGAGGCTCAGAGGTGATCGATGGCCGAATACGGCTCCGTGGGCCACCGCCACCATCAGGTCCTGATCGTCGGTGGTGGATCGGGCGGCATCACCGTGGCCAGTCAGCTCCTGCTGGCGCGCCCCGGCCTCGATGTGGCGATCCTGGAACCCTCCTGCGTTCACGAGTACCAGTCGGGCTGGATCCTGGCCGGCGCCGGTCTGCTCCCCTACGAAGCAACCCACCGCCCTGAGGCCGCTGTAATCCCGGCGGGTGCCGTCTGGATCCAGGGCAGCGCGGCAAGCTTCGAGCCGGAGGCCCACCGGGTGATCACCGCAGCCGGTGAATCCCTCGGCTACGACGTGCTCGTGGTGGCCATGGGCCTCCAGCTCAACTGGAGCGCCATCAAGGGCCTGCCGGAGGGCCTCGGCCACCACGGCATCGTCAGCAACTATTCCCACGCCCACATCGCCGCCACCTGGGAGACGATCCGCGGCTTCCAGGGGGGAACCGCCCTGTTCACCCATCCGGCCACGCCGATCAAGTGCGGTGGTGCCCCCCAGAAGGTGATGTATCTGGCCGACGACATCTTTCAGGCCACCAGCGGCGTGGGGGTGAACACCAGGGCCGCGGGAAGGTGGCTTATGTGGAAGGTTGGGTCGCTATCGCGGAGGCCAATCGGATCTTTGGCTTTGACGGCTGGCAGCGGCAGACCATCGCCATGCGCTGCGTCGCCCAGTCAGAACGCACGATCGGTGCCAGAGGCACGAGCAGGGACCAGAAGCCCGGCTGGGGCGTCACCTACACCGCCCGCGTGCGCGTCACCGTCACTGCCGGGGGCAGGCCTCCTTTGATCCGGGAGGGTAGCGGCGCCGGTCACGGCATCGACGTCGACCTGGGCCAGGCCCATGAGTCCGCCCTCAAGGAAGCGGAGACCGACGCCATGAAGCGGGCGCTGATGACCTTTGGCAATCCGTTTGGGCTCGCGCTTTACGACAAGCAGCAGCGGCAGGTGAGCAACTCACCTGGCCAGGGGGAGGGGCCGCAGCGGTCAGCAGAGCAGCGGCCCCCGGTCAGTCGGCCGGCGCCCAGCACTCCTCCTGCCTCCGCAGTTACCCCATCTCAACCCGGTACCGCCCCGGAGGATCCCGGCCTGGCGGCGCTCAATCCCGAAACGATCCAGCACCTTCACGGCACTCTGCGGGCTCTGCCCCGGCCGCTGCTGGAGAGCCTCACCCGGGCGTTCCGCAAGCGCTTCCAGGTGCCCGAGGCAGCTGTCACCATCGCCGATCGGATCAGCCAGAAGTGTCACCACGACTGGATTGAGGCCTTTCTGGTGTCGCACCGCGAGGTGCGCTCAGCAGAACAGCACCGATAGATGCGCTGAGCAAAGCAGCACCAGGGCGGCACCACCTCAACCCCTGGCGTCGAACCGCCTCCCCTGCTAGTACAGGTGTACGCGTGCAAGAGTCGTCATGGCGCCAGTCCCGCTTTCCCGCCTCGAGCTCTCCCGAGCGGAGGCAGGGCTGATTCAAAGTGTGTCACAGGTGCTCTGGCCTGAGCTGCCAGCATGGGGTTTGGTCGGTGGTATCGCCTCCTCCCTGTGCCCGAAATCGCC
>NZ_NQLA01000121.1 GCF_002252705.1 Vulcanococcus limneticus LL
CACGTCGGTACATGTGGAAAACTTTGGTCGGCAATTTGGCCGTAACAGGCCGATTTGCGCACATTTTACCGGCAGAAGCTGCTCAGATCCATTGCGGTGCAGGAGATCTGGCGTTTCTCAGGAGGCCCCAAGTATCCGCTCTATTGCAAAGCGATGCGGATCCTCGCTCGGGAGGGCAAAAGTGCCACCAAGGCCCGCCGCACCGTCTGCTGGCAGCGGCTGGAAATGCTGCACCACTGCCTACCTAACCAGTATCGCGATCCTGACTATCTCTATCTGCTCCTGTCTCGCGAGCAGGCGAAATCCTGACGGTACCTCGACGATCCTCACCAGGTGGCGGTGATTGCCCCCTGTTGGGGGCATCACAGCCAGCCCCGCGCGGCCGACACTGGAACCATCAAAAGCAAGGAGGCTCGCCATGGCAGACCCCACCATCACGATCAACGCCAGCAGCTGCCTGGGCCGCACCTGTCTGAAATGGGGTGTCGATGGCGAGCTCACGGCCCTGGACCTGGCACTGGTGATGGAGCGTCTGGCCCAGGTTGATCAGGATGTGGCCGCCCTACGCCAGGACATCCTGAATCGCGAACCCTGTCCCTCGATCAGCTGAACGTCCGTCTCGCCAGGATGCAGAACGACACCGTGCGGATCACAGCCCCGGGATCGTACCTATCTGGGGGGATCGCTCCGCAGGGGGAAACCTCCACAGTGATTTTTCCGGCAAGGCCGTCAGCCATCGCCAATGGTTCAGATTCCTCCCGCTCGCGCCCCATGGCAAGAAAGGATGGCTCGCAAGGGGGGATGGATGTTCAGATGCTGATGATGATGACGCGTCAGTGGGAAGCCGATGGTGCCTGTCTGCTGAGGCCTGCCATCCATCATCCAGCCTGGCCGAGCGAAACAACTCCTTGCGGGTAACGTAACTTCGTTCAACTTCCCGCTGAGTAACTCCTGTGCGTCGAGGCGATCTGACCCGCTGCCGTCAGTCAATAAAGGGCTTCCTCGGCATGGGTTTCGATGGTGCAATCCGATGTGGGGAAGGCCACGCAGGTGAGTACGAACCCGGCCGCGATCTGGTCCTCATCGAGGAAGGCCTGATCCACCTGGTTCACGGTGCCACTGATCAACTTGCCGGCGCAGGACGAACAGGAGCCAGCGCGGCAGGACACCGGCAGATCAATGTCCTGATCCGCCGCCGCATCGTAGATCGACTGATTGTCACCGCAGTCGATGGTGCGGTTCAGTCCCTCGTTGGCGTTGACGAGCGTGACCTTGTAGGTGGCCATGGCAGAAGGGGGGGCAAGGGGGTCCAACCTGGACCGGTTCCCTGATCAGCCTGTTGCGGCACCCTGCCGCAAGCCCAGTCCCCATTCGGGGAGGCTTTGCCCCCGCTTGGGGGGCGCGTCGTGAGGATCAACAGCAGATAGTGAGGATCTGAGCTGGGATCCGGGCATGCCGGTCGAAACAATGTTGAGCGAGCTTGTGTTGGCGGCCTTGTTGCTGGCGGCGGTGATCCTCTCGGGCAGGGTCTGAGCCCCAACGGCGGGACAACCTGCTGGCCTGCTGAGCGGTAGCGAGATCGGGAACACATAGGGATCTTGCCTCTACTGGAAACAGTGGCGATCCCCCAGTTTTTCACCTGGTGGTCGGCATCCAGGTTGGTGGAGACACGGACTGAGGTGGTCTGGGTTTTCTGGACAGGCTCCATCGTTAACCTGTGAGGCGGGGCACCGCCCCTGACAGGGGGCTCCCACCCATGAGCAAACGCCGCACCCATAGCCCCGAGTTCAAGGCCAAGGTCGCCATGGAGGCGATCAGTGGCCGCAAGACGCTCCAGG
>NZ_NQLA01000122.1 GCF_002252705.1 Vulcanococcus limneticus LL
CTAGGAGCATGTCGCACGTTTGAGTCAGCAGCAGGGGGCCGTGACTGAGCCTCCGTGAACCAGTGGCCTCGATCATCGGGCTGGTTCACCTGGCGGCGAGGCTCAAGCCATCGCGATCGATGCCCGGAATAGCTTGAGCAGGTTATTGGGTGGTGGCCATCAGCGCCCATTCGCCATCGACCTTCTCCAGCCCACGCAACCGGAAGCGATCCAGTCCTCGGGCCCCTTTGATCTGAGCGAACACCGGCTCGACGATCGTCTTGCGCAGGGCGTAGATCGCCTGACCGGCCTTGGATCTGAGCTTCCGGCTCATCCGGCCTCTGGCATCCAGATCCCGGGGTGCGCGGCCCCGCGATGGCCTTGGCCTCTGGCCATGCTGCTGCCGGCTCGTGGAGATGTAGGCCGCCAGTCCCATCGCCTCACAGGTCTCCAGGTTGGCGGTGCTGCAGTAGCCGGCGTCGGCGATCAAAGCCTCGGGCAGCCGGCCGCTGTTGGCCTGAATCCTCTCCAGCATGGGCAGCAGGTGCACCGCATCGCTGGCTTGATTGCTGACGCCGATGGCCACGATCACCTGGTGGTCACCGTCCACCGCGGCCTGGGCGTTGTAGCCCTGGATCCAGCCGTCCGACCCCTTGAGGATGTGGCTGTCGGGATTCGGTGCAGTTGCGCTGTGCCTGGGGTTTGGGCTGGCCAGCTGCGTTGGTGGGGAGTCGCCGGCTGGGCATCGTCAGGGGATCACGCTCTGCCGCGAGAGCCGGTGATTCCAGGCCTGCGGCCAGGGCTGTTTTGATCGCCAGCTTCTGAGCGTCATCCGCCCGCTTGCGCGCACCACGGGCACGGCGTGCCGCCCGCTTGCTGCGCTGCTCATCGCCACTGGCCTCCGCTTCTGCCACGTCCTGCTCCGCAGCCTCGGCCTGCTCGTCCCGTTGACGGGCCTTGGCCGCCGCCGCCTCTGCCTCCAGTTCAGCCTTGGCCTTGCGGATCCATTCGAGGCGACTGGAACGCCGCTGCAGTTCCTCAGGTAGCTCATCGCCCCGTTTGCCCTTGCCGTACTGGCCGTCCTCCTGGGCGTCGATCAGCTCGGCCTTGCGCAGCAGCGCCCGCATCTCACCCTCCAGCTGCCGCTCGGACTTCAGCATCCGCGCGTGGCTCATGGCCTTGTGCTTGCTGGCATTGGCTTTCACCTTGGTGCCATCCAGCGCCACCTGGCCCAGGCTCACCAACCCCGCCTTCTGGCAGAGCCGCAGCACCTGAACAAACAGCCCGGCCAGGGCATTGAGGTGACGGCGGCGGAAGTCGCTGATCCGGCTGTGGTCCGGCTGCTGGTTGCCCGTCAGCACCCGGAATGCGGCGTCTTCCCAGCAGGCCTTCTCGATCCTGCGGGAGCTGGGCAGTCCGACGCCGTAGGCGTACAGAAGCAGCACCACCATCATTCGTGGGTCGTAGGCCTTCTCACCGCGGGGATCCTTCTGGCGGTAGTGGGCGTGGATGGCCTCCAGATCCAGCTCAGCGGCCAGATCGAGCAGGAAGAACAGGAGGTGGTCCTCCGGCAGCCAGTCCACCGGTGATGGCGGCAGCAGCAGCGTCTGCTCGGGGTTCCAGGGCCGGAACGACTTGGGCTTGACCATGCCCCATTGTATCGCCCAGAACCATTGCAGTCACTGGGATCTGCGCGGATTTCACGGGTGGCTGCGGAGAGGGGGCGCGGTTCTATGCGCGACAAGCTCCT
>NZ_NQLA01000123.1 GCF_002252705.1 Vulcanococcus limneticus LL
CCTGGAGCGTCTTGCGGCCACTGATCGCCTCCATGGCGACCTTGGCCTTGAACTCGGGGCTATGGGTGCGGCGTTTGCTCATGGGTGGGAGCCCCCTGTCAGGGGCGGTGCCCCGCCTCACAGGTTAACGATGGAGCCTGTCCAGAAAACCCAGACCACCTCACTCTTCATGGACGTTGCTGGCTGGAGCAAGCTTACGGCACACGAGATTCATACCTATGCGACCACAAGACTGCATAATCTTTCGACGACTCTGAAGGACTATGACTTCATTAATACCTGGGGAGACGCGATCGTGGCGACCTTTGATAGCGCTAAAAGTGCTGCCGAGAATGCATTGCGGATCCGAGACTTCTTTGCCAACTCGTACCCAGAGAGCGGTGTGCCATCCGGGTTGACATGCAGGGTTTCCCTTCACGTAGGAGAAGTTATCTCTTGCGATAATGCTCTTCGAAACGATAAGGATATCTTCGGCGAAGCTGTTCACGTGGCTGCGCGTCTTGAGCCCGTCACGATGCCCGGAAATGTTTTTTGCACAAAGCCAGTCGCAGATATGCTTTCAGAAGTTCATGGCTCGGCACCACGTGCGTGGCCAATTGGCCCGCTGGATCTAGCAAAGGACTTTGGCACAGTAGACGTTTATGTTGTGACCGGCCCTAATTCAAGCGACCCTCGTCCGAGTATTCTGCAGGCAAACAACAAATCTAGCAGCTCTAGCCACAGTGAGACTGATGGCCTGCCTGATGAATCCGCAAGCATTCGGATAAAGGGCTGGCTGAATAGGTTGCCTACCAAGCGGTCGGGAGAAGCCATCTCGCTTAAGGAGATTGAGCAGGAGTGCAAGCTTGAACCAGGGCAACCGTACCGTCTACTTCCTAGTCTGGTACCTGGCGGCGAGGGGACGTGGAATATAGAAGGTCTAACCCAGCACGATGTCATCCTAAAGCATAAGCCTCGGCCACGGCAATTACGCCCCAGAGCTTCTTCTTGGTTGACGAACTATTAGTCTGCCTAACATCAAGATCCAGCGGACGGGTGCAAGTGCATCTTGCAACGCAGTTAAAATCTGCCCGCCGCTGATCTGGAGCGTTAGCGATTCAAACTCATGGATTTGTCCAAAACGCCCTAGAGCGAAGATTGGCGCCAGCGGCATAAGGCCATGAAGTGAATCCTTGTGACAGACATTACAGCTCAACTACATAGAGCGTAGTGTTACTAGGATTTTCTTAAGAAAAAAATGGCTTCATGGAGGCCACTCGCGCTTCTCACAATAGTAATAGAGGTGGTTATCATTTGCCTCGCGCCTTCAAGCGCTCAAACTAGAGCCATATCTTTCCTTAGTCCCGATAGAATCGGCTATTATGATCGTGGCAAGCCAGTAGCATGCATTGGCTTTATTGATGATCGGTATGAACCAGGTAAAACCGTATGGGGCTGGAACAACTGCAATGTCCCGTGGGGCAATACGTTTATTGAAACTCGGGACTACTACATTGTCAGAGGTGGGCGGTGGATAAAAGCTGAAGGTGGAATTATTCCAAAAGGGGCATTCAATGCTGCAAGCAAGGGAGATCCCATGTTCATTTGTACGGCTAGGATTTATGGAGGGCCTCCTGAGAAACACCAGATCTTCTGCGCCGCAATGGATCTGAGCAGCTTCTGCCGGTAAAATGTGCGCAAATCGGCCTGTTACGGCCAAATT
>NZ_NQLA01000124.1 GCF_002252705.1 Vulcanococcus limneticus LL
CGGTGACTGCCAGGAAAGATGACGCCCCTGCCGCCGATCAGGCTGCCATCACCAACGTACTCGCAGTGACGGCGCTTTCCGGTGGTGGCGGATTGATCCAAACCACCTCCGGCTGACGCCAGCAGCGGGTGGATCGACTCCAGCGGCGCGGATGACGTTGACGCGCCTGCTCGTAGACGCTTGCGCGGTGGTAGCTGATCGCAACGGCTTCTCCGCTGTGGCGCTGAGATGGCGTCACGAACCGGATGCCGCTGTGACGGTGCAGATCGTTGTACCAGCTTACGAATGCCGCCACCCAGGCACAGGCCTCCTCGGCGCTTCGGAATGGCCGGCGGGGGTAGTTCGGCCTGTATTTCACTGTGCGGAACAATGACTCCGAGTAGGGGTTGTCGTTGCTCACCCTCGGTCTGGAGAAAGACCTGAGCACACCCAGCTCCTCCAGCCTTGCTTCCAGCGTGGCGGCACGCATGGCATTGCCGTTATCGGCATGGAGAATCAGCGGCTGCTGGCGGCCTTTGCTGATCCGCTCGCGGAGACAGGCGCGGCTGACGAGATCAGCGGCAATCTGGGCCTCCTCCCGCTCGGCCACGTCCCAGGCCACCACCTTGCGGCTCCAGACGTCAATCACCAGGTAGAGGTACAGCCACACACCTCGCACCGTGGTCGGCAGGTAGGTGATGTCCCAGCTCCACACCTGATTCCGGCCATCTGCCCGCAGGCGTGGAACCGGCCTGGGCTCCTGTGGTGCGCGTGCACGACCACGGCGGTGGGCCTGGCCATGGGCATGCAGCACCCGGTAGAAGCTGCGCTCTGAGCCAATGAACAGGCCCCGGTCCGCCAGGATCGGCACGATCTGTCCGGGCGGCAGTGCCGCAAATTCCGGCTCATTGCAGGTGAGCAGGATCCGCTTGCGTTCTTCTTCGCTGAGTCGGTGGGACACAAGGCGGTGGCTGCCCTTGCGGCGGTCCACACCGCCCCCTACACCTGCGAACTGCCGCCGCCAGCGCTGCAGCGTGGTGAGGCCAACGCCCAGCAGTAGGGCCAGCTCACTGGCGCGGGCACCATCAGCCATGCCCTCATCGAGGATCTGTAGTGCCTTCCGGCGGCCGTCGGGCGACGTCAGTCGTCCCCGTCCTCTCCCCAGAAGGCCTGAATCTTTTTTGAGGCGATCAGCAGAGCTGCCGCCTCCGCCAGGGCTTTCTCCTTCCGCCTGAGTTCCTGTTTGAGGCGTTTGATCTCCCGCTGGTCCTGGGCGCGGAGCTTCTCGAGCTCCTTCTGCTCTCTCAAGGTGAGCACTGGCTTCTCGTTGGCATCCTGGGACGCCTGACGCCAGCGCTCCACCTGCTCCGGGTACAGGCCTCGCTCCCGGCAGTAGGCGCTGAGCTCGGTGGCGTTCAAGCCAGCGGTTTCGAGCACCACCGTGAACTTGTCGGTGGCGCTCCACCCCTCAGGATCCTTCTCGGATGCCGGCACCACCTCTCCCTGCAGACGCCAGGCCTTCCTCCAGTTGTAGAGGGTGACCACGTGAATGCCCAGCTCTGCTGAGATCTGGGCCACGCTCTGCCGCTGCGGCGGACTCATCCGCTTCCTCACATCAGCTTTGACGGCCTCGCTGTAACGCCGCATTGCTCTGCTCCATCAAGCCCCCTGGTGGAAAAAGTGGTCGGGATGGAGAGGCGTCAACTTTCCTGGCAGAGGGGGG
>NZ_NQLA01000125.1 GCF_002252705.1 Vulcanococcus limneticus LL
GGCCGCGTCCCTTCGCGTGGTGTAAATCCCGAGGCCCGAATGCCCTGATCAGAGGTTGAACAAGGTGGAATGACGAGCTGTCATTCCGGAGGTGCGGATGCACTTCTGTTTGCCACGATGAATCGAGACGAATGACTTGTCAAGTCTTTCGTCCGATCGCGGATGTGTTGTGAGCTGGAGTGGTCTGGGGCAGCCTGAGGTTGTGTACCGGCCGGCCCCGGGCGGCGATCAAGGCCGCTGCGCCTTGTAGGGCGCTGCAGCCTCGATCACCTGGGGCCTGAGTTCTGTCTCTCTCAGGCGCTGAGGGCTTGCAGAGTGGGTATGTCGTCCAGGTCCGGGATGTCGGCCATGCTCTCGGCGGAGAACATGCGGCGGCCCTCCAGCTGCCAGTGCTCGTGTTGCTCCAGCAGCACCGCTCCCACCAGGCGCGTGATGGCGGGGTCGTTGGGGAAGATGCCGACGACGCGAGTCCGGCGCTTGATCTCCTCGTTGACCCGCTCCAGCAGGTTGGTGCTCCAGACCTTTTTCCAGTGGGGCTGCGGGAAGTGACGGAACGCCAGCACGTCCTCCCGCGCCTCGTTCATCAGCGTGGCGGCCTTGGGAAAGCGATCGGCCAGCGAAGTGGCCAGATCGTCCCAGCGTGACGCGATCTCCTCAGTGGTTTCCTGGGCGAAAACGCTGCGCAGGGCGGCCGTGACCATGCCCTGGTGAGCCTTGGGGACGCACTGCAGCAGGTTGCGGGCGAAATGGACACGACACCGCTGCCAGACGCTCCCCTGCAGTTGGCGGCGAATGGCCTTGGTCAGCCCCGCATGAGCATCTGAGATGACCAGCCTGACGCCAGCAAGGCCCCGCTCCTTGAGGTGAGCCACGAATTCGGCCCAGAAGACCTCGCTCTCGCTGTCGCCCACCTTGATGCCCAGTAACTCCCGGCGACCATCGGCGTTGACGCCCATGGCCACCACCACGGCCCGTGAGCAGACCTGCTGGGCCTTGCCCAGCCGGCCCTTGAGGTAGGTGGCATCCAGGTACATGTAGGCGTAGCTGCTGCTCTCCAGAGGCCTGCTCAGGAAGGCCTGCACCTGGGCATCGATGTCCTGGCAGATGCGACTCACCTGCGACTTGGAGATGCCGCTCTGGGAGCCCAGGGCAGCCACCAGGGCATCGACCTTGCGGGTCGACACCCCACCGATGTAGGCCTCCATGATCACCGCATACAGGGCCTGATCGACCCGGCGGCGGGGCTCGAGGATCGAGGGCAGGAAGCTGCCGGCCCGCAATTTGGGGATCTGCAACGCGAGATCCCCCACCTGGGTGGTGAGGGTGCGAGGCCGGTAGCCGTTGCGGTGGCCGAGGCGCTCCTCGGTGCGCTCATGACGGTCAGCACCGAGGAACGCGGCAACCTCCAGCTCGATCAGCTGCTGCAGCCCATGGCGGGCCAACTCGGGGATCAACTCGCCGGCGCTACTGCCATCGAGTAGCGAGGCCAGCTCAGGTGCGGCACAGTGTCTGGTGGGCATGGTTCGTCTGGTTGAGGTGGTACTCGAACCAGGGAAACGGGCCTGCCCACCCCTTGCAACGTCAGCTGTGGAGCCGATCGCCTGAGGTGCGCGGCCCACCCCAGCTACGCCGGGGTGGGAGTGCCGGGGGAATTACACCACTGAAGGGGACGCCAGC
>NZ_NQLA01000126.1 GCF_002252705.1 Vulcanococcus limneticus LL
CACGTCGGTACATGTGGAAAACTTTGGTCGGCAATTTGGCCGTAACAGGCCGATTTGCGCACATTTTACCGGCAGAAGCTGCTCAGATCCATTGCGGTGCAGAAGATCTGGTGTTTCTCAGGAGGCCCTATCTATTCCCTGATGCGGGCTCCGACGGTGATATTCCCTCTGTTGCGATGGTCGATGACAAGCAACCCAGGAATGTGGCCGATATCCTGGATTCAGAGCTAGACCATACAGCCAATCACTGCTTATTCCTCTTCTGCATCGATTCGCCTGGCAGATCCCTCGCCAGCACGGCAACAACTCTCGGGTTGCCAGGCTGAGACAAGTCCTTCTGAACGAGTGCCCAGCAGAAGTTCTCCTGCAAGCAGTTAAAGTCGGAAGCAGATGATTCACCCTCACGGTAGTCACTGCCATGGCCCCGGACAACCTAGCTGCACAGAACCAGGTAGAGGGTCTTCAGGGAGAGCGAGATCGCTGGTGGAGCCTGGCGGCGGTCGAATGCGGCAACTTCGTGGTGTACATGGATGGCTTCATCGTCACCCTGGCCCTGCCGGCCATGGCGCGTCATTTTGGCGTCGGCCTCCCCGTCCTCAAGTGGGTGATCGTCGCCTACTTGCTCACCGTCACGGTCACCCTGTTGCCGGCGGGTCGGCTGGCCGACATCTGGGGACGGCGGCGCATCGTCGTCATCGGCATGGGCGTTCTTGCACTCAGTTCCGTCCTGTGCGCGTTGGCGCCCACCGTCGGGAGCCTGATCTCCTTTCGAATCCTGCAAGGCATCGGCGGTGGCCTGGTGCTGGCCAACGTGATGGCTGAGATCACTGCCGTCTTCCCCAAGCAGGAGCGGCGCAAGGCCATGGCGGTCAATGCCTCGATCCTGGCGCTGGCCCAGGTCACAGGCCTGGTGCTCGGGGGGCTGCTGATCGGCCAGTTCGGCTGGCGCTCCCTCTTTCTCGTCATCCTGACGGTGAGCCTGGCCGGGCTGATCCTCAGCCTCCGTGTTCTCAAGGCCCGCCCCCGCACCCAGGACCGTTCCGCTATGGACTGGACGGGCGCCGTGCTCGCCATCGTGGCCACCAGCGCCCCCTTTCTGGTGATCGAACGACTCTCGAGCGCTGGGCTGAACCTGGCCAGCCTGGCGCTGCTCATCGGCGGCGTAGCGGCGCTGGTGCTGTTCCTGCTCGTGGAGCGGCGCCTGCCGAAACCCCTGCTGACCCTCAGCCTGCTGCGTTCGCGCGCCTTCCTGTGCGGCTCGGCGGCGGCCGCCTTCTACTTCATCGCCGCGGTGTCCTGCTATTTCCTGCTGCCCTTGTACGCGCAGCTCGTGCTGGGACGCACGCCCGTGATGGCGGGTGTGCTGGTCGTGCCGCTCTCGTTGGTGCTCACGGCCACGAGTCTCACGGTCAGCAGCCTGGGCAACCGGGTGGGGGCGCGGACCCTCAGCACCGCCGGGATGCTCAGTATCAGCGCCGGCCTGCTGGGCCTCTCCTGGCTCCAGGGCCGCCTAAAAGTCTGTCCACGGTGTCATCCGCGCCCCTGTCAGCATCGGTTTAGGTCGGTGGGTCTCACCGCTGGCGATGCCCGACATCTCTTCCGCTG
>NZ_NQLA01000127.1 GCF_002252705.1 Vulcanococcus limneticus LL
TCTCAACGCTTGATGGCAGTTTGTTGCGCCTCAGAGCTACAAGCTGGCTGCTCAGAATCTGCAGCCAGAAGGCAAACAAGGCAAAAAGAAGCTGGAGCAGCTTCTCCAGGTTCATCGCCAGGATCGCCATGGCAATGGCTGAACCCTGTGTCGCCGCAAGCTTCTCGCGGATTAGCCCCAAGCCGAATCTGCGTTTCCCCTGGCCAATCTTGCCTTCTACCGCATTGCGTTGACGTTGGTCATCAGCAAATTGTCTCCTCGCTTCTGCCACGAGCTCTGGATCATTCTTGGGGCGACCAAGGCGAGGGCCGCTCAGGCGGATTCCATGGCGCTGGCAGAAGGCTCGATTGGCACGGGTCCGATAAATCTGATCGGCACAGATAACTTCTGGATAATGGCCATGACGGCGGCGATAGGCTCGTGCCTGCGCTTTCAGATCTTCTCCTTCGTTGTAGGGGTCATGGCTCAGACGATCCAGAAAGGTAAAGCCAGCGCTTGTCACCGACAGAGAGATCTTGGCCCCGAACTCAACGTTACAACGCGCCTTGCCGCGCACGATCGGCCTGATATGAGCCTGATACAAGCTGACGATCCTGTGGGGGATACTTCTGCTATCTGAGTGGTAGAGAATTCGCTGTTGCCTGACCAGTTCGCTGACCACTAGAAGCTTCTGGTACCAGTGCCGACCAGCTGCCAGGAGGCTTGCGCCGCAGTTGATCAGGGCGTCGATGCTGGCAAGATTGCGATCCAGATGGCCAATTTGCTGCTTGACGGCTTTGCGGATCTTGCTAATGCGAGGCCTCTTCTTCTTGGCCACCGCAAGAAACTGCTGCCTGGCCTTCTTCCGGTGTGTGCGAGGCTTGGGCCCAAAGACCTCCCTGACCGGAGGGTGCATCGCGTCAATCAATTTCTCGGTGACTTCACGTGCTTCATTGAGAAGGGATAGATCAGTCGGATGCCGGATATCAGCTGGTGCGCATGTGGCATCAATCAGCAGGGAACCCTGGTTGCTCACCGCTTTGGTCGTCGGCCCCTGTTGAGCGGCACTGCTGGCTGAGCCGCCATCCTGGTCACCATCATCATGGTCCTCGGCTGTCTCTGATTGAATGGCAGACAAGCCATGACGAACAATCCGCTCGTTGCAGTCATTGATCACAGCTTCCGGCAACCGCTTGCGGAAATACACCATCATCGATGGATCAAACGGGGCCGAATCCTGAAAGGCCTTCAAGCCAATGAAATACTGAAGATAGGGATTCTCCTTGATCTGCTCAACCAGCTCTTCATCCGTGAGCCCTAATCGGGCCTTGATGATCAGTGCGCCAAGTGCCATTTGAAATGGCTTGGCGGGGGCGCCGAATCCCCTGCAGAACTGTGATGCGTAGTCATCCTCCAGCTCATCCCATGGGATCAGCGCGTGCAGCTTGATCCAGCGATTGTTGCCTGAGAGTTTGCCGCCAAACGGCAGGAAGAAGTCTTCAAACGAGAGCTGATGACGAGGCTCACGTCGGTACATGTGGAAAACTTTGGTCGGCAATTTGGCCGTAACAGGCCGATTTGCGCACATTTTACCGGCAGAAGCTGCTCAGATCCATTGCGG
>NZ_NQLA01000128.1 GCF_002252705.1 Vulcanococcus limneticus LL
TTCTTTTTGCCTTGTTTGCCTTCTGGCTGCAGATCCTGAGCAGCCAGCTTGTAGCTCTGAGGTGCAACAAGCTGCCATCAAGCGTTGAGACAGCTGCGGCTTGATAATCACTCAGCAAGGCACCTGACTGCCAGAATCTGTATTGGCGGCAGCGGCTCCGACTTTCTCAGGAGGCCCTAAGTGGTGCTGTGATACCTTCCTGGTGTGCTTGAGGTTTTGTGCCTCTTACGGCAAAGCAAGTCCGCCTCACTCTTCAGAAGGCAATCGCGCTAGCTAGCGAATTTGCGTCGTGCCGAGGTTGGGGAGAAACTGATCACGATTCACTCGCTAGCGGTTCAGGCGGGTGTTGCAGCGACCACCGTCACGAGATTGGCGAGGACTGATGAGAAGGCGGCATCAGCACTGTCACTGGATCTGGCATCCAAGATTGTTGCGGTGCTGGATTGTGGGATTGAGGACTTATTGGAGGTAGTCAGAGTTGATATGACTTGAATACGGCCAGTGGCTTCCGCAGTTCCTTGTCTCATTTGCAGCATATCTGTCGCTAACTAGAATATCCCAAAGAGTTTGCTGGGTTCATTCCATCCTCTCATTCGCTCCAGTCTCTTCCTGCGGGTCGGCGAATGAGTCGTGTGCCAACGCCCGCGATCTCTAAGAAACTCCTCTGACTTTTCAGTAAATGGTTTTGGGTGTTCTCCTGTGCGCACCCTAAAATTGAAAAGACCTTGTCAATATCCCCGGCAAAGCGCAAGAAGTGTGTCCCCGATAAGTGTAAATGCTGACTCTGGCGCCTCGTTCTCCGTCTCTGCCTTCGCGACCGGCAGTAGGTAATCATCTCTGACTTCGATTCGCTTGACCCCCAGTATTAGGTCTTCAGATCTGGGTGGGAGGCGCTCTTTGGCTGAGGTATTAAGTCTATAGTAGCTTCCGGCTACTGCTTTGCCAGTGGAAGTTGTTGTCTCAGTCCAAAGCATTTTCTCATGCCCGCAAGTGCGTCCGATCTGCTCGATAATCTGATTCCTTTTGGCCGATGACGCGGAATATCTTATGTTAGACTTGCGTGATTAAGCCTTCTTGACGGTCGCGCCAGCGTCCTTCCTTGCCTTTATGGCGCCCACAGATTCTTCCCCTCGTACAGGCCTGAATAGGCATCTCACTTCTTCAATCTCCTCCGCTCTGAGTCTGAAGTATTCGCTTTGTGGAATGCGCCTGTACTTGAATCTATCGTGAGGCGCTTTCTCTGCTTCTCTTGTATTTGTTATCTGCATTACCTCTGGGGCCTCATCGAGCTTTAGTCGCGTTAGCCTCCTCCTGATCGATATTGTTGTTCCCGTCTTGTATATGTCCTTATTTCGAGTCGGGTAGACACGCCCAGGGTACCTCAAGTTCTTAAGATCTCTTCTGTTGTATTTTGATTTAGGTTGCTCTCTGTCATGGCCTGTCGTCGGTCTCAGGGGTGGTGAAGGTCGCTGAGTCAGTCGCTAGGAGCATGTCGCACGTTTGAGTCAGCAGCAGGGGGCCGTGACTGAGCCTCCGTGAACCAGTGGCCTCGATCATCGGGCTGGTTCACCTGGCGGC
>NZ_NQLA01000129.1 GCF_002252705.1 Vulcanococcus limneticus LL
TCCGAGAAACCGAGCTGCTTGCCGCCCATCAACCCAGTCCTTGCCTGTGATCACTGAGCCATTGTCGCGCGGATGGCCTGGGTTTTCCAGGGTCTCCCTAAGCCTTCAATCAAGTCAAGCTATAGCAATCAATTCTGATCCGGCCTTTACATTTATTCCCTTTTGGCACGATCGGTTGGCAAACAACACTGCTAATGCAGTAATTGCTGGCAACAATCCTAGGCAGGGCCGCGTCCGAGGTCAAGCTTTTGGCATAAGCGACCCTCTCAGAAACCATGTTTCTACAGTCGGCGCTCGATTTACGTTTAACTTCATTATTGATCCTAGTCAGGTTACGGCAGGCGCGCTCCATCGGTTCATGGTAGAGATGCGTACTGATGGAGTATTCGAGCATTTTGCAGCTGTTCCATTCTCCGGAGATAATAGGCAGCCGGCAGCGCAGACACTCAGTAGCGGTAGGACCCAGATCGACATCACTGAGATTGATCTTAACGGACAAATACCAACTATCCAAGACGTCAGCGAGGGGGGCGTTGTTCTGAGGCTCGGCAACAACTTTTTTGATAGCTCAGACGGCAGCCATACAGACGAATCACAGATTGTTTCTCCTAATAATAATTTAATACGAGTTATCACGAACCGGCGTGTGCATATTGGGAAGAAGTTTCGCCCAAGTGGCTCGCGTCCAGTACGAGTACGCGTGAGGCGGGAAATATCTGCACAAGCTAGTGGGGTCTTCTCAGATATTCAGATTCGAGGCATTAATGTTGCATCAATGAGGTCGGAAGTGCTGCAGTCGTATTTTCAGAAGATAGCCGAAGACGGCGATCCTTGCTTTGCGATACTCAATTCCTAGCTTAAGAGCAAGCATTATATGCGATAAAGTGACGAGAGTAAATCCAACACTCTCGTTTTCCCTTAACACACACTTCAAAGCTTCAGTAAGAGCCACCTATAACTTGATATTGCAATCAGATTTAGGCGTTCTTGGCTAAGGATAACAGCAAACTGCGTAGCGATTCATCATTTTACACAAGATATACAATGAGATGCTTTGAGCTAGCTGCTGGCAGTGTATGTGAATCAATGTTTAATTCGTATTCCCACGATTTCTTGTAGTTTGACCTTGGGGTCAATGCAGATTCAAGCGGGCATACTGACTAACCTTACTGGGCGCACGTCGTAATCCATTTACTACTCTTCGAACAGTCTCCTTGAGTGGGCTGGCCACCATCAAATTAATTTTCAGCCCCCTCAGTCTCACTGCTTGCAACTCAGGGGCGGCGTTCGAAGGATGTGTCGACCTTGATGGGAGCCAGCAAGGCAGCGTTGCGCGGCCGTAGCCAGGTGGATACAGTTGGTGATTGGTTGAAGTCCGCCAGACAGAGCGCTTCGTCCGATGGCTTGAGGGTCTGCGTGATCTAATGGCCCGGGCGAAGGTTCTGGCCCGGATTGAGCGCCTCATTGGGGCCTCCTGAGAAAGTCGGAGCCGCTGCCGCCAATACAGATTCTGGCAGTCAGGTGCCTTGCTGAGTGATTATCAAGCAGCAGCTGTCTCAACGCT
>NZ_NQLA01000130.1 GCF_002252705.1 Vulcanococcus limneticus LL
CGGTGACTTTCAGGAAAGTTGCCACTCTTGGGCTGCTCTTCAAGCAGCCTGAGCCAATGGTACCGCCAGTGCCGACTGCGGCTCTTCTGGTGGCCTGTTGATCCACACCACCTCTGGCTGGCGCCAGCAGCGGGTGGATCGACTCCATCGACGCGGATGGTTCTGTCGGGCCTTCTCGTAGACATGGGCGCGCCGGTGGCAGAGTTCGGCGGCGTGGCCGCTGTGGCGCTGGTGCGGCGTCACGAACTTGATGCCGCTGTGACGGTGCTGGTGGTTGTACCAATCCACGAATGACACCACCCACTCACAGGCCTCTGCCTTGCCGGTGAACGGCCTGCTTGGGTAGTCAGGACGGTATTTGACCGTGCGGAACAGGGATTCCGAGTAGGGATTGTCGTTCGAAACCCGTGGCCGGGAGAACGAACGCAGCACCCCCAGCTCTTCCAGCCGGGCCTCGAGCGTGGCGGCGCGCATGGCATTGCCGTTGTCGGCGTGCAGAACCAGCGGTTGGCGGCAGCCCTTGCTCACCCGCTCCCGCAGGCAGGCCCGGCCCACCATGTCGGCGGCGATCTGCGCGTCTTCCCGCTCGGCGACATCCCAGGCCACCACCTTGCGGCTCCAGACGTCGATCACCAGGTAGAGATACAGCCACACACCCCGCACCGTGGTGGGCAGATAGGTGATGTCCCACGACCACACAGCATTGGGGCGATCCGCTCGCAGCCGCGGCACGGGCCGTGGCTCCTTTGGCGCTCGTGCACGGCCCCGGCGATGGGCCTGACCATGCGCGTGCAGCACCCGGTAGAAGCTGGATTCAGAGCCGATGAACAGGCCCTGATCCGCCAGTGCGGGCACGATCTGTCCTGGTGGCAGCGAGGCGTACTCCGGCTGGTTGCAGGTGAAAAGGATCCGCTGGCGTTCCTCCTCGCTCAGCCGGTGGGCGACATGGCGGGGGCTGCCTCTACGGCGGTCCTCACCGTCCCCATCACCCAGAAAGGCACGCCGCCAGCGCTTGAGGGTGCGCAGGGAAATGCCGATCTCCCCGCAGGCAGCGCTGAGGGTGGCGCCGCTGGCCTTGGCCTCAGCAATCAGCTCGATCGCCTTCTGCCGGTGCGTAGCGCTGGTCAGCCTTCCGCGTCCTCCGAGCAGTAGGCCTCCCACTTTTTTCGCAGCACCAGCAGTGCTGCCGCCTCCGCCAGGGCCTTCTCCTTGCGCAGCAGCTCCTTCTTGAGGGCCTTGATCTCTCGCTGGTCCTGGGCGCGGAGCCTTTCGAGCTCCTTCTGCTCGGCCATCGTCAGCACCGGCGCGGCGTTGGCATCGGTGGCGGCCTGACGCCAGCGGCTCACCTGCTCAGGGAACAGACCCCGCTCCCGGCAGTAGGCACCGAGCTCGGTGTCGTTGAGGCCAGCGGTCTCGAGCACCACCGTGAACTTGTC
>NZ_NQLA01000019.1 GCF_002252705.1 Vulcanococcus limneticus LL
AATTTGGCCGTAACAGGCCGATTTGCGCACATTTTACCGGCAGAAGCTGCTCAGATCCATTGCGGCGCAGAAGATCTGGTGTTTCTCAGGAGGCCCTGACTACAGCCAGGCGCGAGCGCCTGTCACATACTTTGAACCAGCCCTGCCCTCAGCCCCGAGCAGCAACAGCAGCCGGCGCAGGTCATGGGTGAGTGGGGGATCACCACCGAGCTGCAACAGCCAAGCCTTGAGTGCCTTCTCCACCGCCTGCTGCAGCCAGAATCCCCATCGGTCTCCAGATCGGCCATGGCGATCCGCAGCAGGTCTTCCGGCTCAGACAGCACCATCGATCAACAGCCCCTCCCGGAGTGCTCGACCGATCACGTGGCTGTGCCAGTTGCGGCGTTCCTCGCACTCCAGCCTGGAGTACAACAACAAGTCGAGCGACACATCCGCTCGCGCCAGCAGCCCCCAGAGCTGATTGAGCACCTCGAAGCGGTTGCGCCCCTCCAGCCAGGAGTCCGGAGCCGTGATCAGCAGGTCGATGTCCGACTCAGGACCCGCTGTGCCCCTTGCCCTGGAGCCGAACAGTCATACCTCCGAACCCGGAATCACGCCATGGATCACGGCCGCCATCCCCTGCAGGCGGGCATCGATCGGCAGCGCAACAGGGGTGCTCATGACCGCCATTCTGATGCCTCCCATTCGCCGTCGTTCAGACCACCGCCGCCGATCGGGGCATCAAGGCTCAGGATATGGACCCTACTCTCGCTGGTGCGGTCCCCAGACCCCGCCCTCGGAACCGCCCATCCGGGGTAGCGTCTGACCCTGGCGACAGGCCCGCTCTGGCATGACCTACGGCATCGGCTACTGGCTGGAGAAGGGCCTGGTGCTGGCCTCCGATTCCCGCACCAACGCCGGGGTGGATTACATCTCCACCTACAGCAAGATGACGGTGTTCCAGCCCGCCCCGGATCGGCTGTTCGTGATCCTGGCGGCCGGAAGCCTCGCCACCACCCAGGCAGTGATCAACGGCATCCGCCGCGATCTCGACCGTCCCGTCGAGCTCCAGGGCGGCGCCGGCCACGACCTGCGCCACTGCGACTATCTGTTTGAAGCCGCCGCCTACGTGGGCCGCCTGAGTGTGGCGGTGCAGCAGCAGCACGAGGAGGCCCTGCGCCAGTCGGGGGCCAGCGGCAGTGCCACCTTCCTGCTGGGTGGGCAGATCGGCAACGAACCCCATGAGCTCTACCTGATCTATCCCCAGGGCAACGCGATCAAGGCCACGCCGGAAACGCCCTACCTGCAGATCGGCGAGAGCAAATACGGCAAGCCCCCGCTCGACAACATCGGCCACGCCAACCTCTCCCTGGAGGATGCGGCCCGCCTCTGCCTGATCTCCCAGGTGCTTACCCAGCGCTCCAATCTCTCCGTGGGGCCGCCGTTTGAGCTGGTGGTGATCGAGGCCGGCAACAAGGCCATCGCCCACCAGATCAAGCTGGAGGCGGGTGATCCCAGCCTCGACGCGATGATCCACACCTGGAGCCAGGCCCAACGCGAAGCGCTGCACCGCCTGCCGCGCCTCCCCTGGGAACCCGATGACAGCGGCAGCGGCCCCTGATCCAGGCGGCATGACGCTGGAGGACTCCCTGATCGCCTGGATCGGCATCCGCGGGCGCCGCTGCAGCGTGGGCGAGGCGGCGGCCAGCACCGGCCTGGCCCTGCAGGAGGTGGAGCAGGGCCTGCTGGCCCTGGTGGCGGAAGCGCCCGGCCGGCTGCAGGTGGCCGACGACGGCACCTTGCTGTTCGTGTTCCCCCCCGCCCTGCGGGCGCGGTTGCTGGCCCGTAGCGGCCGCCGGCGCCTGCAGGCCCTGCTGCAGGCTGTCCTGCGTTTCGCGGCCCGGGTGATCCGGCTCAGCTTCGGGGTGGTGCTGGTGCTCGTCACCACCCTGGTGGTGGTGTGCCTGCTGGTGCTGCTGCTCGTGCGGCTGATCGCCAGTGACGAGGGCGGTGATGTCGCCCTGGGGGTGCTGCAGGTGGTCGCCCAGGTGCCCGTAACCATCCTCGATCTGCTGGTGTCCGGCATCGGTGCCCTGGCGCGCGAGGGCTCCTCCTCCGCCACGCGCCAGCAGCTGTGGAGCCTCCTCTGGGACCTGCCCGGCGAGGGGGGCGAGCCCGATTCGCTGGGCTTCCTCACCGCCGTGTTCTCGATCCTGTTCGGCGATGGCGATCCCAATGCCCGCCTCGAGCCGCTGCGCTGGCGTCGCATCGCCGCCTTCCTGCGCCTGCACGGTGGCGTGGTGATCGCCGAAGACCTCGCCCCCCTGCTCGTTCTGCCCGACTGCCCCTCCGATCCCGACCGTCGCCGCGACCTGGCCGATACCGCCATGTTGCCGGTGCTGCTGCGCTTCGACGGCCGCCCCGATGTGAGTGAGGAGGGCGATTTGATCTATTGCTTTCCCTCCCTCCCCGCCAGCGCCGGCGGTGAGGGCGTGCCAGCAGAGCCCCTCCCCGCTGCGCCGGTGCCGCCCCTGCGCGAGCGGGCCCATCGCTTCAGCAGGGCAGGCGTTGAGCAACGGGTGGCCTACGGCATCGGCGTGGGGGCCCTGCTGGTGCTCTCGCCGTGGCTGTTGGCGATCACGCCCGCCTGGCTGCCGCCCGTGGCCTGGCTGGCGCGCTTCGCCATCGTCTACGGCCTGTTGCTCTTGGTGGTGCCCCTGCTGCGCCTGCCGCTGCAGCGCTGGCGCAACCGGGCCATCGCGGCCCGCAATGGCCGCCGCCAGGCCTGGGCCAGGGCGGCCCGCTACGGCGGCTCCCGGCTGCAGCGGCGCCGTGCTGCTGCCCGCCGTCTCCGCGCCGCAGAGCCCCAGCGGCCCGAGCCGCGCCTGATCTACGACAGCGGCCGCGACCTGCTCGAGCAGAGCATCGACGAGCTGGCCACCGATCCAGAGCCCCCATCCAGCTCCCGCCTCTGACGCGCCACCAGGGCACCCGATCGGGCGGCTGGGGACACGCGGCAGGCTTGCGCCCGCCGCAGCTGCGGGCGAGCCTGGTGCCGTGCCTCGGGCTCCGCACCATGCCACCGGCTGATCCCTGGGTTCGATGCGGCGCCGCGGTGGCCGCAGCGCTGTTGGTCTGCCCGGCGGTCCCGCCGGCGGCGGCCGCGCCAGTGCCCTGCCCCGCGCCCCTGGTGGCCCAGATCGATGGCCTCTACCGCTGGCAGGTGGCCCGGCAGGACGTTCCGGGGCCCATCGATCTCTCCAGCCAGGCCGGCCGCTTCACCCCCGCCCTGGCCCGCCAGCTGCGCGCCGCCTTCCGCCTCGACCCGGTGGCCGATGGGCGCTTCGTGGATTTCGACGTGTTCAGTGGCACCCAGGTGGGCACCTTCGGCGCCCGGGTGCTGGGCTGCAAGCCCCTCCAGGGCGGTGATCTCGAGGCCCTGGTGGCCGTGCAGGCCGGCCTGCGCAACCGCCCGGCCGAGGCCCCGCAGCAGCTGCGCTACCGGATGCGGCCCGGCCCCGGCGGCACCTGGCGCATCGCGGACATCCACTACCCCGGCAACCCGGGCTTTCGTCTCTCCTCCTTCCTGGCCGATCTGTTGAAACCGCCCCGCCCGTGACTCCATCCGTCACCGGCCGGCGATGACGCTGGTGCCCCACCTCGACACCCTGCTACGGCTCGTGCTGCCGAAGCTGCTGTTCATGACCGTGCTGAGCGCGGTGGTGGGCGGCGTGGTGGGCGCTGTGGTGGCTGGGATCGTTTCCCTGCTGCGGCGTTCACGGCCAAGGGCCGTTGGGCCCGTGTGGGGCTCCTTCCTGGGGGTGCTGCTGGTCGGCCTGTTGCCGATCGAGGCCAATCCGGCCTCCCTGATCGGCGGGCCCTACGCCGGCCTCTGGTTCCTGTCCATGGCCCTGCTGTTCGTGCCCGTGGGGGCCGTGGGCGGCGCGCTGCTCGGCATCCTCGCCATCGGTCATCCCCGCGCGCGGCTGCGTGGGCCCCGGGCTCTGGCGGCCCTCACCTTGGGCGCCTACGCGCTCAGCGCCGTGGTGCTCACGCTCACCCTCTCGCCACCGGCCATCACGATCCGCACGCCCCAGCCCGGGGGGCCCTTCCCCCTGCTGGCCGAGGTGAGCGGCCTTGAGAGCATCCCTTCCCACCTGGCCCTCAGCGGCGATGGCCGGCAGCTGGCGGTGCTCAGCGTGCGCTACGGCCGCCAGCAGGTCGACATCCTCGATCTCACGTCGCGGCAGCAGCACCGGATCCGCAACTTGCACGGCAAGCCCGAGGGTCAGCAGACCCTGCGCGAGATCCTCTCCACCCTGGCCTTCACGGTGGATGGCAAGGAGCTGGTCACCGCCGCCCTGCAGCAGGTGCAGGTGCGACCGCTGCCCGCTGGCCGGCCCCGGCTGCGCCTCGATGGCGGCTCGGTGGCCTATCCCATGGCCGCTGGCCGCCTGGTGACCCTCACCCCCAACGACGCCAGCCCCGCCCCCCGCAACCTCCAGGTGTGGGATCTCGCCAGCGGGCGACGGCTGCAGGCGATGCCCGCCGATCTCAACACCGTGGAGCGCGCCACGCTTCCGGTGGCGGTGAGCCCGGATCGCCGCCTGCTTGCCTTTCCCCTCCGGGTCGACGACGACCGGATCGAGGTGTGGGACATCCCCCAGGCCAGGCGGATCACCACCCTGGAGCTGGGGCGCCGGGCCGGCCTGCTCGCCCTGGCCTTCTCACCGGACGGCCGCCAGCTGGCCGTCGCCCTCGGCCAGGGACCACCGATCGCGATCTGGGATCTGGCCACGGCCCGCCGGATCCGCAGCCTCGACAGGCCCCAACCGGTGCAGCAGCTCCACTGGACCACCGAGGGCCTCCTGGCCAGCAGCGACGATGGCTTCAGGGTGCTCAGCCCGCAGGACGGCCGCGTGCTGCACACGCTTCCCCCGGCTGCCGCGGCGCCTTCAGTGCCGGCCAGGCCTGTGCTGTCGCTGGGCCCCTCCGCCCTGAGCGGCGATCGCAGCACCTTCGCCGTTCCGATCCCCGGCCAGGGCATTGCGGTCTGGCGGGTGGGGCGGCCGGTGACGGCTGATTGAACCTCTGCCAGCAGTGGCGCCGCCACCCCTCAAGCCTGGCCCTCGATCCTGCGGCAGCGTCCCGTGCGCTTGCCCTCAGCCATCTCTGGCCCCGCATCGAGCTGCAGCGTCCACGCCGACGCGTAGTGCAGCGTGGAGAGATCAATCGCGTGACTGTCCCTCTGCAACTGGGGGCGATACATGCTGCTCTCCCAGGTGATGCGCCGCAGCGTGATCGTCACCTTGCTGTCATCGATGATGCCGCCACCCAGCTCCGCTGGCGGTTCGCTGGTGGTGATCGTGCGCGTCACCTCGCCCGTTTTGGGGTCCAGCTCCTGCACTTGCTGCAGCCGGGGCTCGATGCGGAACAGCGTTGGCGGGTCGGAGCCGAGGCTGCAGCTCAGGCGGAAGGGCTGTGCCGTCCAGCGCCAGAGGGTGTCGCATCCGCCCAGCAGGGGAGTGAGCAGCGCCAGCGCCGTGACGCGCCAGGGCATCGGGCTCCGGGCCCTGGAGCTGGCGGGAGTGGCGACTGGCTTCGGATCAGGGGCGTGGTGGGTCATGCCCAACGGCGGATCGCGTGGGAGGGGCCTGGGCTTGGCGACGGTTTCAGGATGGCTAGCCGCTGCCCACCGCGCTATCAGCGGGTCTGCCCCGCCCCGCCGCCACCACCCCGCGATGCCCGATGCCATCCTCGCCGTGAACCTGCAGGCCTTCGAGCGCGGCGATGCCGCTGCCCGGGCGGCGGTGGTGGATGGGGTGCGCCGCAGCCTGGCCACGGGCTTCGTGTATGCCCGCACCGATCTCTCGCCCGACCTGCTCGACACCGCCTACGGCCTGCTGGGCCAGTTCTTCGCCTGCGACACCGCCACCAAGGAGCGCTTCCGCGCCCCCGGCAGCGCCGGCCAGACGGGCTACACGGGCCTGCTGGTGGAAACGGCTGCCGGCAGCGCCCAGGCCGACTGGAAGGAGATGCTCAACTGGTCGGCCGCGCTGCCGCCGGACCATCCGCTGCGGCGCCGCTATCCGCTGCTCTACCCCGAGCCCCTGCTGCCGGAGGCTGTGGTGCCGGGCATCACAGCCGTGCTCGACAGCTTCCACCGCACCCTCGCCGAGCTGCAGCGCCGCTTCCTGCGGGTGGTGGCCCTGGCGATCGGCTGCGCCGACAGCTTCTTCGATGAGATCGTGCACGAGGCGCCCACCCTCAGCCGCGCCGTGCGCTACCCGCCCATGGCCCAGGCGCCGGCCGCCGGCCACCTCTGGGCCGAGGCCCATGCCGACATCAACCTGATCACCGCCCTGCCCCGGGCCACCTCCGCCGGCCTGCAGGTGCAGGTGGAGGGCACCTGGGTGGAGGCGCGGCCGCCCGAGGGCCACGTGATCCTCAACAGCGGCCTGATGCTCGAGCGCCTCAGCAACGGCGCCATCCCGGCCGGCTGGCATCGGGTGATAGCACCTGCCGGCCACAGCGGCGAGCGGCTGAGCGTGGTGCAGTTCTGCCACGCCCGCCCCTGGACGGTGCTCACCCCCGTGCCCTCCTGTTGCACAGCGGAGCGCCCACCCCGCTGGGCCGGCATCACGGCCGCCGATGCCCTGGAGGAGGTGCTCTACCGGATCAACCTGCTGGGGGCTCCGGCGCCGCGTCCCTGAACCAGCTCAGCGGGGGCAGGCCGTCGCCGCGCCAGCCGTCCCCGGGGCGGCGTGGGGGATCACGTTCTCCTGTTCATTGGCGTCGTTGCGGGCCACCAGGGCGATGGCGGGCTCCCGGCTGCTCAGGTTCACCGGCATGTGCGGCACGCCGGCGGGAATGAACAGGAAGTCGCCGGCGCGGTTGGTCACCGTCTTCTCCAGGCAGGTGCCGTAGAAGGTCTTCACCGTGCCGGTCAGCAGATAGATCGCCGATTCCGAACCCACGTGGCGGTGCGGCGCCGCCCGACCCCCAGGCGGAATCACCACCCGGTTCATCGAGAGGCCCCGGGCGCCGCTGTTGGCGCCGGAGATCCCCACGAACTGCTTCAGGCCCTGGCGGCTGGTGATGCTGCTGCGGGGCCGCACGGTCACGATTGAATCCGGCCCCGGGGTGCCGATCACCTGCACCGCGGGCGCTGCTGCGGCTCCCGGATCCGCCTGCGCCAGGGGGGGATGGGCTGAGGCCGGCCGGGCCAGCCCCGGGCCCGCCAGCGCCAGCCCCAGCAGGCAGGCTCCGATCCTTCCCATCGCCTCGATCTCCGGCCGACTGATCTCCGGAGGTTTAGCGCTTCTGCCGATGCCGTGCTAATCGCTCCGGCTCAGAGCTGGCGCTTGTCGAGGGCGTCGGCCAGGCGGGTCACGGCGGAGGCCAGCTGGGCCTGGGGGTCGGGCCCTGCCACGGCCTTCTCGGAGCGCCGCAGGGCCTCGATCGCACGCACGATCAGGAACACCACGAAGGCGATCACCACAAAGTTGATCAGGGCCACCAGCACGGCCCCGGCGGGCCACTCGGCGATGGCGGCCACGTTGGCGGCCTTGAGGGCCGGCTGCAGCAGGGCGCCCATCACCAGGCTCACCACGGCATCCACCACCTTGCCGAAGGCGCCGCCAATGACCACGGCCACCGCCAGGTCAACCACGTTGCCCTTGTTGATGAAGTCCTTGAAATCAACGAGGAATGAACGGCTGCGTGACATGACGAGCGAGGCCTACCAGGTGGAGGAACGCCCTCAGGTTTACCCCAAAAGGGGGGTGTTGTCTCAGGTCTGGCGGGCCATCGATGCCCAGAGCCAGGCCGCCAGAGTGGAGACGGCGGCCCCGAAGGCGAGAAAGGCGATCAGCAGGTCGGTGCGTTCCATGGCGTCATCCTGGCTCGGCCGGGGGCCGCGCGGCTGGCTCAGCCATCGGGCTGCTCGATCGCCGGTGGCGTCGTGGTGATCCCCTGCTGCTGCATCACCCAGGTGGTGGCGGCCCTCTGGGTGTGCCAGGCCTGCAGCAGTTGCTTCGCCAGATCGCGCAGCTGGCTGGCGTCAGCCGTGGCGTCGATCACGCGGTTAAAGCGTTCGATTTCGAACTGCTGGCCCACGCTCAGCTCGATCTTGCACTCCACAGGGCGACTCCCAAAGGTGGCCGCAAGGTATGAACAGCCGCGTTGAGAAGAGGTAGCGACAGCAACAGAGTGCGAACCCTGTCAGGGATCGGTGGTGTCAGCAGACCCTGCGATCACGCAGTCAATCAGCTAGTCGAATAGCAGTGATCAGCGCGACTGATTGGAATCCGAACGGGCGGAGCCTGCCTGGCCGTTGTCGTTCAGATCCTGGAGCAACAGCAGCAGGGCGACCCCCATCAGGGCCAGGGCGGTGCCGCTGTTCTCCTGGCCGGCATGCCCCAGGGTGCGCGCTGCAGACAGATGCTCGGACCAGGTGAAGCGCATGCCGCTACTTGAGCTCCTCTGTTCCTAGCAACAGTGGCCGGCTGGCGCGCCGCTGGCGGCCCGTTGCGGCCGGTTGCGTTACAAATGGTCACAGGGTGGAATCGGTTCTGCGGGCGGCCGCTGAGCCCCCCTGGTCCACCCCTCTGCCGCAGGAATCGCCTGTGTTTTGCAGGTGGTCGCCGATCGCTCCTGTTGCTGGATCTGTAGGGGAGGGATCTCGCGGCAGCTCAGCACCACGCCCCCGGCGCTGGATGGCCCGATAGCTGTTCGCAGACTGCAATGCAACGGGCCCTCCGCCGCAGTGCGAACCGCTCCACGGCGTGAAGCACTCAACGGCGCGTGCATCGAAGACCGCCTGAATGCCGGCGCGCCACCGGCTCGGGCCGGCCGGCCAGGGTGCGCACCAGGCATCAGGGCTGGGCTCGACCTTGCGGCCGCTGCTGCGCGAGCGGCCCCGGAGCATTGACACGCTCCCATGCCAGGGCTAGTACAGGTGTACTTAGCTCTCGGAAGGTCCATGGCTGCCTGTGCCTCCGTGTCGCGCGTCGTCGCCGCCTGTTCTCCCTACGCCGTGTTCCGCGCCAGTGAGCTGGCCCGAACCTGCGCCTGGGCCGCGCCGCCCTGCACGCCTCCGTTCGCGCCGCCCTCCACGCCGCCCTCCACGCCGCCGCCTGCCGCTGGCCCGCCTGTGGTCGCACCGCCGCAAGCCCCGCGGCCCTACCGGCCGCGCCACCGCCGGGGTGCCGCCGCCGTGATCCAGGGCGAGCTGTTCGCCCTGCCGCCGCGCCTGGCCCAGGGCAGCTAGGCGCCCAGCCTGCCCCTACTGCCCACCCAGCAGCTCCAGCAGGGCTTCGCCGTAGCGCTCCAGCTTGGCGGCGCCGATGCCTCCCACTTCCCCCAGCTCCGCCAGGGAGCCGGGGCGGCGGGCGGCCAGCTCCAGCAGGGTGCGGTCGTGGAATACCACGTAGGGGGGCACCGCCTGCTGGCGGGCCTGCTCCGTTCGCCACGCCTTGAGGGCCGCCACCAGCTCCGGATCCGCCTCGCCCCACTCCGCGCTGGCGCCGGGTCCCTGGGCGCCGCCACTGCGGGAGCTGGAGCGGCGCCGCTCCTGGCGCGGTGGCGGCAGCGGCAGCTCCACACTGCGCTCGCCCCGCAGCACCGCCCGCACCTCCGCCTCCGGGCCCCACTGCAGACCGCCGCGCCCCTCTGGCACCGGCTCCAGCAGCCCCATGCCCGTCATCTGGCGAATCAGCGACTTCCACTGCTCCTTGTCGAGTTCGCCGCCAATGCCGTACACGCTCAACTCCTGGTGTCCCTGGGCGCGGATCTTCTCGGTGTTGGCCCCCAGCAGCACGTCCACCAGATGGGCGGCGCCGAAGCGATGGCCCGTGCGCCACACCGCCGAGAGCAGCTTCTGGGCCGGCACCGTCACATCGGTGCGGGCCCGGGGCTCGAGGCAGCCGTCGCAGTTGCCGCAGGGCTCCGGCAACGCCTCGCCGAAGTGGGAGAGCAGCACCTGACGGCGGCACCCTGTGGCGTCGGTGAAGCTGATCAGGGCATCGAGCTTGCCGTGCTCGATCCGCTTCTGGGCCAGGGGCGCGTCCGAGTCGTCGATGAAGCGGCGCAGCTGGGGCACATCGCCCGGGCCGTGCACCATCCAGGCCACCGCCGGCAGGCCGTCGCGGCCGGCCCGGCCGGTTTCCTGGTAGTAGGCCTCCAGGCTCTTGGGGAGGTCCACGTGGGCCACGAAGCGCACATCCGGCTTGTCGATGCCCATGCCGAAGGCGATCGTGGCCACCACCACCACGCCTGACTCGCTGCGGAAGCGTTCCAGGGCGCGGCTGCGCTCGGCGGCGCCCAGGCCCGCGTGATAAGCCACCGCATCGAAGCCGGCGCCGCGCAGGTCGGCCGCCAGCTTGTCCACCCGGCTGCGGGAGCGGGCATACACGATGCCGGAATCCTGGCGATGGTCGTCCAGAAAGCGCAGCAGTTGCGTCCTGGGCTCCTGCTTGTCGCGCAGCAGGTAGCGAATGTTGGGCCGATCGAAGCTGGCCAGGAACACCTGGCCCTCCTGCAGCTGCAGGCGCTCCACGATCTCGGTGCGCGTGCGCGGATCGGCGGTGGCGGTGAGCGCCAGCCGCGGCACTGCCGGGAAGCGCTCCGCCAGCACCCCCAGCTGGATGTACTCGGGCCGGAAGTCGTGCCCCCACTGCGACACGCAGTGGGCCTCATCGATGGCGAACAGGCTCAGGGGTTCCGGCCCCGGCAGGGCCGCCAGCCGCTCCAGCAGATCCCCCGCCAGCAGCCGCTCGGGCGACACGTACAGCAGTTGCAGCTTGCCGGCGTTGAGCTGGCGCCACAGGGTCTGGGCCTCCTCCGGCTCCAGGGCGGAGTGCAGGGCTCCAGCCGCCACCCCTGCCTGGCGCAGCGCGGCCACCTGGTCCTGCATCAGGGCGATCAGGGGCGACACCACCACCGCCAGCCCCGGCCGGCACAGGGCCGGCACCTGGTAGCAGAGCGACTTACCACCGCCGGTGGGCATCAGCACCAGCCCCGAGCCGCCGCCGATCACGTGGCGCACGATCGCCTCCTGGGGGCCCCGGAAGGCGTCGTAGCCAAACACCTGGCGCAGCACCTGATGGGGCTCGGCGAGGGTGGCCGGGGTGGCGGCGGCGCCGGCTCCGGAGCTGGTCAAGGCGCTGGATCTGCCATCGGGATCTCCCACAATGGCCGCATCCAGTCCGGCGTGATGCAAGGCCCTTCCCCCTCGTCCGCCAGGCCAGCATTCCCCACGGATGGCGCGGCGGCCCGTCGCCGCAGCGCCACCGCCTGGGGGTTCCTCGCCCCCGCCCTGCTGCTGATCGGCCTCTCGGTGCTGATCCCCGCGGCCATGGCCCTGGTGATGAGCTTCACCCGCAGCGGCCTGGATGTGGGCGAACCGCTCCAGTGGGTGGGCCTGGCCAACATCCGCCGGCTGCTGGCCGATCCGATGTTCTTCAAGGTGCTCGGCACCACGCTCCTTTATCTGGTGGGCGTGGTGCCGCCGGTGGTGCTGGGCTCCCTGGTGCTGGCGGTGCTGGTGAACCGGCAGCTGCCGGGGATCCACTGGTTCCGGGCCGCCTTCTACACGCCGGTGCTGGTGTCGATCGTGGTGGCGGCGATCGCCTTCCGCTGGCTCTACGCCGAGACCGGCCTGATCAACGGCTGGCTCAGCGCCCTGGCCCGTGACGGCTGGCTGGCGGGCCTGCTGGGGGGCTCCTTCCAGCCCATCGGCTTCCTCACCAACCCCGCCCTGGCCCTGCCCTCGGTGATGCTCGTGACCCTCTGGAAGGGCCTCGGCTACTACATGGTGATCTTCGTGGCGGGCCTGCAGGGCATCCCCCAGGACCTCTACGAGGCGGCCGAGCTGGACGGCAGCGAGGGCTGGCGTAAGCACTGCGACATCACTCTGCCGCTGCTGCGGCCCTACATCACCCTGGTGGCCGTGATCTCCGCCATCGCCGCCACCAAGGTGTTCGAGGAGGTGTACCTGATGACCCAGGGCGGGCCGGCCGAGTCCACCAAGACCCTCGTGTACTACGTGTACGACCAGGCCTTTGCCGAGCTGGAGATCAGCTACGCCTGCACCGTGGGCCTGGCCCTGTTCGTGATCGTGCTGCTGCTCAGCCTGGTGCGCTTCGCCTTCGCCGGCGACAAGGGCTTCACCTGAGCCCCGAGGGCCCAGTGGTCCGCGGCCGCCATCGTCCCTAGGGTCAGCGCGCGCGTGAACCCGGCCATGGCTTGCTCCGGCGGCAGACGCCCCAGCGGCCTCAACGAGCGCCAGTGGCTCGGGGTGTTCAGCCTGGTCCTGGGCCTGGTGCTGTTCGGACTGATCGTGGCGCGCGGCAAGCAGGCCGAGGCCGAGGGCGACCAGAGCTTCCGCAACGACGCCCTGCTGGTGCTCGTGTCGCCCCTGGTGTTCTCCGCAGCCGGGGTGGCCCTGCTGCGCTCCGGCAGATCTGGCGCGCCCCGCGCCGTGCGCCCTGGTGCCAGCCCGGCCTGGGCCGCCCAGCGCCCGCGTGATTCCCAGCTTCCCAAGAGCCTCGATCAGGCCGCCACGGCCGCCCGCCGCGCCGATGCCAGCCTCAGCGTCGCTGCCGACTAGCTCCCGGGCCAGGAGGCCCGCCGCCAGGGCCAGCTCAAGATGGAGGCCTCCCTCAGCGGCCAGGCCGGCAGCGTGCAGGGAGTGGTGGCGGCGGCACGGGTTTCCCAGCAGCGCTCGGAGCAGTTGGCGGCCGAGCTGGCGGGCCGCCAGGCCGAACTTCGGGCGGCCCTGGAGGCCCTGCAGCACAGCCAGGCCTCGGAGCTGGACCAGGCCCGGTCCGCTGTGGCCCAGGCCCCGGGCGCCGCCCAGGCCAGCGGCGCCCAGCTGGAGCAGCTCGCCGCCAGCCTTGAGGGCCAGGCGGTGCTGCTGCGGGGCCAGCTCGATCAACTGGAGGCCCAGCAGGCCGGCGCGAAGGTCGCCACGGAAACCTGGAGCCTGCCCACCCAGGAGGGCGACCCAATTCCTGCGCTGCTACCGCGAGGCCTGCGAACAGATCGGCGTGCTGCCGGGTAGTTCCTGGCAGGAGGTGCGGGCGGTGTGGCGCCGCAACCTGCTGCAGTGGTATCCGGACCAGGACGGTGATACCGACCTCTGGGGGCGCCGCAATGCGGCCTACCTGCTGCTGGCGGCCTGGTACGAGTTCCACGGGGCCAGCTGAGCGCCAGGGGTGGTCTTGGGCTTCAGCTGCGGCCACCCGGCGGGGATGCGAAACTGGCCGATTGGTCCGCAGTGCCGGCTGGATCTGGTGAGCACGATCTCCCCTGCCTTCATCCCTGCGGCTGAGGCCGGCCCCGCCATCGGCATCGTGGGCGGCGGCCAGCTGGCCTGGATGCTCGCCGAGGCCGCCCGCGCCCGCGGCGCCGCCCTGCACGTGCAGACCCCCGCTGACCACGACCCGGCCGTACGGCTGGCCAGCAGCGTGGTGAGCGCCGGCATCCGCGATGCCGCCGGCACCCGGGAGCTGGCGCGGCGCTGCAGCGCCATCAGCTTCGAGAATGAGTGGGTGGATCTGGAGGCCCTGGCGCCCCTGGCCGCCGACGGCGTGCAGTTCGTGCCCAGCCTGGAGGCCCTGCGGCCGCTGGTGTGCAAGCGCAGCCAGCGGGAGCTGCTCGATCGCCTGCACCTGCCTTCCCCCCGCTGGCTGCCGCTGGACCAGCTGCTGCAGTCGCCGGAGCAGGCCCCCGAGACCGACCAGAGCAGGATCGCGGCCGAGAACTCCGGCGACGGGGCCCTGGCCGGCGCCGCGGCGGATTCCGCGGCTGGGGCCTCCGACCGGGTCTGGGCCTTGCCGTCAGGCTGGGCCTTTCCCGTGGTGGCAAAGGCGGCCACCGGTGGCTACGACGGCAAGGGCACCCAGGTGTTGCGCTGCGCCGAGGAGCTCGAGGACCTGCTGCAGCGCGTCCAGCCCCAGGACTGGATCCTGGAGGAGTTCGTGGCCTTCGAGCAGGAGCTGGCCCTGGTGGCCGGCCGCGATCGCGTCGGGGCGGTGGTGTGGTTCCCCCTGGCCAAGACCCACCAGCACCAGCAGGTGTGCGACTGGGTGCTGGTGCCGGCCCAGGCCAGCCACGCCTTGGAGCAGGCCGCCCGCAACATCGCCGCCTCCCTGCTCACCGCCCTCGATTACGTGGGTGTGCTCTCGATCGAGTTCTTCTACGGGCCGGCGGGGTTGCAGGTGAACGAGCTGGCGCCCCGCACCCACAACTCCGGCCACTACTCGATCGAGGCCTGCAGCCTCAGCCAGTTCGCGCTGCAGCTGCAGTTGGTGTCTGGCCAGACGGCCCTGCAGCCGGAGCTGAGTGCCGCCGGCGCCCTGATGGTGAACCTGCTGGGTTACCAGGACAGTGACGACAGCGACTACCTGCCCCAGCGCCAGGCCCTGGCAGCCCTGCCCCAGGCCCACCTCCACTGGTACGGCAAGCGCGGCTCGTCCCTGGGGCGCAAGCTCGGCCACCTGACCCTGCTGCTGCACGAGCGCCGCGGGCCCGAGCGGGAGCAGGAAGCGATGGCCCGGCTGGCCGATGTGCGGGCGATCTGGCCGCTTCCACCCTCCTGAGGGCTTAGGCTGATCCCGGACTGCTGTGTTGGTGACTGCCTTCTACAGTTTTCTGATCTGACTCCCTTTTCGACTTGGGGTGTCTGTCGCGACGGCAACGTAAACCGGCCCTGTAGCCGGAAACGGAACCCCGCTCTGACGCCCCTTCTGGTTTATCCAGGTCGGAATCTGGGGCAGAACGGCACGGTGGTCCACCCCTTTCTGGCTCGCGCTGCTCGCCGCCCTCCATGCAGAGCCGCCCGCCCCGTTCCCAGGCCGGCCGGCGACTGCGGGCCGTCCGCAATGGCATGGTCAGCCTGGCTCTCGGTGCCCTGCTGGCCCTGGCCCTGCTCCTCCACTCCGAGCAGGCCCGCCGCCAGGGTGACCTGCTACTGGCCCGCGACAGCCTGCGCATGCTGTGGTCCCCGGCGGTGTTCGCGGGGGTGGGGCTTGTGTTTCTGCTGCGCAGCATCGGCCCGCCGTACCGGCTGTCCGGGTCCGGACCCCGGCGGTACCAGGCGGAAAGTCCCTCCGAGCTCCACTCCGCTCCAGCCCGATCCAGCGCGGCAGCGGCAGGGAAGCCCCCGGTATCCCCGGTGGCCGCGCCAGCGCCCCACGCCGCCGCCGCGCCCGCCGCAGGGGACCGCTACGTGCAGGCGTGCCAGGAGCTGGGGGTCAGCCCCGGCGCCGACTGGGTTGTGATCCGGGCCACCTGGCGGCGGCAGCTGCACCACTGGCATCCCGACAACGGCGGCGAACCGGAGCAGTGGATCCGCAAGAAGGCCGCGTATGCCCTGCTCGAGGCCTGGGAGCAGTTCCGCGCCTGAACCTGCAGGGCCGATCTAGGTCGTCGCCAGGCAGATCTCGATCAGCCCCTGCAGCCCTGCCTGCTCCAGCGCCGTGACCACGAACACTTCCTGGGCGCTGGAGCCGCGCCGGGCCAGTACTTTCCAGCCCCCCGTGATCGGCGTGGACACCCGCAGCCGCAGCTCCGGCGCCCGGCCCCGCACCCGGCTGATCACAGCCGGTGTGACCGTGTCGATGGCGCGGTTCTCGGCGAGGCGGCGCAGCACAGGGATCAGGCCCTCCAGGTAGGTGCTGTGGGTGATCACCAGCCGCCCCATCGCCACTCCCGGATCTGTGACGTCCAATCCTAGGAAGTTCTGCTAAGAATCATGTCCCTCTGGCCCGCCCCATGGCCGTGGACCCGCCAGCTCCTCCAGACGCTGGGACCCAGTCGGACGGCGGCAGTGTGCCCTCCCGCCAGGTTCTGACCCGTGAACTCAGCGAAGCCCTCGGTGTTCCCGCTGCCGTGGTGAGCGTGAGGCCGGAGAGCCGCGGGCGGGTTCGGGGCCTGGCGGTGAGCTCCGGCCGCATCCTCAGCTTCGTGCGCGAGGCCCAGGGGCAGGGGCTGCGCACCCGCGAGCTGTTCGTCCTGGTGCGGCGCACCGTGGGCGCTCGGCTGACGCCGGAGCCAGAAGCCAGGCCAGCGTCAGGTCCAGGTTCGCTGGATGGGGATTGATCGCGCGGCCTAGCCCCGCTCCAGCGGCGCCATGGTGAGGCCCTCGGCCCCCAGTTGCTGGTGGTAGAGCTCCGCCTGCTCCAGCGGACCGCTCCACACCTCGGCGGAGCCGCTGCCGTCGATGCGGTGGGCCAGTTCCCAGGCCCGATCGGGCGTCATCGCCGGGATGATGCGCACCAGGCACTCCACCACGTGCTGGAAGGTGTTGATGTCATCGTCGAGGACGATCACGCGCCCATTCGGATAGGGCTGGCGCAGGCCCTGCCGATCGAGCACCTGCTGGGGGCTGGACAGGGTGGCGGAGGGGCGGACCGCAGCCATGGCGGAAGGGGCGAAAGCGAACGGGTGATCGGGCGCTCGACTGAGGTTAGAGGTCTACAGTGCGCCTGCACGACCGATTCGCCCCATGTTGATCACGCTGGGATGGGCCTCTCTGGCCGCTCTGTTCAGCTTCTCGATCGCCATGGTGGTGTGGGGCCGCAACGGCGACGGCTCCGTCAACTTCTGAGCTGCCTGGCCCTTGGTTGACCTGCCCCTTCCGGCCACCAACCTGCTCGCCATCGTCGCCACCGTGCTTCTGGTGTTCGTGAGCGGTGGCGTGCTCTATCTCTCCACCGTTGAATGGCGCGACCGGCGGCGGCGTCAGGCGGCCGGGTCCTCCAAGCGGTGAGCGGCCGGCCCGCAGCCCTGGCGGACTGGTCCTGGAGTCTTGCTGCAGACCTACTGGTCCCCCCTCCCGAACCGGGAACGCTGACTGCGGAGGTCTGCGCTGCTGCGCCCGACGGCGATCCAGAGGCTGGCCTGCAGAGCCTGGTGGAACGTCTGGATCACCTGCTGGATCCCCGTCGTGCCCAACCTGCCGGACCCTCCCAGGCAGCTCCGCTGGCCCTGGAGCTGCTCACCTGGCAGGCCCAGGCCTGTCCGTCCAGCGCCAACGATGGGCCCACCAGCGATGCCGGAGCAGAGCCCCCCGCCGTGGCCAGCCTGCGTCGGCTAGCCGACCGGAGACGCCAGGCCCTGGCCGGTGAGACGGTCACCTACGTGGTGAATCGCAACCTCAACTTCACCAACCACTGCCAGAAGCACTGCGGCTTCTGTGCCTTTCGCCGCGACGCCGGCGAACCGGGAGCCTTCTGGCACTCCCTGGAGCTGCTCCAGGAGCGCGCCCGCCAGGCCCAGGCCGTCGGCGCCACAGAGCTCTGCCTGCAGGGCGGTCTCAATCCCGAGGCACGGCTCGACGGCAGCGCCCTTGCCTACTACAGCCGGCTGCTGGAGGCCTGCCTGGAGGCCGCCCCTGGCCTCCACCTGCATGCCTTCTCCCCCCAGGAGCTGCTGTTCATCGCCGAGCAGGACGGCCTGCCGCTGCGGCAGGTGATCGCCGCGCTGCGGGCCGCTGGGCTGGGGTCGGTGCCGGGTACCGCCGCCGAGGTGCTGAGTGAACGGGTGCGGCAGCGGCTCTGCCCCGAAAAACTCAGCGCCCGGGCCTGGTGCGCCGTGGTGCTCGAGTTGCACCGGGAGGGCCTGGCCAGCACCGCCACCCTGATGGCAGGTCACATTGAGCAGCCGGCCGACCTGGCGGCCCATCTGCTCACCCTGGTGGCCCTGCAACAGCACGCCTGGCAGCATTCCCGCCGTGGCTTCTCCGAGTTCGTGCTGCTTCCCTTTGTCGGAGCCCATGCCCCGGCGCCGCTGCGGCAGCGGGTGGGGCGCGACCAACCCGACCTCCAGTCCATGCTCAGGCTCACGGCCCAGGCGCGCCTGCTGCTGGGGCGCTGGTTTGTGAACCACCAGCCCAGCTGGGTGAAGCTCACCCTCGCCGGCGCCCGTGAGGCCCTGCGTTGGGGCTGCAACGACCTCGGCGGCACCCTGATGGAGGAATCGATCACCAGCATGGCTGGAGCCCTGGGGGGCACCGCCCAGACCCCGGAGCAACTGGAGGCCGCCGCGCTTCAGCTCGGCCGGCCGGTGCGCCGGCGCACCACCCTCTACGGAGCCCCGGCGTGAGCCTTGCCCTGCCCAGGCCCCTCAGCCCCCAGCTGCGCTCCGCCCTGCTGCGGCTGCCCCTGCCCGCCACCTGCCTGGCCCTGGCCCTGTTGCTGGTGCTGCCCCTGATCGGTCTGCGCCGTCAGCCCCGCAGCAACGCCGCCGGGCTGCAGCGTCTGTTGGGGTCGGCCGCCCTGCTGCAGAGCTTTGGAACCGCCAGCGGCCAGCCCGCACCGGAGCTGTGGAGCCAGCGCCTGGGCCCGGCGCGGGCCCAGCAGCTCTGGCAGCGTCAGCCGCGGCTGTGGTGGCAGTTCTGGGGCGCCCATGCCGATGCGGGCGCCTATCTGGTGCTCCCGGCCGAGCTGGTGGCGCCCCGCCCCAGTTCGCCCCTGCCGGCCCAGGCCGTGCGTCTCGACGACCTGGTGGTGGTGGCCCCCGATCCCCTGGCCCTGCAGTTGCTGCAGCAACAGTTGCGGGTGCGGCAGCGGGCGCCCCACGGGCTGGAGCAGCGCTGCATTGCCCTGCTGGGCCAGCGCGAGGCGGTGCTCTGGAACGGGGCGGCCCTGGGCCAGATGCTCGGGCCCCTGGCCCCCCTGGCCCTGGCGCTGCAGCAGGGCTGTCTCGGCCTCGACAGCCGCGGCGCCTCCCTGCTCTGGCAGGGGGAGGCCAGCGCCACCGCGGGCTTGCTCAGCGCCGCGCCCCCCGTGCCCACCCCTGGCCCGCACCGAGCGCTGGCGGCCCCGGTGGTGCTGGAGCTGGAGGGCCGTCGCCTGGGGCTGATCAGCCAGGGCCTGCTCGCCAGCCAGCTGCTGCGCGAGCCCCTGGCCCAGCGCTACGGCCTCGGGCCAGCCCAGCTGCCGCTGCTGCAGCGCACCCCCTTCCGCCTGCGGCTGCGGCAGCAGCCCACGGGCCCGTTCCAGGCGGGCCTGGAGCTGGAGCTGGCCGTCGGCCCCGACCGAGGCCCCTGGCTGGAGGTGCTGGCCCGCACCCGCAAGGCCCTGCTCGATCAGGGTCTGCTGGAGCAGGAGTCCGGGGCGTCAGGTCAGCAGCTGCAGCGGCCGGGCCCAGGCTCCAGCCTGCCGGTGAGCACCTGGGAGCGGGAGGACGGCACGGTGGTGGGCGGCTGGCGCTGGAGCCTCCCCCGCGGCGGGTCCGCCCAGCTCCCCCGGCTGCTGTTCTCGCTCGGACCGGCCCCTGCCCTGACGGCCGGATCGGCTGGCGAGGCCGGAATGGGCAGCTCAGCCGATCTGCGGCTGAGGCTCAGGCCCGCCGCCCTGGCGCGGCTGGGACTGCTGCCCGAATCCTTGCCCACGCTGGTGCGGCGGGCGTCCCAGGTGGAGCTGCTGGGCCTCAGTGCCCCTGCCGATCGGCGGGGCTCCCAGGACCCGCAGCTGGGTCTGGCGGGCCGCCTGGAACTGGGCCCCTGAGCCTGGCGATTCGCGGCTCTCGCCACAGCCCGTAGGTCAGCTGGCCTGGGCGGGGGTGTCGCTGGCCGGCGCCGGTTGGGGAGCGGCTGCTTCGGTGGCAGGCGAGGGGGCGTTGGCGGCGTCCTCCTGGCGCTGGCGGCGGCGACGCTCGGCCGCCAGGGTTTCCTCCATCAGCTCCACCGCCTGGGCCAGCTTTTCCAGGTTGGCGGCGTAGAGGGCCAGGTCCTTGTCGACCCGCTCCTTGAGCAGGCCCATCGCCTCCCCGATCCTGTGGGCCGCCTCCCGCAGGGCCTGGGGCTCGAGCCCATCGGCGCCCTGGGTCCGCTGCAGCACGCTGAGCAGGCCAACGGCCACCAGGCGGGAGTAGTGGAAGTCGCTGCGCTGCACCTGGCCCAGAAGCTCGGCGATCGGGCCTGGGGCACCCTCGCCCCGGTTGGACAGCCAGCCGCTCACCTCTTCCAGGCTGTGGTGGCCCACGGCTTCGATCGCCTGGTCGGCCTGGCGGCGCAGGTCGCCCGCATCGAAGCCGTTGGCGCCGCAGAGGGCCTTGAACAGGGGGTCCTTCTGCTCGTCCGGGCGGTACCCGCGCGAGAGGCTGTCGAACACCTGGGTGAGTCCCACGGCGAACAGGCCATCGGGGCGGAAGCCCTTCTGGTGGCTGAGCAGGTGCAGCTCCACCAGCAGCTCATCCACCAGTCGGCGGTAGAGCGGCGCAATCACATGGGGAAAGGCCTGGTGGAAGGCGCGCTTGCTGTCGGCGACGGTGAGACAGGCGCCCACGCTGAGGGATTCAAGGGTCCTGGGACCTTAGCGCTGCAGCCGCTGGCGCCGCTCGCGCAGCGGCCGGGCTCAGTAGGATCCAACCCAGCCGCTGTCCTGTCTGTGTCCGTGATCCCGATCGTGATCGAAGAGTCGGGCCGGGGAGAGCGCGCGTTCGACATTTACTCGCGCCTGCTGCGCGAGCGCATCATCTTTCTGGGCGAGCCGGTGACCGCTGAATCGGCCAACCGGGTGGTGGCCCAGCTGCTCTTCCTCGAAGCGGAAGACCCCGAGAAGGACATCTTCCTCTACATCAACTCCCCCGGCGGCTCCGTCTACGACGGCCTCGGCATCTTCGACACGATGCAGCACATCAAGCCCGATGTGCAGACCGTGTGCCTGGGCCTCGCCGCCTCCATGGGCGCCTTCCTGCTCGCCGCCGGCGCCAAGGGCAAGCGCAGCAGCCTCACCCACTCGCGGATCATGATCCACCAGCCCCTGGGCGGCGCCCGGGGCCAGGCCAGCGACATCCGCATCCAGGCCGACGAGATCCTCTACCTCAAGAAGAAGCTCAACCAGGAACTGGCCGACCGCACCGGCCAGCCCCTGAGCCGGATTGAGGAGGACACCGACCGCGACTTCTTCATGTCGCCGGCGGAGGCCGTGGAGTACGGCCTGATCGACAAGGTGATCGACAAGCGCCCCGTTCGCCCCGTCTGATGGGTCGCGGCAAGCCGGACGCCCGTCCCGGCGGCAAGGGCCTGCCCCCCAGCCAGCGCCCCTCCAAGGTCTGCCCCGTGTGCGGCAGGCCTTTCGCGTGGCGCAAGAAGTGGAAGGCCGTGTGGGAGCAGGTGACCTACTGCTCCGATCGCTGTCGCCAGCAACGCTGAAGCCCCCTGGATCCACGCAGGATCCAGGGGGCTCGTCAGTAAGCGGCCGCAGGGGGGCGGCTGGAAACCCCAGGCCTCAGCCAGCTGCGGCGGGCTCGGGGGCAGCAGTGGCCTCCACACTCAGCTCGGTGAGGAAGGGCGAGAAGCGCTCCTTCTCGGGGATCGTGGCGAATTCACCCACGATGGCGCGGAATTCGTCGCCATCGAGGCTCTCCTTCTCGATCAGCAGCTCCACCACCCGGTCCATGCAGGCGCGGTGATCGGCCACGAGCTTCACGGTCTCGGCGTAGCAGGTCTGCACGATCTGGCGCACGGCGTCGTCGATCTTGCTGGCCAGGCGGTCGGAGCCATCGTTGCGGGTCATCAGGTCGCGGCCCAGGAACACCTCCTGGTTGCCGGCCTCGAACGACACCTGACCCAGGTCGCTCATGCCGAAGCGGGTCACCATCTGGCGGGCGATCGAGGCCACCTGTTGGATGTCGCCGCCGGCGCCGGTGGTCACCTCGGCGTGGCCGAACACCACATCCTCGGCGGCGCGGCCGCCGAGGGCGCCCATGATCCGGGCCCGCAGCTGGGCGCGGCTCACGAGCATCTGCTCCTCATCGGGCGAGAACCAGGTGAGGCCCTGGGCCTGGCCGCGCGGAACGAGGGTGACCTTCTGCACAGGGTCGTGGGCCTTCACCAGGGTGCCCACCAGGGCATGGCCCACCTCGTGGTACGCGATCAGACGCTTGCTGCGGCCATCGGTGAGGGGCTTGCCCTCCATGCCGGCGATGATCCGGTCCACCGCGTCATCGATCTCGGCCAGGGTGGTGGCCTCCTTGCGGCGGCGGGCGGTGAGGATCGCCGCCTCGTTGAGCAGGTTGGCCAGGTCGGCGCCGGAGAAGCCGGGGGTGCGCCGGGCGATCGCCTCCAGGCTCACGTCCGCTGCCAGCTTCTTGTCGCGGGCGTGCACGTTGAGGATCGAGAGGCGGCCCTTGATGTCGGGCACGTCCACCATGACCTGGCGATCGAAGCGGCCTGGACGCAGCAGGGCCGAATCGAGCACGTCAGCCCGGTTGGTGGCGGCGATGATGATGATGCCGCTGTTGCCCTCGAAGCCGTCCATCTCGGTGAGGAGCTGGTTGAGGGTCTGCTCCCGCTCATCGTTGCCGCCGCCTACGCCGGCGCCGCGCTGACGGCCCACGGCGTCGATTTCGTCGATGAAGATCAGGCAGGGGCTGTTCTCCTTGGCCCGCTTGAACAGATCCCGCACCCGGCTGGCACCCACGCCGACGAACATCTCCACGAACTCGGAGCCCGAGAGGGAGAAGAAGGGCACGCCGGCTTCACCGGCGATGGCCTTGGCCAGCAGGGTCTTGCCGGTGCCCGGGGGGCCCACCAGCAGCACGCCCTTGGGGATCTTGGCGCCCACGGCCGTGAAGCGCTCGGGGGTCTTGAGGAAGGTCACCACCTCCTGCAGGTCCTGCTTGGCCTCCTCCACGCCGGCCACATCGTCGAATTTCACGCCGGTTTCAGCCTCCATGGCGAAGCGGGCCTTGGTCTTGCCGAAGGCCATCGCCTGGCCGGGACCGCCGGGCATGCCGCTGCCGCGCCGGGCCAGGAACACCAGGGCGCCGATCAGCAGCAGCGGGAAGAGCAGGTTGCCGAGCAGGCCGAGCACCGGCGGGGTGGCCCGGGGCGGGTGAACGTCGAAGCTGATGCCTTCGGTCTTGAGCTTGTTCACCAGCTCAGGGGCCAGGCCGGGCAGGTCCACCCGCAGGCGTTGCACGCGGTTGTCCAGGTCCGGATCCACGGCCTCGATCACGGCGCTGCGGCCGCCGTCATACACATCCACCGCCGTGACACGGCCCGCCTCGACATAGTCGAGGAAGCGGCCGTAGCTCATGCGGGCCACGGCGGTGTTGCGGGGCGCCACGGTGGGGCCGCTGGGGCCGATGCGGTTGGGCCCGCTGCCGAGCACCTGCCAGCCGAGGAACAACGCGACGCCGATCGGGAGGACCCAGAGGGCGATGGTGCGCCAGCGCTGATTCATGGCGGGGACGGAATCCTGAGGGATGTTTAACAAGTGTAAAGCTCCCGTCTGCTGGGGCGGGAGCTTCGAGCCCACGTGTTCTCTCCCATTCTGGGCCGTCTAAGGGGGAGCGGTTCGGCAAGCGAAGCGCCCTTGAGGCACCGCCGTGCTGGCTCAGCCGGCGTGCAGCCAGCGGGCCGGCTCCAGTGAACGGCAGCCAGCGGGCTCGGGGGCCAGACCGAGACCGCCTGATTCGCCGCCCCGCCCCGCCGTGGATCTGGCGGTCCCCTCCGTCCTGGCGTCGGGCTCCTGGGCAGCCTCAGGCTCTGGATCGAGTTCCTGCTCCTCCCCGAGTTCAGCCGCGTTGAGGCTTTCCAACAGCTCAGCTCCCCCGAGGCCGTGGGTCCAGATCTGCACAACCGTTTCCCGCGGTGCCAGGAAACTCAGCAGCTCAAACGGGAACACCACCCGCTCGAGGAAGAACTCCTCGGGGCCGAGGCAACGCACGATCACCATGCGATCAGTGCCATTGCGGTAGCCGCAGGAGAGCAGGCCCAAGGTTCGATACCTCAACATCTCGACCTATCAAGCCACCGCCGCCCGAGTGGATTGGTGGCTTTCGACACGGATTGACGTTCTTAAGGGTTTCTTCCTGGATCGGGCCTTGGCAGCGCCGCCCCCCAGGGACCCATCGGCTGCTCAGAGGCTGCGCAGGGCAGCGATCGGATCCAGCCGGGCGGCCCGGCGTGCCGGCAGCACCCCGAAAATCAGGCCGATCGAGCCCGAGAGCCCCACGGTGATGAGCACGCTGTCGGCGCCGATGGCGGCCGGCAGGGGGGAGAAGCGGGCCACCGCCGTGATCGCTGAGAGGCCCAGGGCACTGCCGATCAGACCCCCCAGGCTGGCCAGCACCAGCGACTCCACCAGAAACTGGGCCAGCACGTCGCTGCTGCGGGCACCCACGGCCTTGCGCAGGCCGATCTCCTCGGTGCGCTCACTCACCGACACCAACATGATGTTCATGATGCCGATCCCGCCCACCAGCAGGGAGATGGCGCCGATGGCCGCGAGCATCAGGGTCAGGCCCCCGGTGATCGTGCCCACGATCGAGAGGGCGTCCTTCTGGGAACGAACGGCGAAGTCGTCGTCCCGCAGGATGCGGTGCCGCTGGCGCAGCAGGTTGGTGATCTGGAACTTGGCGGCCCCGGTGCTGGCCTCATCGCGGGCCTCCACGCTGATGAAGCTGAGGCTCACCCCGTAGGTGGGATCGCGGCCGCTCAGCTTGCTCACCATCGTGGTGAGGGGGATGTAGGCGATCTCGTCCTGGTTGGAGCCGAAGACGGCCCCCTTGGGCCGCAGCACGCCGATCACCTCGAAACCCTGGTCGCGGATGCGCAGGTTGCGGCCCAGGATCGAGCCCACCGGCTGCAGCTTGCTGGCCAGGTCCGGGCCCACCACCACCACATTGCGGGCCGAGTCCATGTCGCGCTGGTTGAAGAAGCGGCCCTGGGCCACCTCGAAGCGCCGCACCGTCAGGAAGTCGGGCGTGATGCCCGACACCGAGCTGCTCTGACTGCGGGATCCAGCCTGAACCACCGCGTTGATCGTGATCTGGGGTGCCACCCGCCGCACGCTCGGCACCTGCTCGGCGATGGCCTCGGCGTCCTGCAGCACCAGGGTCTTGGGGGAGTCGATGCCCTGGCGGCGGGTGTCGTTGTTGCCCGGCACCACGAACAGCACGTTGGCGCCGAGGGTGTTGAGCTGCCCCTCCGCCAGGTTCTGGGCCCCCTTGCCCACCCCCACCAGGGTGATCACCGAGGCGTTGCCGATCACGATGCCGAGCATCGTCAGCAGGCTGCGCAGCCGGTTGGTGCGCAGCGTGTGCAGGGCCATCCCCACGGTTTCACGCAGGGGCAGCTTGGCGGCCATGGTGGTGCGGCTCCGCTCGATCAGAGGTTGGCTGGGTGATCCTGGCGGATCTGCATCAGCCCAGCGAGCCGGCGGAGGCCACGGTGTGATTGCGGGCGCCGCGGTGCACCACCCCCTCCCGCAGCTCCAAGGTCACCATCTCGCCGAGGCGGAGCTCGGTGGTGGCGTTGGCCACCCCCACGATCACCGGCACGCCCAGGCGTTCGGCGATGGTGGCCGCGTGGCTGCCTGAACCCTCGGCCTCGGCGATCACACCCTTGGCCCGGCGGATCGCGTCGAGGTAGTCGGCGTCGGTGTCGCGCACCACCAGGATCTCACCACTCTCGAGGCCGTCGGCCTCGGCGGCCGTGGTGGCCAGCCGCACCCGGCCGCTCACCGAGCCGTTGCCGATGCCCAGGCCCCGGCCCAGCACGGCACTCACGATGCCCACCTTCACCAGATCGGTGGAGCCGCTCACTCCGGCCAGGGTGCCGGCGGTCTGCACCACCAGGTCGCCCTCGCTCAGCACGCCCAGGTCCTGGGCTACGCCCATGGCGATCGTGAAGGTGCTGGTGGCGGAGTGCTCCTGGTGCACCAGCAGGGTGTTCACGCCCCAGACCAGCTGCAGACGCCGGGCCACATCCACCTCGCTGGTGATCGCCAGGATTGGGGTGGAGGGACGGAACTTGCTGACGTTGCGAGCCGTGGCGCCGCTCTTGGTGAGGGTGAGGATCGCCGAGGCCTCCAGCTGGCGGGCGATGGCGCTCACGGCCTGGCTGATGGCGTTGGGGATGGTGGAGGCCAGATGGGTTTCCACCGAGCGGCGCGGGTAGTCGCGCTCGATGCGGCGGGCGATCTGGCTCATGGTGGCCACCGCCTCCACCGGGAAGTCGCCCACGGCGCTCTCGTTGGAGAGCATCACGGCGTCGGTGCCATCAAGGATGGCGTTGGCCACGTCGCTCACCTCGGCACGGGTGGGACGGGGGCAGCTCACCATCGAATCCAGCATCTGGGTGGCAGTGATCACCGGAATGCCCAGGTTGTTGGCCTTGCGGATCAGTTCCTTCTGGAGAAGTGGAACCTCCTCAGCTGGCATTTCCACGCCGAGGTCGCCACGGGCCACCATCACGCCGTCGCAGAGGGGCAGGATCGCGTCGATCTGATCGATGGCCTCGAACTTCTCGATCTTGGCCACCACCGGCGTGTTGTAGCCGTGGCTGCGGATCAGCTCCTTGATCTCCTGCATGTCGGAGGGGTTGCGCACGAAGCTGAGCGCCACCCAGTCCACCCCGTGCTGCAGCCCGAAGGCCAGGTCGGTGCGGTCCTTGTCGGTGAGGGCCCGGATCGAGAGCTGCACGTCAGGGAAGTTGACCCCCTTGTTGTTGGAGAGCACCCCGCCCACCGTCACGGAGCAGTACAGGGTCTGCTGGGCGATGTCGACCCGCTCGACCACCATCTCCACCCGGCCGTCATCCAGCAGGATGCGGCTGCCGGGCAGCACCTCATCGGCCAGCTTGTCGTAGGTGACGGTGGCGATCTCCTGGTTGCACTCCACGCTCCGTGAGGTGAGCGTGAAGGCATCGCCCTTGGCCAGGGTGATCGGGCCGTCCTTGAAGCGGCCCAGGCGGATCTTGGGGCCCTGCAGGTCCTGCAGGATGCCCACATCGATGCCCAGTTCGTGGCCCACCTGGCGGATCGTGGCAATGCGGGCGGCGTGCTCGCTGTGGTCGCCGTGGGAGAAGTTGAGACGGAAGGTGGTGGCGCCGGCCTCGATCAGGTCGCGCAGCTTCTCGGGAGATTCCGTGGCAGGGCCGATGGTGGCCACGATCTTGGTGCGACGCGTGAGATCGGGCAGGGCCATTCGGCGGGGCCAAAGTTGGGGCCGACCCTACCATCGGGGCCCACCAACCCTGTTGTCCCAATGGATTTGAACACCTATCAGCAGGGAGCTCGCCGCACAGCCAAGTACCCGGATGTGGGCAGCAATCCCATCTATCCAACCCTGGGGCTCTGCGGCGAGTCCGGTGAAGTGGCCGACAAGGTGAAGAAGGTGCTGCGCGACAGCGGCGGTGTGTTCTCGCCGGAGGTGCGGGAAGCCCTGAAGCTGGAGCTGGGCGATGTGCTCTGGTACGTGGCCCAGCTGGCCAGCGAGCTCGGCTTCGAGCTGGAGGAGATCGGCGCGGCCAATCTGGCCAAACTCGCCAGCCGCGCCGCCCGTAACGTGATCGCAGGCAGTGGCGATCAGCGATGAGAGGGGCAGTGCCGGGGGCAGCGGAGTGGTCGTCGTGGTTGCGCCGGTGGCCCTGGCCCTCCCCCGGGCGTCAGCGGCTTGCACGGCGCCTCGTCTGGGGCTTGCCCACGCTGCGTCTGTCCCGCGCCCTGCTGTCTGCGCTGCTCCCCCTGGTGCTCGCGCTGGTGTTCGGCGGCGGCTCCCTGCTGGCAGGCGCCGCGCCCGCCTGGGCGGCCACCCTGGTGGTGAGTGAGGTGAGCCTGGAGCCCTGCCCCTCCGAGGACGTGGGGGCCCAGCCCCAGCTGCGACGCCCCAGCGGGGCCAGTTGCTATGCCCTGCGTGGGGTGGTGACCAACCCGGGCAAGAAGCCCGTGGTCGACACCGATGTGTTCGCCCAGATCCTCGATGCCAGCGGTGAGCCGGTGCTGCAGAACCGCTCCCGGGTGGGATCGATCGGCGATGTGCCCCCCGGCCGCTCCCCGTTTGCCCTGCGGCTGGCGGTGCCGGCCGGTACCCCGGGGCCTTTCACCTTCTCCAACGTCAAGGCCCGCGGCTTCAATGCACCGGTGCGCACCCGGGCCGGGCTGGACGATGAACTCCTGCCCCTGGAGCTGGATGTGGCGGGCTTGAATTAGTCCAGCAGCCCCCACGCCGGGTTTTCAGCGGCCGACGCGGATGCCTCGAATCGAGTCCATCAGTCCGAGCCCATTGAGCAGCCAGATGACCACCGCTACAACGACGACGATATTGAGGATTCGTTTGATCTTGCTATCCATCGGGATGTAGCTGTTGACCAGCCACAACAGCACGCCCACGACGATGAGCGTAACGATCAGTGAAATGAGATCCATTTACCAGGTCACAGCTGCCACCCGGCATTCTGATTCGTCCATGCAGAGCCGGGCCATGCACCCAGGACAAAGCTCGGCAATCAGGTGCCGTTTGACTGTGGGCGTGATGCCAGGACCCAGGTAGATGCCCGTCTTGACTGTCGCTTACCTGACAAAACTGCGCGTTTCTGATGGTGAGAGCGGCAACCAGGCCAGCCTGCCTGCCACCTCACCGCGCACCATGGGGTCAGCGCCCTCAGTAGCCGCTGGCCAGGATGCTGATGCTCGCCGCACCCAGGAGCTGCTGGCCGAGGCTGAGGGCGAGGAAGGCCACGATGGCCGAGAGGTCCAGGCCGCCGATGGGCGGAATCAGGCCGCGGAAGGCATTCAGGTAGGGATCGGTGATGGAGCTCACGGTGGCGAGCACCGGGTTGCCCCAGTCCAGGTTGGGGAACCAGCTCAGCAGCACCCGCACCAGCAGGATCAACGAATAGATCTCCAGGGTGCGGCCCAGCACGTTCAGGAGCAGGCTCACGGCTTCCATGGGCTGATCGATGGCGATGGTGGAATTGCTCCGAACTCTATGCAGCGCCGTTCCTAGGCGGCCTGGTCCCAGGCGTCTGCCGGGTGTCCAGCCTCGGCGAGGGGAGCCTCATCCCCAGCGGATCCGGGCTCCGGAGCGGCCCCGGCTTCGCTCTGGTCCTGCCGCTGCGGCCCCGGCACGGGGCGCGGACCCCGCCGGGCCGTCTGCAGGGCGTCGTTGCTGACGGCGAAGGTGCGGTGGAATTTCTCGCTCAGGCTGAGCCAGAAGGAACGGCCCTCGCTCTGGCGCTTGCGCTCGATGAAGTCCTGGGCCAGCAGCTCCTTGATGTGGTCGTAGGCGCCGGAGCCGCGCAGCTCCACCAACTCCGACTGGAGCACCCGCTTCTTGAGGGCGATCGTGGCCAGGGTGCGCAGGGCGGCGGTGGAAAGGTCCACCGGCAGCAGGTTCTGCACCAGATCTCCCAGGCCGTCGCGCAGCTGCAGGCTGTAGCGCTGGCCCTCCTGGCGGATCTCCAGGGCCGTGTCGCGGTGCGCGTAGTCGGCCATCAGGGTGATCAGCCCCAGCTCGGCGGCATCGCGCTCCACGCCGGCGATCTCGGCCAGTTCACCCAGGGAGAGGGGCCGGCCCTTGAGGTAGAGGATCGCCTCCATCCGGGCCGGCAGCGAGAGCCGCTCCAGGCTGGGATCGTCGCTGGGCATGGCCTCGCTCCAGCTCGGGGGTGGTGAAACGCTACCCAACGGCTGCGGTGCCGGCCACCAGCGCCTGCAGGGGCTCCTCCAGCTCGCCCAGGAACAGGCGGTAGGCCGGGTTGTCGGTCTCGTTCACATAGGCGTAGTCGAGGCCGTCGAGGAAGCCCTGCCAGGCCTCCAGCTCCGCCGGCGCCACCTGCACCCCCACCACGATCCGCCCCACGTCGGCGCCGTGGTTGCGGTAGTGGAAGATGCTGATGTTCCAGTCGGGGTGCAGGCTGGTCACGAAGGCCATCAGGGCCCCGGGCCGCTCCGGGAACACGAAGCGATAGAGCAGCTCGCGGCCCTTGCCGGCCGCTGCCCCGGCGCCGGCGGGCAGCCGGCCCCCCACCATGTGGCGCAGGTGCAGCTTGGCCAGCTCGTTGTGGCTGAGGTCGAGGCAGGGGAAGCCTGCGGCCCCCAATGTGGCGATCAGGCTGCGGGTGTCGCTGGGGCCCTGGGTCTGCACCCCCACGAAGATGTGGGCCCGGCGCGGGTCGGCCAGCCGGTAGCTGAACTCGGTGAGGCTGCGCTGGCCCAGCAGGCCGCAAAAGCGCCGCAGGCTGCCGGGCTGTTCGGGGATCTCCACCGCCAGCATCGCCTCGCGCTCCTCGCCCAGCTCGGCCCGTTCAGCCACGAAGCGCAGCCGATCGAAATTCATGTTGGCCCCGCAGGCCACCGCCACCAGGTTGCGGCCCTTGAGACCCCGCCGCGCCACATCCGCCTTCATGCCCGCCACGGCCAGGGCGCCGGCGGGCTCCAGGATCGAGCGGGTGTCCTCGAACACATCCTTGATGGCGGCGCAGATCTCGTCGGTGTCCACCGTCACCATGGCGTCGATGGTCTGGCGGGCCAGGGCGAAGGTGGTGGCGCCCACTTCGCGCACGGCCACGCCGTCGGCGAACAGGCCCACCTGCTCCAGGCGCACCCGCTTGCCCGCCGCCAGCGAGCGGGTCATGGCGTCGGCATCCACCGGCTCGACGCCGATGATCTCCACCTGGGGCCAGAGCGCCTTGACGTAGGCCGCGATGCCGGCAATCAGGCCGCCGCCACCCACCGCGATATAGATGGCATCCGGTGGTTCGGAGCACTGGCGCAGGATCTCCAGGCCGATGGTGCCCTGGCCTGCGATCACGTCCGGATCGTCGAAGGGGTGGATGAAGGTGAGCCCCCGCTGCTCGGCCAGGCGATAGGCCTCGGCGCAGGCGGCGTCGTAGTTGTCGCCGTGGAGCACCACCTCGGCGCCGCGGGCGGCCACGGCCCGCACCTTCATCTCCGGCGTGGTGACCGGCATCACGATCACGGCCCGGGTGCCCAGTTTCTGGGCCCCCAGGGCGACGCCCTGGGCGTGGTTGCCGGCGCTGGCGGCGATCACGCCCCGCTCCAGCTCGGCCGGTGAGAGGCCCGCCATCTTGTTGTAGGCGCCCCGCAGCTTGAAGCTGAACACCGGCTGCAGGTCCTCCCGCTTGAGCTGCACCGTGTTGCCCAGGCGGCGCGAGAGGTTGGGGGCCGGATCCAGGGGCGACTCGATCGCCACGTCGTAGACCCGTGCCCGCAGGATCCGCCGCAGCATGTCGGCGCCGGGATCCGGTTCGGCCGCGCCGGTGGGCTGGCCAGCCCCTTGGGGACTGGACTGGTCCGTCACCGGCTGCTGATCGCCGCTCCCCATCCGAATCTCCCCTGCCGTCGCGCCGATGGGACCAGTGTGCCAAGCGCTTGACGGAGCATGGCGCCGGGCGCCAGCTCCCGGGCTGCAGCGCGTAGATTGAACCCCAATGAAGGCGTGGGGCATGCATCTCAGCGAGCTGAATCATCCGAATCAGCTGCATGGCCTGAGCACCGCCGAGCTCGAGGGCATCGCCCGGCAGATCCGCGAGCGCCACCTGGAGGTGGTGAGCACCAGCGGCGGCCACCTGGGCCCCGGCCTGGGCGTCGTGGAGCTGACCCTGGCCCTGTACCAGACCCTCGACCTCGACCGGGACCGGGTCGTGTGGGACGTGGGACACCAGGCCTATCCCCACAAGCTGGTGACTGGCCGCTACAACAGCTTCGACAGCCTGCGCCAGCAGGGTGGGGTCGCCGGTTACCTCAAGCGCTGTGAGAGCCGCTTCGACCACTTCGGCGCCGGCCACGCCTCCACCTCGATCTCGGCGGCCCTGGGCATGGCCCTGGCCCGGGACCAGCGCGGCGAGCACTTCAAATGCGTGGCGGTGATCGGCGATGGCGCCCTCACCGGCGGCATGGCCCTGGAGGCGATCAACCACGCCGGCCACCTGCCCAAGACCAACCTGCTGGTGGTGCTGAACGACAACGACATGTCGATCAGTCCACCGGTGGGGGCCCTCTCGACCCACCTCAACCGCATGCGGCACAGCAAGCCGCTGCAGTTCCTGCAGGACAACGCCGAGGAGGCGATCAAGCACCTGCCCTTCCTGCACGGCGAGCTGCCCAGTGAGCTCAAGACCCTCAAAGAGAGCATGAAGCGCCTGGCGGTGCCCAAGCTGGGCGCCGTGTTCGAGGAGCTGGGCTTCACCTACATCGGACCGGTGGATGGCCACAACATCGCCGAGATGGTGCGCACCTTCGAGCAGGCCCACGGCACGCCGGGGCCGGTGCTGGTGCATGTGGCCACCACCAAGGGCAAGGGCTACGCCTATGCCGAGGAAGACCAGGTGGGCTACCACGCCCAGAGCGCCTTCGACCTGGCCACCGGCAAGGCCTACCCCTCCAGCAAGCCCAAGCCCCCCAGCTATTCCAAGGTCTTCGGCCAGACCCTGGTGACCATCTGCGAGCAGGACCCCCGCGTGGTGGGCATCACCGCCGCCATGGCCACTGGCACCGGCCTGGACCTGTTGGAGAAGGCCCGCCCCCATCAGTATTTCGATGTGGGTATTGCCGAGCAGCACGCCGTGACCATGGCGGCCGGCATGGCCTGCGAGGGGCTGCGGCCCGTTGTGGCGATCTACAGCACCTTCCTGCAGCGTGCCTTCGACCAGCTGATCCACGACGTGGGCATCCAGAACCTGCCCGTGACGTTCGTGATGGATCGGGCCGGCATCGTGGGGGCCGATGGCCCCACCCACCAGGGCCAGTACGACATCAGCTATTTCCGTGCCATCCCCAACTTCACGGTGATGGCCCCCAAGGACGAGGCGGAGCTGCAGCGCATGCTGGTGACCTCGATCCACCACAGCGGCCCCTGCGCCCTGCGCATCCCGCGCGGTGAGGGTGAGGGCGTTCCGCTCATTGAGGAGGGCTGGGAACCCCTGGAGATTGGCCGAGGTGAGCTGCTCACCGACGGCGATGACCTGCTGATCGTGGCCTACGGCGCCATGGTGGCCCCGGCCATGGCCACCGCCGGCCTGCTGCAGGAGCAGGGGGTGCGCGCCGCCGTCGTCAATGCCCGCTTCCTGCGACCCCTGGATGAGGCCCTGATCGGCCCGCTGGCCCAGCGCATCGGCCGGGTGGTGACGATGGAGGAGGGTGCCCTGGCCGGTGGCTTCGGCGCCGCCGTGGTGGAAGCCCTCAACGACCACGACGTGCTGGTGCCGGTGTTCCGCATCGGCATCCCCGACGTGCTGGTGGACCACGCCAGCCCTGACCAGAGCAAACAGGCCCTGGGGCTGACACCACCGCAGATGGCGGATCGAATCCTGCAGCGTTTCGGCTCGGCCCTGCAGCGCCGTCCGGTCGGCGTCTGAGGCCGCCCGCAGCTGCCCTGCTCCCTCAGCGCTGCGACGTGCTGATCGCCGGCTGTGGCCCCGCTGGGGCCGAGCTGGCGCGGCTACTGGCCCGCCGCGGCGTGGATGTGCTTGTGGTGGAGGCCCTGCCGGACCTGGCGCGGGCGGCCTTCAGCAGTGCGGCGCTTCCCCTGGCTGCCCTGGAGCGGTTTGAGATCCCCGCAGAGGTGGTGGCGCACCGCTGGACCGGCTGGCGTTTACTGGGGCCTGGGCCGGCCGATCGCCACTGGCGGGCCAGCGATGGTCGCCCCCTGGGGGCCGTGCTGGATTTCGCGGCCCTGCGCCGCTGGCTGGCGGGCCAGGCCCAGGGCTTCGGGGCCCAGATCGCCCTGGGCTGGCGCGCCCTGGCGGTGCAGCAGCCGGGTGGGATGGTCCGGACCCGTCTGCGGGGGCCCGGGGGCGAGGAGTGCTGGCTCACAAGCCGCTGGGTGGTGGATGCCACAGGTCAGCAGCGGGGGCTGCTGGGGGATCCGCCGGCCAGCTGCTCCGATCCCCTGGTGAGCGGGCTGGGCGCCGAGTGGCTGCTGGAGATTCCCCTGGAGCGCTGGCGCCCATGGAGCGATCAGCTCACCTTCCTGATGGGCAGTGACTGGATGCCCCAGGGCTATGGCTGGGTGTTTCCGATGCAGCCCGGCCAGCTCAAGCTGGGGGTCTGTCGCCTCAATGACGACGCTGGCGCGACTGCGGGACCGCCGCTGGCTGGACGGCGCCAGCAGCCGCCCCTGGGGCCCTGGCTGGAGGCCACCCTGGCCCGCACGGGCCTGGCCGGGGCGAGGGTGCTGGACCGCCACGGCGGCCTGATCCGCAGCACGGTGCGGCGCCGCGAGCCCCACCAGCGGGGTCAGCTGATCGGTCTGGGCGATGCGGTGAGCACCGCCAACCTGCTGGGGGGCGAGGGCATCCGCCATGCGATGGCCAGTGCCCGGGTGCTCGCCTCCGTGCTGCTGCAGGCCCTGAATGGCGAGCCGGAGCGGCTGAGGACCTATCCGGGCCGGCTGCGGCGGGAGCTGGGCTGGCGCTGGGGCCTCAGTGGTCGGCTGGCGCGGCGCACCTGGCTCGGCCTGGAGGGGCCGCGGGCGGACCGGCGCCTGGAGCGGTTGCTGATGGGGCTGGAGCAGCAGCACAGCGCCGAGGATCTTTCGGCCCTGTTGTTCGACTACCGCTTTGAGCGCTACGGCTTGCGCGCCCTGCCCTACCTGCTGGGCTGGCGTCGCTGACGCTCAGCATCACAAGGAACGCACGAAAAAGGCGGGGGTGCAGAACCCCCGCCCGAGCGCTATGGCGTCGCTGCTGCTCAGAGCACGCCGCGGGAGGCCAGGCCCAGGATGGTGCCGATGCCCAGGATGTGGCCCAGGCTGGTGGTGGCCAGCAGGGAGGCGTGGCTGAGGCCGCCGAAGAAGGCGTCGTTGGGGAGCTTGGCGCCGACGTTGGGCTGTTGGATCGTGGCTTTGCCGACGGCGATGGCGATCACGTTCGAGATGATCATCACCAGGCCCACCTTCGGGGACCAGGTGACCGCAGCGGGAGCGATAGCCAGCAGGGTGGGGAGCATCGGATTCAAGGCGACGCCCCATCTTCTGGGCATCGGTCACCGGCTACCCCGCCCGCTTAAGACTTGTTCATCGCCTCCCGGCGCAGGGCCGCGACCACGCCCTGCTGCTTCAACCGGCTGATGGCGTGATCAATGCGGGCTTCAGTGGCCCGATCCAGCTGGGGTGACAGCACGAAGGCCTGGGATTCGCTTTGCTGGTTGCGAAGCACCAGCTCAAACTGGCGGTTGCCGGAGTGCCGCAGCAGATACTCCAGCTGTTGGTCGTCGGCCAGCACGGCATCGGCCCGGTCGTCGGCCAGCAGCTGCAGGGCCTGCTCCACCCGCGGCAACGGCACGACCGTGATCGGCTCGGCCATGCCGGTGGCATTGAGTCGCTCCAGGGTGGCGCTGCTTACGCTGCCCGGGCGAGCCGCGACGCGCTGGCCGGCCAGCTCCTGGAGGCTGCGGATCGGTCGGACGCCGCTAGCCCGCGGCTCCTGCACCACGTTGATCGTGATGTAGCTCACCAGCAGCGAGGCGGTGACGATGCGAACCAGGTAGCTCACGATCACCAGCCCGTGGCCGCGGGTGGTGCTGGCGATGGTGTTGGTGCCGGGGCCGGTGGCCAGGATCTGGAACACCTTGGCGAAGCCGCGCCGTTGGCCCTGGCCATCCCGCAGGCGCTGCGGGCCCTCCACCACCCACAGCAGCCCGCTCACCAGGCCGATCGCCACCAGGTAGCCGCCGAGCAGACGCAGCAGATCGGGTGCCAGCAGCGAGCGCAGCACGGCCTGGCCCAGCTCCAGCCGGTCGCGTTTCACCAGCACCGCCAGCCCCATCTCCTGGAAGGGCAGGCTGAAGCGGTAGCGGCCGATCCGCTCCGGCGTCACGTTCAGGCAGCCCACGCCCACATCCACCTCGCCGGCGGCGGCCGCCGCCAGCAGGCTTCTGGCGCTGTCGCGGGGCTCAAAGATGAAGGGCAGGCTCTCTTCGATGGCCAGGCGGTTCCAGAGTTCCACCGCGCTGCCGCTCCAGCGGTTGCCCCTGTGGTCGGAGCAGGGGGCGGAGCCGCTCAGGACGCCCACCCGCAGCACCGGCGGTGGAGCGGCGGCACCAGGCTGGCCGGCGAGCGGCACGATCAGCAGCAGCCATGCCAGCAGCAGCACCGCCAGCGCCAGCGCGGCCTGGAGAACGCCCCTGCGCTGGGGCTGATGGCGGCTCATCGCCCCGACTTGCCGCCCTGGCTGAAGCCGGCGAGCACCAGCAGGTTGCTCAGGGTCAGCAGCGACTCGGCGGCCCCGTGCAGGTGATCCACATCGGCTAGCTGGCGGCCGTAGTTGACCTGGGCCAGCACCGCGGCCACGATCGTGGCCGCCACGAACACCAGCGTCATGGCGAAACCCAAGAGCGCGAGCGGCGGGAAGCGGTGGCTGCGCCAGCCCCACCACAGGAAGGCCAGATAGGGCACCAGGGAGAGCACGAACAGGGGGGCCGGATCGAAACCGGCCAGCCCGTCGAGGAAGGCGCCGGCGCTCATGCGGACGGGAGGTCCTGGACTGGCGGCGCGTCGTGGCGGGGGCTGCGGCTCTGGCGCCAGATCACGAAGGCCACTGCCGCCAGGGCGATGTTGCCGAGCAGGGTGGTGCCGGCCTGGAGCACCACCAGCCCCCGCAGCCCGTCAGGGTTGTCGAACAGGTGCCAGGTGCAGGCGCACATGGCGCTCACCAGGGCCGGCAGCATCGCCAGGGCCACCCAGCTCCAGATCCGTTCGCCGCGGCGCTGGCCCCAGCGCTGCACCAGCAGCATCGCCAGGGCCCACTCGAGTACCGAGGTGACGTGGATCCACCAGGTGGGCAGGGAGAGGGCGTGCATCGGCTCAGAGCATGTGGCCCAGAGCGTTGGGCTCAGACCGTGCGGCAGGGCCTGAACCCCAACGCGATGGCGCTCAATGTAGGCAGCGCGGGCCCGGGGGCGGGCGCTGAGTCCTCCGGCACGGTCGCCGTGGGCAGGGTCCCATGCCGCCAGTACAACGATGGGGTCCGGGTAGGACCGCCATGACCGGCATCGCCCAGCTGATCCACGCCGCCTTCAGCTTCCAGCCGGGGGATTTCCAGCGGCTGGAGACCGTGGCGCCCGGCACCGCCATGGCGGTGTGGGTGGCGGTGCTGGCGGGCCTCTCCCAGGGGGTGGGCGAGGCCTTCGTGCTGTTCGTGAACCGGGTGAGGCCCCAGCGTTTCGTCCTCAGCCTGCTGGTGGAGGCGCTGCTGTTTGGCTGCGGCTTCCTGGCGTGGGCACTGAGCACCTGGCTGGCCGCGAGGCTGCTGTTCGGTGTGGCCGTGCCGCTGGCGGCGGTGGTGCGGGCCCTCGGCCTGGCCCACACCCCCCAGCTGCTGGCCTTCCTCGGCGCCCTCCCTTACCTGGGGGTGCCCTGGCTCACCCTGCTCTCCCTCTGGACCGCCGTGCTGTTCGTGCTGGGGCTGGTGACCGCCACTGGCCTCTCGGCCTGGGGGGCCTTCTGGTGCCTGCTGAGCGGCTGGTTGGCCATGCACGCCCTGCAGCGCAGCGCCGGCCAGCCGGTGATGGCCCTGGGTCGCCGCCTGCAGGACTGGGCCGCCGGCGTGACGATCGTCAGCGACGGCGCGCGGCTGCAGGAGCTGCTGCGGGCCGGACCCCGCGGCCGCCGCTGACGTGCTCTCCTCCGCCACGCCCCCCCACCTGAGATCCGTCTGCCGTGCGCCGTCCGTCCATCTCGCCACGCCAACGTCTCTGGCTGCTCCTGGTCCTGGTGGGACTGGTGCTGGTGCCGGGCACCGGGGCGTTGCTGCACCTGGCCTACGCCGGCCTGCGCCGCTCCTTCGGGCTGGCCCTGGACCTGGGCCTGATCGCCCTGCTGCTGGTGCTGATCGCCCTCTTCTTCGCGCCGCTGGAAGCCCTGGGCTGGTGGGCCGGCTGGGAGGGTGATCAACCTCTCGAGACCGGCACCCCGGCCGGGTCGCTGGCGGCCCCCGTGGCTCGCGATCGGCCCCTCAGCCGCTTCGTGGTGTATCTCGATGGCATCGGCCAGGCTTCCGGCGATGCCCTGCCGGAAGGGGAGGACTTCCTGCGGCGTCTGGCGCTGCGTCTGCCGGATGACATCGCCATCCTGCGGGGTCTGATGCCCTATTCGGTGCGCAACGTGCCGCTCACCGAGGGCAGCTGGCTGGCGGGCTTCTGGCGCTGGGTCGATCGCCTGCGGCTGCGCGATCCCCGTGCCCTGCTCGGCGCCCTGATCAACCTGCGCAACGTCACGGTGGTGGCGGTGTCGGCCGACCAGCGCTACGGCCCCATCTACAACCAGGGCATGGCCCAGGTGATCGCCGACAGCCTGCTGGCCCACGGTTACCCCCTGGAGAGCGGCATTCCCGTGACCCTGCTGGGCTTCAGCGGAGGCGGCCAGATCGCCCTGGGGGCGCTGCCCCACCTGCGTCGCAGCCTGCGGGCCCCGATCGAGGTGATCTCCCTGGGCGGGGTGTTCGCGGGCAACACCCACATCCTGGAGGCCGAGCACCTCTATCACCTGCTGGGGGATCGGGATCCGGTGGCCCGGCTGGGGCCGCTGCTGTTCCCGCGGCGCTGGCGCTGGCAGGTGCTCAGCTACTGGAACCGGGCCCGCCGGCGGGGCAAGGTGACGATCCGCTCTATGGGGCCGGTGGGCCATGCCCTGCCGGGCGGCCTGATGGATGCCGCCTTCCTGCTGCCCGATGGCCGCAGCGCCATGGACCAGACCGTGGACCAGGTGGCGGCGATCCTCCTGGATCGGGACCCCGCCACTGCCCTGCCGGAGCAGGCCCCGAGCAACGTCGATCGCTTCCGGGCCAACGGCTGGCACCACCTCGACGTGGGCCGTGACTCCGCTCCCCCACCGGCTCCCGGTTTCCGGCCCCTGGCGGGCTGGATCGGCCGGCTGCGGCTGCCGGAGCCGGAGCAGCGGGACGGCGGCCGGGTGGGCTTCGAGGTGTTCGCGGCCCCGGAGCCCTGGCGCCACCTGGTGAGCCGCACCTGCCAGCTGGAGTGGCAGGACCCGCGCCTGGGAGCGGTGGTGCAGGACGTGAACCTCAGCCCCGAGGCCCGCTGGAGCGCCGGTCAGGGACTGGTGCACCCGCTGCGGCTGGACCACTGGCGCCGCGTCTCGCCGCTGGAATCCCTGGCTGGCAGCCGCCCCGACGACGACGTGCTGGTGCGGCTGCCCGAGCCGGTGGAGGTGCTGGAGGACGGCCGGCTGCTGCGGATCGAGGCCGAGCCGGTGCAGACCACGGGCCTGGCCCTGGCCCTGGTGCAGTTCCGCCAGCCCCTGGGTGGAGACCTCTGGAGCGCCGCCAGCTACGAGCCGCAGCGTGCTGCCTTCCGCGACCTGGCGGACCTGCGGCTGCGGCTGCCCATGCCGATCGCCAACGGCGAGGGGATCCTGCCGGCCACCGCCGAGGGCATCGAGCGCTCCGCGCTGAATGCCGAGGGTTGGCTGGTGAGCGGGGTGCCCGATGGGGCCGGGGCGTTCGTGGTGCAGTCCCTGGTCCCGCGCCGCCTGCGCCGCCTACTGCCGGATCGGGTCGTGACGGGCCGACAGGCGGCCCGGCGCCTGCTCAAGCGGGAGCTTTGGGATGCCCTGGAGCCGGGGACGGCCTTCAGCGCCCTGGTGTCGCTGCAGCCCCTGGCGGCGGCCTCCTTGGCGGCCCCAGCGCCGGGCCCAGCGCTGGCCTCAGCAGCGACCCCCACCCTGCCGTCGGGCTGGCAGCTCGGCGAGCGGCTGCTGGTGGTGCATGTGTTCGGCGGTATCGGCGGCGAGCAGCGGGAGCAGGCGCTGCAGCACGGCCCCTGTGTGGGCCACTTCGCCTACGGCATCGCCGAGGTGGTGGCGGAGCCCCTGGCGGGTGAGCCGGCGATCCAGCTGGCCTACCGCCAGGTGTACGCCCACAACCCCGATGGCCTGATCGCCGGCCGCCACGACGACTGGCGCTACCTCGGCGATCGCCAGTGGGGCTGGCTCGGCACCCGCCCCGTGGCCGACATCCTGCTGCGCTACCCGCCCTTCACCGGCTCCTACCGCATCGGCGACCACAGCCGTTCCCCCCTCGATGGCTTCGATCACCAGCTCACGGCGATGATGGCCCGCTATCGGGTGGGCGATGGCACCGGCGCCACCTTCGTGGGTCCGGCCAACAACTGCGCCCAGGATTCCAACCAGGCCCTGTTTGCCGCCATCCGCGCGCTGCAGCAGGAGATCGCCCACCAGGATCCGGCGGCCCTGCGGGCCTGGGAGCAGGCCGATCGGGAGCAGGCCGAGCGGCTGCGGGCGCTGCTGCGGCTGGAGCGGCGTCTGCGCCACCAGCTGCTGCCCTTCGCCGGATTGCGGCCGGATTGGCAGCGCAATGCCGCAGTGCTGGGCAGCAGCCTGGAGGATCGCCCGCTCGACAACCTGCTGCGGGGCCTCGGCAGCTGGCGCATGCTGCTGCCGCGCCTGGCCAGTGAAACGGTGGTGTGGACCTTCCTGGAGGCCGGCGCCAGCGCCCTCATCCTGCGCAGCAACCAGTGCGGCGGCGAGCATCCCCAGATCGAGCCGGTGGCGCCGATCACCCTGCCGCTCTGAGGGGTCCTGAGGCACGGTGGCCCCGCCAGGGCCGGCGATGGCGGCAGCGTCGCGGCACCAGAGTGCCCTCACGATCATTCGTTTCGCCGATGCGCAGGCCCTGGTACCTGCCCCTTCTGCTGGCCCTGAGCTGCCTGCTGCTGCCAGCGGCCTGGGCCAGCGACCCGGCGTCGGCTCCCACGGCCCCGCCGGACCCGGCGGAACGCCTCGCCGGCAGTTACGACGTGGCACCGGTGCGGATCCTGGGAATTCCGGCCATCAGCGTGGCCTCGCCGGTGGTGGGCCCCGGTGAGGGCAGTCCCGATGCCCGGCGGCGGGCATCGGTGATCGAGGGCAACCTGAGCCTGCTCTACAGGCCCCAAACCCTCTGCAGCGGCGGCGAGGCCGTGGCCGAGGCGGTGCTGGAGACCCTGGTGCTGGGGGGGCCGGACCGGCTCTGCACGGGGGATCCCTGGAACGTGCTCGGCACGCCCCAGGACCTCAGGGTGGTCGTTACGCAGTCGGCCCCTGGACCGCCGGTGCTGGAGGCGCGCCTCAAGGGGCGCCCTGAAGCGCTGCCGCTGCTCACCGTGACGGCCGCGGATGCCCGGCTGCATGGTCAGACGCCGACGGCCCTGGCCGGCCGCTGGCGCCAGCTGCTGCAGCGGCGCTTGCGCCACGCCCGGCTGACCATGCAGCCCGATCAGCTGGCGATACGGCTCCAGGCCACGCTGGCGGCGGAGCTGTTCCTGGCCCTGTCAATGGGCCTCAGTTTCTGGGGCTGGTCGCACCTGCGGGCCCGGCTGCGGGCACGGCAGCAGAGCGCCCAGACGGCCGCCGATCTGCAGGGGCTGCGGCCCCAGCTGCTGATGCTGCTGGGCCGGCTGCTGTTCCTGGCGGTGCTGGTGCAGCTGGTGATGATGCTGGCCCTCGGGGTGACGGCCATCCCAGGCCAGATCCCCCTGGGCATGGCCCTGTTGATGCAGCCCATCGCCGTGTTGTTCAAGCTGCTGCTGCTGGGCCTGGTGGCCTTCCTGCTGCGGCTCCTGGCCGCCTTCGTGCTGCGTCAGTGGGTGAGCAGCCTGCGCGTGCCGTTCGAGGAGCGGGCCCGACGCGACCAGCGCTACCGCAACCTGGTGCAGGCCAGCCAGCGCCTGATCGACCTGGGCTGCATCGCCATGCTGGTGATCCTGGTGCTGGCCGACATACCCGGCATCAGCGAGCTCTCCTTCAACGCCGTGCTGGCCGGTGGTGCCCTGTTGGGCGGCCTGGCGATCGCCTTCCAGGGCCTGCTGCGGGATTTCGTGGCGGGTCTGGTGGTGCTCGTCGACGACCACTACGCCGTGGGCGACTGGGTGGAGATCGACGGGCTGGAGGGGGATGTGGTGGACGTGGGGCTGCTGGTGACCGTGCTGCGGGCAGCGGACCAACGGGTGGTGGTGGTGCAGAACAGCAGCTGTCAGCACCTGGTGAACCACACCAAGATCCGCTCCGGTATCGATGTGGTGCTGCCCCTGGCGGTCACCAACGCGGACCTGCCGGGCGCCCTGGCGCTGATTCGCGCTGAGCTGGAGCTGTTCGCCAGTGATCCGCTCTGGAGCCTCGAACAGATGGCTCCACCGCAGCTGCGGGGTGTCAACGGCGTGGGGCCGCTCGGCATTCAGGTGAGCGTGATGCTCACCACCCGCACCGGTCGGCAGTGGGCTTGCCAGCGCGAGCTGCTGGCCCGTTTGGTCACGCGGCTGCAGCGGGAGGGCATCGCCCTGGCCGGAGCCTCTGCGGCGGTGCTGCCGGCCCCATGACGCGGTGCCGCTGCTGATCTGAGCTAGTACGGAACCAACGATCAACGCTGCCTTCACAGGCTCCTGGGGCCATGCTCACCACCCACCGCCCCTCGCTTCCCCCACCCGCAGGCCGTAGTGGCCCGATCCGGCCGGGCAGGGGGGCAGCAGGAGTCCGGCTTGCAGGCTGGATCGTCCCCGGGTTGCTGGCCCTCCCCGCCCAGGCCGGTCCGCCCGTGCCCACGGGCCCGCCCCAGGCTCAAGCGGCCCCGATCGTGCTGGGCTCGGTGCCGCCGCATCCAAGCCCCGACAGGCCCCTGGAGGCGGCCCTGCGGCAGGTCCTCTATCCGGTGCGGGTGGACGATGGCCAAGGCCATGGCCCCGATCCTGGTTCGGCTGAATGGCGGCAGGCCCAGGGCCGCCTGATCGAGCGTTCCTGCCTCGCAGCTCGTCAGCCCGGCCAGGAGACGCGCTACGCCTACAACCGCGTCGACCTCAACGGGGATGGCCGCCCGGAAGTCGTGGCGACGCTCCTGGGCCCGCTGGACTGCGGCACCGGCGGCTGTCCGCTGCTGATCTTCCGCGAGCGCCAGGGGGATCTCGAGCTGGTGAGCCGCATGACCCTGTTCCGGGATCCCCTGATCGTGGGCGAGGGGCGCCACCATGGCTGGCGCGACCTGATCAGCCGCGTGCGGCTGGATGCCGCCCACGGCTACTACGCCCTGCTGCCCTTCGACGGCCGCCGCTATCCCAGCAACCCCAGCGTTCCCCCCGCCCGGCCGCTGACCCGTTCGGTCCGCGGCAGCGCCTACCTGGCCTGGTCGGACGATCCGGCCACGCGACACCCCCTGCCCTGCGCCGCCCCGCAGCAGCCGTAGGCTCGGCCGGTGCGGCATCGACGCTTTGGCAGGGGTTGGGGACCTCCGGGACGACGGGCCTCAACCCGTGCTGCTCTGCGGCTACTACGGCGAGCACAACCTGGGCGATGACGCCCTGCTCACGGCCCTGCTCCACCAGCTGCCGCCCCAGCTCACCCCGCTGGTGACCGCCCATGACCAGGCGGAGGTGCGCGAGCGCTTCGGCGTTGCCACGGTGGATCGCCGCAGCCCCCGGGCCGTGCTGGCGGCCCTGGCCGGCTGCGGGGCCCTGGTCTTGGGCGGCGGCAGCCTGCTGCAGGACGCCACCAGCTTCCTCAGCCTCGTCTACTACGCGGCCCTGATCGCCGCGGCCCGGTTGCAGGGCAAGCCCGTGCTGCTCTGGGGCCAGGGGCTGGGCCCCCTGAAGCGACGCCGCAGTCGCGCCCTTGTTCGGGCCCTGCTGCCCCTGGCCCAGGGGATCACCTGGCGGGATCCAGAGTCGGCGCAGCTGGCGGTGGGCCTGGGGCGGCGGGCGCCGGTGGGGAGTGATCCGGTCTGGTCACTGGAACCCCAGCACTGGCTGGGGGAGGGCGGGCCGATCGTGGTGTGCTGGCGGCCTACGCCCCTGCTGAATGGCGCGGCCTGGCGGCCCTACCTGCAGGCCCTGGAGCAGCTGGCGGAGCTGGGGCAGCGCGAGGTGCTCTGGCTGCCGTTCCACCGCGAGCAGGACACCGGCCTCTACTCCCGCCTGCTGGCAGAGGGTCTGGTGGGCGAGGGGCTGGCCCGCCGCAGCCGCCAGGTGGAGGCACACCAGCCCAGCGAGGCCATGGCGGTGTTCGGCAGCGCCGGCCTGGTGCTGGCCATGCGCCTGCACGCCCTGATCCTGGCGGCCCTCTCGGGGGCGCCGGTGGCGGCCCTGAGCTATGACCCCAAGGTGCGCGCCGCCGCCACCGGCTTCGGTGCCCCCTGCTGCGACCTGGCCGAAGCTGAGCCCAGCGCCGAGGCGTTGGCGGCCAGTTGGGCCAGCAGCCTCGATCAGCCCATCGGCCCCGCTGCGATCGCCGCCCAGCGGGCCGCCACGGCGGTGCACCGCGACCTGCTCACCCTGCTTCTGGATTGACCATGCGCGCCATCGGCTACCAGCAGTCGCGGTCCGTGCAGGATCCGCTCTGCCTGCTCGCCATCGAGCTGCCTGACCCCACGCCTGGGCCCCGCGATCTGCTGGTGCGGGTGGAGGCGATTGCCGTGAACCCGGTCGATGCCAAGGTGCGGCGCCGCGATACACCCGCCTCTGGCACGTGGAAGGTGCTGGGCTGGGATGCGGCCGGCACGGTGGAGGCCGTGGGCCCGGCGGTGCAGGGCTTCCAGGTGGGCGATCGCGTCTGGTATGCCGGTGCCCTGGACCGGCCGGGCTGCAACGCCGAGCTGCAGCTGGTGGATGAACGGCTGGTGGCGCGGCGTCCGGCCTCGCTGACGGCGGCCGAGGCGGCGGCCCTGCCGCTCACGGCGATCACGGCCTGGGAACTGCTGTTCGATCGCCTGCGGCTCGCCCAGGGACCCGAGGCCCACCGGGGCGAGTCCCTGCTGGTTGTGGGGGCCGCCGGCGGCGTGGGTTCGATCCTGGTGCAGCTGGCCCGCCGGCTCACCGGCCTCACCCTGGTGGGCACGGCGTCGCGGCCCGAGAGCAAGGCCTGGCTGCGGGAGCTCGGCTGCGACCACGTGATCGACCACCACCAGGGCCTGGCCCCCCAGCTCCAGGCCCTGGACATCGCGGCGGTAGAGCGGGTCATCAGCCTCACCCACACCGATCAGCACTTCCCCCAGCTGGTGGAGGTGCTGGCCCCCCAGGGCGCCCTGGCCCTGATCGACGATCCGGCCCCCGAGGCCCTCAATGTGCTGGCGCTCAAGCGCAAGAGCCTCTCCCTGCACTGGGAGTTGATGTTCACCCGCTCGCTGTTCCATACCGCCGATATGGCCGAGCAGGGAGCCCTGCTGGCTCGCGTGGCCGCGCTGGTGGATGCCGGTCAGATCCGGAGCACCGCGAACCAGCAGCTCGGAGCGATCACCGCCGACAACCTGCGCCGCGCTCACCTCCTGATGGAGAGCCACACCAGCGTGGGCAAGGTGGTCCTGGCCGGCTGGGAGTGAGGCTGGTCGCCGTCCGGCACCTCCAGACGCCCTGGCGCCGTTGATGTGGGTCTATGGATCCTGCTGTCGCTTCGCCCTGGGCGGTGCTATCAGGTGTGGAGGCTGGCTCCCCATGACCCTCTCCACCCAGAGTCTGGTGCTGCCGGTGCGGCAGTACTACGTCCAGACCGACAGCCAACTGCCGGGCCAGGCCCTGCGCATGTGTTTCTCCTCCACCTGCGCCATGGCGGTGAAATACCTGCAGCCCAAGGCGCTGCTCGGCCCCAATGCCGACGACGCGTACCTGCGCACCGTGCAGCGCTACGGCGACACAACATCCCCAGAGGCGCAGATCGCCGCCTGCGCCGATTTCGGCGTGGTCGCCAGCTTCCGCACCGATGGCACCCAGGACCAGCTGCTGGAGGAACTGGAGGGGGGCTTTCCGGCGGCGACCGGCTTTCTGCACCACGGCCCCTCCTCGGCCCCGCGGGGTGGTGGCCACTGGATCCTGGCGGTGGGCTACAAGCCGGGTTTCGGCGTGTTCAACGATCCCTACGGCGAACTCGACAACCGCAACGGCGGCTACCTGCAGGTGGGTAGCGGCGGCCGGGCCGTGGCCTACAGCTGGCGCCACTGGCTGCCGCGCTGGCAGGTGGAGGGTCCGGCGGCTGGCTGGTGGATGCGCTTCCGCCCGGCCCCGTCCGGGGCACCCCCAGCTCAGCCGAGCGATGCCCGGCTCGCCTGAAGCCGCTCCAGCTCAGTGAGCACCTCCTGGCTGTGGCCCGTGGGCCGCACCGCCACCCAGCGGGCCCGCAGCACCCCCTCCGGATCGATCAGAAAGGTGTGGCGCTGGGAAAAGGGGGCGATCCAGGAGCCGTAGCGCTGGCTCACAGTGCCCCCTGGATCAGAGAGGAGGGGGAAGGCGAGATCCTCGCTGCCGCAGAAGGAGGCGTGGGAGTCCGGGTCATCGGCGCTGATGCCGACCACGGTGGCGCCGCGGCGCCGGAAGGCCGCCAGATCCTTCTGGAAGCCCCGGGCCTCCAGGGTGCAGCCCCCTGTGAAGTCGCGCGGATAGAAATAGAGCACCAGCCACTGACCGGCGAAGTCGCCCAGGGCGCGATGGGCCTGGCGCACGGCGCTGCCCTCGGGCACCACGCCGTCGAGGTCGAAGGCCGGGGCGGGGTGATCGATCTCGGGCAGGACCCCACCAAGGGCAAGGGCCTGCGGCGCGAACGCCAGCAGGCCCAGGGATGCCAGGGTGAGGCCGCCGAGGAACTGGCGGCGCTGCATGGTGATACGTCTGAGAGCTCTGGAGCCGGAGACGACGGAACCGTTGGCTCAGATCTTGGCGAGGTTGATGCCCAGCTCCTTGGCATAGGCACCCAGACCCTTCTTCTGGATGGTCTTGAGGGCGCGGGTGGAGACGCGCAGCTTGATGAAACGGTTGCCCTCGGCCCACCAGAGGCGACGCTCCTGCAGGTTCACCTGCTGCAGCTTCTTGGTGCGCACGTGGGAGTGGCTGACGGCCATGCCGTTGTTGGCGCGCTTGCCGGTGAGTTGGCAGACCCGGGACATGACCTTCAACCGAAGAAAAACATTGCAGGCCGTGGCCTACTGGGGGATCGTATCAAACAGGAGATCACCACCGGCTGAACGCCAATCGTGCGCCATTCGAACGCCGGGGATCACCCAGGGGCTCACAGCGGCCCCAAGCGGCAGCGCTCCCCTGAGCTGGCATCGAACCACAGCTCCCGATCGACCCGCCAGCTCACCTCGAGCGGCTCCTCAAGGGTCTGGTCCGCACCACAGAGCAGCTTGAGCGGGCCCCGGCTGCTCTCCAGCCACAGGAGTTGCTGGGCCCCCAGCCACTCGCGCTGCCGCAGCTGCACCGGCAGCCCTCCCTGGCTCACCAGCTGCAGGTGCTCGGGTCGCAGGGCGAGCTGGCGACCCGCCTCAGCCGCCAGCAGATTGATGGCGGGACGCCCCAGGAAGCTCGCCACAAAGAGGTTGGCGGGATCGTGGTAGAGCGCGTGGGGGGTGCCGAGTTGCTGCAGACGCCCCTGGTGCAGCACCGCGATGCGATCGGCCAGCCCGAGGGCCTCCTGCTGGTCGTGGGTGACGTAGATGGCCGGATGGCCGCTGCCCCGCAGCAGCTGCCTCAGCTCCGGCCGCAGGGCATCGCGCAGCTGGGCATCGAGGTTGCTCATCGGTTCATCCAGCAGCATCAGCTGCGGCTGGCGCAGCAGGGCCCTGGCCAGGGCCACCCGCTGCCGTTGCCCGCCCGAGAGCTGGGCCGGCCTGCGCAGCTCGAGCCCCTGCAGCTGCAGCAGGTCGATCACCGCCGCGATGCGATCGCGCCGCTGGGCCGCCGGCATACCCCGCACCTCCAGCCCCAGCTCCAGGTTTCCCACCACCGTGAGGTGGGGGTAGAGGGCGTAGCTCTGGAACACCATCGCCACTTGGCGGGCCCCCGCTGGCTCCGCCGTGATCTCCCGCCCGTTGAGCAGGATGCGGCCGCTGCTCACCGGGTCGAGGCCCGCCAGCAGCCGCAGGGTGGTGGTCTTGCCGCAGCCGCTGGGACCCAGCAGGGCCAGCACCTCCCCCGGGGCGACCTGCAGGCTCAGGTCCTCCAGCAGCGCCCGCCCAGCCTGGTGACGGCACAGCCGCTGCAGCTCCAGCCCGCTCATCGCCGCGTCCGCCTCACCAGCCTGGGGCCGCCGCGTCTCCATCTCATCCCCTCACGGAGCCCTGGGTGAGGCCGCTCACGATCTGGCGCTGGAACAGCAGAACAAGGGCCAGCAAAGGCAGGCTGCCCAGCACCGTGGCGGCGGCGTAGGCCCCGTAGGGCACGGCATACACCGAGGAGCCGGCGATCCGGGCCATGGCGGTGGGCAGGGTGAGCAGCTCGGCCCTGCTGATCCAGGTGAGGGCGATCGGGTACTCGTTCCAGCTGAACAGGAACACGAGGATCGCGGTGCTGGCGATGGCCGGTGCCAGCAGCGGCAGCAGCACCCGCCGCAGGCGCTGCCCCAGGTTCAGCCCCTCCAGCCGCGCCGCATCCTCCAGGTCGGGCGGCAGATCGGCCAGGGCCGCCCGCAGCAGCAGCACCGCCAGCGGCAGGGACAGGCCCGCGTAGGGCACCGCCAGGGCCAGCAGCTGGTTGCCCCAGCCCAGGGCACGGGCCAGCTCCAGCAGGGCCAGAAACAGGAGTACATAGGGGAACTTCGCCGCCGCCAGCAACAGCAGGGTGATCAGTCGCTGCAGCCGCAACCCCTGCTGCTGCAGGCCGTAGGCCGCCGGGATGGCCAGGGCCAGGGTGAGTCCCGTGCTGGCGCCACCCACCAGGGCGCTGTTGAGCAGGTAGCGCCAGAACGGCGGTTGGCCCAGCAGCACCTGCCGGTAGTTGGCCAGGGTCCAGCCACTCAGCCAGGCCGCCGGTGTTGGGGCTACAAGGGCTTCCGGCGTGCGCAGGGAGGTGAGCAGCTGCCACAACAGGGGCAGCAGGCTCCACAGCAGGGCCCCCAGCAGCAGCAGGGGGTGGGGAGGGCGTCTCATCGCAGCGTCCCCTGCCAGCCGCGCCGGAGCAGCAGCAGCCCTGAGGTCAGCAGCAGCACCAGCAGGAACATACCCAGCATCACCGTGGCGCTATAGCCGAAATCGAGAAACCGCATGCCGTTGAGGTAGGCATAGAGCCCCAGGCTCTCGGTGCTGCTGGCCGGCCCACCCCCGGTGAGCACCTGAATCAGATCAAACACCCCCAGGGCCTGGGCCAGGCGGAATAGGGCGGCGAGCAGCAGGTAGGGGGCCAGCAGCGGCAGGGTGAGGCGCCACAGCCGCTGGAGCGGGCCGGCACCCTCCAGCAGGAGGGCCTCCTCCAGCTCGGGCGGGATCGTCTGCAGCCCCGCCAGCAACAGCAGGGCCACAAAGGGCGTGCTCTTCCATACATCCGCCAGCACCGTGAACAGCCAGGTGGTGGCGGGGGTGGAGAGGAAGCCGTAGGGGCTGCCGCCCAAGCCCTGGATCAGGCGGTTGAGTGGGCCATAGGGATCGTTGAGCAACCAGCGCCAGCCCAGGGCCATCACCGTGGTGGGCAGGGCCCAGGGGAGCAGCACGGCCGCCCGCACTGCCCCGCGCTGCCGCAGCGGCTGGTGCAGCAGCAGGGCCAGCGCCAGCCCAAGCAGCAGCTCCAGGCTGAGGGACACGCCGGCGAAGCGCAGGGTCTGCAGCGTGTCCTGCCAGAAGCGCCCGTCACTCAGCAGCCGCTGCCAGTTGGCTCCGCCATTGGCCAGCGGCACCAGCCCCGTGAGCACCGAGGCGGCATGGCCGCTCAGCCAGGCGTAGCGCAGCAGGGGCCAGAGGAACACCACCCCCACCAGCAGGAGAGCCGGCGCCAGCAGCAGCAGGCTCATGGCGTCTCCCCCGCCGCCTGCAGGATCAGGGCGCTCTGGCGCTGGGCGCGTGCCATGGCCAGAGCCGCCGGCTGGTCGTCGCTCAGCAGGGCCGAGAGCTGGCGCTGCAGGGCATCGCTCAGCTGGGCGTAGACGGGCGTGAGCGGTCGCAGTTCGGCGTGCAGCAGGCCCTGGCGCAGCGCGGGCAGGAGGGGCAGGGCGGCCTCCAGGCTCGGGTCCTCCAGCAGCGATGTCCAGACCGGGGTGTAGCCGTAGCGGATCGCCAGCTGCCGGCCCACCGCCTCGCTGGTGAACCAGCGCAGCACCTCCGCCGCCTCGCGAGGGTGGCGGGAGCCCTTCAGCAGGGAGAAGCCCCAGCTGCCCTGGGTGGCGGCGGCCTGCTCGCCGGGAACCGCCACCAAGGGCGCCACCCCCACCCGGCCGGCCACGGCACTGCCGGGCCTGGTCAGTTCCCGCCAGGCGTAGGGCCAGTTGCGCATGAAGGCGGCCTCCCCCGCGCCGAAGATCTGCAGCGCTTCCGCCTCCGACACCGTGGCCACGGCCCGGGGGGTGATGCCCTGCCGCACCAGGCCGCTGAGCCAGTTGGCGGCGGCGATCGCCTCGGGTGACTGCAGCGCCGGTTGGGGGGCCTGGCCCGCGTCGTGCTGCAGCCACTGCCCGCCGAAGCCCCGCAGCACCTCCAGAAATACGCAGCTGAGCCCCTCGTACTGGCGCCCCTGCCACACGTAGCCCCAGCTCACCGCGCCACGCCGCTGCAGTCCGCGGGCGATTGTCTCCAGCTCAGTGGTGGTTCGCGGTGGCGCCGCCATCAGATCGGTGCGCCAGTACAGCAGGCCCATGTCGGCGAGCAGGGGCAGCCGCCAGAGATGGCCTGCGAAGGCGTTGCCCGCCTGGGCACCTGGGGCCATGCCGGCCAGGGCCTGATCCCCCAGCAGGGGTTCCAGGGGCTCCAGCCACCCGGCCGCCGCATACTTCGGCGTCCAGGTCACATCCATCAGCAGCAGGTCGTAGGGGGCATCCCCGAGCAGCAGGCTGCTGATGGCCAGGTCCGAGAGGGCCTCGGTGTCGAGGGGGCCACGGCTCACCGCGATCTGAACGCTGCGGTGGTCGCGGTTGAACTGCTGCACCAGCTCCGCCGTGGCATCGGCGAAGGGGGCTGGCATCAGCACCCCCACGGTCACACGGCGGGCTCGGGCCAGGGCCAGGCCACCGGCGAGGGCCAGCCAGAAGGCGAGTACGACGGCGATCAGCCGTCGCGCCGGGTTCGGCAGGGGTGGAAACCAGCCCGTCAAGCCATCAGAGGCCGCGCTCCATCAGCTTGCCCATCAGATCGCAGCTGCGCTGCTGGAAGCCGGCCAGCTGGTTGGGCTCCAGGCCGCCCACCGCGAGGCGCGCCGTCTCATAGAGGTGACGGCTCAGGTCATCCGCCAGCTGCTGGCTGGGGGAGCTGGCGCCGGCGCCGGTGATCACGGACCCGGCGGACAGCTTGAGCAGGCCCTCCACGAGCTTGTGCCGGCGGTTCACCAGCAGCACGTGGTGGTCGGGCAGGCCGGGCAGGCGCTGCTCCATCAGGGCGCCCATGTCGTTGAGGCGGCGCATCTGCTCCGGCAGCAGGATCAGGGCGGCCGGGGCGTTGTCGCCCTTGAGGGCCTGCACCTGGATCGTCACCTTGTCGTTGGCCAGGGCGCCCTTGAACAGGTCCCGCAGTTTTTCGGAGCTGTCCTTGCCGTCGGCGTCTGCCAGTTCGCTCTCCTGCTCCTGCAGGGAGTCGTCGAGCTCGGCGTCCACCCGCTGGAACTTCAGCTCGCTGTGGCGGTATTCGAGCCAGGGGATGAACTGGGTGTCGATGAAGGTGTCGGCCAGCAGCACTTCGGCGCCCTGGCTCTTCCACAGGGCCAGGGCGCCGGCCTGGCCGGCCTCATCGGTGCAGTAGAGGACCCGCGTGTCGGCGGCGGCATCCAGGCGGCTGCGGTAGCCCGCCAGGGTGGTGTAGGCCCTGCCGGCCTCGCCGGGGATCGGGTCGGGGTTGGCCAGCTCCGCCTCGCCACCTTCCTGGGCGGCGGCGGTGGTGCCGAACAGCACCAGATCGGCCACCTGATCAGCGAATTTCTCATCCTCCATGGCTCCGATCTTGATGAAGGGCGCCAGGGATTCCCAGATCTCGGCGTAGCGCTTCGGATCGTCTCGGTGCAGCTGCTTCAGCCGATCACCCACCTTCTTGGCCACGAAGCCGCCGATCGACCGCACGCGCCGATCGGTCTGCAGGGCCGAGCGGCTCACATTCAGGGGGATGTCAGGCGAATCGATCACGCCGCGCAGGGGCAGCAGGTAGCGGGGCACCACCTCCTTGATCGAATCCGACACGAACACGTTGTTGCAGTAGAGCCTGATCTCGCCCTTCTCCCAGTCGGCGCGGCCAGTGGATTTGGGGAAGAACAGGATGCCCTGCAGGTTGTAGGGGTAGTCGGTGTTGAGGTGCACCCAGAGCAACGGGTCACCCTGGAAGGGATAGAGGTAGCGGTAGAGCTCGATGTAGTCGTTGTCGGTGAGGTCGCGCGGGCTCTTACGCCAGGGGGCCTCGCGCCTGTTCACCGTTTCACCTTCCAGCTGCACTTCCACTGGCAGGAAGTCGCAGTAGGTGGTGATCAGGGTGCGGATACGGGAGGGCTCGATGTATTCGAGCTCCTCCTCCATCAGGTGCAGGATCACATCGGTGCCGGGCTCGCTGCGCTCGGCGCCCTCGAGGCTGAAGTTGGGGGAGCCATCGCAACTCCAGCGCACGGCCTCGGAGCCCTCGCGGGCGGAGCGGCTCACCAGCTCCACCTGCTTGGCCACCATGAAGCTGGAGTAGAAGCCCAGGCCGAAGTGGCCGATGATGGCGTCGCTCTCCTGCTTGTATTTCTCCAGGAAGTCTTCGGCGCTGGAGAAGGCCACCTGGTTGATGTAGCGCTTCACCTCATCGGCGCTCATGCCGATGCCGTTGTCGGAGATGGTGAGGGTCTTGGCCTCGCGGTCGATGCGGATCTGGATCCTGCCTTCAGGGCCCTCCGTGCAGTCGCCGGCCATGGCGGCCATGCGCCGCTTGCTGATGGCATCGACGCCATTGCTCACCAATTCCCGCAGGAACACCTCGTGGCCGGAATAAACGGCCTTCTTGATGATCGGGAAGATGTTCTCGGTGTGGATCTGAATCTGGCCCTGTTCTTCCAGCACCGCCATGGCAGCCCTCGCGTGGTCTGGTGCGACCGTAGGGGCCGCCGGCCGCCGGTCTCAACGGCGGCGAGGGAGGGGTCCCCGAACAGGCCGGGCCCGAGGCCACCACGTCTGAGGCAGGCCTGGGCCCATGCGGCCTCCCGCTGCGCTCGCTCGCGAGAGCCTGCTCGTTGGGCTGCTGGCGCTTCTGGCCGTCTGGGTGAGCCAGCACAGCCGCTCGATTGTCTTGGACAACCAGGTCCTGATGAGCCCCAGCCTGGGGGTGTTCGCCCTGCTGGAATTCGGCTGGCTGGGGCTGCCGGTGGGGATCGCCCACCCCTCTGCACCGCGTTGCCGTGGGGCCAACGATGGCGGCTGCAACCAAATGGGCCCGAGTGAGGTGCGCTAACCGCCGGCCCTGCAGGGGCTTGGCAGGGGGTGGAGCATGGGTGTGAGGTGCCTGCGCAGGCGCCGCAGGCTGCGCCGCTCGGCGTTCTGCACCTGGTTTTTGTT
>NZ_NQLA01000131.1 GCF_002252705.1 Vulcanococcus limneticus LL
CTTTCGCGAGCTGGCCTACGACATCAAGGGGATGCTGGCCCTGGGAGGGGTGATGACGGCCGACACCAAGACCTGATCACACTTTTAGGCAGCCCTGCTCCTGGCTCGGTCCCGACGCCTCCACCGCCGCCATCGTGTGGCCCCTGGTGCTGCTGGGCATGGGCGGCGGGCTCTTTCATCCGCCCAACAACAGCGCCACCCTCAACACCATTCCTCCCGAGCACCTCAGTGTGGCCAATGGGTTCCTCTCGATGGCGCGCAACTTCGGCCAGGCGATCGGGGCGGCATTGGCGGCCACGCTTCTCGCCCACGGCCTTGGAGTCGCAGGCGCTGATGGTGCTCTGGCCGGGGCCGTGGGCGCGCGCCTGAGTGGACAGCCCCTGGACGCCTTTCTGGGGGCCCAGCAGTTGGCCTATCGGCTGGCGGCAGCCATGGGACTGGTGGGCGCAGTGGTGTCTGTTGTCCGCGGGGCGGAGCTACCCGGGGGCGCGCCGATGGGACCAATGCCTGTCGCAACGGTCAACGACGGCCGTCGGTGCTGAGGCCCCTACGCCTGCGCTGCACCAACCTCCGCGGCGCCGGGCCCTTGGCTTGGAGGCCATGCTGCACTGGGAGGTTTTGCCCTAGGTGCAATCCGCAGCCACTGCCTGCTATCTGGCCAATCCTGGAATCCGTCCAATCATTTCATCATGAGTGAAGGCATGGCTGCCTATTTCAAAGCTGCTCTAGAGGATGGAGATCCAATGCTGGTAGCCGCTGCGCGAGATGATATCGCTCGCACACAAGGCATCACACAGATTTCAGGGGAAGCTGGATTGGGGTGCTAAAGTCTCTATACATCTCTCGCCTCTAGGGGTAATCTCGAGCGTGGAAGTGTTTTAGGGATTATGTCCGTATTCGGGCTTCAACTGCATGTCAGTCTCTCTGTTAAAGAGGAGACGGCTGTCTAACAATGCCATTCACCTGGTCCGTCTCCACAGGACTCCTAACCGACGCCCGAGGTCACTGCGGCCAGGTGATAGCAAGCGTTAGGCCGCACTTGAGTCGCGCCGCATCCATCTGGCGCGCGCCAAATACAATGCGTCCCAATCGCCGCACGCTATCCCAGCTGATGAAAAGCATTCCTGCTTACACTGCAGCCTTCGCTTCACGGTCTACCTAGGGCCTCCTGAGAAAGTCGGAGCCGCTGCCGCCAATACAGATTCTGGCAGTCAGGTGCCTTGCTGAGTGATTATCAAGCCGCAGCTATCTCAACGCTTGATGGCAGTTTGTTGCGCCTCAGAGCTACAAGCTGGCTGCTCAGAATCTGCAGCCAGAAGGCAAACAAGGCAAAAAGAAGCTGGAG
>NZ_NQLA01000132.1 GCF_002252705.1 Vulcanococcus limneticus LL
GGGGCGTACGCCCCTGGAGGCAGCTCAACAGGGAGTTGCAGCATGACCACATCCACCCACTCTCATAAGGACTGGACCGACAAAGGGGGTCACGTCACGGTTGCCTGACGCCCCTCGTCCGCGAGGGCAGCGGCGCCGGCCACGGCATCGACGTCGACCTAGGCCAGGCCCATGAGTCAGCCCTCAAGGAAGCCGAGACCGACGCGATGAAGCGGGCACTGATGACCTTCGGGAACCCGTTTGGCCTCGCCCTCTATGACAAGCGCCAGCGGGAGGTGACCAGCTCAGCGGCACCGGAGCGCCCAACGGCCCAGCCGCGTCAGGCCCTGCCAGCGCCGCAGCATCAGGAAAGGTCAGCGACAGCAGCAGAGCCCCCGGATCAGGCTGCTGTCCCTGCACCCCAGCAGGATGCTGGGCTGCTCCCCCTCGATGCGGACACGATCCGCACGTTGCACGGCGCCATCCGCCAGCTGCCTCGCCCCCTGCTGGAGGCCCTCACCCAGGGCTTCCGCAAGCGCTTCTCCATCCCTGAGGAGGCCGCAACGATCGCCGATCGGATCGTGCAGAAGCGTCACCACGACTGGATCGAGGCGTTTCTGGCGCAGCACCAGCCCAGTCGCGCTGCCGAGGCCTTCACCTGAGACAGCGAATCGGCTGCCTCTGCCTACGCTTGGCCTATGGCGTTTCCCCGGTTCGGCCACGTTCCCGTCGTGATGGGCGGCAAACCCTGCATCCGCGGGCTGTGCATCACGGTGGGCACGGTCGTTGGGCTACTCGCCAGTGGAAGCAGCCGCGAGCGCATCCTGCAGGCCTATCCGCAACTGGAACCTGCCGACATTGATGAGGCGCTGGCCTATGCCGCCTGGCGCCTGGAAGAACGGGAAGAGGCACTGGTCCTGAGCTGATGGTCAGGCTGCTGGTCGACATGGCTGTTTCAACGCAACAGCCTCTCGACCGAATGGATGCCCCTGTTGCGGGCCGCCGGCCATGAGGCGGTGCTCTGGTCCGAGGTGGGCGATCCGAGGGCGCCAGATTCGGCCTTGATGCAGTGGGCCACTGCCAACGGCTATGCCGTTTTCACCCACGACCTGGATTTCGGCACGATGCTTGCCCTCAGCGGCACCAATGGACCAAGCGTGGTGCAGGTGCGTTGCCTGAACGGGCTGCCCGAAGCGATTGGGCACCTGGTGCTGTCGCTTGACAGCCCGGAAGCCCAAGGCAATCAGGTCGCCAGGCTCGGTGACAGCTCATGGAGCGCCTGCACCACTTCAGGTTGCAGCATGACCAAGGTCGTGCCCTCTTGATTGTCGGTCGGCACCTCCAGTTGCAGCGGCAGCACTTCG